>JAJRXM010000100.1 GCA_024276275.1 Candidatus Zixiibacteriota bacterium
CAATGAATGGAGATATCTTTAAGGTAAATTTAGAAAATGGAGAACTAACTCAATTAACTTTTGAAGGTATTGGAGCAAGAAAGATAGTTTGGTATAAAAAACAACAATAACAGATATATTGTTGTTAAGATGTATGTCTTGATAGTGGTGATTAAATAAAATAGAGGTATTTGAAAGTTCTAGAAGGAAAATAAAGATGTATCAAAAAACAAAGTTATTTACTGCGATCATGCTCATAGTAGTTTTATTTGGCTGTATGCCTCCCACTCAAGGAAATTTAGAAGCAGGGTTTACAATTTGGGGGTATGTCGGAAATACAGCTACCGAACCGGCATCAAATGTTATGGTTCTTCTTGTTGACGGAAACAGTGATAAACCGATAGCAAGTAAGAACAGTAATTTTCTAGGGAAATACAAATTTTCAGGACTTCGTCCGGGATATTATAAAATCAGAATATCTGATAAAGAAATTGAAGCGGTTATCACTACTGAAAACCAAAGAGTCGATATTGATTTAAGCTCCGAAACAGGTACAATGAATTATGCCTCAGCAGCTATTAAAGATATTGTTGGAAATGGAAAACCGGGAGGCGATCCAGAGTTGGTAAAAAGATTTTCAGGGCAGTGGTACAGTTATTCCGGTGCTTTGAGTGGCGGAGGATCTGAAAATCAAATGGGGTTATGTTCTAATGGTAATTATTATGAGAGTTACGAAGCAGGTTATTATGGAAGCGACGCATCCTCGGCTTGGGGGAGTGCATCTGAAAGCGGCAACAGCGGTTCATGGTCAATTGAAGGAAATGTTCAGCGGGGTACTATTACTATTAAATATAGAAACGGTTCTACATCTTCAATTCAATATCAGCAATCAAATGATGACCCTCAATGCTACTATTTTGATAACAGGCTTCACTGCTATAATGGTGTTTGTAAATAAATTGGAAATGATAACAGAAAATATGAAAAAAATACTATCAAAAAAAGAAGGTTCTTATGAGAAAATCAATTCTAGCTGTTGTAATTACAACTGTTTTGACACTATGAATTTTTGCTGCCGTGCCAAGTCATATCAGCTATCAGGGGAAAGTAGATGATGCATCAGGACAGCCGATGGCATCGGGTAATTATCAAATGACATTTTCACTTTTTCGGACGGCAGTCGGGGGTACTACCGTTTGGTCAAGTGGTAGCCAGACCGTTGCTGTCATTGAAGGTTTATTCAGTTATGAGTTGGGTGTGATTGTTCCATTTCCAAATAATTTAACATCTGACTCTGCTCTTTGGCTGGAAGTAAGTTTTGATAGTGAAATTATTACTCCGAGAACACAGTTCAGCTCGGTAGGATTTGCCCTAAAAGCACAGATAGCAGATACGGCTCTGTATGTTGTTAATAATAGCGGATGGATTGACAACGGAACAACAATCTCACCGCTAAATTATTCAGATTCTGTAATAATAGGTGCCAATGTTCATAGAGCTTTACTTTCGGTAAGTAATTTAAATTCTACTGAAAATGATACTTCTTTGGCAGTTGGCACCCATTGGGGCGTAGCGGGGAAATTTGATGTAGTAGTCGGAGACGGTGATGCTCTCCACGCTTATGTTGCATCCGGAAGTGGTGATGCTATTAATGCTCATTCTCATGGCTCGGGTAATGCCTTAAGAGTAGAACAATTTGGCAGTGGAGATGCTGTTAATATAGAAAAATCAGGTACCGGGGATGCTATTTCTATTCAAGCTTATAGTGGAACCTCATTAAATATTCTTGATGCCGGAGGTAGTGACCCCTCGATAAAAATCCAAAGAGTTTCGGGACACACAATCAATTTGGGGTTACCCGATACAGGTTTATATATTAATACTACTGGCTATGGTGGGTATGCCGCGATACTTGATGGAAATGTTAAAATTATCGGAAATACAGATTTCTTTGGACCTATCACTTCAGAAGAAATATGGAGTAATGGATTCGGTTCTGGACATGGTGTACATGCTGGTCATGACGGCAGTGGAACCGGTAAATGTTTTCATGCTGAACGAGCTGGCGGAGTTTCAGCTTTCATAGGAGGTGCTGATACAGGCTTGTATATAAACCAACCAACAGGATTAGCTGGATATTTTGATGGGGTTGTAGAAGTTAACGGTAATTTAGGTGTGGGTGTTTCTCAACCTGATGCTCAACTGCAGGTGAAAGGTGGAAACTGGAATCCAGGGACAACAGAGGGTGATTTTAAAGTAGGAAACTCCACTCACAGATTTAAAATTGGAGTAGCTATGTTAGGTGGCGGTGCCGGTGATGTTCGCATGCGAGCAGATGGCGGTACCAGTCGCCTTATATTGGGTAGTGCTTTAAACGATGTCTTAGCTGTTAACGATACAAGAGTAGGTATAGGTACTTTGACCCCCAATTATACATTGGATGTCAGAGGAGATATCGGAAATAATACAACTTTGTACCACTCTGATAAACGATGGAAAAAAAATATACATGCACTTGAGAACTCACTTGATAAAATACAGCAGTTAGAAGGAGTCTCTTTTGACTGGCGAACAAAAGAGTTTGCCGATATGAATTTCCCCACAGGAACTAAAATTGGTCTGATTGCTCAGGATGTTGAAAAAATTCTACCGAATATAGTTCATACTGATGAGAACGGTTATAAATCAGTTGAATATGCAAATATTGTTGCGGTGTTGGTAGAAGCAGTAAAAGAACAACAAAAAGAGATTGAGGAATTAAAAAGACTTATAAAAGAAAAATAAAATAGATTTACTGTAACGAGTAGAGATTCCTGATATTGATAATAGTATTATATTAAATAATCCTTTTTGGGTGATACGCTCACACAACCGGGTTTATTTTGACATACAAGCTTGTGCCATATTTGTGCCACATTGGGGTCAAAATAGACCAATTTACCTAAAACCAAGTACAACTAAATAAAAGATGTAACTTATTGAATTTCATTGCGATACGCTGTAATTAGAAGTCTCACAAGAGGTTGTAAAAACCGTGTTTTTCGATTCCCCCCACCTCCATTATAATTCATATATCCATTAACTTATTACTTGACAACAGTTTAAGGGGGTATGTTTCCTGCAGAAAAGACTTGTACCACACTATCTCAGGAAATCGCAAGGATATATTAAAAAAAATGTCGAAATAAAAACTATTAAAGACGAATCAATTTTATATCAAAAGATTATATTAGTATGTCTTGAACAGATAGATTATGAAGAATGTTTTAATCTTTTTTAGCAGAGATTCATATCAAAACCTAAAATGATTTAGAAGAAATCACCTAAGAAAAATGGGTGCAATAGAGCATAAACCCTTGCAAATAAGGTAATTTTAGAGTACGTCTGTTTTTTGTATTTAGCTATGGTTCAACATATTATATGGGTAATCGCAGAGGGATTTTTACATGTTACACTCTTTTAACATCGAATAAGTGTCTACCCAATTAAGTTATATTAATTTATAACTAATAAATAAAGGTTGACAAATAATTTTAATGTGCTATATAGGCTAGCAAGTACTAGCTAGTTAAAGGAGAAGAAGTGAAGAAAAACGAACAAAAAGTCAATAGTCGACAAGAAGAAATTTTAAAAGAAACCATGTATCTTATTCTCAATGGTGGTCTGCAAGCGGTCACGATGAAAAAAGTTGCGGATAGAGTGGGTATTAAGGAGCCTTCGGCTTATAGATATTTTCCGGATAAAACAAAACTTCTTATTGGAATAATAAATATTATCAAAAAAACGTTACTAGCTCCTCTATATAAAATAAAATGTTCTGAAGAGACCCCAGCAGTACGACTCAAAAAAATAGTTACTCACCATATCAAAACAGTTCTCAAGCTAAATGGTCTGCCTGTGGTTTTTATGGCGGAAATTGCTTCAAGTAAAAAGCATGATCTTATTAAACATATTAAACTTATTTTTGAAGAGTATCAGCAGATACTTGATGAAACTATTACAGAATTGAACCCAAATTTATCAACATCATCTGTTCAAGAGTACTCGATGGTTTTTATCGGAATGTCAGCATCATTGGCTATACAAAAAAGACTGGGTATAAAAAGTGACGTCGAAAAAGATATATTTAAATTATTATTGCCGATTACGATTCAAAGCATATGCGATAAAAATAATAAAAATGAAATAATATAATTAAATTTTAGGAGATAAGATGTTTTTAAAAAAAGTAATCATTGCTACTGTCATTATTCTATCGTTCAGTACAATTTCGATAGCTCAAACAATGCAAACTCATGATTCTACAAGTGCAAAATCGCAGCAGTTACAACTACCAGAAAATGTGCATGCTGTTTTAATTCACGAAATGACTACTATTACACATTTGATGGGGAATCTACTTGAATTTATTGTTCGGGGAGATGCTATAAATTCATCACGTGCAGCTTTAGAAATAAGCAATACTAATTTGAAGCAGGAATTTAACTTACAAGAACTTAAGAAGATTATGAAAATACTTCCAAAAGGTTTTATTAAGATGGATCAAAAATTTCATATGACTGCTAATGCAGTTGCAAATGCTGTGGATACAAATGATTTTAAAACAGCAATAAATCTTTATTCAGAAATGACTCAAAGTTGTGTTAGTTGTCATATGACATATGCAAATAACAGGTTTAAAAACCTTAAAATAAAAAGAAAAAGTAAGTAGTTGATTAAGGCGGATAGGTGAAAAATGAAACTTAAAAGAATTATTATACTTATTTTGTTTATATGTGTAGCTGAGCAATCATATAGTCAGACTTCGTTGACTTTAGAGGAAGCACTTGATTTATCATTATCAGTGAATCCATCATTGCTGGCTGCACAAGCAAAAACAAAAGCAGCCAAAGCTTCAGTTAGTCAAGCGACAGGTTATTTTCTACCACAACTTAGTTTGAATGCAGGATATACAAAATATCAAGAACCTAGTACGATAACTCCCATTCACGAAATCGGAGTTTTCCCAGCACTTGATAATGATATATATAATGCAAATTTCAATCTTACCTTACCTATTTTTGATGGTGGACGTCGCACGTCTAATCGCAATATAGCTAAAGCATCTGAGAAGGAAAATAAGGCTTATAAACGACTTGCTGAACAATCGTTGATGAAGCAGATTGCAGAACTCTTCCTTTTTGCTCGACAAGTCGATGACCAGTCCGATTTAATATATAAACGACTTGATCTTCTCAATCTCCGTTATCAAGATCTTCTTGCCTTAGAAAGCGAAGGAAGAGTTCCTCCGGGAGATGTTGCATTAGTAGCATCGACCTTAGCGTCGGCACAAGCAGATTCGATAGCAGTATATATCTCAAAAAATCAGATAGATCTAAGATTAGGTTTATTAGTTGGGAAATTTAAACCTATAACGCCAATACTGCCATCGGTCAATGATTCATCTACTGATAGAGTTGATACGCATTATGATTCTGATATTATTGATACGAATATAATCGGACCAATACTGGAAGCCGCTATAGCTCGTAATCAAAAATCATTAGCTGTTTCATCTATTGCCAAGAAAAGTTTTTGGCCTGAAGCTTCGTTGTTTGGTTCTTACGTGTATCGTTCAGGTGCAGAATGGGATCCAATTGGTGAATGGGCTGCGGGAATAAAACTATCGATTCCAATTTTTCAGGGAGGCACGAGAATAAATAAAATTCGTGAGACAAAATCTCTCGCATTTGCATCAAGTCAAGCTGTTCTTAGTGCTGAATTAGAACAAAAGACTAATTTACAAATAGCATTAGAAGATTATCGTTCAAATCAAACTCGCTTTAATTTGCTTACTCAAGCTGAAAATGAAAAAATAAAGTCAGTGGCAGCACAGGAAGAACTATATAAAGCCGGTCGTATTCCACTACGGGATTTACATATTCAGGAACTTGAGCTTTTACAACTGCAGGTTGATAAAAATAAATTATTGTTCTCAGCAAGATCAGCACTTTTGCGATATGTCTTTATTACAGGAACATTATCAAAAGAAAAGGCAATAAAGATTACCGGAGGTTTACAATGAGATTGAAGCAGAAATCACTCAATAGATTAAAATCAATTATAGGTTTATTAGTTATGGTTCTCTTGCTACAGATTACGTCAGGATGTTCAAGTGATGATGAAACAAATGAAGTAATCCAACCTATTGCTGTTCGTGTCAGTAGTCCGCAGTTTCTTGATATGTCAGAGCATTTGACATATATCGGTTCTGTGCATGCAACAAAAGAAATTCCTGTTATATCACAAGTGCAGGGAACGGTTGTATCTGCACCTATTGAGGAAGGTACGACATTTAATAAAAGTGATGTACTTATTAAATTATCAGTACCTGATTTAGACGCGAATGTGAAAAAACTTGAAGCAGAATATGCATATTGGGAACAACATCTCAATAAAAATAAGAATCTATTGGCCAAAAATGCTATCTCACAAGAACAGTTTGACATTTCAAAAAAAGCATTTGAAACATCGCAAGCATCACTGGCGGAAGTAAAATCTCGCCTTAGAAAAGCAAAAGAAACAGCTTTGTTTGATGGAACTGTTCTTAAGCATTATGTTGAACTTGGTCAACATGTTATGCCGGGTCAATCTTTACTGTTGATTGGCAATAATAAACTTGAGTTGCATGTTGAAGTTATCCAAGAAGATATTAACAAAGGAATTAAAGTAGGTACTGTTATTAATATAATTACGCATACAGGTAATAAAATTGCTTCAAAAATCTCAAGTATCGCATCAGCTCCAACAGGAATAGGTAGAACGTTTACTGTTAAAATTCAAATCCCATCACAATCTTTTAATGAAATTCGTTTAGGAGAAGCACTTACAGTTAATCTTATTTTAAATCAACAAAATCAGGTATTGTCTGTCCCGGAATCAGCAGTATTTAATAAAGAAAATAAGCAGTTTATTTTTCTTATTAAAGATAATAAAGCGATTCGTACACCTGTTTCACTTGGGATAAAACAAGCAGGGTGGGTAGCAATAGAATTTAATTGGAATGGTACTGATCCGGTAGCGGTTTCAAATATTGCAAATCTATCTGACAGTACAATAGTGTATCCTGTAAAAGATGAGAGCTAAATATTATGACTATATCTGAATTTGGACTTAAAAACAAATATACAATATATGCTATTTCTATAGCAGCTATATTTTTTGGAGTGATATCATATTTTTCAATTCCAATACAATTATTTCCTGATACTGCTCCTCCTTTGGTAAATGTATTAACAGCATTTCCGGGGGCATCAGCTGAAGATGCCGCCGATTTGGTTTCTGACCCGATTGAAAAAGAATGTTCAACTCTTGAGGGTGTTTATAATGTCTCATCAACTTCTCAGGACGGAATGTCTGTCGTAACTGTTGAGTTCCGATATAATATAGATGTTGACATGGCGGCATTGGACGTTCAAAATGCACTGTCTAGAATCCAAGATAAGCTTCCTCAGAACATATTAGAACCTCAGGTTTTAAAATTTTCTACATCAGACCGTCCTGTTCTGACAATGGGATTACAAAGTAACGATCTTGTTGATGTCAGAAGTATAGCTGAAGAAGTTATAGCACCCGAATTGCAACGTGTGGTGGGTGTTGCGGCAGTTGATGTGTTTGGCGGCAATAAACCTGAAATATCTATATTAGTAGATAGAAACCGTTTAGATATTTATAATATTCCGATTTCAGCTGTTGCTGAAGCTATCAAACAGTATAACGTCAGTATACCTGCCGGTAAAATTGATTCTAAAGTACAACAATTTACTTTTCGATTATATGCGGAAAGTAAAACTGTAAAAGAGATAGCACAGATTCCTATAAGACTTAAAGACGGCAATCGTATTCTTCTCGAAGATATTGCTGAGATAAAATATGGCGGTAGTGAAGATCTCTCCCGTTTTCATGTGAACGGCAAAAAAGCAATAGCTATTCAGATATTCAGACAGGATGATGCCAATACAGTTGAAGTTGTTTTACGAGCAAGAGAAAAATTTGAAGAGTTATCAAAACGTTATCCGGGTATCCAGTTTAATGAAGCTGAAGAATCGGCTACTTTTACTCAATTAGTTGTTGATAATATGATAGGTTCTGTTGGTCAAGCCCTACTATTGGCTGCGATAATAATATTTCTATTTCTAGGTAGTTTTAAGCAGGGGGTTGTTGTTATTATTTCAATGCCTATGTCGTTTCTTTTGACTTTTGCTGGAATGAAAATTCTTGGCTTAGAATTAAATTTAGTAACTTTAACAGCAATTATTCTGGCTGTAGGGATGGTGGTCGATGCATCGGTTGTAGTCTTGGAAAATATTACACGTCGATTTAATGAAGAAAATTTATCACCTGATGAGGCGGCAAGTGTTGGTTCATCTGAAATTCAATTTGCTATTATTGCCGGGAATGCTACAACTCTGGCTGTATTGATACCCCTATTATTTTTGTATGGATTCATCGGAAAAACTTTCGGACCTTTAGCAGGAACACTTATTCTAGCCTTTCTTTCTTCACTTGTCGTAGCCTTAGTCATCGTACCAATTTTAACAACAATGACATCAGGTAAAGATGGTAAGCTAGAAGCCTTTTCTGAAAAGATATCTGCTCCTTGGAATAATCTGATGAATATAATTAAAAAAGGGTATCTGTTTTTATTAGAAAAGTCATTAACTAATCGATGGATAGTTTTTGTTTCGGCTATATTACTTCTTGTTGTCGGATTAATGTTCATTCAAAAACAGGGAAGTGAACTGTTACCGATTATGGATAGCGGTAATGGATTTGTTACTGTCGAAACAACCTCGGGTTCATCCCTTGATCAAACAGAGTCCGTGCTTAATGAAATTGAACGGATTATTCTTGAAGACCCGGAAGTTGTACAGCTGTCTACTCAAATAGGATTTGAACCGGGGATGCACTCTTTGGGTGGCGGGGGTGTACAGGGTCCTACGAAGGGATATATTTCGTTTACGTTGACACCACGTAATGAGAGAGATAGGACTATTTGGGAAATTCAGGATAAATTTCGTGAAAAATTTAGTAAAGTCCCAGGTATCGAAAATCTTGTAGTACGTGAATCAGGATCTACTGCGAAAGCTACAACAGCATCTTCCATTGTAGTCAGTATTCGTGGGGAAGACCCGTTAGTACTTGATAAACTTGGTGATGAGGTTCTTGAAGCAATAAAACCTATTGAGTCAGTTACTAATCCGTACCGAAGTTGGCGAAGAGATCAAAAAAATATTCTGTTGTCTGTTAACCGTGACCGTGCTCTTGAGATTGGTTTCACTCCAGCATTTGTGGCAAGAGAACTAGCATATTCACTTGATGGTATTAACGCCGGTATGCTACGAAACCCGCTTGGGGATGATACACCTATTAAAGTTCGTTATGATAAAAAATTCCGTTTAACTGAAAGTGATATATTTGAAGTACGAGCAGTTTCACAAGTAGATGGTCAATCAGTACCGCTTGGAGCGATTGTTAAAAAAGAAGAAAAATTGGTTCAAGGTTTGGTGACTAGAGAAAATCTACAACCTACTGTAGATATCTTAGCGCTTCATCAGGGTCGTGCTTTAAACTTTGTAGTTGCTGATGTTGTGGAATCAATAGAAAAATTGGTAGTTCCAAAAGGGTATTCGGTAGAATTACTTGGCGAGGATAAAGATTTAAAAGAGTCAAGAAACGAATTGATATTCGCATTAATCATTGCTTTTGTTGCTGTATATCTGTTACTTGTCGCACAGTTTAAATCATTTATACATCCAATTACAGTTTTGATGAGTATTCCTCTTTCTCTTTTTGGAGTTGGAACAGCTCTTTGGCTTGGTGATAAATCTATTTCAATGCCTGTTATGTTGGGATTCATCTTATTGATAGGTATTCTTGTTAATAATTCAATTATACTTATAGATGTTATTCGTAAACAACGTGCCAATGGCATACAAAAACGTAAAGCTATTATTGAGTCAGTAAATTTAAGATTCCGTCCGATTATGATGACATCGCTTTCAACTATAGTTGGGATGATACCGCTCGCTATGGAATGGGCCCTTGGTGCTGAAAGATTTTCTCCTTTGGCTATTGCTGTTATCGGAGGAATGACCGCATCTACATTGTTAACCATGATAGTGATACCGGTACTCTATGACAGCTTCGACGAAATTACTACGAAGTTCTTTTCGTCTAACTCAAACAATCTTGAACAGGTGACTAATGAATAAAAATAATATTATACATACAGCACCTGTTCTTAATCCTAATGACAACACAGAAGAGTTAAGACAAAATATTAGAATAGCTGCATTGAAGCTACTATACCATAATGGATATAATGCCGTTACTCTGAAGAATATTTCAGAGATAGTGGATTTGGAGTTAAGTGATATTTCGGAATTGTATTCTTCGCAGGTTGAGATATTGACGGATGTAATTCAATGGGCTATTAAATTTGGAAATACACTTGGTGCTGAGTTGGAATTAATTACAGACCCACATGTAAAAATTGAAAAATATATCATTTTTCACTTCGCTTTTTTAGATTCAAATCCGGCAATGGCTACTTTACTTCTTGCCGACGAAAGTATCTCCGGCTCTCGTCGAATTGAAAGTAAATTGCGGCAATTGCGATCTCATCGTATAGGATTATTAAAAAGTATTCTCGAAGACGGGAAAAACGATTCACAATGGGTTAGCGATGATGCCGAACAGATGACACTTCTGATTTTAGGATATATGCGAATGAAAATTGCTTCTTGGAAACAATCAAACAAGCAAGAATCTTTGTATGTCTATGGTAAAACTGCAGCTCGTTTTATATTAGAGATTTTAGCTTTAAAAACAAGAAACAATTAAGGAGTATAAATGAAATATTTTAGTAATAAAATACAAACGGTATTCTTAGTTTTATTAAGTCTGATATTTTCATTCTCAATCACAAATGCCAGTGAGACTCAAAGGGATGATATAATCGGAGTTTGGGCGATAGAAGAAGATGGCGAGACTGTTGAAAAAATAGAGATATATAAGTGTGATGAATATTTTTGTGGAAAAATTATATGGATAAAGCAAACAGACTCAACAGGCAGACTACCGCTCGATGAAAAAAACAAAAATAAAGAATTAAGAACACGCCAATTGTTTGGGTTAGAAATTATGAAAAATTTCAAATTTGATGGGAAGAACAGTTGGAAAGATGGAAAACTATATGCCTACAGAAAAGGGAGAACTGTTTCACCTAAACTAACCCTTATAGATGACCGGCATTTAAAAATTCAGGTAAAAATTTTATTTATAAAAAAGAGTTTTGTTTGGAAACGAGTTTTACCTAACAAGGCAAGTAACCCAAACTAACAAAAGTAGTATCTGAAATTATTATTAACAAACAATTGAAATTACTTTGTAGTATTACTAAGTGTTTATCTAGTATTGATATTAAAGTTTTCATCTTTAATTATAGATCGATTTGCAGGTCTAACAGAAACTTTAAAAACGACAAGCTTTGTTAACGTCGCTTAATAATAGAAAAGTAATCAGAGTCAAGTCTGTTAGAACTTATAAAAATCTCCAAAAAAAGTCTGAAGTGTTTTTCTTTTTCTATTGATAACTAATGAGATTTAAAATATTTGCTCTCTATAAATACCGTCCTACTCGTCAATTACTTAAGTACAACAAATTTATGAATAACCGGTAAGTTATTCATTATTTATAGCTGCCTCTGTTTCTTAATAAGCTTAAATAGTTACACAAAGAAGAGTATTTTACAAAGTATCCACTAAGCCTATTTTTGTTGACACGTTTGTAGCCCACGACTAAGTTAAATATAATAAACTAATTAACCAATAAAATATTAAAGCAAAGGTTAATATATGGATAGGCGAAATTTTATCAAGACTGGAGCCGCTATATCAGCTGTGTCGCTTTTTCCGGTTTCACTTCTTACACCCAATGCTATAGCAGCTGTTTCTGAAAGATTTCAAAAGCCATTGACACCAATAATGGATGGTGATGTAAAAGAGTTTCATCTTTCTGTAGATATATATCAGCAGGAAGTGGTCCCAGGATTTAGTTTTCACACTCTTGCTTTTAACAATCAAATTCCAGGACCAGAGCTAAGAGTTACTCGCGGCGATAAGGTCAGGGTTATATTCAAAAACATGACAGAACTTAATCACACTATACATTGGCATGGGATATATGTACCGTGGCGTATGGATGGTGTTCCATATGTAACACAAATGCCAGTCATGCCAGGTAAAGAATTTGTTTATGAATTTGTTGCTGAACCGTATGGTACTCACTTTTATCATTGTCACTGGGGGACTTTGCTTCATATGCAGGCCGGAATGTATGGTAGCTTTATTGTTGAAGACCCTGATGACCCTATCAAAAAACAGTACGGTTATGAACGAGAATATACTCTTGTCTATTCTGCCCACGATGTTAATTTTATTAGAAAAGAATTGAATGTTATGTTGGATAGAATGAAAGAGCGAATGTATCTGATGAAACAGGGTCGTTTTGATAAAGAAAGATTTGCAACTTTCGATACAAAAGATGAATTCGTTGCAGCAGTAGAGAAGGGTTATCAGCCTCCTTATGTAACTAACCGTCGCTCTCCATCTGAACTTCCACAACCAAACTGGTTTACCGTTAATGGCAAATCATATCCGATGACACCAAATCTGTTAATTAAAAAAGGGGAAAGTATTCGGGTTCGTTTAATAAATGCTGGTACGGAAGAGCATTATTTACATTTGCATGGACATGATTTCTGGCTTGTATGCGACGATGGTGTCCCTGTACCTCAACCATGGCAAATGAACACGGTTCGACTTAGCCCCGGCAAGACAATTGATATTGTGATTGAAGGAAAAAATAGAGGTATCTGGACATTTCATGACCACGATACCAGACGTGTTACCAATAATGGATTATATCCTGGTGGAAATCTACTCGCGTTGATATATGAAGATACACCAATTGAAGAAATGGAATTGAACCACATGGCCAAGAAAATGGGACTTAAAAGCTTGCCAATAGTTGCCCTTGATGAATAGGGATGAGAGGTTTGGACACAATAGTGATTGATTGTATGAATGTCTTTAAAGTTTGTGAGCAGGGAGAATATAATGTTAAGAGGTAGTATTTTTGCAAGTATCATTTTTGTTTTTATTTTGTCAGCAGCTTCTGTAGAAGCTGAAGTGAGTCCTGAAATCCAACTGGGAGCACGTGGTGTTATGTCTCTTAATGTTGATAGTAAAAATAATCAAACTACCGATGCTATAAGTGATTTTTCCGACACTGATTTCATGGTTGGTTTCAGACAAAAAATGTATAACAAGTTTCGTGGTCAATTAGTAATAGGTTTTCAATTTCCAGATGCTGATTCTGATCTTGGACAAGTGTTTTTTCATCAAACATTTATTAAAATTGAGAATAAGTCTAATATTTTTAAAATGGGTCGCTCTCGAGTAAAAACGACTCTGCTCGACTTTCCCTTGTTGCGCGATGACGATGCTTTGCTTCTGACGACAGCTCTTAATCCATTTTCTAGCGGTGAAAATAGTGAGGATCATCAGTATGGTAATGTGATAGAATTCATTCATCTATTTAGTCAACGTTATCAATTACAAGTTCATGCAGAACATTTTAGAAAGACTCCGAAAACTTTAGGTGTAGCCGAAACAGACTTCGGTTTAAATGCCTTAGGTTTTGTCCTGCAATATAAAGTTCCTCAATCTCAGAGATGGAACCGCTCTATCATTCAATCCGTAAGTATTGGAACAAACAACTTCTTGACAGACAGACCTGGATTTTCTAGTGAGTATGATCAAGCATTAAAGAATATTTTGTTCAGTTTTGCAATAAACCTCAAACCTGATCCAGTACATTTTTGGGATCTGCGTTCACAGACAATCTATAATTCCGGTTTTAGAGAAGTACAAGAGATTAATGAGTTTGGTGATTTGACCCGTACAGAAGCAATTGGAAATTATTCTTCAATACGCTACCTATACCGTAAGATGGAACGTCCCTCTCTTCAAGTAGCATTTTCGGGGGGGTATAAGAAGTTTCTAAACACTATCCAACCATCTAAACTTTTCCAAATTGCCAGCAGTATTTTTTACAGAATTGGTGAGAATTTTGATGTAGGCTTACAAATACAATATAAAGATTTTTCTGGTGATTTGAAGAATCTCTATGGAGATAACGAAACTCGCATTCAGTTTTCACTCATCTATTCCATAGACCAATTATGGAATAACCAGTTTGATGACAGAGAGTCTTTACTAAACTTAGAGCATGGATATATACCTTAAATAAGTTGGGATATAAATTATGAATGAAAGAAAACTCACCGGTAACAGAACACTAAGTATTTATCTGTTTGTAATTATTTTGATATTTGTTAATATTGCTGTCTTTGCTCATAAGAATAAACCTCATACTGTTTCCGATTCAAATGCTGTAGAATCTGACGTTATTCCAAATGATAGTACTCAGATTGTCTTGGATTCAATTTATGCGATTATTCAGAATGGTCTTCAGAATCTGCAACCTCTTTTTCAGCGTGCTTGTTTTGATTGTCATACTGATCAAACGACTTTTCCATGGTACTATAAACTTCCTTTAGTAAAGGGCTTGATTGATGAAGACATTAAAGAAGCAAGAAAACATTTGGATATGTCAAAGGGTTTTCCATTTTTAGGGCATGGTACACCACTTGAAGATCTGAACGCGATAAAAGAAGTTCTTGAAAAAGGGGAAATGCCACCATTTAAGTATAAGATGCTTCATTGGAACGCAGGTTTTTCTTCTGAAGAGATTGATTCTATTAATGTTTGGATTAACAACAGCCTGAAACAAATTTCAGAAAATAGCCTCACACAAGAAGAAAGTAGTCACGAAGAATAAATTTACAGGTAACTTTACATTAGTTTAACTATTTGCTACTATTGTGTGTCTACCTTATCCCTATTTTTACTTTTCTAACATTCAATACTATTATTCCTATAGTTATGATTACTGTCCCTATTATTTCATTTATTTCAAGGGTTTCATTCATAAACACTCCTCCTATGAAAAGAGCAAATAAAGGAGTTAAAAATGTATAAGCATTTAAGCGATGAAGCCGTTCGATTTTTAAAAGATGGAACCATAAATAAGTTGCAATAGCTGTTCCTGGAATAGCAAGAACTGACAAAGAAAGTATTAGCGATTGACCAAAGATAATGTCCTGTGAATCTTCAAATATCAGAGCACCTATTCCAAGAGGGATACTTCCAAGAATAAATTGCCACGCACTTATTAGCAACATATCAAAACTTGTTGATATTTTTTTGAGCCAAACATTTCCGAACGCAACCCCGGAAGCACCTAATAATACAAACCCGACTCCTCCTTGACTCAGATTTCCTTGCATATTGATAAGAGATGGCAAGACTATGGTGATAATACCTGTTAAACCTATTAACGATGCTATCAATTGCTTAGAAGTAATTTTTTCGACAGTCAATATATATGCAAAAACAATTGCAATCATAGGTTGTAAATTAGAAATAACTGTCGCAAGTCCTGGAGAAACAAGGCTACCTGCTAAAAACATTCCACTAAATCCTAATGATGTATACCCAATTCCAATGATTATAATAGATGACCAGGTTTTCCAATCTTTTGGTACTATTGGTTCTTCTCTTCTGATGCATAACAGTAATAAAGCTACACCAGCGATGGATGAGCGCATAAAAGCAAAATATAGTGGAGGTGCTTGATCTAAACCTATAGAGATGAAGGGATAACATAGTGCCCATAAAATACACACTAATAACATTTTGAATTTAATCATATTAGCACCTGCGTAAATATCTATTGTACATAAGGGAATTTATGTAATTAAAATATGAGAATTAATGTATTTTATAAGACTCCAAAAATACTATTTGCGTAAATCATACATTTGAAGTTTACGATTTACCTGCACATGTTTGACCATATTTTTTGTTGAAATAATTGAATAGTGGTACAAATATTAATGCTACATATATTCCGTATAGAACTGATTCAACCAATCCGATTATAAATGTATTCCATGTTAACCAATAAAATCCAGGGAGTAAAGATTCCCATGCTTTATGCATCGCATATTCATGAAAAATAAGACCGTAAATCACGCAAATGATATAGGTAAACACTATAAATGAGCTTACAGATAAAGCTACGGGCTTGAAGCAAAGTTTATTCATAAATTCCTCTTTCTAATGACAATTAGAATTTACCTTTTTCTTATCTTCTGAATCTGTTGATTGTATTTCTTCTTTTTTATTGTGGCTACCATGGGAGTGACCACCACAACAACCGCCTTTTCGCATCATAAAATAGAAAAAGATTCCTATGATTACTAACCAAATAAGGTTTTCCATATTTTACACCTTTCCAAATAGTTTTAAGTAAATTTAACTTACTGGTATAAAGTGAACATAAACCTTAGATATTACTTCTTTGCACAACATCCTGAAGGATTTTGACTTGACAGTACTACGGGAGCATTTGTTGTATTTCCCATAGTACTATTCATATTTTGAGAATGCACTTCAGACATCATCTTACACATTTTTTGGTGTTCACTAAAATTGTTCCGAATTTCTTTCATCATAAAATAATGTTTTTGTAATTCTTCTTTTAGAATTTTAATATTATCAATTCTCATGATTTCATCAAAGTGAATCTCTAAGTCATTAAAATTTTCTTCCATCGCTTGATTTTGTTGTGCCATCATATTCATCTTGGAATCGATATCTGCCATCTCTCCATCTTTCATCGTACAAGACTTGGACATTGATTGTGATTTATTCATCGAAGAATTGTCATGATTACCACCCATCATTTGAGCATAAGTAAAAGATGCGATACTAACCAGCATGATTGCGATAACTAACAAGATTTTTAGATTCTGTTTCATAATAAACTCCTTTAATTTTGTTTTCTGTCTATTATATTAGCAACCTTCATACCAAATACGATTATCTTGTCGTATCCTATAGTCGTACTTCACTATATACCATATTAGATAATTACATCACATACTATACATTTAAGAATATCAGAGACTATTCTACAATAGTATTGATTTTTCTTGTTTGAGAATAAAGAATAATAATTAATGTCGAACCCCTATCTAATGTTTAGATAGGGGTTGAATGGGGAGTTATGAAGGTTGTGAAATTTGAAAATTTATTTTGAGTATTCAAATGCTATTGTAACGTTTTAAATTTTTTTATTCATTTTACAATACTTACTTGATATAAGAGCAACTTCCATGCCGATTACTTGGGCATGACGGATTTTGATAGCCAAGTCTTATTTGTTCATTACATTAGCGATGATATAAGTTTGGTTGATAAAAAAATCATTTTAAAAAAAGTGAAGAAAATTAAAGACTATTATCCAAGTTTGTTTAATATAATTCATAACATTATCAAAACTTGTTCTAGTCCATTTATAAATGTATCCTTTAATTTGGTACAATACTTGATAGTTCTCATTTTATTATAAATCAAATTGGAGAATAAATTATGAACTCACAGAATGCGAATAATCTTGGAGGACAATGGTTTCTAGCAGTTCTTATGATTGTATTAGTAAGTTGGTTTATTTTTTATTATTTAATACCACAAAGCGGGGAGAAATGGCGTGCGGTAGAAATTTTACAAGCATTTATAATCGCATTGTATACAGAGATCTATGGATTCCCTCTGACATTTTAAAATTATTCTATAAGATATTACTGACTAACCTTACAAGTTCGCTATCAGGTTTGATTCCTAAGCTATTGTGTAATGAAGTTTTATAACTATTAAAGACTTTGTATGCATTGATGGTTTTGTTCAGCAGAACATAAGTTTTAATGAGTTTTTCGATTCCATCCCTCCAAAGATGGTCATACGTCAATGCTTTTTCTAAATAATTAACTGCTTCTTCAAATCTGTTTTCTTTGATTAGTGATTCTGAAAATCTTAGTATTACATTCTGATATGTTAAATGAAAAAACTCACGTTCTTCTATAGCATAAGAATTATTCAAATCTTCAGTTAATAAACGGTTATCATAGAGCTGTACACACTTAAAACATTGTTCAATACAATATTCATCAGGGTTACTATTACTTGTATTTAATATTTTATCGGAAAAATCTATAAAATCAACAATGTCTATAGAAGAACTTTCCGGTAAATCAAGTTGATATTGTGATTGTTTATTTACAATATATGAGTCTTTTCTGGTATGGTGATATGGATCAAGATCATTTCTAAGGTCTTTAACAGCAGTTCTAAGTGATGCTTTTCCTTTTGTAATTTCTGAATTTGGCCAGAGAAGTTCAATTAATTATTCTTCGTTGACTGTTGACGGATACATTAAAGTCAGAATCTGCAAAAGCTGTTTAGATTTTTTTCTTTTGAAATTTATCTGGCGGTTATCAGAAAGAACATAGAAAATACCGAACATATTTATCTGAAGAGGAGGGAGAGGAATACTTGAAATGGTATTAAGGTATTCAGCAGCATTTTTACTTAACTTTTTCTGATTAATTGACATCTGTTTTTTTGCCAGAGGTACTAATCCACGAATTTTATTAGCTTCTGCGACAGAAAATAGTTGTAAATAGTTTTTTGTTTTTAACTCTAATTTTGAAACAAGATTATCAATTTCATCGGAAAATTCAAAAGTATAATCAGAACATAAAATTTTATCAATAAACTGCAATTTTCCACTTTTAACAGCATATAATACCAATCTTTCTGTAATTTTTTTGTTATACATCGGATAAGAATACATTTTGTTCTTTTGTAAGATTGATATTCCTTTTATAAAATAGTTATAAGAAAGTGAGTAATCATTTGAAAGTTCAGCATGGAGCCCTAATAAAAAGTTGGCTAACGCCTGCCAAGAAGGTAGTTTAGATTTAGAACTGATGGTCAAAAGTTTATCGGCATTATCAAAACATTGTTTTTTCTTTTTATTTATAAAACTACTATAACTTTTATATACTAAATATAATAAATTTGATTGTGAGAACTGTGCTATAGAAATAGTTTCATCATTAGATAGTAGAGAATCTGAACTCCCTGTTAATAATACAAGATAGTCGATATAAATTTTAGTGTAAACGACTTCTTCTTCATTATATTTTTTTGCGTACTGCAATGAATTATGTAGTTTTTTTATTGCCATTTCATAAAAACCTAAGTAAAACAGAGCAATTCCTTTATAGTGTTCAGCAAACATCTTTGCTTGTATATCAAACGGTTCATGTTTAAACATTATTTGTTCAGCATCACCTATTATCTCCAAGCCCTTATTAATTTGTCCGCTTGAAATCAGTACCCAGGCAATTTGTAGTAAACGGTTAGACATTCCATGGAATACTTTTTTTCTTTTACTTTCCTTTTTGTTGTCGTAGTAAATTGTTAATGCCTTTTCAATATTACCGGTATAAAATTCAAAAATAGCCAAATTATCTAATTGATTTATTTTATATACAAAAGAACTATTGCCTATATATTTAATGCTTTTTTTAATATGCATTTTGGCTTTTGCAAAGTTTAGTTCTGTATAGGCAGCACAGCTTAAAGTTATTTCAACGCCAATTTTATCTTTTTCAGGATAGGGACCTTTTGCTTTTTCAATCTTATTCCATGATGACAGCACCTCTTTATAAGAGGGGTTATTTGTTGAGTGTAAAATCGCCCAATAATATTTAACCCAAAGAGAGCAAAGGAGAATATCTCCTTTTTTATATAATGAAAGATCTATCTTGTCAGAAAGGAAGTCTATAACAGCAGAATTATCATTTATCTGAGATAAAACATTTGAATATAATTTTATAAAGAGACGATGTGAACTATTCTTTGGAGAAATTTCAGCAAGTAAATTATTAATAACTTTTAAACCACCCTGTTCTATAAGCTTGAGCCAGTGAGAGTCAATAAATTCTAATAAAGATTCCTCATTATCCAACATGGATACCTTTTCAAGAGCATCTAAGTACATTTCTTTTGAAAGGTAGTATGCCGTTAGTTTATTGTTTATAGAGTCTATTTCTGATTGATTAAGTTTTTCCCGGGCAAGTACAGTTAATGCCTTTTCAAATATAGGGTGGTATTTTATTTCATCTCTGCAATACTCATTATAAGGGATTGAAGAATTTTTCAATTGTTTTATGAATTTTTTCACCTCTTCTTCTGAATTTAAGAGAATTGATAAAATTTCGGGTGTTATAATTTTTGAAAAAGAAGATTTTATCAGCCGTGTAATAAAAGTTTCATCAAGGTTACTAATATATTCCTCAAGTATATAATTTTCAGACATTTTATAATTAAAATAATCATTTGAGGAGTCAAATAAAGAGAACTTTTTCTGTTTAAAAGATTTGTCTATAAAGGCTGTGTTAATACACCAACCTTTAGATAATTTCCAAAGCTGTTCGAGTTCCTGTTTCTCAAAATTCAGTTTCCGTATAGTTAAAGAATCCATAAATTCTGTAAATGAAAATTTAAGATCTTTTTGGGTAAGTATTTTAATTATTTCCTTTTCTTGTAAACGAGAGATATTAAACGACGGATTTATTCTTGATGTAATAGCAATTTTCAGTTTCTGATTTGTGTGCTGTATGAGCTGATTTATAGTTTTTCCATTTTCGTTATTGTCAGCAGATTCCCAATTATCTAAAAACAACCAGTGTATATTTTTTATCTTTTCCTGAAAAAGAAAACAGAGGTCTTCGGTTCTTTCTATAATAGATGAACCATTTGATAACAACTCTTCCATTTTTATATTGTTATTCAATTCATTAGATGAATTAAATAATCCTGTTACTATATAATATAATAATCTTTCAGTATTCTGTTCATTTTCATCAACTGTTACCCATGTTTTGAAATGGTTCGTGGGCAGGTATGCATATAGTTGTGCTGCAAATGTAGTTTTTCCAAATCCGGCAGGAGCCTTGAGTAAGTAGAGATTATAAGAGGAGCTAAGGCTGATAGAATCTAACAGTCTTGTACGCTGAATCAAATATTTAGAATTAACAGGTACTTGTAATTTTGATTGTAATATCCTCATTTTTCCTGCCTTTTATAGAAATTTAACTAAAAATAATAAAAAAAAACAAAAATAATAGTAAAAATATCTAAAATTATCTCTTTTTGTCACTCTGCTGTCACTTAGGAAAATATATTACAAACATGAAAAAAGATAAAAAAGTACACGGCAAGCCGATGAAGTTCATCCTTCACATGGCAAAACAGGACTCTGATTGGGCAGGTAAAGCAGTCAGTTTTGAGAAAAATAAAGAAATAAAATTCAAAAATTTGAAAGAATTTAGTGATTGGCTCGATTTAGAGATCGAAATAAAGCAGCCGGAAAATGAAGAGGTTTGAAATGAGAAAATATCTGATAATTTCAGTACTATTGATATTTATTTTATGTTTGTCCTGCAGCAAAGAAAATCCGATAGAGCCATCTGATGTCTCATATTCTGAGATGCTTGACAATGTAAGTTTCAACCCAACGTCAGGTGCTCCCGGAACTATAATAGATGTATCTAACTTAGAGTTGCCTGTCGGTGAAGATACGGTATGGTCTCTTGAAATCGGTGGGCAGATAGTTCCTATAATGAGAGATTCAGGTACAACAATTCGTACCGTCATACCTCTTATATTCGAAGACAGTAATTCAACCTGGCATACTCCGCCAACTACACCGGTCAACGTAACCCTCCTAAGATTTGATAAAGAGGTCGACAGTCTTGTTGGAGTTATCAGAATCGATTCCTTGCCCCACGCAAAAGGAGCGGCTGATTCTTTAATTGCAGATTTACAATCAGGTGCTGCAGCAATTAGAAATATTGCTTTATCAATCGGCATTATTGATACGATTATGCTTGCCACTTATGATGCTATGGATGTGATACTATATACCGGGGAGAATTCACTTGCCAATATTCTAAACGGGAATTCTCCTCTTGTACCTTCTGATTCTATGCATAAAGAAATATTTTCAGCATTGTTGGTATCGTCAGGGTATGCAGACTACTTTTCTCAATGGTCAGATAGTTTGAAATCAATAGCCACAACCGATAAATCACTACTGATACAAAAGTCACAAACAGGTATTACAGATGAAGAACTGGCAGCAAGAATGCAACTTCAGGCTTTGTTAGAAGATTTTGGTACAATGGTAATTGGAAATACTGCACTATCTTGGAGTGAGATAGCTGTGTATGTTGGAGCTGCAGGTGTAGTTATTCCGCAAATTAATTTTATAGAATTTATCGTCAGCTATATTATTGCTGAATTAGATTTTATATTTAATAAACTAGTTATTGCTGCCTTTCCAGCAGAAATCTCTAGTATAGAGCTTGATTTTGTGGAGCCTACTATAAGTGTGGGAGATACTACTAATGCGATAGTTTATATTTCTGCTAAAAATAATCCGCCTAATATAACTCCGATGGATATTGTTCTTCAA
Source organism: Candidatus Zixiibacteriota bacterium (assembly GCA_024276275.1). Taxonomy (GTDB): domain Bacteria; phylum Zixibacteria; class MSB-5A5; order GN15; family FEB-12; genus QQUK01. The sequence goes on from JAJRXM010000100.1 coordinate 22,537, forward strand.
GTTGTCGGAGGTATGGCACTAACCGATTGGATACGCAGTATAGGAACTTCAAGAAGTATTATAGATCAATTACGTAATTTTGAACAAATAATACAGAATGTAACAGTTTGGCTGTTAGGTACCATAAACAATTTTCTGAGTGCTAACTATAATTATCCGACCCAGCTTGATGTAAATTTTCCTCACATGACCTGGGATTCTGTGCGAGTAAACAATCCCGAGCTAATTGATTTGATGATACCTGATTTGAGCAAGATGAGTTATATCAGTGGAAGTTTTAACGGTCAGGCAAGAGATTCTCTTGGAAAAATAGGTCTGCAGATGCGAACCCAGCCACCAGGACCTAATACATGGATTCATCCAGTTATGCAGAGTTTAGGGTATGCGGGTGGTACTTTTGGTAACGATTTATATGTCAGTAATATTGATACCATAACAATTGTAAGTAAGCTCGCTTTACAAGTTGATTTTTCTAACACAATTTCTGCTAACGGTTCCAATGTACTTGGTCTTGATGCCGGATATTATGACAGTCAGGGGAATCCTCACTGGGAACCGAATATTGATATCACTTTATTAGTAACCGATGGTAGTGCCGACGTGACCAACGGAGTTACTGATGCACAAGGACACTTTAGCAGTATCATTACAATAGACTCAACAGCTGATTCTGTAACTGTTGAGGTTCTTGCTGAGGGACAATTTAACTCACAAGTAGATACGATTGTCGTGTCGTTTAAAGAGAAGGACCCTATTGTATATGCTCGTTTAACTTATGCATCAAATTACTGTTCTTATGTACAACCAAATGAAACTATTCCTTTAGATGTAACAGTATTCAACCCTGACTCCGGACAAATCCCTGATGCCCAAATAAGTGTCTGGATTGACGGTGGAGGTTCTCTTGGTGCAACAAGTGGTTTGACTGATGCCAATGGAGATTGGTCGACATCTTTTACGACACCATCTGATATGTCAAACCCAATTAAAATTCATGTTGAAGTAGATGCAGGAATAGGTTCTATCCAAGAAAAAGTTATTCACGTCAATCGCCTTGGTGGAGTACCAGGTACGGGACCTATTTTTATATGGGGACAACAATATTCTCTTCGAGTTATGACTTGTGCGGTCAATGCTTACGGAGGACCAAATGATGATGGAGGAAGTAGTATTTCTAACATATTTGCTACCTGTGATTCAGGAATTACTTCGTCAAATTCTTTAAGTCTATCAGCTTCCTTTGGTTGTCAATTTGGTGGTGGAAGTGTTTCAACAACTATGGATTTAATAGGTGCAAATAATCAACACACTATCTTTTGGACAGCTATTGGAGGAGCAAGTGGGTTTGGTGAATATGCTTCATCAGGTATGGACGCAACTCTTAGTGGTGCTATTCTTTACCGAAAACCAAGTGGATTGAGTTTCCCGGCAGGAGCTATACTTCGCATGACTGTCAATTGGAGTGGTAACAGTTATTGGAATATAGCAGATTCCAGTAGTTTTAATATACAAGCGAGACAACAAACATTTGATATAGTACTACCGGAAGGACAAACGTCGTTGGTTGTACCAATAAGTTTTAATGCTTATGGGCAAGGGACTGGTGGAAATAATATATGTACTTCCAGTCTGGCTGCCGCAGTAACTACTAATATGGAATGTATCAATTGCGGTGATTAGAAAGAATACAATATAGAAACTTGAGGTATAAAATGAAAAAAATGATTATGATGATTTTGGTTGTTACTTTTATGATATCTTCTATCTCTAATGCACAACTTAGTAAATCATGGGAGTACACGTTTTCCGGAAATTTTTTATATAGTGGAAAGAACTTATCATTTATAAATGAGAATGAACCTTTACTATTAACCGGAACAAACGGGGGAGAAGTCAATATAGGGTTACATAAATTAACTAAAGACGGAACTGTCGATTGGTACCATGCTTTTAATCTGGGTGGTCGTGATTACGGTTTTGAATTAACGGTTAGTGACAATAATTCAATACATTTTGTTGGTCTTAAAGTTGATAGTTTGGGGAAGAGAGAAAATTATTCGATGTCTGTTTCAAAAGCTGGTGATTTGTTAGCACAAACTAAACTTGCTATATCAACGTATGAAGCACTTGCTGATAATAATAATTATTGGACTAGCTTTAGAATGGGACGTTCTGGTAATGTTGTTTCTACAACAATACCCAATTGGGAGACGCTCTGTGCATCTTTTGGAGCTCGTATAGCACTGATATCTTATGCAGTGAATTACTATAATGCGGGTAATTCAAGTTATGCATGGGAAGTTGGAGCGATTTCAGAAAATTCTCCGACACAACAGACATCTGTTTTAGGAGAAGTTACAGCTGATGGTTCTATCCCAGTATTAGAGAATAATAGAGATGTGTCACATTGTAATTGTATATTTAGTGATTGTCTTCCGATTTTTACTGTTTATATTCAGAAATTTAATTCTAACGGTTCTCTTGCATGGAGAACCCAATTACCTTTGGGAAGTGGTATTATTCTTGGTCAATCTAAAGATTATATTGTTATTGAAACTTCAGGTCAACCATGGACATCAAATAAATCTAATGCTGAAAGTTTTTTGATAAACGTTGTATCATTAGCAACTGGTAATATTGTATTATCTTATCAAGTCCCAGATGGTTCTATCGCATATCAACCTGAAATACATAATAATATTATGATTATGAAAGTAAAAAGTGCGAGCTCAAACTCACTTTATATGTTTGATATCTCTACAGGAACTTTGATTAATAGCGCACCACTTGGTTTTAGTCCGGCAGGTGAGTTCGGCAGTAAAATGTTAGATAATGATGGTAATGTTTACCTTTTGAACGGAAACTCAGAAATAGTATCTTTTGATTTAAACCTTAATGAACGATGGAAAGCTACCGTTGATGCAGGAACAAATGTTATTAGAGGTTTTGATACTTTTAACAATATCTATACACTTCACAAAAATGGTTCTAATTTTATTCTTTCAAAGTATACGCAAGGTTCTTCTCTTACTCTTAATGATACCAATGGAAATACACTTTCTAATACAGATTTTTATTTAATCAAAGTCGCCGATGATGCACCGTTATATACTCCCGATACACTTGGTGTTGTCAAAACAGATGCTGACGGAAAAATAAAAATACAGCCGGTGCAGTAAAAAGGAGTAGTAATGAAAAAAAGTATATTGCTATTAGTTATAACAATAGTTGCCATGTTACCACTTAAAGTTGATGCACAGCTCTATGTGGAATGGGAACAAGATACACCAGATCAGCGTTATTCTGTGCTAGATAAGAATGGAAACTTCTATTTCATTAATAGATTTACACCTGTTTATCTCAACAAGATAAACTCTGATGGAACACCGGGTTGGCAGATAGGTATTACTAGTAGTGAGGTAGGAAAGAGCGGACTACATTTGGATCAAAGTGGGAACATTATCATTCCCTTTGATTCAATCCCTTTCAACCCTAATGGAGGTTATAGCAATCTTACTTCATACTTAAAATATTCGCCTTCCGGTCTACTAATTTCCAATCCCTCAATACTGGAACCTCTTTTTGCCCATCCTGGTACGCAATATATTACCACCAGAATTGATTTTGCAGATAATGTTCTTGTAGTAGGGAGTGAAACCGAATGGTTACCCTGCGATGGAGGTACGTGTGGGTATCCACATCTTAGGATTACATTTATGAATGATGCCGGTGCGATTTCGAGAATTACAGTAGACGGAGGGACTGAATCTATATTGGAAGGTTCAACAGGTAACATTATCGGACCTGATGCGAATGATGAATTTATTGTACAATATACTAATAAACAAACCCAGTACCCTTTTCTACCTGAGTACTATGAGTTGAGATGTAGTGTCCTGTCTGGAGTAATCTGGAAACAAGAAAGAAACCCTAGTGATAATTTAATTTTGGGACCCTCTGGAGCTATCTATCGACCCATTTTGAATGGCATTACTAAGTACGACCGTATGAATAACTTAGAGTGGAGATTTAACAATCCGACTGATTTAACTACTTTTTCTGTTTACGAAAATCCTATTGATTACAGCTTAGTTAACTTCTTAGTTGGTGGAACCCAGCCTAATACACTGATATGCTTAGAACAGGATGGCTCATTCCGTTGGCGTCGTAATGCTACAGGTACCTTCCACGGATTTGATTCAGATGGTAATGTGCTGGTTGAAACTTCTGATACTGTTTTGCAGCAAATAAATTACATTGATGGAAACATAATCAGCTCATCTCCTAATATACATATTTTTGGTAAAATCTTTAGCGACACACTCGGAAATGTATTTGTTGTAAGCAGGTACAAAATAGCTAAGCTGGCATCCCTTCCTGAACTTATCGTTAAAGATGCTCAAGATAATACACTTTCTAACATAGATTTTTATTTAATCAAAGTCGCCGATGATGCCCCAAATTATACACCTGATACATTGGGAATAGTTACAACAGATGCTGACGGAAAAATAAAAATACAGCCGGTGCAGTAAAAAGGAGTAGTAATGAAAAAAGTAATACTAATGATTTTAGTCCTGACATTTATAATACCGTCTGTCTCTGAAGCACAGTTAGTAAAAGTATGGGAATATGTGCTTCCGGTTGGAGCCAGTAATACCTTTAAGTTGATAAACTCAGATGAAATAGTTTTTACCGGCATCTCATTAAGTCAATCTGAAAGTATAGGAATAGGGAAACTAAATAGTAGTGGAGCAGAGGCTTGGTATCATGAAACGGTGTTAGGTAAATATGCTCAACCTGATGATGTACCAACAATTATAAATAACAATGAAATTAGTTTTGTCAGTTCTTATGCTATTCTTAACCAAGACAGTAGAATTACAACAATTAATCATTTGTTATCTACTTATTCAGAAACAGGTAGTTTAATTTCTTCCACTTTATTAAATAAGTCAAGCTATGAAGATTTGGGCGATTACATAAGTCGCTCTACTTATACTGGTGGATTGAAAATAAATAATAAAGGTGATGTAGTGTTTATTACCAATCCATATTGGCGCGTAACTTGTTCGGATAATACTGTTGACTACGGGAGTGCTACATATGCAATAAACTATTATACATATAACAATAGTAATTATACATGGGAGCATCGTGAATCAAAAGCTGATTTTATCCATCATAAAGGATACATTAGTGATTTTACACCGGATGGGTCTATAGTTATTATTGAAACCTTAGAAGACAGAACAGGCAATAACTGCCCATTTAATCCTTTAGTTCAAAACCCATTTACAACAACAATAAAAAAATATAGTGCTGCAGGTGTTTTATTATGGGCATCAGAGCTATCTCATAGATATGGGAATATACTTTGTCAAACAGATGATTTGATTATTGTTCGTTCGTACGGTCCTTGGACTGACCAACGAATAACCGCCTATGCAGTACAAACAGGAGCAGTTGTCTGGACATATAATATGCAGGGGAATCATATACCTGTTAATGCAGATGTTTATACAGATAAATTGTTATTACAGGTACAAGCTACAGACGCAAATGACAGAACAGTTACTCATTTTTACCTGCTTGATGTTGCAACAGGTGCTGTGTTGCGTACTATGGCGTTTACAGATCGAGCATTTGATGACAGAAATAATAACTGGTTTGACAATGAAGGTAATATATATCTATTAAATACAGTCTACTACAACGAAGGACTCGGTGACTACGGTATAACTTGTTATGATATAAACTTTAATCAACTTTGGAGAAGTTCTTTTGGTAATACTCGGATATATAGGTTATTGGAAATTGATGATAATAAGAATATTTATTTATATGGTCGTGATGTTTTCGGAAATACAGCATGGAAAATAATGAAATACACACAGGGAACTACTCTCACCCTTAAAGACTCTCAAAATAAAGCACTCTCCAATACAGATTTCTATTTAATCAAAGTTGCCGATGATGCTCCAAACTTTACACCTGATACGTTGGGCATAGTAACAACAGATACTGACGGAAAAATAGAATTAAAACCGGTACAGTAAGGAGAACATATGAATAATAATTTAAAAATGTTGATTTTAGTTTTCTGTTTACTATTGATACCTACAATAACTCAGGCACAGCTTTCAGAACAATGGACACATGTTTATTCTGAAAACGTGTTTAATTCTATGTATATCTATACACCCGTATTCGATAAAGAAAGTAATATATATATTGCGTGTACCTATAAGGCACCTGATAGCTCGGAAACAAGTCGATTAATAAAGTTTGATAAAAAAGGTAAGATAGTATGGGAATATGATGATGTTCATTCAGGTAATGTTAATCAAACAGTAGTTGGACAAAATGATGAAACAGCACTTACCGGGATGGAGTTTCTTAATTCTGGAGAAACTCAATTGTTTTTTAATAACATTAACGTATCAGGTGCAGCGATTTGGGAGCAAACGTATAGCCAAACGAATCATCAGATATGGAGCTATAACAGTTGTTTTAATAGTACAGGAGATTTCTTTGTATCCGGGTTTACGAGAATAATTGATTCACGTAATTCTGAGGACATAATTGTTTTAGCATACAGTCCGACAGGTAATTTCCGTTGGGCATACTCTTTTGACGGTGCTTTACATCAACAAGATACCGATGGAGCTATAGTTGGGGATAACTTGGGAAATATCTTTATAGTTGGAAGTGAATGCGTTGATGAAGATATCTACAATAGATGTACAACACTTTCAAATCATCTGTTCAAATTTAATAACGAAGGGTTAGTGTGGAATGTCGCTGTACCATACAAGTCAGAATGGGCAGTAAATAGTGCAATTTCTGCCAAGGTTGATAATAGTAATAATCTAATTTTTATGAGTATTATAATTTCCGACGGTAATTATTATCATTTGTCACAGTTATACAAGTATAGTTCGTCAGGTTCTCTCCTTTGGAACATCGTAACTGATAGTGCTTCAGTACCTGCAAATAATTTAGCAAAGGAAATAGTTGTAGATAGCTACAATAATATAATTGTTTTAAGTAATGGAGAGAGCTGGGATGATTTAGTTGTACACAAATACAGTTCCGATGGTGTTGAGTTGTGGAGCCATACATATAACGGTCAAGGAGCTCCTCGCGATATTTCAGTAAATTCTAATGGAGATATTTATGTAGTTTACAGTAGTGGTGCATTAAAGTTACGTTCGGACGGTACATTATTGTGGGAATATGCTTTACCATACTCAAACTACTCTACTGTAAATAAAAAAGGACAGATTGCCCTTTCAATAATAAACACGATAGGGTTCAGCATTATAATGTATTCGGAATCTTCTACTCTCACACTTAAAGACTCTCAAAATAATACACTTTCTAATACAGATTTCTACTTAATCAAAGTTGCCGATGATGCTCCAAATTATACACCTGATACATTGGGAGTTGTTACCACAGACTCTGACGGTAAGATAAAATTAAAACCGTTGCAGTGATGATTATGAATAGTGAATTAACTAATAACAATATGAGGTACAAAATGAAAACAAAACTAATGAGAGCTTTAATAGTTATGATTTTTCTCATCATTCCATTTTTAGCTCAAGCACAAACGTCTGATTTTGAAATCAGACTAACAGATGGAAGTACAGTTACGGTGAGTTCCGGTGATAAAATTAAGTTTGCCAAACTTGTTGATGAAGAACCGGCAATGAAACATCCGGTACTTTTAGGAACGCTGTATAATCTGCATCTCGATAACGGTAAATTTGACGAGAACGGTGTTTTAAGTTATGATGAAATAACAGGGGACAATCAAGATATAATAATGGATCATACAGAAATTAGATATAACCTTGTTGTCTCGGTAGAGTGGGATGCCAAGGAGGAATATCTGCAAAGCGTAAACAATGGATTTAGAAAATTATCTAACTATTTATATGATGTGACCGACGGTCAAGTATGCCTTGATACAATTTATATTGGTGATGATATGCAGTATTGGAATGAAGCAGATATTCGCATACGTGCTCATAACAGCAGTAGACCAGTTGCCTCAATAAATGGAGCTAATACAAATCAAAGAAACGCAGTTATGCTGATTCCAAGGAAATGGTATGGGGATATAGATGAATCTCGCAACGGGTCATACGATGAGGTTCCTCCAATAGATTATACTGATGATGAAAATATTAGAATGATTGCTCATGAGCTGGGACATTACCTATTTGGTTTTGAGGAAGAGTATGAGTTTTTTGATAACAATGGAAGATGTTCTCCTCTCTATGACTATGGTCTTATGGATGGATATTTAATATATCAGAATAACTGGACATCAGCTATGACATCAGAAATGTCGAGTGGAAATACATACATAATAACAGAATGTCAAAATACCAGACAATTTGTGTTAAACCAGAAATCCTGCTGGGATCAATTTGAAGAAAAATTTGAAGGTACAGTGGGTCCTGAAGCTATTTATGTGCCTATTTTAAAACCTACAATATCTGACGAAACAGAAAATGTTGTGCCGGCAACTTTAACGTATATGCCGGGACCTAATAATGACTTAAGTAATTTGGACTATGATGTTGGTGCAAGAATGGTAACTCCTATTATTCCTACAATGTCAACTGCATTTGATTTAGATGTAGTGACACATGATTGGCAAGCAAATAGGTTAGGTAACATAAAAGTTGTTTTAAGAAAGCTAAACATGATATCTCATAGAGATATAGAGCAAGGCTTTACAGCCGATGTTGATCCGTTTGGATTATCAGGCGGAGGGATATATGTCCTTGGTGCTGAAACAAATGACAAGATAATGGTATCCTCTGACTATAATATTATGGGAATATCAAGAAGAGGCTTTTCTGAATTCTCATCATCTACCAGATGGTACTCAGGAGAGGTCACGGTTGGAGCAACTTCAGACAGCTTGGAAATAGAACTAAAAAAAGTTGAAGGAAATTATCCGCTTGTTATTAACGCAGTAAAAGATAGTTCGGGAATAACATTTGATATGCTTTTTGCCCTGACATTTTCAGAATTACCTACGATAGAGATACCTGAATCGGGCGGCCAATATCTGTTTAGCGCGTCAGCGAATTCAACTTATACGGTATCGGTTTCAGACAGCCTTAACTCTAACGGAACTGTGACTATCTATGCCAAAGATGCTAACAGTACAGATTTCTTTTTTAACCTTGGTTATGATAATATCAGGTTTGATTCAGCATCATCTAATATTATCGAAGCAAGTGACGGCCTTATTCGTTTAGAACGTTCAGATACATCAACACAAGATATATTCATTGTTTCATCACCGTATCTGGTTATGGAAAGTAATCTCCCTGCCTCTGCTCTAAAAATAGGTGAATGTTATTCAATTTGGAAATCAAGTAATGATAGTTTACGAGTAACAATTAGATATACAGATGCTGACTTATATAGCGATGATTCCTTTATCGGCTATGAAGATATGATTCAATTGTATATGTGGAATAGTAACAACAATCAATGGGAACAGTACTCAGCAACATTGGATACAGTAAACAATTCTGTAACAACACAAGTAAGTAGTTCCGCTATTTTTGCTTTGTTCAGCTCAGATGTTATGACAGATATTGCAGATAATCCAATTGTAACATTACCGAACAGGATTGTACTTAATCAAAACTATCCTAATCCATTCAACCCTTCAACAGAAATAACTTTTAGCTTGCCGACAGCTTCTGATATAAAACTTGAAGTGTATAACACTCTTGGCCAGAAGGTGACAAGATTATTAGAGGGAAGGTATAATGCAGGTGTTCATCAGGTAACATGGGACGGCAGTGAGTCTGCCAGCGGAGTATATTTTTTCAAGCTGATAACAGGAGATTTTATGGAAACGAAGAAAATGTTGTTACTAAAATAAAGGAATGAAATATGTATAACAAAACAAAACTAATATTTACTGTTATACTGTTGGCAGTTTTCTTAGGTTGTATGCCACCGTCTCAAGGAAGTGTAGAGAAAGGATTTACAATATGGGGGTATGTCGGTAATACAGCTTCCGAACCGGCATCAAATATAATGGTTTTACTTATTGACGGAAACAGTGACAAACCCGTGGCAAGTAAGAATAGTAATTTTCTAGGAAAATACACTTTTTCAGGACTTCGTCCGGGGTACTATAAAATAAAAGTATCAGATAAAGAAATAGAAACTGTTATTACGACAGAAAACCAAAGAGTTGATATTGATTTAAGCTCCAAAACAGGTGCTATGAATTATGCTGCCGCTGCTATTAAAGATGTTGTCGGAAACGCTAAACCGGGGGGAGACCCGGAATTGGCAAAAAAATTCTCAGGACAATGGTACAGCTATTCAGGTGCTATGAGTGGCGGAGGTTCTGAAAGTCAGATGGGGCTCTGCTGAAACGGTAACTATTATGCAAGTTATGAAGCAGGCTATTATGGAAGTGATGAGTCTTCAGCTTGGGGTAGTGTCTCAGAAAGCGGAAGTAACGGTACATGGTCGATTGAAGGTAACGCACAGCGGGGGACTATTACTATAAAATATAGAAACGGTTCTACATCTTCAATGCAGTATCAACAATCAAATGATGACCCTCAATGTTATTATTTTGACAGCAGGCTTCATTGCTACAACGGAACATGTAAATAAATCGGAACTTATGCCGAAAATAAATGAAGAAAAAAAGATAAATTTGAATCAAAAAAGAAGGTGCTTATGAAAAAGTCAGTTATTACTATTTTAATTTTTACTTTATTTATTTTATTGGTAAATGCTGCTGTCCCAAACCATATTAGTTATCAAGGAAAAGTTGATGATGCTTCAGGGCAGCCGATGGCGTCCGGAAGTTATCAAATGACATTTTCACTTTATCGAGCGGCAGTCGGGGGGACTGCCGTTTGGTCTAGTGGAAGCCAAACAGTTGTAGTTACTGATGGTCTTTTCAGTTATGAGTTGGGAGCAATAGTACCATTTCCGTCTGACTTGGTGTCTGATTCAGCTCTTTGGTTGGAAGTTGGTTTTGGTGGAGAAATTATATCTCCCCGAACTCAGTTCAGCTCTGTCGGTTTTGCTCTGAAAGCACAAACGGCAGATACAGCTTTATTTTCTGTTTCCAATAATGGATGGATTGATGATGGGAGTACTGTTTCAACATCGGAAAATGTTGTGATTAACAGTAATCTATATGTTGATTCGATAAAGATTGGTACGGCTAATCATGAAGGGCTACTGCATGTTGAAGGTTCAGGAAATGCCGTTGCTGTTATTGGTTCAAGTGCAGACGGGTGGGGAGTTATGGGAAGAGCTTATGGAGCAAGCGGCGTAGGTTTATACTCTATAGTTGACCAAGCAAAAGGATTAGTTATTGACAGAAACGGCGGACCGAATGTTTTTCTGGGAGCTACTGACACAGGGTTATATATCAATACATATGGCAGTGGATATGCAGGGATATTTGACGGGAAAGTAAAAATTACCGGAACAACAGATTTTATGGCTCCGATTACTACTCAAGGTGTTAATCAGGCCGCATCTTGGAATGTTGCCTATGGTACAGGTTCAGCAGTTCATGGTCTTCATGATGGAAGCGGTCCGGGTAAATGTTTTGTTGCTGAAAGAAATGGTGGTGCTTTAGCATTTATCGGTGGTCCTGATACAGGGCTATATATCAATTCATACGGCAGTGGATATGCGGGGATATTTGACGGGAAAGTAAAAATTACCGGAACAACAGATTTTATGGCTCCGATTACTACTCAAGGTGTTAATCAGGCCGCATCTTGGAATGTTGCCTATGGTACAGGTTCAGCAGTTCATGGTCTTCATGACGGAAGTGGTCCGGGTAAATGTTTTGTTGCTGAAAGAAATGGTGGTGCTTTAGCGTTTATCGGTGGTCCTGATACAGGGTTATATATTAATTCTAACGGATCCGGGATTGCCGGTAGGTTTGAAGGTATTGTAGAAGTTAGCGGTAACTTAGGTGCCGGTGTATCTTTACCGGATGCTCAACTACAGGTAAAAGGTGGAAACTGGAACCCGGGAACAACAGAGGGCGATTTTAAAGTAGGCAGTTCTGCATACAGATTTAAAATTGGAGTAGCTATGTCGGGAGGAGGTGCCGGTGATGTTCGTATGCGAGCTGATGGAGGTACCAGCCGTCTTATTTTAGGAAGTGCTTTAAATGATGTACTGGCAGTTAATGATACAAGAGTTGGTATTGGGACGCTTATACCTAATTATACTTTAGATGTAAGAGGAAATATCGGGAACAATACAACTTTGTATCATTCTGACAAACGCTGGAAAAAGAATATACATCCCTTGAAAAGTTCTCTTAAAAAAATACTGCAATTACAAGGTGTCTCTTTTGACTGGAAAACGAAACAATTTGCCGATATGAATTTTCCGACAGGAACAAAAATTGGTTTGATTGCTCAGGATGTTGAAAAAATTCTACCAAATTTAGTTCATACAGATAAAGATGGGTATAAATCAGTGGAATATGCCAATATTGTTGCATTGTTGGTGGAAGCAATAAAAGAGCAACAAAAAGAGATTATAGAACTAAAAAGGCTAATCAAAGAAAAATAAAATAGAATTATTGTACCGGTAGAGGTTTTTGAAGTAGGTTGTTATGTTAAATAACCCGGTTTGTGTGATATTCTCATACTACCGGGATTTATTAAATGTGCCTGCAATACAATCATGTTTTTCAAATACAATAATTGAACCCTAAAATTGTCTATATTAAAATTGACTCTTTAATGTTGAGTTTCTATATTATAGCTAGTACCTATGAAAGACAATAACGACGAAACTCATATCCATGTAGTCTTGGCAAAAGACACTATGGTACAGCATTACCGAATTATTAAAAAAATCGGTGCCGGTGGCATGGGTGAAGTATATCTAGCAGAAGATACAAAACTCAAGCGAAATGTTGCTCTTAAATTTATGCCGTCTCACTTGGCATCAGAAGCTAATATGCGCACACGATTTACCCGTGAAGCTCAGGCAGTAGCCAAACTCAATCATCCTAACATTGTTGTAATTCACGAAGTGTACGAATCTGAGGAACGTCCATACTTTGTCATGGAACACGTGGAAGGTCAATCACTTAGGGATATAATGAAAGACCGTGATTTGAGTGTCGACAAAATATTAGAACTGGTTATTCAAATATGTAGCGGTATCAGTTCTGCTCATCAAAAAAATGTAGTAC
>JAJRXM010000002.1 GCA_024276275.1 Candidatus Zixiibacteriota bacterium
AAGGGCAACCGAAATTGAAACGGTTATCGAAAAAAGTCTGGATAAATAAACCGAGAGCTGCGTAAAAACAGAAAAAAGATGAAATTTTATAGAAAATTTTAAGAAAAAATAAGTAAGAAATGTGTCCCATTTTTATTGACAGATAAAAAGGACATAGCCAAATATCAAAAATTATTTGAGACAAAAATAATTACTAAATTACCGTCTAACGAATTTAGAGATATTGGTTATCAAGGTGGGAAGATTAACAATAAAGTGTACTATAATCAAAATTATTGGTTTTCAACAAGGGCTTTTAGATAAAGAATCTTCAAAAACGGTGAAAACTAAACGATTTTGGAATGTCTTTGGATTAAAATCTAATCCATATAATAGTAGAGATAAATCCCCCTATTGAAGGGGAGTCAAGGCGCATCGGGGGTGTTTTTGCTAAAGACGATAAAAGTAGTGATGTGTTTATTTTACACAGAGGTAATATCGGAGATAGCGGCAAAGGTGTTGGAAAAAAAGCTTTTATAAAATGGTATACTGGTTCAAAGGTTGAAATTATTAATGAAGAACATAACATTGATATAGCAATACTTTTGGGCTCAATCAATTCTAATAATTTATTTAAAAATATATTTTATTTCGTTAAAGAAGTATATGAATTCAAGCAAGAAATTAAAAAGGTATTACTTCTAGGCTCTCTTTCGATTACAATAGCATAACATCTTTTAATTCAGAATTTTCTGGAAAAAAGAAAGGAAAAAGAATATCGGATTTTGAATATGAAAGTAATCATGGGATTATAGTAGACGAATTAAAAACATTTTTAAGCAAAACTATAATAAAAGGGCAAAAGATTATTAATAATAACTTAATTGACCTTGCAATCGAAGAAAAAAATGAAATAACTAATATATATGAAGTTAAAACATCTTCACAACGTCAACCAATATATACTGGTATTGGTCAACTATTTTACCACTCTGCTAATAATAGAAATGCTTCTAAAATATTTGTAATCCCCAAAGAAGATATCAACAAAGAGTTAATTTTCGTGCTTAAATCATTAGAAATTCAATTACTAAGTTATCAAATAAATGAGAACTTGGATGTTACCTTTAACAAACCTACCTAATATCTATCAAGTACGAAAATAAAAAGATGAGTTTGCCACGTCACTTCGTTCCTCGCAAAGACTGCTTGGAATGACATTGAGGAATTTGGGTGAAAGATGGAAAACAAAAAAAAGACCGAACAGAAATCTGGACGGTCTTCGAAATTTAATTATTTCTCTTAGAAATTATTGACAGTAACATCTACCCAGGTTTCAATTGAATACTTGTCATTCAACTCGGCTTGTAAAGCTTTGGCATCAGCAACTGAATCAAAAATGCCGATACGGACACGGTAGTATCCCTGTCCTTCTACTGTGATAGAGGTAACATAAGGCTCATAACCTCGCTTGTTATAGACTTCAACAAGATATTCAGCGTAGGCACGGTCTTCACATCCTGCCACCTGAACTGTATAGCCGTCCCCTGCCGGTTTTTTCGGCATCATCTTGACCGGTTCTTCGATTTCCTCTTCGACTACCGCTGCCGCCGAGTCCATCATCTCAGCAGCCATTGCTGAATCCGCCATCATAGCAGAATCCGCCATTGAGGTTGTTTCTCCCATAAGCTCTTTTTCGAGTTGAGCAGCTTCATCTTTTTTCTCTTTTGAGCATCCTGCCACAAACAGAGAGAGAGCAATTAGTATCACCAAACATGAAAATGTACGCATTATCAGACTCCAAATTTATATATTAATCATATTCTATATTAAAAGCATATAAACAGTAGCTATAAAAGAAAGTCAACTTAAAATATATTGAACTTTTTTAAAAGAATTTGTTGAAAAACAGCATAAAATTGTATAAGATTTAGGATTATTTAAAGGAAACAATATGAGAGTGCATGAGTCAATTATAGATTTAATAGGAAACACACCGATGATACGCCTGAAAACAGGTATCGCCGGTAGAGGATGTCAGGCGTTCGCAAAATTAGAATTTTTTAATCCGACCGGTTCTGTTAAAGATAGAATGGCATATTATGTTATCAGCAAAGCTGTTAAAGACGGCAAGCTAAAAAAAGGTGATACAGTAATTGATAATACCTCTGGGAATACCGGTTCCTCTATGGCGATGGTCTGTTCTCACTTTGGGTTAAAAGCTGTTGTTACAACTCCTGTGAGAACATCGCAGGAAAAAATTGATTTGATAAAATCGTTTGGAGCCGAGCTTATAGTTACACCGGAAGTTGATGATCATTTTGATCCTAAAGGTTGTTATATGGTTGCCCGTAATCTTGCCAAAGAAAAAGGTTATTTTGATTTGGATCAGTATAATAATCAGGATAATATAGAATCACACTATAAAAGTACCGGTCCTGAGATTTGGGATGATACCGACGGAAAAATTACTCATTTTATTGCCGGTATCGGAACCGGTGGAACATTTTCAGGAACTGCAAAGTATTTAAAAGAGATGAATCCAAAGATTAAAACTATCGCTGTCGACCCTGAAGGTTCGATATTCGCCGAATATATTCGTACTAAAAAAACAACAGAAGGTCATGCATATAAAGCCGAGGGAATCGGTTCTGATGTCATCACCGAAGCTCTTTTGCCAAATCTAGTTGATGAAGTAATCACAGTCTCTGACAAAGATGCCTTTAACCGTGCAAGATTGATTTCAAAAACTGAAGGTATATCAGCAGGTGGTTCTTCCGGGTCGGTTGCATATGCGATGGAACAGGTTTCTCAGCGTTTGGGTCAAGATGATATAATTGTAGGCATTTTTGCGGATGACGGTATAAGATATTTAAGTAAATGCTATAACGATGCCTGGATGAGGCAATATGGGTATATCCCTGTATTAGAGGAAACAATATAGTTATGAGAAGTAAACATTTATTATGTATTCTACTTTTAGTAATCGCACCTGGCTGTCTTTTTGCTCAGGGGCTGACTTATGAAGAACAGATGTATGACTTTGGGCATGTAGGAATTGACTTTAAGATTCAGCATACATTTATTTTTGTTAATAGAGCAGATGTCCCAATAAAAATAAAAGAGATATACGTTCCGTGCGATTGCTCAATGGTAAAATCAGTAGATTCTTTAGTGCAACCGGGTGATACCGCGTTTTTCTATTTAACGTTTGATACAAAAGATTTTTACGGTCCGGTTAATAAATCTTTCTCTGTATTTACTGACTATCCTAAACTTCCCGAACTAGAGTATTTTTATGTTTCGATAGTCGGACAATGGTTTAGTGGATTAAAGCCAAAACCTATTTCACTCTTTTTTCTCCCATCAAAGAAAAAGCATAAGATACAAATCTCAAATAACTCGTTTGATAAAATAACAATTGGATCTGTTTCGCATGCACGTGATTTTGTAACAACTAAGACAATAACTGAAATTGCAGGAAAAGGAAATGTTGTTGAAATAGATGTTGTTCCTGAAGAAAGCTTACCTTCCGGTACGTATTTAACGACAGTTACGGTCGGCTTGATTACAGATAGTGATGAAGAAACGATGTTTTCAATCCCTGTTAAAATTGTAAAATACTAATTATAGTTGACCTTAATAGTCGACAAGCTTAAAAGAGAGCAAAATATCTTTGTCATTTCAACACTTGACAATAGAGCTTTGATTTGATATTATAAATAAATAAGAATATTTGAGGGTGTGAATCTGTTGTCCCGGGTAGTTTCCTAGCCCCCTCTACCCAACCAGTTGAGCACCCTCTTTTTTAAAGTTATTTCAAAAAATAGCAAAAAAAAACCACCTTTTTACAGGTGGTTTTTTCGTATAAAATCTATTAGTTATGATGTTGCTTTATCGATACAGTCAACAGGACAAACTTCAACACAAGAAGGTCCGTCATCTTGATCTTCGCATTCATTACAAGTTTTTGCGTCGATGATATAGATATCACCTTCTTCAATTGAAGATGTTGGACACTCAGGTAAACAAAGACCACATGCTGTACAATCATCAGAAATTTGCATTGCCATGTTATATTTCTCCAAGTCTTTAGGTTCATGTTTTACTTAACGGAAAACAATATATAATAATAAAATTTTTGGACAAGTATAATTTTATAAAATTTCCAATATTTACTTACTACACATAGTGTTAGCATTAGTTAAGTTTACAAATAAGTATGTTATTTAAAAGTAGTACCGTTACTAAAACAGTAGTAACGGTACTTAATAAACCTATTAACATGGTGCCGGAGGAGGTCCACCTGAGAACATAAATGCTACCAAGGCGACAATATCTGAGATATCAGTCGGTGTTGTACCTCCTGAAGCATCAATATCAGCTTCTTCAGTACAAGGTGGTGCGGGGCCTGCCGAGAAAGCAAAAGAAACCAGATATACTAAATCAGAGATATCAACATAGTTAATAAATGTCCCGTCATCCTGTCCTCCGTCAACATTACCTCTGTTAACGATACAACATCCTTCGCATGCATCTCCGATACCATTTGAATTAGTATCTAGCTGAGAAGAATTAGAAACTAAAGGACAATTATCACAACCGTCGGCAAAACCGTCTCCATCAGTATCCATTGTGTCATCAAAGCCCGGACATGCATCACATCCGTCCGGTACAGCATCACCGTCAGAATCAACACTATCATTAAATCCCGGGCAAATATCACAACCGTCAGGAGTTCCGTCACCGTCAGTATCTATTGTGTCATCAAAGCCTGGACAGATGTCACAACCGTCAGGAGTTGCATCACCGTCAGTATCAATTGTATCATCAAAACCTGCACAGATATCACATACATCTCCTATACCGTCACCGTCAGAATCAATTTGACTTGGGTTTGGAATAGTCGGACAGTTGTCAGACGGGTCAGGAATTCCATCCCCGTCAGTATCAGGAATACATGATTTAGATTTATCAAAAAAGATATCCTGGTCAGTAGTATTTCGACCATCATTCCAGGCAAAAGCTCTACCGTTCAATATATTCATATCAGTACCTAGATAATCACCGATAAACATAGTAAATCCCAAAGGTGTATTGCTTATTGGAGGTGTCGGCCCTGAGAGAGAAACCACACAATCAGTCCAGGTAACACCACAGTCAGTCGATGTTGACGACCATGTTTCTGTCATGAAATTAGCGGGGTCTGATCGTTTATCATAATAAATAATACAAATTTCACCGGTAGCATCATCGACTCTCATGTGTGGAGCCCATTGGTCAAGCCCGTTTCCAAGTACGTCTTGATTAACTCTAACAACAGGAGACCAAGTAACACCACCGTCAAAAGAAGAAGAAAACATTATATCAGGATCACCCGATACCATATCGGTCCATGCTACATATACAGCTCCCGGACATGCAACAGTGCTATTATTAACAGCAATAGTAGTAGCATTATTAAAACTGACTCCTGCTGCTGATACCGGAGGTAAAGGTGCAAACGGTGCAATTGCTAAAGGTCCCAGTCCCCCTGTTAACGCTCCAAAAGGTGCACCAACTCCGGGTGCTGGGGAAGCATCAACGAACACAATTCCGGTTACCGGGTCAGAAAATGCAGTATAAACCCCACCCGGTGGAATAGCAGGTGTACCTCCCATACCGACAACATCAAGAGACATTCTATGTGAACTCATTGAGTTAGCGTAGAGAGGAGTTGCAGGTGGAGTAATTGCGATTGGAGGTGTGGTAGCCGGATATATAGGTGCTGATGCACCGCCAAATGTGTTTGTAGCAGCATACCACATTGTATATGCATCGCCGGCATCATCAAAAATATTTCCGTTACCGTCAGCATCTCCCCCTGTAACATCAATGAATTCCGTCCACACAATATGTGCATCTCCAATAGTGGCGATTGGTGCGTCATCTACTTCGACTACAGCATAATCAAGCCATGTAGCTCCCGGGATATTAGCCATTATAACAGAAGGGGTTCCGAACGGTAATCCGGCCCCGGGTGATATATTTGCAACAATTGCGTTTGCTATAGGTGCAAAAGGCAGACCTGCCGCCCGTTCCGAACTTGTCATTATATATCCGCCGGGAGGTGCCGGAATTGCTGAAAGCCAAGGATTCCATTCTTCAACATACGGTGCATCAGGAGGCTTAGGTGCATCAACCCATGTACCGGCTACTCCCCCACCCAGAGAGAATGACCAACTAACAATGCTTGGCGTTGTAGCTCCTGTTGTCAAGAAATCATTATAAACGGCATAAACCTCACCAGGGGCGACTTCGCTTACTGATACGGAAGCATTGTTTTGATCAGTAGGAGTCGGACTGCTGGGGTTTACTATTGAGTTTGGTCCTGCTATAAATATTGTGTCTTTCATTGTGAGTGTGTGAACACCACAATGATACGGGAACGTACCCCATCCATCTGCTGCTGTAAAAACAACATCAAATGTTAAACCGGAGACTGATGAAATACCAGAATCCCAAAATTTAGGCGAGGTTGCATCAGCGATTGTCGAGTGTGGAACCCCACCGACCCAAATCCATCTTACAGTATCCCCCTGCAATATACTAGTTCCTAAGGGTGAGAAGAAATTATTGCCTATAGTTATTGTGTGTACTGTAGCATATGTTACAGTTGAACACAAAAACAGAAAGCTCAAAATTACTTGCATCATTAACTTTTTGTTAAGTTGCATACGTTACTCCTGCGAATACTTAAGAGTTTATGTCTCTGATTGATTTAGTTGTAGTATATTTCAATTTTAAAATGTATTGATTGTAGTTATGTATAAAATAACACAATAATGAGCTATTTTGTCAAGTATAATCTTGTGCTTACTGCTTATTAAGTAACACACGATAATACCGAAAGGAATGATTTTAAACAAAAATGATTTAGAGAAGAATCGAAACGATAATCCCGATTACGTAATTTTCATGTTATGTTTATAACAACGGAGAAGATGAAAATAATATATGTCTTTAGTTATAAACATAACATATTGAGAGTATAATCTAAATTATTAACTAGTTACACGGTGCCGGTGGAACTCCTTGTACATCATCAAACATATAAAATACTAAGTGTACTAAATCGGATATATCTATTGTACCTGAACCGTCAATATCGGCCTCTTCTTCACAAACGAGAAGATTAACATCTTGGAAGAACATATGCTCCACAAGAAAAGTAAGATCACTTATATCAATAATATCAACCGGGTCATAATTTACATTCCCTCTAAAGTCCCAACAACAAACAGTTAGAAAACCCGGGTCGGGACATGTGCAATTAACCGGTGGAGGTCCTCCTAAGAATAAAAAATCATTCATAAGTTTAGAATCACCTACATTGATAATACAATCGCCGTTTGCATCAGCGTTAGCAATCGGATTAGGTGCCGGGCCACTACCGAGTAAATAAGCAGTAAAGTAAACCATATCGGAGATATCAAAGAAACTGTCTGAATTAAAATCTCCCGGTTTTTGAAGTATGCAAGGATCAAAACTCGGTGAAATACAGGTACAATCTACAAGAGTACCGCCACCGGAAAGGAAAAGCTGGATTGCTGTAGCATCGTTAGCATCAATGACACAATCACCGTTTACGTCGGCATTAGCTAATACCGGGGGCTTTGGTCCACCGCTTTCTAAAAAGGCTAACAAATAGATTACATCTGAGATATTTATAGTGCCGCTATTGTCAACATCTCCGGGTAATTGGAAAGAGCAAGTATCGGGCAATAAGCAAGTACAATCAACAGGAGGGTTTCCTGCGGTGAATAAGAAATTTTCCAAATATGTTATGTCGTCGAAATCTATAATACAATCACCGTTTGGGTCGGCGTTTGCTAAAACATTAGGTGCATCTCCATAACCGGTTAAAAAGCCGGTTAAGAAGGTTATGTCATTGATATTAATAAATCCATCATCGTTGACATCACCGGGGGTTTGATTTATGCATGTGTCAACTTGTGCATTTACTACGACAGAACAACTTAACACAACTAAAAAGGTAATAAGTAAATTTTTCATAACTACTCCTGTATTAAATGCTATTCTTCTATAAGAATTATGAATTTAACTATTTAGTGTTTTGTATTTAGTATTAGGTTTGACTTCTAACTCTAAAATAGAGTTTTAAACCTTTGTGTCAAACATATTATGATTTGAATGAAGTAAACGCAGATTTTGTGTTTTGGAGGAAAAAGTTAAGGCGCCACCCAGATTCGAACTGGGGAATAAAAGTGTTGCAGACTTCTGCCTTACCACTTGGCTATGGCGCCATTATTAATTAAAAAAAAGCGAGAAACGAGACTCGAACTCGCGACAGCCACCTTGGCAAGGTGGTGCTCTACCAACTGAGCTATTCTCGCTTAATCAGGAATGAAATATATATAGGAATTGGATTTTGTCAACTTCTTTTCTATATATTATTTACCGTCTTTGGTTTTGTATTTTTTTCATCGCTTTCAGGGCATTTGCTTCTATTCGAGGGAAATACCAGGGAACTATTTTTTGAAGCCAATTTTTATGAATTTCAGCTTTTGCATTATTATTCTTAATTAATTCATACAAATACATCTCTTTATGTGCCATAAAAACTGTTGAATCAATTGAAATAATATAATCATATATTTTCATCGCTTTTTAATGGTCACGGAGCAACTGGTGGCTAAACCCTTTTTGATAAAGCAGATATTTATAAATTGGTTTTGGAGAGACTTTTATCGCTTTATCAAAATATGAAATAGCATTTTTTTGATTTCCCGAAGAATATGCCTCCATTCCTAATTTATAATTATCAACAAATGCAAGTGGATATAACGGTTTGATTGCTCCTTTAGAAATAGCATTTTTCTTAAAAACCATCTGGACAGTACCGTTTTTGGCGTAATCCGGTTTGCGGTACCACCCTATCTGATTATATGATTGTAAAAAACGAGGATACAGCATAAGTGCTTTTTCTGCCGGAGCTGACGGTTTGACGCCGGTTGAAAATAAGATATAGTCCGGTTCTGACTCTAAAATATAGACTGAGTTATGTTTGCTTTCTTTCCATGTCGATGCCATCCCCTCGATAGGTTTTTCACCATGCCTTGCAATAGTAGAGTCGGTCAGACCAAGCATGTCAATAATATGATGTCCGATAAGTTTATAGCTGAAAACTCCGATTGTCGGGAGGGCTACAGAGAAATTAGAACTGTCCTGACTTTTAATACTGTCTGCCATGAATGACATTTTTTCAATAAAGTGCCGTTCTAAACGATTATAGTCTTTTACAAATTTGTTCGGCAGATAATATGTTAAACCGCATAGCAGTAAAGCCGTAATGATTATGACCGGTAATTTTAATTTTGAGTTTATCTTACTAATCAAAAGCTGAACTAGATAGACAGCAAACAAAGCATATAGCCCGATGAGTGGGATATAAAAGCGGTGCACTTTTAATACATCCCCTCCGACAACTGTAATATATATTGTATAGATAACAGTAAATATGATAACTGACTGAAACTCTTTCGAGAGTTTTCTAAACATGACAATCGCGATAATAAGAGGTATGCCGTAGAATCCGTAATGAGTCATAAATCGTGTTGTGTATTCAATGCCGTTACTGAGTTGGTCAGATGACATACCGGTTTTTGCGTAAAAAGAATTTGGCAATAATGAACCGTAATAGATTAGTTTAAAAGCAATATACGGCAGACCGAGAATCAATGCTACCACTGCCGACCTGAAAGAGTATTTGGGGAAAGTTCGGGTAGTAATCAGCTCTGTTAAGACTAAGATTATAGCAATTAAAGCTCCCTCCGGCCTGAGCAGCACCGCAGTTATAATAGCAAACGGAAGCAATTTGTTTTTTTGTATAAAGAGATATAACGACAAGAGAGCAAAAAATGCAAAGGCGGTTGTTTCAAGCCCCGCAACTGCCCAATATGCCATTGATTGAGAACAGGCAGTGAGGTAAAGAGCTAAATAAATAAGTATTTTATCTTTATTGAATTCTACAAGTTTATTACCGAGTAAAAATATAATTCCGAGTATTCCGATACCGAAGAGAAAACCGGTAAGTTTTGAAATAAGAATATAATCAAGTGATAGTTTACCTAAAAATATCATATAGATAACCCATCCGAAATTAGTGAAGCCTTCGACCCTCTCCCCTATATTAAATACTAATCCGTTTCCATTTAAAAAGTTTTCGACAAAACGATAGGAAATATAAGCATCATCCTGAGTGAAATTTAATTGATAACAGATATAAGAAAAGAGTAACACTGCCGGAAAGGCAATCAGAACATCTTTATACAGTTTTTTCATACTGTTTACTTACTAAACTTTCAAACAAATGTAAATACTTTTCGGCAGATTTATTCCATGAAAAATCAGATGACATAGCGGATTTCATCAGTTTAGTCCACTTCCGTTTTGTTTGATACAGTTCAACAGCAGTTTGTATCGTTTGTAACAATTCGTTTGAGTCATAAGAATCAAACAGAAATCCTGTTCCGGTTTCTGATTGTCTGTCATACGGTATAACGCTGTCCGCCAATCCGCCTACTTTTCTTACAATCGGAATAGTGCCGTATTTTAACGAATATATTTGGTTCAGTCCGCACGGTTCGTATTTTGAAGGCATCAAAAACATATCTGCCCCTGCCTCGATTTTATGAGCCAAAGAATTATCAAAGGTTAAAAATGCTTTGCATTTGTCAGGATATTTATTTTCAAGAGCAGTAAACAGTTCATGATATTTTTTATCACCGGTACCGAGAACAATGAGCTGTATGTTTAATCTGAAAAGTTTATCTGATATCTCCTCTATTAAATCGAATCCTTTTTGGTCTGACAATCTTGATATAATTCCTATAAGCGGAGTTTTGTCTCGTATAGGAAGTCCGGCATAATTCAACAATTCGATTTTATTCATTTTCTTACCTGAAAGATTTTGTATACGAAATGTATGGGCTATTTCTGTATCTCTGGTCGGAGACCAGACCGAGTAATCTACACCGTTTAGTATTCCGGTTATATCATCGGTTCTATTTCTTAAGACACCGTCGAGACCGCAACCGAATTCTTCGGTTTGTATCTCTTTGGCATATGTTTCAGAAACTGTTGTGATTTTATCAGCATACGCAATTGCTGCTTTCAGGAAATTAAGTTTACCGTAAAATTCAAACGGTGATGTCGGGTAAAAGAGATTTGAAGCTAAACCTAGTTTAGTAAATCTGTTGTTCGGAAACATACCATGAAAAGCAAGGTTATGAATTGTCAGAACAGATTTACAGTTTTTATAATAAGAATCATTCCGATAATTTAATTTTAAATAAGCAGGAATGAGAGCAGCTTGCCAATCATGTACATGGGCTATATTCGGTTGAAAAGATATTTGTTTAGAAGCGACTAAAACCGCTTGGTTAAAAAATATAAAACGGTCATCATTATCCTCGAAGTCCAAACCGGTTTTTCTATCCATATAAAGTTCAGGTCTGTCAAATAAGCTGTCGTTAGCTATAAAAATATATTCAAGTGGGAGCTTTTTATGTCTTATAGAAAAACAGTTTAAAGTATATGTTGAGCCGTTAATTTTTATTGTTTGTGTAACATTTAACTGCTGCATTTGATTAAAGTAGTCTGCGGCAGCTTGATATTTAGGGAGAAAGACTTTTACCTGATGTCCTGCTTTAGCGAACTGTTCGGGTAAAGCTCCGCAGACATCACCCAATCCGCCTGTTTTTGCATATGGGAAAACTTCAGATGTGGCAAATAGAATATTCATTGTATTAGTATCGACTTATAGAGAAATTTCTTTGAGGTATGTAGCAGCTTCTTCAGGAGTTGTCGGATTGATATAAAACCCTGCCCCCCACTCAAAACCTGCTATTTTTGTCAGTTTTGGGATTATTTCAATATGCCAATGGTAATAATCCTGTGATTTTTTTGATACCGGCCTAGTATGAATCATAAAATTAAACGGTGGGTCATTTAAAGCTACTTTTAATCTTTTTAAGGCATCTTTCATACATCTGGCCAAAATAAGATAATCTTCATCGCTCATTTCAATATAACTAGATTGATGTGATTTCGGTAGAATCCAAGTCTCAAACGGAAACCTTGGAGCAAACGGCTGAACAGTAATAAAAGAATCAAAATCTGCCACAATTCTTTCCTGATCGCTGATTTCCTGCCTTATGATATCGCAATAGATACAGCGTTCTTTAAATTTGAAGTATTTCTCGGCTCCCTCTAATTCCTCGGCAACTCTTTTGGGGATAATAGGTGTCGCTATAAGCTGTGAATGGGCATGTTCTAATGAAGCACCGGCTGCCTCGCCATGATTTTTAAAGACCAAGATATATTTTAGTCTGCTGTCTCGTTCTAAATCGAGCATCCTTTCACGATATACCCAAAAAATATCCCGTACCTGCTCATCGGTCATATCAACAATATCTCTGCTATGCTCGGGTGACTCAATTATAACCTCATGTGCTCCAATGCCATTCATACGGTCATATAAACCTTTAGGTTCGCGGGTCAATTCTCCTTCAACTATGAGAGCCGGATATTTATTTGATATAACTCGTAATGACCAACCCTTTTGGTTTGGTTCAGAGGTAGAATCTCTATATGCGATAATTTCAGGTGGGGTGTGAGATTCATGACCCGGACAGAAAGGGCATTGAGTTGCCTCTTTTTTTTCTGAGACAGGGCGAAACGATGAAGGCCTTTTAGCCCGTTCAGATGAGATAATAACCCATCTACCAATTATAGGATCTTTACGTAGTTCAGGCATCTTTTATATTTCTAAAATTTGAGTATTCCGTTAGTGGTTAGATTATCTTCTTTTAATGCTCGAATAAGTTTTTCATCATGACTTGAGAATGTTACATTTCTGCGGTCATAGACAATTTTTGCAGTTTCGATAGCTTTTTCGACATCATATTTTTTATAATTGCCGGTTGCCCCCCAACTAAATGATTTTACTTCTTTGTCTGTTACAAGGGTGCCTCCAAACAAGTTACTACAGACACCGATTTGAATACCGGTATTTAGGAGTGTGCCGATGCCGAACTTGGTGTGGTCGCCGATAAATGAGCCGATTTTATTTGAATCGGTATTTACTGCTTTGCCGTTTAGACGGGTACGGATTTCTGAATAGTTATTTTTTAAATCAGAATTAGTTGTCATTGCTCCGAAATTAACCCAAGAACCGACATAGCTGTGTCCGATAAAACCGTCATGATATTTATTTACATACGACTGAAAAATCGACCATTCGACTTCTCCACCGACTCGTGAGGTATGACCGATAGATGATGAGGTAATCTTGCCTCGCAGAATAAGTGAGTTCGGACCGATGGCAGTCGGACCATATATAGCGGCGTGGCTTTCTATTTTACTGTTGTCACCGACGTAGACAGGTCCTGCGGATGCATCAATTACAGCCCCAGGCATAATCTCTACATTATGGCCTAAGTAGACATTTTCCATATTCACCCAAAAGACACCATCGTGAACGTTGACACCTTTTGAGACAGGAAATGATTTCTCCAGCCATTTATAATCATCACAGATTTCTTTTTCAACATCTGCCATTATTTCCCAACAGTAGTTATATAGAGTTGCGGTTGTATGGAAGTCGATAATCTGATCTTTTTGAGAATTAAAATAATCATTGTATTCATGGATGGTTGCTATTGAAGGCAGATTATTTAAAATCTCTTTGTCCAGATAGATAGCGACAAGTTCTTCGTCACTATAATAAGCGGTTGCATGTTTTGCTTCTGAAACTAACTGAGGTAAATTTCCGTAATCACGAATTCTACCGTTAAGAAATAATATCGGAGAATCATTTTTTTTGATGATATTGATTGGGATATCTTTTGTCTGTTCATTAATGACAGGAGCTAAATGTTCTCTGCAAGTCATCGTTATAGTTGAATCTGTAAAAAACTTTTTAGACCTTTCATAAAGAGGTAATATCCCCGCTCTTAAAGTAAAAACCGGTCTGCATAATGTTAGAGGTGTAAATTGAGTAACTAATTCATCCTCAAAAAATATAATATGTAACGACATTGTAATCCTGCTGATAGAAATTAATAGTTCATTTTGTTTATTTTATCGGCAAATTTCTCTACTTATTATATAGAAAATAGATATTCTTACCGGAGACAGCAAGTTTTATTTAAAAAATACCGATATATTCAATACTGGATTATTTAATACAAATGTATTATAATTTGAATCGTTTATAGAGTATTGTTAATCTGATTATAAAGTAATTTATTTTGGAGTATAAAATGTTTGAAATAACTGATAAAGCTAAAGAAAATTTGGAAATACTATTAAATTCAGAAACGTCCAAATCAAAGGAATTAGTTATATATTTTCAGGGACATGGTTGAGCGGGTCCCAATTTGGGAATGGCTCTGGAAGAGTCAATAGACGGTTTAGAAAAAGTAGAATCAAACTCAATCACACTTTATTTAGATAAAAATCTTAAAGAGTATTTGGAAAAAAACGGTACAGTCAGTATTGATTTTCAATCCTATCCCTCAGGCGGCGGAGGATATATGATAACTGTCGGCGGAGGCTGTGATACAAGTAGTTGTGGTGACAGCTGTTGAGAATGAGAAATAAAAAAAATCCCGATTAGTCGGGATTTTTTTAGATGCAAGAGAATTTAATCTCTTGACATTTTACTTTAAAATAGTATCTACGAGGGATGATTTTACCGATACTGAACACTTTATATAGTTATTGTATATTGTGTTTTAACAATATTTTAGGAGTTGCCGATGTCGAACTTTGTTGAAACAATAATGGCAGACGTTAAAGCGAAAAACCAAGCTCAGCCTGAATTCCATCAAGCTGTTCAAGAAGTAATTGAGTCATTGGAACCGGTAATAGCACAACATCCGGAATATAAAGAAGCAAAAATTTTAGAACGTATTATCGAACCGGAACGAGTCATTATGTTTCGGGTTCCCTGGGTCGATGACCAGGGAACTGTGCAGATTAATCGGGGCTTTCGTGTTGAGTTTAACTCGGCAATAGGACCTTATAAAGGCGGTTTGCGTTTTCACCCTTCTGTTACCCTTTCGATATTGAAGTTTTTAGGTTTTGAACAGATTTTCAAAAATTCACTTACAACTCTCCCTATGGGTGGCGGTAAAGGCGGTTCTGATTTTCAGCCTAAAGGTCGGTCAGATGATGAAGTAATGCGGTTTTGTCAAAGTTTCATGAATGAATTATTCCGTCATATCGGACCGAACACAGATATACCTGCAGGTGATATAGGTGTCGGCGGTAGAGAAATCGGATATCTTTTTGGACAATATAAAAAATTACGAAATGCCTTTGAAGGAATTTTAACGGGTAAAGGTTTAGCCTGGGGTGGTTCATTGATTCGACCTGAGGCTACCGGATACGGTACAGCTTATTTCTTAAAAGAAGTTTTGAATCACCGAAAAGAAACAATAGACGGGAAAACAATTTGTATCTCTGGATACGGTAATGTCGGTTGTTATTTTATTGAAAAGGCGAATGAACTCGGTGCCAAGGTTGTTACTATTTCAGATGAATTTGGATATGTACATGACCCTGAAGGTATCAAGGGTGAGAAACTTGACTACTTAAAAGACCTTTGGACAATTTATCGTGAATCAGCTGAACAATATGCGAAAAAGTTTAATTTAAAATGGGTTCCTGAACGTCGTCCTTGGGAAGTGAAATGTGATATTGCCGTTCCGACTGCGACCCAAAATGAAATTGAAAAAGATGATGCACTAAATCTTGTGAAAAACGGTTGTATTGCTGTTTGTGAAGGTGCTAATATGCCGTCCTCACCTGAAGCAATTGATGTGTTTATGCAAAACGGAATTGCTTTTGGCCCCGGTAAAGCAGTGAATGCCGGAGGTGTTGCTGTTTCAGGACTTGAAATGTCTCAAAACAGTATGCGGTTTAATTGGTCTCGTGATGAAGTTGATGCAAAACTTCACGTAATCATGAAAGATATTCATACCTCGGTGATAACTGCTGCCGATAAATACGGCACTCCCGGTAACTATGTTAACGGTGCTAATATCGCAGGGTTTATCAAAGTTGCAAATGCTATGATGGACCAGGGTATTGTATAGTAATTATTAGTTTATAAAATAGATTTGTAAGGCGGGATTATTTCCCGCCTTTTTTATTTTAATTGACTCCGTAATTAGCAGTTATATATTGTTTTAATGGAGACACACTATGAATTCTACTAGAAGTTTATTAAGTTACGAATCGAAATTTCAAAAATTTGACTCCCTTATGCAATTTAGGGTCAAACACATCCTTTTGGTATCCTCTTCTTATGATTCATTTGTTTTAGAAGAAGACGGTCAGCTAACCGATTTAATTTATAATGAATACTTTGAATTTAACCTGACAGTTACACCTCATGTGCGAAGAGCCTCTACTCCCGAAGAAGCTTATGATATACTCGAAGAACAAAATATTGATTTAGTTATTATCTTTAAAAGAGTAGCCGACATTGATGTTGCTTCGTTTGGGAAAACGGTAAAGTCAGAATTTCCTAATCTTCCGATTGTCATGCTTGCCTATCATGAAAGAGAATTAAATAAAATGATGACCGACGATTATTTGTCTGTCATAGACTCTACTTTTGTTTGGACGGGTGATGTGAAAATCCTTCTTTCTATTATCAAATTAGTTGAGGATAGGGTTAATATCGAAAATGATACAAAGTTGGTAGGTGTACGAGTAATTATTCTTGTAGAGGATTCTTCTAAATTTTATTCAACATATTTACCCTTATTGTATAATGAGATAATGAGTCAAACTCGAGCGTTAATGGTTGAGGGATTAAATATTTCTCATAAGATACTTCGTAACCGAGCCAGACCGAAAATTTTATTGGCACAAAATTACGAAGAGGGAATAGAGCTATTCAAAAAATACCGCAAATATATGTTGGCGGTGATTTCTGACTTCAGATTTAAAATCAAAGGCCAATTTGACGAAATTGCCGGAATAAAACTTGTAGAGCAGATGAGAAATGACTATCCCGAACTTCCGGTATTAATGCAATCATCCGCTGAAAAAAACCGTGAAGTTGCAACTGAACACGACCTTGGATTTATATCTAAGAGGTCTCCAAAACTGCATGCGGAGTTAAGAGAATTTATTAAAGCAAATTTCGGGTTCGGAGATTTTATTTTCATCGACCCCAAAAGCGGTAAACCTCTTGCCCGTATTTCTGATTTTAGAACGATGGAAAAAACTATTAAAATAATTCCGGAAGAGTCACTGTTGTATCATGCTCATCGGAATCATTTTTCTAATTGGCTTATGGCTCGTACAGAGTTTGATTTGGCTGATATGCTTCGTCCTAAAAAAGCTACAGAATTTGAAACTACTCAAACGCTGCGTAATTATCTTATAATGACTTTTCGGAATTTCAGACACGAAAGTCAACGGGGTGAAATAACAGACTTTTCTAGAAAACAGTTTGATTTGCAAAGAGATTTTGTTCGTATTGGTGGTGGTTCTTTAGGAGGTAAAGGACGAGGACTGGCATATATAAATGCTTTACTCAGCCAGTACAAACTTCATGACTTTTTTGACAATGTGAAAATAAATGTTCCGAAATCTGTAATTTTGGGAACAAAAGTTTTCGATAAGTTTATGGAGCAGAATAATCTTATGGAATTTGCTTTGGGAAATCACTCGGACAAAGAAATTTTAGCTGAGTTTTTAAAAGCAAAATTACCGAATGAGATTATTGCCGACTTAGATGTTTTGTTAGATGTTATTGAGTATCCCCTTGCAGTTCGGTCTTCCTCTATGCTTGAGGATTCTCACCTACAGACATTTGCAGGTGTATATGAAACTCACATGCTTCCAAATAGTAATCCGAGCAAACGGGTACGAAGACAACAGCTTGCTCAAGCTATTAAAAGTATTTATGCCTCGACATACTTGGAAAATGCAAAAGTATATCACGATGCTGCTAACAACCGTCTTGAAGAGGAAAAGATGGGTGTTATTATCCAAAGAGCAGTTGGAACAAAATATGAAGATCGGTTTTATCCAAGTTTTTCAGGGGTGGCACTTTCGTATAACTATTATTCTCTTGAGAACATTGAACCTGAAGACGGCGTTTTGTATGTCGCATTAGGATTTGGGAAAACAATTGTTGAGGGAATGAACTGTTTACGGTTATCCCCCAGCTATCCGAATAATTTACCTCAATTTTCTACTGTGAAAGATATGCTGGCGAATTCCCAAAAAGAATTCTTTTCTCTTAATGTCAATCCTGACTCCAACGGTGTTCAAATAGATTCTGACGGGTTGACAAAAATGAATACTAATGATGTAGAAAAAGATGGTTCGCTCTACCCTATCTGTTCTACATATTCGGTTGAAAATAATAGAGTATATGACGGCTCCTCACATGACGGAGTTCGGATAATAACCTTTGCTCCGATATTAAAATCCAAGATATTTCCATTAACTGATATTGTTAAATTTCTACTACAGTTAGGCTCTCAAGGGTTGAATTGTCCTGTTGAAATAGAATTTGCTGTTACACTTAATAATGATAAGAACATTCCTGATGAGTTTTATTTTCTGCAAATTCGACCTATGATTAAAGAAGCACAATTGGAATCAGTCGACCTTGATGTAATTGAAGAAGATAGAATAATCGGTCGTAGTAATAAGACTTTAGGTAATTTTGTGCGGGACAATATATCAGATATTATTATTGTTGACCCTCATACTTTTGATAGAGCAAAAACGGTTCAAATAGCAACCGAGGTCGGTATTTTTAATGAAATGCTATATGAAGATAAAATACCGTACCTACTCATTGGACCGGGACGTTGGGGTACAACTGAAAGATGGCTAGGTGTTCCGACGGCATGGAACCAAATTTGTGGTGCTTCCGTAATTATGGAATCGGCCTATGGCGATTTTGCTCCCGACCCATCATTCGGGACACATTTTTTCCAGAACCTGACATCGTTTCAAACAGGATATTTTACTGTTAATGAAGGTGCCAAAAACGGCTTTATTGATTTTGATTTTATCTTGTCTCAACAATTAATTGATAGATCGGAACATGTCTGTCATATCAAACTTGAAAAACCGCTTGAGATTCATATTGACGGTCGAATCGGCTGCGGAGTTATTGCTGTAGCAAAATAATTTAGCTGTTTCTTTTTGTTATAAAC
The DNA here is from genome assembly GCA_024276275.1 of Candidatus Zixiibacteriota bacterium. Classification (GTDB taxonomy): domain Bacteria; phylum Zixibacteria; class MSB-5A5; order GN15; family FEB-12; genus QQUK01. The sequence continues at coordinate 19,242 of JAJRXM010000002.1, forward strand.
AGAGTAAATGTAAAAAATGAAATTGAAATAAAGGCAAGTAAGATACCAAGTAACTCAGGTGTTAATGATTTATTCTGGGCAAATATCGGTAAGTATCTGAAAATTGAATTTAGCAAAATTGTTACCAGCACAAACAAGCTGACTTTGTGAAGTCCTTCTTTAAACGCATACCCTAAACATGTACCTGCCGAAATATGGAACATTATAAGAAACAATCTTTCTACCAAGTTCATTCCGAATAATAAAGTTGACGGAGTCCCATATGCCAGGTAGGTTGCCTCTACTAATCCAAAACCAAAGCCTAACAATGCTCCGATAGCGATATAGGAGCTCTTTTTCTGAATTAAATAATTGAAGACTATAAATAACAATCCTAGTTTTACCAACTCCTGAATTATACCTGCTGTGGCTGCGGGTAAAATCCCCCATACTAAAGCTGATTCACCACCCTGTAATACGTTAGGTATAAAATATGTTGTAAATAACATTTCCTGTAACGGTATTTGTGTGAAAGGTATCAGAATAAATGAAAATCCGCCTATCGCTAAAGCAATGTAAGAGTTTGTTTTTTTGTAATATGATTTATTAAAGAAAAGTGTTATAACAGCCCCAACAGCAAGGTATAACAGAAAAACAGTTATAAGTTTTCCCATAGATTGTTTAACGTAAATCGGTTGTCTATTGCTTTTGTTTTTTTCGGCAGCTTTGAGAGCTGCTAATTTTGCTTTTAGAGGATTTGCAACTGCATCCTGATAGATTTTTAAATCCTGTGAAGGTATTTCTAATTTAACAAGACGTTTATCAGGCGTAAAATATGCAGTCATCATTGTCGGATAAGTTAATTCAATAACAAAACAAGAGTCAAAAACCTGATTGTATAATCTAATGTTTCTAAAATCGTCAACAACACCGTAGATATACGTTTCTATAAGAGCCTGAGGCATAAACACAGTATCGGCTATCTGTTTTCCTACTGTCAAATCAAGAGATGCCAAAAATAATTCAAGTTGGTCTATATAGTTATTCTCAAAAGTATATTCGATATTACCGAGTTCAAGCTCTTGCTCAATTTTACTTTCATTTCGAGTCGTATACCCTAATAGTTTTTTATCTTCTCTTTCAAGATTGATCTCTTCTGTTTTGTCGTTGATTTTGATTTTCATCTTGTTACCGAGATAGATGCCCTTATCAGAAACAAAATGACGATTCAGAATATCAAATTTAAGATTAGTTGAAACTTTAGTAAGATCAAGTTTGAGCTTTTGTTCGATAACGAATCCGGATATTCCGTTTATTGATGTTTGTTCTTTAACAGATGATGTAAGAGTTCCCAGGGTTGAATCTTTTGCGATAAAAGTCCATAAGCGAAAATCACCGATTTCACGATATTGGTCAAATGTTTTGAAACCGGAGACTGACCGTTCAGCGTGAGCTACAGAAGTTGTAACGACAAAAAGTATAAATAGAGCTAGTATTTTTTTCATATTGTTTTAGAAGATATATAATTCTTTTATATTGTCAATAATTATCAGGTATGAGCAAATTATTCCTACTGAGTAGAAATAATCTCTCTTTTTTATCTTTATCGGATAGTAGAAGAATAAATAAAGCTAAGATTTTACAGCAGTCAAAATAAGGTCTCGAGATGATTTGTCGAATTTCTTTTTTAAAAACAAATCAGCATATTTATTTATTTTAGTAAACTTAGTTTTTTTCAATGTAGAGATAACTTCGGTAGGTTTAAAGTTATCAAATTCATGTCTGAACATTTCATACTGTAGCGGGTTTTTGCTTGTATCCAGACGGTTGACATAAATATATAATCTTTGTCCACGTCGTTCGGTAAATCTTTGATAGTATATTTTGTTATTTTGAGTTGCACGTATAGGCTGCAGGACTCCGTTGGGGATTGACGCATAATTGAGCATCTGTAAGACCAATACCCCTCCCGGTTTTAATGTTTTATAAAACCCTTTGAATGCTAATGAAAGATTACGAAGTGAACCGACACCTGAGATTGAATTGGCAAGACAGACAACAAGGTCAAACTTATTATCATAAGATTTTGGCAGGCTCTCAAAACTTGCGATATGAAACGAAAGATTATCCAATGTTCCATAGTTTTCTTTTGCTTTTTTTATCATCGGTCGTGATCGGTCGATTCCTTTTGTCTTAATACCGGTCTCAGCAAATAACGACGAAGTTAATCCGGAAGCACAGCCCGCATCAATAACGGCTGTCGGTTGAAACTTGTTAATCAAAGCATCTATTTCTTTTCTATGGTTGTTTCTACGTTGAACCGCATTTGTGAGAAAGTCGTATTCGTGAGCATATTTTTCAAAAAATGAATTATCTTTTGTTTGTGACATATCTTTATCCTTTGTTTTCAGTAAACTATAGCAGCAGCGACTTAAAGTCAACTATAGTTATGGATGAACCATCTGTCCTTTTTCTACAGACGGTAAAATACGTCTATACTGTTCAGTAGTAACTTCATTTTGCCATGGTCCAAAGAATTTATATCCGAGCATTGAACCCCAAAAGAAAAGTAAAAGAATTGCTGCCCATTTTGCTTTATTCATCGTTACTGATTTTTTTACAACTTTTATCTCTAATGTTTTGGATACAGGACAACTGTCGATACAAGCCATACATCCGGTGCATTCATCGGAGTATACCTCCTTAACAGTTTCAATTTTAATAAATGACGGGCAGACTTTTGTGCAGGATGAACAGTCGATACAAGATGTATCGTTCCTTACTATTCTTGTCGGTGAAATAAAGTTAAACATACCGAGTAAGGCACCATACGGGCAAAGATATCTACACCAGAATCCTCTTATAACTACTGATAGTATCACCAATCCGATGACAATTTTTAAAGCAAGCGGTGTTATGTCAGTGAAAAATCTCATCATCATAAAGTCAGATGCGATATTGTAGTCTGTGTAAATAAAGCTTTCTATCGCCAATGATGACATTGATAACAGAATAGCATTTAAAAAGAAAAAGAGGATAATATATTTTAAAGAACGAAGCGGATAGTCTAACCATTTTGGTGGTTTTATTCTGCGTTTAAATATCTTGTCAGAGAAATCTCCGACTAATTCAGAGATAAAACCTATCGGACAAATCCATGAACAGAACCCTTTTTTAAATAAAAATGCTGTTAGAAGTATTGTTATAAATATCATCATTCCGGCAGGATGAATATTGTTTACAATCCCTGTTTCAATATAATGTCTGAGAGAAACTAGTGAACCGATTGGCAGCCATGCTTCGACTCCGGGAGGTCTGACAACTGTTTCAACAGCATTATTGTTGTGCAGATATTGTATAAATAGATAGAACTCAATACCTATCCAGATATTTATAGCAAGAGAAAATAACTGAGAAAAAAATCGGTACTTTTGAATTGACCCTTTTGGAGGTTCAATTGATGTCGAAGAAGATTCAAGTATGTTTGTATTATTCATGTCATTTCCTTTTTTTACAAGAACGGCGTTTTAGTGTATTTTTGCTTTGATTTTAGTCAAATTATACACAAAAAAAAGAGCCATTCCGTCTTTATTCGGAGTGACTCTTTAATTCTTGTCATACTTATGTCATTATTTCATCATAAGCATCTTGATAGATTTAGAAAAACTTCCCGAGGAAAATTTCATAAGATAAATTCCCGAGGCAGTTTTCTTACCGTTCATATTCCTACCGTCCCATTCAACAGAATGTTTTCCGGCAGTATAATCTTTATTAGTAAGTGTTCTAATTCTTTGACCGGAGCTATTAAAGATTTCCATCTTAACATGAGTTTTCTCAGGTAAAGAAAAGTTTAACTGCGTTGAAGGATTAAACGGATTCGGGTAATTTTGTGACAGCGAATAGTCATTAGGCAATTCATTAATATCATCGCTTATATCAGTCGGAACTTTAAGGACAAGATTAAAGACATAGATACCGTCATAATCTACTTGATCTTTTGATTTCACACGCCAGTAATAAGCAGTTGTATCAGAAACCGGTAATTCAGAGATTAACACAAGATTATTAAATGTCACAAGCGAATCAATAAGCAGCTGATTGAAATCAATATCAGTTGCCAACTGGAAATTTACATCACCTGCAATATCCCATGTGAAAAAAGGTTGTTTTTCTCCGGTAAATTGTCCCGGGATTGGGAATATCGGAGATGTACCGGACGGATAGATTAAGAAAGTATAACCGGAGCTAGACATAGGAATGTTTTTTGCAAGTCGGTACTGTTCTCTATCTATAGAGAACTCGGCAGTAAACGGTTGACCTACGGATAAGTTCGGTTTTGGTGTAAACTCAAGAGTGTAAACACCGTTCTCGAGAGTATTAATAAAATACTTGTTATCTATTTGGTTGTTATTATCTATATTTTTTAAATAAGAAGAGCTCGAGGTAAAAGTTGTAGAGACTTTATTTATTTTCTTTCCTGCAGGAGATGTCATTTGCATATTGGCATTGTTTAAAACATCCAAAGCAAGTGAGTTTGCTACAGGTGAGGCAGAATTATCTTGATTTATCAATAGAAAGAGTGTTCCGTTTGCATTGTTGTCGGTGCCGACACTCGAAATATCTAAATCACCGTCCAAATCAAAATCAACTGAATTGATAGAAAAGATTGGGATATCAGAGATATAAAATCTCTGTTCATTGGCGAAGTTACCGTCTCCTTCTCCGTATAATATTCCGATATACTTCTTAGCACCGTTTACAAAAGCGATATCTAAATAATTATCATCATTAAAGTCGCCTATAGTGTTGCCAAAAACCTGACCTTTTAAAGTTCTAACTGTAGTAACATCAAAAGTACCATTTGCGTTACCCTCATAAAGCACTATTTCAGAAAACTCTCCCCCAACGGAAGGTGTGGTGATAACAAAGTCATAGTACAAATCGCCATTAAAATCAGACCCTTGGTTGGTAATATCTATATCAACGGTACCGTAAGATTGTGGGTAAAACTTAATAAACTGAAAAGTTTCATTTCCATTATTTTGATAAGTATAAACTCCCGCGTCTGTACCTATAGCAAGATCATTATTTCCATCTTGATTAAAATCGGCAGAGTTAATAGAACGGATTTTTTCATTGAATTCTATTTCAAAGTATTTTTGAAAATAACCTGTACCTAGCCCTTTATAAATATGAACAGTAGTTAAGCTATTAGAAACATAGTCCAATAGTTCGTCCTGATTAAAATCATCTAATACCGCATTTCTTGAGATATCTTCTGAAACATAAGAAACATTTAGGTTATTCTGATCAAACTCGAGATTACCTGTTCCGGGGAGAACAGTAATAGCATTTTGATTCATATATCCGGGATAGATAGCATCTAATATGTCATCAGAATCAATATATCCGAGAGCAAGATGCGAGCGATAAGGTGCCCCCTGATAATTAAAACCTATGTTAAGCGAATATGTATCATAGTTAAAATCATATACTGAAAAGGTTGAATACAAATCAGCATTGTATCCAACTGTTACTATCTCAGGGTATAAGTCACTATCTAAATCTTCCCATATCATTTCTTCAGGTAAATGAAAATTAGGTGTTACTTTTGTTGAAAACTCCATCAGAAAATCATTTGATTCAACAACCTGCAAAACGATACTGCCCTCGACACAGGCTCCCGAAGAGTCACACACTTCGACAACTGCCTCCCAAATTCCTATATCTGTTACAGACGGTGTCCACTCTAATTTATAGCCGAAATTGTAGGTAATAGTTGGCGTGTTTAAAGGTATGTCTGCATTGTCATACTTTGTAAATTTTTTCAATGCTAATGTAACCGGAAACCCAACTGGAGATGATATAGAAATATCAGTAGAGATTTGATTATTAACTACAGTTGTAATCATATTCTCATCTATTGATAAAATAGGAAAAGGTGTTCCTTCAACAATAGGTATTAATTTCTTTTGGAATTGAGGTTCATAAATCACATACCGCTCAGGTAATTGTGCAGTGAATACAAAATCATATCCGGGAGGATTACTTATACTATCAATCTCTACCGCACCCGGAGATGTGGCAGTATAGTAAAATTCAACTAATTCACTACCTCCTTCAGTAAGATCGTTTCCGATAATTTTATAAACACCTACTCTAAGGGTTGAATCAGTTCCGTTGCTAAACCGGAAATCCAGAACAGAAGGGTCTAACAAATAGTTTAAGTATTTTACAGAATCAAAAACCATTCCGGCACCATTATTAAATCTAAAAATATAATCAGTAAATACTGTTCTCAACGGGTCATCATTAACTACCCGAAATGTAATAGGCATTGATCTACCGACAATAAGTGAATCGCATTCTATCATGATAGAATCTTGCAAGCCGGGGTCATTCCCCCACCCGCCTTGACTATAAGTAGGTGAATTAAATATGGCGATTGAGATTAAGGCAAAAAGAACTTTTTTCATTTCAAACCTCCCGGTTTTTTAGTAATCCTTTACGTTCAAACTATAAACGAATAAGATACTATGTATGTTTAATTAAATAAAGCTATCTCAGAGTAGTGTGTCAATAATAATAATTATAAACGAAAATCAATTTGTTTTCTTTTTCGCTTATAATTATTCAGTTGCATTTGAACTAACTGAGTCGTATATATAATAAATAACTTACCTTTAGAAAGAATAGAAAAAATGACCGGAAAAACCGGAAATATAATACTGGCAGGAATGATAATAGGTGCTATTTTAGGTGTCTTTGGAGGTTTATATGCCGGTGACTTTTTTCTTTCCATACGTTTTATCGGCACTCTGTTTTTAAACGCCCTCAAAATGATTGTTGTACCGTTGATTGTTGCCTCGATGATTGTCGGTGTGACAAGTTTAGGTGATGTTTCCAAGTTAGGAAAAACAACCGGAAAAACATTACTATACTATTTTATAACAACCGGGTTTTCAGTTGTTATCGGCATTATACTGGTGAACATATTAAAGCCCGGTGAAGGTGTCGAAAGCTTCGGGGCATTTGTACCTGATTTGGTAGCCAACAGCACCGGCAAATCATTCATTGATGTTATCGTCGGATTGATTCCCCCTAACATTATTGATGCTGCCGCAAAAGGAAAAGTTTTACCTCTTATAGTCTTTTCTCTATTATTCGGTACTGTCTTGACAACGATAGGAGAAAAAGGAAAACCGGTTATTCAATTTTTTGAGGGACTAAATGTCGCTATCATGAAATTGGTTAATTGGATTATTTATTTTGCACCTTTAGGTGTTATGGCATTAATCGGAGGTATAATAGCTGAAAACAGAGAATCACTTACCGAGCTATTATCATCTTTGGCATTATATTCTTTTACTGTTATTTTCGGGTTGATTATTCATGCTGTAGTAATTCTACCGTTGATGCTCAAGTTATTTACAGGGCGAAAGCCTTTTCGGTATTTTTTGAATATGGGACAAGCTCTTACCACCGCCTTTACAACGGCATCATCATCGGCAACTCTTCCGATAACTATGGAATGTATTGAAGAAAAAAATAAAGTCGATGAAAGAGCCGCTTCATTTGTTCTTCCGTTAGGAGCAACAATTAACATGGACGGTACCGCATTGTATGAAGCAGTTGCGGCATTGTTTATCGCTCAAATCTATGGTGTTGAATTAGGGTTTACTGATCAGATTATAATTTTTCTGACCGCTACTTTAGCATCTATCGGAGCCGCCGGTATACCTCATGCAGGGACAGTAACAATGGTTTTTGTCCTTTCTGCCGTGGGCCTGCCTTTGGAAGGTATCGGGCTAATCTGGGCAATCGATTGGTTCTTAGACAGATGCCGAACAACAGTCAATGTTTGGGGTGATTCTGTCGGTGCTGCTGTCATTTCTGAAACTAAAGAATTTAAAAATTAATTACTGCATTTAATAATTCATTTCAAAACGTACTGAGATTGAGGTATATGATGAAATATCGTCTAATTGTAATACTTATGTTTCTAGCAGTAGCACTATCGGCATCAGAAAGAAAAATAGAATTTTTACATAGTGAATCTCAGGTAAATGAAAGTCAATTAAGCCCTTCATCGCTCGCTTACTGTTCGCTTTCTAAAAATGGCAATATAGGTATTGGCTTTGCAACGGGACAATCTCCAAGCGACAGAGTAGTTACTTATTTTGACCCGGCAACTTGTACGACACCGGGATATCCGTTTTTAGTCCAATCATTATCGTTTACTCTCATTCCTCTACCTGATAATAATTGGCCGGTTACAATGGATGTTGTAATTTATTCTTCTACTACTAGCGGCGATAACTGCTCTCAACCTGATGCTGAGTTGTATCGGTTCTCTGTCCTATGCGATTCGGCTACATGGAGTATTCCCTCGGTAGGTACAGCACTGTTCCCCGATTCATTTTGTATTAGCGAGCCGTTTTATATTGGAGTGGAGTATGCTGATAGTATCAATCACGCTCTGACCTACCCTCCTGTCTTTTTTGATTCAACATCTGCCCCTGACAGTTGTGATAATTGGTATTACTATGATAATACACAACCTGATTGGCACGAATGGTATGATTTTTGGGATAATATGCCCGGATACCCATGGTTTAAAGTTGTCGGACGTACTTCATCGGTAGTTTGTATCGTTGATTCCGACGGAGATTTAATTGCTGATTCTGAAGATAACTGCCCGAATGAATATAACCGATCACAAATTGACACAGATTTAGATTCGATAGGTGATGCCTGTGATGATTGTCCTACTATTAGTAACCCCGCACAGATTGATGAAGACAATGATGGTGTCGGTGACGTTTGTGATGCCTGTTTAAACGACCACCTAAATGATATTGATAATGACAGCATTTGTGAATCGGTTGATAATTGCCCCGGGATTTATAATCCATTACAGGAAGATACAAATTTAGACGGTCGTGGCGATGCCTGCGAAAATTGCTGTGTTATAGGTCGTGGAAATGTAAATTTCGACCCTGATGATTTGATAGACATTTCAGATTTAATATTTTTAGTACAATATATGTTTAATATCCCTTCCGGCCAACAACCTCCCTGTTTTGAGGAAGCTGATATTGATGGAAGTATGAATTTGGATGTTTCAGACTTAGTTTCTTTGGTCGAATTTATGTTTAATAATCCGACTAATATACCTCTATTAAGTTGTCCTTAAAAGATGTGATTGATTTCAAGTCATTTTTACTTATTATTGTGAAACTTATATTACGTATAAACGTTTATAATTAAACATCTAGAGAGAGATATTTAACAAAAGAGGTAGATTTGAAAATTTCCGGATATATTTTAACTATTCTGTTAGCAGTTTTGGCATCATCTGCTTTTAGCCAACCCCCTACTTTAGTTGTTACTGAAAAAACTATTCAGAAAAATTTCCACAACCAAATATCACTTATCGGTCGCACCAGAGGTATTATAAAAAGTAATATTGTCGCCGAAATTTCAGGACGGGTAAAATCTATTCAAACTGATGAAGGAACCAAAGTTAATAAAAATCAGACTCTTCTTACAATCGACGACCAAACGATTTCTTTCTTGTTTCAAGCAAAATCTGCTGAAACAGTTCAAGCTGAAGTTCAGGCAAAGCTCGCATCTGAACGTAAAGAAAGAGCAGTAAGGCTTCTGAAAGACAATCTTATCTCAGAAACAGGTTATGATTCATCTTTAGCATTAGATGCAATTCAGACTGCTTTTTATAAGAAAATTCAAGCTGAAAAATCAAAACTACAAATAGACCTTTCTAATACAAAAGTAAAAGCACCGTATGCAGGATATACCGGTCGAAGATTAGTAGATGTCGGAGCATGGGTAACACCCGGCATGGCTGTATTTGAGATGGTTGATATTTCAAAAATAAAAATAATAGTAGATTTACCTGAAAAGTATTTTGGTGAACTGCAAATAGGTAGCCCGGTGATTGTGAAATCTTCCACAGTCGAATCGACTTTAAACGGGGTTGTTGTAGGAATCTCTCCATCAGCATCGGTTGAAACTCATACCTACCCTGTAATTATTGAAGTGTCTAATGAGAATGAAGTATTAGCTAGCGGTATGTTGGTGCAGGTGACTCTTTCGTTGGATGATGAATTCACTTCAATTGCTGTTTCAAAAGATGCTATTGTTCGGAAGGGTAATAATACAATTGTATATACTATAAAAGACGGGAAAGCATCTCCTATTCCGGTTACGATTGTTTCTACAGATGGTGTTATGCTGGCTGTCAACTCTCCTATGCTCTCAGAAGGTATGGTAATATTCGTGAACTGCGGAACGAATTAAAACGACTATTTCTTTTTGCTGATAAATCAATAGAAAAAATGATTGAGTTGGTTAAAACAAATCAACCTCAAACTGAAAGGCAACAACTACTTAGCTTACTTGAAAAGA
>JAJRXM010000012.1 GCA_024276275.1 Candidatus Zixiibacteriota bacterium
GGAGCTTGATACACTTTTGAACAGAACTGATTCTTTCTTTTTCTCTGCATGTACAGATTCTGATAACATCTGATATTCTCCATACCGCCCTACTTACACGTTTCAACTTTCTGTCTCACTTATATTGGCACGGAGGGACGACTGGTTCAAAGATTCTAAATATAAAGATACACTTGACTATATACATTATGTTGGTTGTCAATATTATTTTAATTACTTACCTTTTCATAAAATAGGGCTACCTGTTTTAGAACAGGAATAAAGGTTTCGCAAATGACTAAGCCTTATTTCAAATCACAAGATAAGAATTTCACAATAATAAATGCTGATGTTTTTGAAGTATTACCTAAATTTGATTTCGAATTTGATATGGTATTTGCTGACCCACCTTATTTCTTATCAAATGATGGCTTAACAATAAAAAATGGAAAAATTACAAGTGTTAATAAAGGAAATTGGGATAAAAATACGGGCTTAGAAGATCTTAATAATTTCAACAGGAAATGGTTGTCTTTAGTTCGAGAGAAGATGAAAGATGATGCTACTATTTGGATTAGCGGAACATCACATAATATATTTAGTGTAGGTCAGATACTAACAGAATTAGATTATAAAATATTAAATATTGTTACGTGGGAAAAAACGAATCCACCTCCTAATTTTACTTGTAGGTATTTTACACATTCAACAGAACAAATTATTTGGGCACGAAAAAAAACAAATGTTCCTCATTACTATAATTATGATTTAATGAAAAAAATAAATGAAGGAAAGCAGATGAAAGACGTTTGGAAACTACCTGCAATTGCTAAATGGGAGAAAAGTTGCGGAAAGCATCCAACCCAAAAGCCTTTATCTCTTTTAACTAGACTTCTTTTAGCGTCTACGAATAAAAATAGCTGGATATTAGACCCCTTTACAGGTAGTAGCACTACAGGTATAGCCGCAAATTTATTGGGTAGAAAGTTCTTAGGTATCGACAAAGAAAAAGAGTATTTAGAAATCAGCAAAGCAAGAAAAATTGAAATAGAAGACTTTATACTTGCTGAAAAATATAGATCAAAACTCAATGGTTTTACATGTAAAGACCAGTTGAAATCTTTTTTAGTAAAAGAATCTATTTCTGAACAATCCGATAGCATTGTTAATGATTGTACAAGTCAATTTACATAACATTTATCAACTACCGCTTGCCATTGTCATTCAGTTCTATTAGTATACATATCTTATGAAAAAAGAAAAACAACTCAAAATTCTCATTACTAACGACGATGGCTATTACTCAGATGGTATCAAAGCTTTGGCAAAAGAGCTATCCAAAAAACATACTATAAAAGTCGTCGCTCCTGACAGAGAACAATCGGCTTCATCACATTCTCTGACTTTAAATCATCCTCTCCGAATGACTCAAATAGAAAAAAATTGGTATACGACCGACGGCACACCGACCGACTGTGTCATGCTCGCCATTCATTTATTATACAAAGGCAAAAAACCGGATATGATTCTATCCGGTATAAATCATGGTGCTAATATGGGCGATGATGTTACCTATTCAGGTACTATTGCTGCCGCAATAGAGGGGTCTATATTGCAAATCCCATCTATAGCTGTATCAATGGCTAACTATAAACCAGGAATGCCGATGGAACGTGCCGCAAAGTTTGTTTCTAAAGTTGTAAAATCTTACGATTTATTCAACCTCACACCGGAAACATTTTTAAACATCAATCTACCTGAAGATAATGGAAAAGCATATAAAGAATACAGATTCACTAAATTAGGATTTAGGCATTACAAAGATGTCGTAATCCACAAAACCGACCCGCGAGGAAAATCATATTACTGGATAGGCGGACGACCAAAATGGAAAATTACCAAAGGGTCGGATTTTGATGCAGTTCATAGCGGACAAGTCTCTATAACTCCCCTTGCGATTAATTTTACAGACTCCGAAAAACTAACTGAATTACATAACAAAAAAATTAATATTTAAGAAGAAATCCAAAGATTTTCTCTATGTTTGGAGTTGACAAACACTAAAAAAACCTTATCATATCGACACTTGAGATACGGGGCGTGGCGCAGCTTGGTAGCGCGCTTGCTTCGGGAGTAAGAGGTCGCTAGTTCAAATCTAGTCGCCCCGATATTAAAAGGTTTTTATCAGCATGGGTGATAAAAATCTACATTGGAATGGTTATTCACTTTGCGGGAGGGTGTTAAAAAGAAAGGATGTCAGAAATGGCACGCAAACCTGTCATTGCTGTTGTTGGAGCCGGAAAATGTTCTAAAAAGCTCAGAGATATGGCTGCAGAAGTTGGAAAATACGTCGCCGAAAACGGTGGTGTTATTGTTAGTGGCGGCATGGGAGGAATCATGGAAGGTGTATCTAGAGGTGCCAAAGAAGCGGGAGGAGTTACTATCGGTATTTTACCGACGGATCAAAAAGATGATGCCAATAAATATATTGATTATGTCTTACCGTCTGGATTTGGAGAGGCTCGTAATCTCTTAGTGATTAGAGCTGCCGATGCTGTTATCGCGTTTCCCGGAAAATATGGAACTTTATCTGAAATGGCTTTTGCTTTACAGGCAGGCAAACCGCTTATATCTGTGAATGCCTGGAAACTGGGTGATGATATCAAAGTTGTAGAAACTGCTTTGGAAGCCGCTGAAATTGCGATGGAGATGGCACAAGATAGTTTATGAGCTTAGCTGCCGCCGAAATTATAGTAACCGGAAGAGTTCATGGCGTTGGCTTTAGATATTTTTGTCTGACTCATGCCAACAATCTTGGTCTTAACGGTTATGTTAAAAATATGCCCGACGGTTCAGTGAATTCATTTGTTGAGGGTGATAAAGATTCAATAGAGCAGTATTTTAACCTCATGCAACAGGGACCGAAAAGTTCTTCTGTTACTAAAACTGAAATCAATTGGTTTTCGTATATCAAACAGTTTAACAGTTTTATGATAACCTCTTAATTGAAAGTAAGTAAGGTGGAAGAGTTAAAAAAATATATCCGTTCAGTTTCTGATTTCCCCAAAAAAGGTATAAATTTCTACGATATAACAACATTATTGCAAAACCCTGTCGGCTTTAATTTAGCATTAGGCGGGATGGAGAAATTTATAAAAAAGAAAAACCCGTCTAAACTGGTTTGCATTGAGTCACGAGGATTTATCTTCGGGGCAGCTTTAAGTGCTCGCTTAAATCTTGGCTTTATTCCTGTCAGAAAACCGAAAAAATTACCCTATACAACTATCTCCGAAGAATATGAACTAGAGTATGGATGCGATAATATCGAAATGCATATTGATGCTGTCACTCCGGGTGACAGAGTAGTCATTGTTGATGATCTGCTGGCTACAGGCGGAACTATGGAGGCTAGTTGTAAACTTGTTGAGAAACTGGAGGGTGAAGTTGTAGGGATTTCAACTTTGATTGACTTAAACTTTCTTCCCTGGCGTGAAAAATTAAGAAACTATGATGTTGATTTTCTTATTTCGTATGACTCAGAATAACTCTAAATTGTATCAGATTTCAGGCAGTATTTGTACTGATATGCCCTCGTAGCTCAGTAGGATAGAGCATCGGTTTCCTAAACCGAGTGCCACAGGTTCGATTCCTGTCGAGGGTATTTATTTCGCCGATTATCTTCGGTTTTTTACTGTTAAAAAAAATAAATTTTCCGGTTTTTATACTTTTTTTGGTAAAAACTGCACAACTTCTTATAATTCAATAAGATAATAGCAAAATTATTTAGGAAAATAATTTGACAACTACGAAAAAGGTGTATATATTCTTTACTTATTTTCAGGCGGTAATACGTCTATATAAAAACGAAAAAATAGTTTTTCTAAATATTTAAGGAGTCTTTTAGGATGAAAAAATCCTTATTCAAAATTGCTGTATTTCTGATGGTATTTACTTCTATGGCATTTGCTCAAAATGAAGTAGATTTGATTGAGACATTTACGAGCTATAATGCTTATGATTTTGATTTTGTCGGTGGAGGAACAAGAGCAAAAGGTATGGGTAATGCGTTTATCGGAGTTTCCAATGATGTCACAGGTGGTGCTGGGAATCCTGCCGGATTGTACGAACTTGATGAAACCACTGTAGGTGTTTCATGGTTCTCATTATCCCCAAAAGGTGTTTCAACTTCGCAGTCTATTACTGATTTGACTGTATTAAATCATTCAGGGTCTTTTAGCAATCTATCCTCGTTTAACTTTGTCTCTCCGATACGTATTCAGGGACACCCGTTTGTCTTTTCGATGAATTTAACTCGAAACTTTAACTCTTTTGCTCAATTTGGTTACAAACAGAGTTTACCTCTAGAATTTATTACGGATATTCCAAATGTCATTACGTACTATGATACGAACAATGTTGATTTTACTCAAAATGTTCGTCAAGAGGGCGGTCTTAATTCAATCAACTTTGGCTTTGGAACACGTTTTTATGACAATATCTCATTTGGAGCCGCAATTAATATCTATACCGGTAGGTCTATTCTTAGTGTAGAAAATAACTCTGTTATTGACAATTTCAGATACCAGGTAGTGCAATTTGCTACAGTCACTACGAACAGTATTATTGAAGATACTAATAAATTTTCAGGTGCTAATTTTACCGTTGGTTTTAAATACAACGGTGACAAACTTGATGCAGGTCTTACTATTCGAACTCCGTTTTATCTTAAAGAAAATCGTGAGCAAGGATTATATACAAAAACTGACATAAACGGCGTTCCACAAGCAACCGACACTATTTTTAATATCGATATCTTATATAAATATGAACTACCTCTAATGATTGGAACCGGTGTCGGATATCAAGTTAATGAAAATTGGTTACTTGCAGGAGATATTGAATATCGAGGCTTTAGTGGAAAGAAAGTTAATTTCCGTACCAGTAAAACTGTCAATCCGGGTGGGAATAACGAAGAAGTATTTCAAGTAAATGATCCGAAATGGAACAATTCATTATCTATTCGGGTCGGCTCTGAATATATTAAATCTTACGACTTTGGTGATATCCCCATAAGATTTGGATATGGTTATGTTCCTACTCCAACTCCATCTCTTAGTGTCTCAGGTACTTCTACTACAGTTGTAAATAATAACTTTACTTTCGGTTCAGGAATTCACTTTGATAAAATTCATCTAGATTTATCGTATGTATATACAACATCTAATTTTGAAATAAATACTGTTAACGGTATATTTGATTATAAAAATCATAATATAAATGTTTCCTTTACCGGAGTATTTTAGGTAAGGAATTACAAAAGAGAAAAGAAAATCTTATCGGACACTTAATCTACTGACAGTTTATCCGATATTGTTACAGCAGGATAATTATTTATAAAATACCTCAACCCGTGTTGACACACGGGTTGTATTATACTAACTCGATTTGGAGTATGAGATGTACGGGAAAGTTAAGCTTAATAAAAGACAGATTAAAGAAGATAAATTCACTACTTTTATGTTGAGTACCAAACAGCAGGTAACCGATAGTTGGCAGTATTATGTAATCGGATTTGTTGTAATTATTCTAGTTATTTCGGCTATCGTCTTTTTTCAGGATATGCAAAAAACACAATCATCCGATGCTGCCAATTTGTATGCCAAAGGTATTGTAGAATTTCGCCAATCAAACTATCAAAATGCTGTTCTTAATTTACAGCAGGTTTTAGATGATTATGCTGGAACTGAATCTGTTGAACTTGCCACCTATATGTTAGGGAAAACAAACCTAAGACTTCGGAACTATCCTGAAGCTATTCGATTCTTTGAAATGTATATAAGTAAATATTCCGATGATAAATTAAAAACTGCAGCTTCATTGGCAGGCATTGCAACGGCAATAGAAAATCAGGGACAACTAGCCGAGGCAGCAGCTAAATTTGCTGAAGCTACTGAAGCATTCCCGGATGGTCCTTTAGCTGCTGATTATCATTTTTCTGCTATGAGAGACTACTTGGAAACAGGCGATATCGCTTCTGCCGAAATTCATTTTAAGAGTATTACGGAAAATTTCCCTGGTTCTAGTTTGGTTGCCCGTTCGACGCTTCTTTTTGCTGAAAAAAGTAAGCGATAATTAGTAGCTGAAAAGAGAAGGTTTCTCTTTGTCCGAAACAATTCCGGTCAAACTTGCCATCCTCTGGCATATGCATCAACCTGATTATCGTGATGCTGCCTCATCAAACATGGTTCTGCCATGGGTGCGCTTACACGCACTCAAAGATTATTTAGATATGCCGCTTTTGGCATCTAAATATTCAAATGTCAAAGTTACCTTTAATCTCGTTCCTGCTTTACTTGATCAATTAGAATTATATATAAACGGTGCCACTGACCCGCACCTATCTTTGAGCCAAAAAGAATCAGATTCCCTCTCTCAGGATGAAAAACTGATAATTCTCAAAACGTTTTTCTCAGCTCCCAAAGAGACTATGATTGCCCCCTATAAAAGATATTATGACTTATTTAAAAAAGCTCAATCAATCATAAACGATACAAGCACTATTTCATTTTTCAGCTCACAGGAAATCAGAGATATTCAAGTTTGGTCTAATCTTGTATGGGTTGACCCTATCTTTCGTTCAGATAAGTTTATAGAAGCTTTGTTTGAAAAAGAAAGACATTTCACCGAAGAGGAAAAACTGCAGCTTTTGGGTTGGCAAATCGAACATATCAAAAAGATTATTCCTACCTATCAAAAGTTATATAAAGAACAAAAAATAGATATCTCTTTTACTCCATACTATCATCCTATACTTCCACTTTTATGCGATACCGACTCTGCCAAAGAAGCATTGCCAAACATATCACTACCTGAGCAACGATTTGTACATCCCGAGGATGCCGATAAACAGATTCGAATGTCTGTCGAAAGATTTCAATCTCTCTTTGATTCACCAATGAACGGTATGTGGCCGTCAGAAGGGTCTATCTCTGAATCAGCAGCAACACTTATAGCTGAAAATGACATAAACTGGATAGCGACCGATGAAGAGATTCTTTTAAATTCATTAAAAAAAACAGGGATGAACCCTTCAGATTACCACCCCTATCAACTTTATAAGTATCAAGGACTCCACCTGTTTTTTAGAGACCATGCATTATCAGACAGAGTTGGTTTTGTATACTCAGGGATGGAAAGTAAACTGGCGGTTGATGATTTTATCGAGCATATACACAAAATAAGAAATAGGTTTATTGATAATCTTGAAAATATAGTCATTCCTGTTATTTTAGATGGTGAAAATGCTTGGGAGTATTTCCAAAATGACGGTACCCAATTTCTTGAATATCTCTATGAAAAATTACATACTGATGACCTAATAGATGCGGTCGGGATGAGTGACTACTCCAAAGATGCCAATGCTATTGAACTGCCTTCTCTTTTTTCAGGTTCCTGGATTAACCATAACTTTAAAATTTGGATTGGGCATTCAGAAGATAATCGTGCTTGGGATTTGCTGTACATGACTCGAAAATTCTTAGTTGAATTCGAAAAAGAAAACTCGGAATATGATACCAAAAAAATCAAATTGGCGTGGGAAAAAATATATATTGCTGAAGGGTCTGATTGGTGTTGGTGGTACGGTGACGAGCATCGAGGCGAACATAATCGACAATTCGACCAAATTTTTCGTAACCATCTATCTGCTGTTTATACATTTTTGAATAGCGATATACCGTCTGAACTCAAAATACCTATTTATTCGGGAGCTGTTTTAAATAAAGCGGTCATGCCCGATGGGCTGGTAACTCCGATTATCGACGGTAAAAGGTCGCATTTTTACGAATGGGGAGAAGCTGGCTATTTTGAAACAACCGATGTCGGCGGAGCGATGCATCGGGTAAGCAAACCGATTCAAAAACTGTTTTTTGCCTTTGACCATGATAATTTCTATATTCGCATACAGTTTGATTATACTCAATTTACGAAAAATGAGAACCAAAAATTAGTTGTAGAATTCTCTCATTTGAAAAATTTTAATGTTGAAATTCCGTTCGGGAAATGTAATACTATTACAGATAAAGAACTCACTTATGCTTTTGATGATGATTTAGAAATAGCAATTTTAAGAGAAAAGATTTTACCTGATAATTTTGGTGAAATATCGTTTGCTGTTTCTTTATTTGAAGGTGATAATAAGATAGAGACTATTCCTGATGTTGAGCCGATTAAACTTGATCTGCCGAAAAAAGATCAAGAAATGTTCTGGCCGACATAATAAAATTTTGAGGTATCTATGACAGAATCATTTTTCAAAGAAGAAAATGAA
Organism: Candidatus Zixiibacteriota bacterium; assembly: GCA_024276275.1. GTDB lineage: Bacteria > Zixibacteria > MSB-5A5 > GN15 > FEB-12 > QQUK01. The sequence goes on from JAJRXM010000012.1 coordinate 8,309, forward strand.
GAACAAAAATCTCAAGAAATTCCGGAGATTTCTGATTCTATTGAGCAACCCGACGATGACACTCTTGCTGAAAACTTTCAAACGGAAGAAGGTAGAATGGCAGCTATTATGTCATATATACCAATCCTCTGTTTTGTACCGTTGTTAAATATGAAAGATAATAAAGAAGCACGTTTTCATGCGAGACAGGGTGTCATGCTCTTTCTAATAGAACTGATTGCTGCTATATTTTTAATCGACGGGATTTCAAATTTTGTATTTAAAGCAATTCTAATCATTGCCGTTGCCTTGGCTGTTTTTGGTATCTACTTTGCCTTGCAAGGCAAAAACTACAAGTTACCTCTGATAGGTGATTTAGTTGAAAAATCTAAATAGTAATCTATATCCCAATGATTAAGAATATAACTCTTCTTATTTCTCTTTTGCTTTTACTTTCGTGTGCCACTACCGGGACCGGGTGGAAAACAGTCTTTTATCATAATTCCGGTTGGACAGGAAGTAGCTATCGGGCATGGTATGGCAAAACAGGTCGAAGAGACTGAAAAAATCTTGGATGATACTGTTTGGCAAAATTACTTAAATCAAATCGGACAAAAAATTGCAGCTGTTTCAGACAGAAAAGATATCAAATATCATTTCAAAGTTATAGACTCCGACCAAATCAATGCCTTTGCTACTCCGGGGGGCTACATATATTTTTATACCGGACTTTTAAAAGAGATGGATAACGAAGCCGAACTTGCGGCAGTGATGGCACATGAAATATCTCATGTTGTTGCTCGTCACGGCATAAAAAGAATGCAGGCAGCCTTGGGTGTTCAGGTCGCTTATGAATTAGTCTTTGGAGCAGAGGGTGCCTCAAATGCAGTCAATTCTGCTATCGGTGTTGGTATGGGATTAACATTTGCAGGCTATTCCCGCAATAACGAAAGAGAGTCTGACTCCTTTGGGATGCACTATATGGTAAAAGCAGGATATAATCCGCAAGGTGCCGTATCTATGTTCCAAAAGTTGGCTGAACTTGGCGGAGACGGGCAATCTATCTATGAGCAGCTGGTATCTTCGCACCCTGACACACAGGAAAGAATTTCCAAAGCAAAAGCACGGGTAGCAGAACAAACACCGTTACCTAAATCTCTTACCCTTGGAACAAAAAAATATCAACAGATGAAATCACGTCTGAAATAAAATTTATTTAAGAAGTCAGAAATGTATCCGCGGCAGCCATTTTCCGGTTGTTAACTTAAAAATAGACAGAAGTGCTTTATACGGTCTTTTTGAATTAGTAGCAAAATATCTTGGCAGTAAATTACCTCGATATCGTGACTTATGAAAAGAGAGTCCTGAAAAATTAGAGACAAGAGGACTTGAGTTATATAACCCCGAAAATATCATATCAATCAAACTGTTACTTTTGCCTTTAAAATCATTTACATCAATCACCTGCTTATAAAAAGGAAGCAGTCCGATGTTGACAAATTGTATCTTTTCATCGGTGAATTTGTGCATAGCTTGAATAAGTGTGTATGCACGGCCTCCCTTTGGAGAATGGTCGATTTGACGAGATATAACCTCGGCATAGCCGATTATCTTATCTTGATAATACATAGGGTCAAACAAAGAATAATTCACTAACCGATTATTTTGAAAGCCTCCAAAAATCCGAACATCCTTTTCATCGGTATCGTTAATAGGCCGTGCTAGAAAAGAAAACTCATCCGCATGCAAACCAAACCGAAAACGGTTATTTTTATTTTGAGTTTTGTATGAGGTCAAATAAAATAACTCTTCACGTTTTAATATCTCACGAACTGAGATATTATTTCTTATCGCGGCATTTACAAGTAGACGAACCTCTTTTTTTTGTTTACCTGTTATATTAAAGGGAAGGTCTATTTGAGATTCTACTCCAAAATGATTGATTGTGAAATCAAGTTCGGCGAGCAACTCACAAGTTTTTCGGCTTACTTGAATAAATGAGCATTGAGGTCTAAACTGTAAGAATTGCAGCACTAACTCTTTAGCATTTTCAGCACCGGATATCGGGTCTCCAAGGACAATTGTTTCATTTTGAAAATCAATATAAGCCAAATAACCTGTCTTGGTCTGAAAATGAGATAATTCAGGCTGTAAAGAATGGTATGCCAAAGAATGAGACCCACAAAGTGATAGAAACTTGTCAATCCGGCTTTTACTTCTATTATATGATTCAGGTAACGCGTAAGTCATCATTTTTATCCTTTTATTGGAACTATTATATGGTAAAAAAGTTAAAAGTGTATGATAAAATAATTAAAGTATAAAAGAAAAAATAATTCACACACTTACTCTTCTGATGTATTTCTAACCGTCTCAATTACAACGTCATACGAATTGGAAAAAATTTCCACATTTTGTATGTTTTTTGTTGACAATAAGTTATAATAGTGGCTTCTAGCCTATAGTAATGTTGATTAATTCCTACATATAGGTGTAGGAACTGTTCAAATTTCCGACAATAAATAAGGATGTGTTAATTTTGTGAACAATAATAGTAAGATGTTGAGAATAAACAAATTAGAGCTTATGAAAATAAATAGTAAGAAATTATTTCCTTTTGATGATCAAAATATAAACGGTATCTACCCGAAAACCTTTGATAACTGTTTATATTATTCTGTTATCAATCAAACGAAAAGTAAACGTAACACAATTAACTGTAACGGGTTATAATTTTGTTACTTCTACATATAGAACAAGGATGTTTAAAATAAATTATCGATCATTGTTGGCACCGGCGTTGCCATGTATAAAGTGGTGAAACTATTGAAACAATGAGGTTATTTATGTTAAAATGGAATTTTATGAAACAAAAGTATTTTCCGATTATTTTATTGTTTTCCATACTTATTATTAATGGGAATTTATCTGCCCAATCGCAAGCAGGCAGAACTACAGCTGATTTTCTTTTAATCGGCGTAGGGGCTAAATCTGCCGGTATGGGCGGTGCATATACTGCTATTTCAGACGGTGCCGATGCTGCCTATTGGAATCCCGCAGGATTAACGGCTATTGAATCAGGTGAAGTTTTATTAGGTCATTTTAATTGGTATCAGGATGTCTCACTCGAGCATGGTACCTTTGCAAGAAAAATAAACGATAAAACAACTTTTGCCACCTCTATAACATATTTGAATTATGGTACGATTAAGAGATATGGTCTAAATGGAGAACCTCTTGCCAATGATATCTCGGTATATGATTGGGCAGGTGCGGTTTCATTTGGCTTTGAAGTAGCAGATAATCTATCTCTTGGATTTTCGGCAAAATATGTTAATCAAAAAATTGACGATCTAAGCGGGTCTGCATTTGCAGGAGATATCGGGTTTAAATATACGGCACCTAAATTTGTTATAGCCGGTTTTATGGGAAATTTTGGAACTAAGATGAACTTTAATTCTATTGAAGAAAATCTTCCTGCTACTGCTCGTTTAGGTATTTCTTTCTATCCGTTTAGTGAAAGATTTGTAACTGCAATTGAAGCTGAGAAAAAAGTCGACGGTAATACTGTGGTCAGGCATGGAGTAGAGTACAATTTTAACAAACAGTATTATATCAGAAGCGGTTATAATTATTTGATGGATGAGATAGATCGAGGATTTAGCTCTAATTTGTCATTCGGTGCCGGGGTTGTATTTAATTCTGCTGCTTTAGACTATGCCTTTACTACTTCAGATGCATATACTAACGAAAGTCTCCATCGCTTTTCTTTACTTTTCAAATTTGGCAATTAATAGCAATTCTCTCAAAGATACTTTGAAAACCGGCTTTTTAGCCGGTTTTTTAATGCAAGTTTTACCTCTCTAAGTAGGCAATATAATGCACTATTTATGCCGTTCTTAGCATCATAATCAGAGAAATAACTAAACATTACTTGATTGAGTCCATAATAAGGTTCTCTAGAGCCACTTTACCTTGCTATCTTATTGTCCGCCAATAGGGTAGTTTTGATAAAAAAATGGGTCAACATTTTTCATTATTTAACGGTTTTTGGCAAATCATTTGCTCTATCTAGGTTAAACGTAGGTAAGATAAACCAAAGAAAATAGTTGAGATTAAATAGTAAAATATGAACAATAATCAAAACCAAAATATCAATATCCGTTCTCAGTCAGAACATGCCGTTAATATACCACAACAAAGGTATAATTATGGTTCTGCTGCTACCGTTGAATCGGTTCAAGACACAGCTGTTGTCGGAGGGTTAACTTTCTCAGAACAGTTACATTTCTTTTTCTCTGAATATTTTAAAGGATTTTTGTTTGTGATTTTGACTTCTGTTTTTATCTTTGCTGTACCTAAACTTATGACAGAATCGAGAACAAGACGTTTGGCTATGTATGACTTCACGAAACGTTCCATGGATATACTGGTTGCTATAATTGGAATGATTTTAACCTTACCGGTTTGGATTATCCTTCCGATTCTAATTAAATTAGATTCTCCGGGTCCTGTTTTTTATTCCCAGGTAAGAGTTGGAAAAAACAGCCGTAAAAGAGTAAGAAGAGTATACCAACAAACTGATATCGACGAAAACAGAACTCGTGATCGTCGAAGAGAAAATTTCTTTGGGAAAACTTTCAAAGTTATTAAATTCCGTACTATGGTAAATAATGCAGAGAAAAATTCAGGCCCTGTTTGGGCATCTAAAAATGATACCCGAATTACCAAACTGGGAACATTTTTAAGAAATTCTCGTCTAGATGAAATACCTCAATTTATAAACATCTTAAAAGGCGAAATGTCTATAGTCGGTCCAAGACCGGAACGTCCTAAATTTGTTCAGGAATTAGACCAAAAAGTAGACGGATATGCAAAACGTCTGGAAGTCAAACCGGGATTAACTGGTTTAGCTCAAATCACTAGTGGTTATGATGACTCGATTTCATCTGTAGTTACAAAAGTTGAACATGATTTACACTATATTGAAAATCGCTCTATTTGGTTTGACATTAAAATTATGTTTAAAACTATCAAAGTGGTTTGTACAGGACATGGTGCTCATTAAGCATAATTATAGTTAAAAATATATATCAAAAACCGTGATAATTCACGGTTTTTTTTATAGCTTGTTTTAACTATATAAATCTGCTATTATTCCGATACTAGAGGATAAATTGAAATATCAAGGGATGATATGTCATTAAAAAGGATTTTTAAGTTATTTGCTTTTGCCGGTATTACTCTCTTCTATGTAAGTATATCATCAGCTCAAGCTCAATATACAGGTGGATTAACTGTCACAACAAACCCCGACGGTGCCTTAGTTACTTTAAGGGGAGATGCGATTGTTACCGGAGTTACACCTACTAAGTTTTCTCAAACACTTATCGGTTTATATAAAATCAGTATAGATAGATTCGGGTATGAAAAGTATAATACAAAAGTTATTTTAGACCCGTCTAAGCAGATGGAACTCAATATCAACTTGATACCTAAAACACGTTTTAAAGCAGGGGTTCGCTCACTTGTTATTCCGGGGTGGGGTCAAAGGTATTCAAATCAAAAATTTAAAGGCTTTCTGTTTACCCTTTTAGGTGCTGTTTCGGTTTGGGGTTATTTTAATGCCGATGATGATTTTGATACAAAGTTTAATCGCTTTAAAGGTCTTGAAGAAGAATATGACGCACTTAAAGTTAATGGAACACAAAGCCAACTGGAAGAATTTTTACCCAGACTAAACAACGCCCAAGATAGAGCCTACGATGCCGAAAATGTTCGCAGGGCTACAATAGGTGCTGTGATTGCCGTGTGGTCGTTATCTATTTTAGATGCTATCTTTTCCTTCCCTGAAGAAAAAGGGACGTTTACTGTAAAAAATCTGACTTTGACTCCTGAAGCTAATTTACAGGACATGGGTGTTAATCTTTCGTATCATTTTTAAGTATGGGAATATCAATAATGAATAAGTTTATTACTGTCATATTGTCTGTTTTGATTTTAAGCTTTGTTGCTTGTGACAGATACATAGAATCAAGGGACCCGGTTCGTTCGCTATCCGAAAATGTAGCGGTACCCCAAAATGTTCAACTTTTTGTAAATGACAGATCGGTTTCACTCACTTGGGAAATTTCTGATACTGCCGCAATAAGCCTATATCGAATTTATGTCTCTGAAATAGATACGTTAAATTATAAACTGGAAGATACTACTTCTTCGTTTTCTATTACATTAGATCAGTTGTCTAGTAACCGACTTTATTTTTTCAAGGTCGCCGCAGTTTCAACATCCGGCTTAGAGGGGTATCTATCTGATGAGTTGTTTGCCCAAATTGGTGTACTGTCAATGGTTCTCTCAAACGACAGAGAATACACAAATAGACAAGATATTCAAGTGCAGTTTGCGGTTTCTAATTCAGTAAGTAATGTTCAATTATCTGAAGATTCAACATTTGCAAACGCTGTCTATGAACAATTTGGCGGACAGATTGGATTTAGATTATCTGATGGGGATGGTGTCAAGAGAGTTTACGCCCGTTTACTATTTAGCAACGGTTCTACAAATAGTGTACCATTACAAGATTCTATACTGTTAGATACAGAAGCTCGGATTGATTCAGTCTTTTTCCTTTCACCTAATTCACTTTTCCGACCGGGGGATACAATAGTTTTTGGACTTTTTGCAAGTGAAACTAAAGGAACCGCTAGAGTTTCATTTAATGGTTCCGGAACAATTAACTTGTCAGATGACGGTACCGACTTTGACCCGGTTGCAGATGACGGTAACTATTATGGGTGGTATGTTGTACCGACTAACACAAATGTCTTTAATGTTACTGTAACCGGAACATTTTCCGATCAAGCAGGGAACAATGCACCGAACCTTGCATCATTTGATTTGCTTAATATCAATACAACACCTGAACAAATAGAGCTGCTGGTTACCTATACTCCGGGAGATTCTGCCTATTTCAGTTGGACTCGTTCTTCTGAACCGGATTTTGAATCTTATCGTATGTTTACAGATGTGACTAGCAATGTTTTGTTTAATGATGAACTGGTGACCTACGAATCAAATATTAATACAAGAGAATTTACATTTATGCCTGCTTCTGGGACAACATACTATCGGATTTTTGTCTTTGATGTACACGGTAATTACTCTGTATCAGATGCAGTTCAAATTGTAAGTCCATAAATGGAGTTTTCGGTTTGCTAAAATCACTTAATAATTTTATTTCTCTCTATATTGATACTTTTAAACTGTTTGGTAGATTTAAAGCTTGGTTGCTTCTTCTTTGTATCTTTCTTGTGAATTGGTTAATACTATATAGTCATTACCAATACACTAATCCACTATTCTACAATACTATCACTTGGTGGACTGAACTTTGGGATGCAAAGTATGCCGGAGGGTTTACTCATTATCCTGGACATTTTATACTGCTTCCATACTATTTTAGTTATGCAAAACAGTTTGTAGGTATACTTATCGAGGGTGGACTTTTAGGTGCCGCAGCTTTAGTCTTTTACCGATATATTTATACTGAAACTGAAATAAAGAGATACACCATAAAAGAAACTCTGAAAAACTGGATGCACTTAACTCTAGGGTGGGGGATTTTAAATGGAATACTTGCCGGAGGTTATTATTATCTACCAAAAGTTTTAGATACTTTTCTTTGGGCATCACCAAGAAGACAAATGATGTTCGATTACGGGTTAATTCCATTTTTTACTATTCTTATTGTAGCTCTATTCTTTTTTACAATTCCGTATATTGCTATTTATCGTTCTAATGTTCTAAGTGGCGTGAAAAACTCTCTTTTAATTTTCATAAAACGTCCGATATTTATGCTCTTCATTTCCGGTTCTCTTATGTTAGTTCCGATTATCATCTCGTTAATACTGAAAGACCCTTCGGTTTTAGTCGAGAAGTTTAGACCGGAATTAATTTACTGGCTGCTTTTGTTTGGAATTGTTAATAGTTTATTTGTCAATTTTTTCTGGATGGGTATTGCGGTCAACTTTATCTCAGAAGAAGAGTAGTCCTTTTGCTATTTCATATTGAAACAAATTATTCATTTTTAAAATAATATCATGCAACAAGAGTAATACCTTCTTGGGTTACATAGAGAACTTCTAAAAATAAACAACAAAAAGCCTATTAAATCAAACTTTTCTCTTCATATAATAACATATCTACCGATAGAAATCATATCTATATAAAGATAAAAAAACTATGAAGAATATACTATTAGTAGACGACGATAAAGATCTCTCGCAATCTTTGGCAAATTTATTTGACCCGGATAAATATCATTTTGACTTTTTAGAAGATGGTATGGAAGTTGGGGATTTTGTCAAGGACCATGATTCGGTTGACTTGGTGATGTTGGACGTAAACCTTCCGTCTCTTTCAGGGCTCGACGTACTCAAACAAATTAAACAGATTGATAGAGAGTTACCTGTAATTATTATTTCCGGATTTGTCTCAACCGAAAATGCAATCGAGGCGATGAAAGAGGGAGCCTACGAATATCTCACCAAACCGTTCCAACTTGAAAAACTGATTGAAACCGTTAATAATGCATGTGGGCTTAATGGACAAAATCTGCCGACTGATATTTCATCTGTTTCTAAATTAGATTTAGATGTTGACGAAATTGTCGGAAAGTCTCCTGAAATTGTAGAAATCGCAAAACTAATAGGTCAGGTAGCCAATTCAGATGCTGCCGTACTTATATTCGGAGAATCTGGAACCGGTAAAGAACTCGTCGCAAGAGCTATCCATAGAAGTTCCAAAAGAAAAAATAATGCTATCTCATCTGTCAACTGTGCTGCTTTACCTGAAACACTTTTAGAATCCGAACTGTTTGGACATGAAAAAGGTGCTTTCACTGGTGCATATTTTAAACGAATCGGTAAATTTGAACAGGCAGATGAGGGGACTCTCTTTTTAGATGAAATAGGCGATATGTCTTTATTGACCCAATCAAAACTGTTACGGGTTTTACAAGAACAGGAATTAGAACGGGTCGGCGGTAATGAAACTATCAAAGTTGATGTCCGAATTATTGCCGCGACAAATAAATCTCTTGTACAATGTATGAAAGAGGGAGCTTTCAGAGTTGACTTATTCTATCGTTTAAAAGTAGTCTCTATTTATCTTCCACCTCTCAGAGAAAGACGACTGGACATCCCTATTCTTATTGACCATTTTATGAGTAAATATGCAAACCAGTTACAGCAGTCTAATAAAAAGATTTCTAAAAAAGCAATACAACTTCTCTCAAAATACAACTGGCCCGGAAATGTTCGTGAGCTTGAGAACAATATCCATACCGCAATGGTAATGGGCAAGACAGATGTTTTGCAACCGGAAGATTTCCCAATCTTTATTGAGGGAAACAGCAACCTTGAAGTTGACTTAGATGTCCTACAAGAAGATTACACCGAAACATTCAAAAAAATTATTGACCCGGTCATGCCGAAACTTATCGCAGGTTCACCGGGACAGATTTTTCAATTTTTAGAATCAGCATTTGAACGGGCAATTATTTCTTCCTGTTTAAAACATTTTGACGGCAACCAGGTGAAAACATCTGAAACACTCGGTATTTCCCGTAATACTTTACGTGACCGTATTTCCCGTTACGATATCTACTAAACTCAATATCACTTTTTAATGTAATCCTATTCCATTCCAACTTTAATTGTTGTATAATGCATTATGAAAATTTGTCATTTTGCAGATACACATCTCGGAGCAGGGGATACCCATACCAAACGTGGTAAAAGCGGTCTTACTCTCCGTCAGGAAGATATCATCAATAGCTTTATCGAGGCGGTCGACAAAATTATCGCCGAAAAGCCGGATATCTGTATTCATGCCGGTGATATTTTCCATGTTGTCAGACCGACCAACAAAATTATCGCTATTGCGGGTGAACAACTGCACCGCTTAGCCGAGGTTCACAAAATTCCGACTGTGGTTATATCTGGCAACCACGATGCTCCCAAACAGCCGTATGTCGGTGCTGCTTTACAAATCTTCAACCACATAGACAATCTATACATCTCGGCAGGAAGCGGCTTAGAGACGTTTACAATAGGCGATGTGAAGCTGTTTGCCTTACCGCATTGCCTGACGACTGACATTCAAAAAGAAGAACTGAAAAAATGCGTCCCTGACAGAAATTTCAAACACAACGTCTTAATCATGCATGGCGTCGCAGCCGGAATGCCGGAGTTTTCGATGGCAGACTTAGGCGAGCAGGAACTCCCCCTTGATTTGATGGAACAGTTTGACTACACCGCATTGGGGCATTTTCATAACTACTGCAAGGTTGCCGAAAAATCATATTATGCCGGTTCAACCGAACGACTATCGCAGTCGGAACGTGACGCCGAAAAGGGTTTATTGTAGTCGAACTCGATAATTTTAACCTCCGTTTTGAAAAAGTAACTTCACGCGTGATGGTCGACATGCCGATTATACAGGCAGAGGGTAAACGCGGTGATGAGCTGGTCAAAACTATCAAAGAAAATCTTGAAAAAATCGGAAGCTCCGATAAAATTGTCAGACTAAAAGTCACCGGTGTTTCAGAAGAAACGCTCAAGACTTTACCGACTGCGGTTCTTGCCGAATTAAAACAAAAATCGTTTGCCTTGAATATCCAATTTGAAAAAGAGAAGATAGATGAGTCGACACCTCAGTTCGGACGGGCAGGGATTGGACAAATCGACGAACGGTTTATACAATTTTTAGATAGTGCCGACTTAAAAGGTTTCGATAAAGAGAAACTCAAAACCGACGCCCTCCGCTACCTCTCATCCTCAGAATAAAATTCGTAGGTCGAAACCGATGTGGTTTCGACATGTAGGGTTCAGGCCTGCCTGAACCTTTTTGAGATAGGCATGGCCCTGTCTAGATGGAACAGGCCGGCCGGTTCCCTACAAAACTGTGTCACCCTGAACAGCTTGCAAGTTGTGAGCTTGTCGAAGTATGTACCAACACCAGTCATTGCGAGGCGATTTATCGCCGTGGCAATCTCATCTTTTTAAACACCCCTTAATCCCCTCTTAAAAGAGGGGAACCCGCCAAGGCCTGCAGGCTGGAAATGACATTTATAAAAAACTATAGAACAGATAAAAAAAATAAATTTGAGTTATTCAAAATTTAAACATATTCTAAATTATTTTAGTGTTACAGACTCCCCTCTTTTAAGAGGGGTCGGGGGTGTTTTTGTCAGATTCGAAATGGGTTCAGTCGCATATAAAACATCTTTTTATAGGCGTTTTTTCATGCTCTTTTTCGCTGTAAGTAAAACAGTAGAATGCGATTAGAGCGAAATGGCTTTACCTTAAAAAATGGCTTAAAGCCATTTTTGCTCATAAAAATTGTAGTGTTTTTGTGCATCTGAAATCTTTCTGTTAAATGATTCTTTCATGCAAGGTGGGATTTGAGATTTTAGGGAAGAGCTGTAGGGAAAGTGTAACAAAGAAGAGAGGCAGATGAGGGCGTCTGCCATGCACTTGAATCTTGTTTAAACCTATGGAAAGTCGTGGTGTACTTACTATCTTTATCTACATACCATTTGTGATTTCTTTGAGTTTAATCAGTATTTTATTGAACTTTCTATACTGTACCCAATAAGTGAAACATAATACTATAAACATACTTCCAGTAAAAAATTCAGCTGTTCTGTTTCCGAATACTTCTAAGCTGTAAGGCAATAAATCAATAACAAAAAAGGTAGTCGGTAAAAGTAAAAGAATAAACCAATTGGCTATACCTCTGATTGAAACAGTCTTTGTTGTAGTATCAAATTCTATTATACCATGCATAATTGGCAAAATATTATGTCGTTTGATTATATCGTCAAGTGGGTTATTAAACATTTCACAGAAGCCGATTTTATTATTTTCAAGTAGATGAAAAATTATACATATTTTTTTTACGGAGATAAAATTTTCATTGAGAAGATTACATAAAGTTAAAGTATTTATTTCGCCTTTATATATAATAGATTTTTTATATAAAGTAACTCCACTATTAAAATATATGTTATTACCTTTAGCGGCTAAACCATCTCTGCCAAATAAAGTCCGAATAAAATACCAAGAATACTAATTATTATTAACTCGTTAGCCATCAACAAAGCCTTTTATATGTCCTCAATCTTATGCGGTGGGTTGAGGTACTTGTTCAAGGTTAAAATTTGCACATATCATATTAACGGAAGAGAGTAATTGTTTGTCAATGTATAACATGAGATACTACGTACGACTAAAAATTGTAGTTTATAGTCACATTGACTGCTGATTGTTCCTGTTCTGGACTCCGTGTCAAGCACGGGGTGGAGTTCAAAAGACTGGTTCCCAGCCTTCGCTGGGATGACATTTAGGGTACCTTTCGGGTCTGTTCAGGGTGACTATTTTAAAAAGATGAGATTGCCACACTCTATTTGGTCGTTCGCAATGACAGAATTAACTAAAAGGCAGAACCTTTCTATCGTTCGCAATGTCTACTTTTTATTTATACTCCATAAATGGTAGCAATTCAAGTCCGTGTAAAATAACTATAAAGACAGCAAGTGGTGTGACAAAGCGAAGCAGGAGAATTAAGCCTTGGTACATAATTCCACGTGAACCGAATTCCTCGACTTTGTCTTTGTCAGGCATTACCCATGCAACAAAAATGCAGGTCAATAATCCACCGATTGGTAGCATATAATTTGTAGTAACAAAATCAAAAACATCAAGCCATCCTTGTTCTTTTCCACGGAACATAACTTGCCAAGATGCGACCGCCGATAAAATACCGGTAAGGTAAATCATACCGCCTAAAATAAGCGTTGCTTTCATACGGGACCATTTTCGTTCATCAATAAAATACGAAACGACAACCTCGAGCAGAGAAATAGAAGATGTCAAAGCGGCAAACGACAGTAGTATGAAAAACGGAACAGAAATCCATGGACCTGTCTGTGCAAAAAGAACCGGCAGAGTTTGGAAAATAAGCCCCGGTCCGGCAGCAGGTTCTAAGTTGTAATTAAAGACCATCGAAAAGATTGTTACTCCTGCCATCAGAGCAATAAGAGTATCTAAAAAAGAAACGGTGATGGCATCTTTTATTAAGTTTGTTTCTCGTTTCATATAACTGCCGTAAGTAAGCATCGCTCCCATACCGAGCGACAGAGTAAAGAAAGCGTGACCTAAGGCAGAAAGGATACCCTCGGCAGTAAGTTTTGAGAAGTCGGGTTTAAACAAAAATGAAAGTGCCTGCACGCCTCCATGAGTAAAAGCCAGACCATAAATCATAAGCCCGAGCAATAAGGCAAACAGCAGCGGCATTAAAATTTTTGACCATCGTTCGATACCCTTTTTGATACCGCCGATGACAATAGCAATTGTTAATCCCATAAAAACGGTATGCCAGAGAATAGAAGATTTTGGAGAAGTAACAAGTTCAATAAACTGTCCCTGAATCATTTCAGTCGTTCCTGAAAAACCGACGATAGATTTAAAAATATATGCGATAGCCCAACCGGCGACTACTGAATAGAATGATAAAATGAGGAAGCCGGAAGCAATACCGAGCCATCCGGTCATCTGCCATATAGATTTTTCGTGGTGTAATGCTTTAAATGCTCCGACAGGGTTTTTTTGGGTACGTCGTCCAATCATCAGTTCAGCAATCATCAACGGTAGTCCGATTAAAAGCACGCAAAACAAATACACTAAAACAAAGGCACCGCCGCCATAGACACCGGTAATGTATGGGAATTTCCATATATTTCCGAGCCCGATAGCAGAACCTGTTGCCGCTAAAACAAAACCGACTCGCGTTCCCCAGTTACCTCGTGTTGATGTTTGGCTGTTATCTGACATACTGTTTCTCCAAATATATTCTATTCTGATTTTGTAATTTATTTTATAACACCTGTTATGATGTTAAAAAGAAAGAGCTTAGCTGTTTAATGTCAACAAATAAAATCGGCAGAAACAGGGGCGGGTTCTCTTTAATTGGATAGGAGGGGATAATACAACCGGTTAGTAAGTTTTATGCAACTTATTTACGAGTAAAGAGTATTTAATGAAAACAGGAAAATTTTATTTTTGTTGATTTGAAAAGTATATTTGCTGATTTTGATTAATTATGTGAATATGGTATGTATAAAAAATGTTTATAAAGGATTTTATGATGAAAAAGACATTTTCAATTTTTGTACTGGCGTTTTTTTTGTTTTAGTTTAACCTGTCGGCAGGCGGGTTCGGTTCGTTAAATACTGCCAATACAATCGGTATAGGTAACGGTAATTTTATGGGTGTGCTTGGAACCGGAGATGCTACCTCTTTTGGCGGTATTTTTACCTACGGTATGTCTGACAATACTGACGGTCGGATAAAGCTTGGATTGATTGACGGAAACGGTAGTTCCAATACTTCTTTAATTTTTGAAGCTGATTTTAAATATAATATTATTTCGACCGACCCATCATTGCAAAATGGTCCGTTTGATATGGCACTGGGTGGCTTTTTTGAATATAACGATCAAGAGAGCAGTTCTACCTGGTCATTGGGGGGACAATATATAGGGTCGTATCCGTTAAAACTGAGTGACGGTTCGAGTTTGTCACCTTACGGTAGACTTTCTGTACGATTGGAATCTATATCTCTTAACGGAGGAAGTTCAACTTCTAATTTGGAAGTAGGATTTAACGGCGGAGTTAAATGGAAGATGAATAAAAATATAGATATGTACGGTGAAATTCAATTGGATAATATTGATAATTTGTTTTTTGGAATTGATTTTAAGATTTTATAGAGAGGTAAAATATTTATGACATACCTCGATACGTTTATACTCGGTCTTCTGCAAGGGCTAACCGAGTTTCTTCCGGTGTCATCTTCGGGGCATCTTGTAATAATGGGTTCAATTTTAGGGGTGAGTGAACCGGGGGGGACGTTTGAAATTATTCTGCATCTTGGATCATTGCTTGCGATTTTTATTTTATTTAGAAAAAAGATATCTGTTTTAATTCAAGCTCTCTTTAACAGTTCGATGAAAAAAGAGCGGTTGATAATCGGGTATCTTTTTATTGGAACGATACCTGCGATTGTTGCTGTTTTACTTTTTAAAGATTTTTTTGAGAATTCTTTTACGAATCCTTTACTGGCATCGTCGATGTTGTTTGTTACAGGTTTTATTTTATTGTCTACCAGAATAAAAAATAACGGTACAAAAGAAATCTTGTTAGTATCTGCTATAATTATAGGAATCGGACAGGCATTTGCGATAATACCTGGAATCTCCCGTTCGGGAACTACAATTTCAATCGGGATGCTTTTGGGGCTGAAACCGTCGGAAGCGGCTGAATATTCATTTTTACTGGTGATACCGGCTATTCTTGGGGCGGTAGTGCTGAAATTTAATGAATTGGTTAATATCGATACCGCTTTAGTAGGGCAGTATGGATTTGGCTTGCTGGTGACATTTATTTCCTCAATGTTTGCGGTTTATGCCGTTTTGGCTCTGATAAAAAAAGGGAAATTTGAGTATTTTGCATATTATTGCTTTGCGGTGGGAGCCTTTGGACTGTATCTTTTTGTCTAAATGAAGAAAAAAATACTTATAATCAGATTTGGGTCGCTTGGAGATATTATTCTTACATCGGCGACTGTCCTAAATATCAAATGTAATTTCCCTGATGTATCTATTGTGTATATGACAAAAGAAAAATATCGGTCGGCTGTTGAGATGCTTGATGGTGTTGATGAAATTCTTACAATTGATGATAATATCTCGATTCCGAGATATTTTAAGTTTCTAACTGAAATAAATTCGCAATATGAATATGTTTTTGATTTACATGGGAATTTTCGTTCTTGGATGGCTCGTAAATTTGTTACCGCTAACCATAAGCTAATCTATCCGAAACGGCGTATTGAAAGAGCGATGATTGTAAAAAATAAAATTCTACCTGAGAACTATCCGCACACTATAGATTTGTATAATCAAACTCTTGTTGCAATTGATAAAATTCAATATCACAGTAGACCTGTTATTAAAACTGCTAAACTGCAAGATACAAATGTATTGGATTTTTTTAAGCAGAACAAACAAATTGTTCTGTTTGCTCCGGGGGCATCATATAAAACAAAACAATATCCGCCAGATAAATTTGCTGAAGCAGCTGTAGAGATGTATAATAAAAAAGGTGTCGGAATTATCTGGGCTGATACTGACTCATCTGATGAAGTGCCGCCCGTTCTCAAAGATATTTCGGAATCGTCTTTTCTGCGTATGTCAAATTATCCGATTCAGAAGTTAGCATCTGTGATAGAGAAAACACAGGTTGTTGTAACTAATGACTCCGGGATTGCTCATTTGTCATCGGCGGTGAACAGACCTGTAATCGCGTTGTTCGGACCTACTCACCCTGTCTTAGGGTTTGCTCCGAGAGGTATGTTTGACCAAGTGATACAAGTAAAAGAAGAATGTCGTCCCTGTTCTTTGCATGGAAGTAAACCATGTTATCGTGAGTATCAATATTGTTTTGATAAAATTGCCCCTGAACGTATTGTTAATTTAGTACTGCATAAATTAGAAAATGCTAAGATGACAGAGAAGGCAGTTTTTCTTGACCGTGACGGAACTTTAATAGAGGAGAAAAATTATCTTTTCGACCCGGACGAAATTGAAATTATTGGCGGTTCGATTGAAGCTCTGAAAGCTTTGCAAAATAACGGTTATAAGTTAGTTGTGGTATCAAACCAGTCAGGTGTTGCACGAGGTAGATTTGACATAGAGACGGTTGAAAGAGTAAACAGACGATTAAGTGAGATGTTTGCCTCAGAAGATATTTTTATTGATGCCTTTTATTTCTGTCCGCATCATCCGTCAGGTTCAACACCTGAGTATGCAGTTGCATGTAACTGTCGGAAACCGTCTGTCGGAATGGTAGAAGAAGCAATCTTGCAGCTTCAGATAGATCCAAGAAAATCTTTTGTTGTCGGAGATAAATTAGCTGATGTGCATTTGGGGAAACTGATGGGGGGAAGGTCGGTTTTAGTACGTACGGGGTATGGAAAAGAAGCAGAAAAATTTATAACAAAAACGCCATACTACGATAATGTAGTTGTTGAGGATAATTTAAAAGAAGTTGTTGAGATTATTCTTAAAGGATAGTTAAAATGATACATGAAGCTGCGTTTTATGAACAATGTGATAACGGAAAAGTTGTTTGTCATTTATGTCCTGCCGAATGTCTATTAACAGAAAACAAAGCTGGAATATGCAGCAATCGTTATAATAAAAATGGGAAACTGGTAACATCCAATTATGGAGAAGTCGTTACATTGGCAGTTGACCCGATTGAAAAAAAACCGCTGTATCATTTCTATCCGACAAGCAATATTCTGTCAACCGGAGCAAATGGGTGTAATTTTGGTTGTTTGAATTGTCAAAATTTTGAAATTTCCCAAGAGACTGTATTCACCAAAACTGTGTTGCCGGAAAAGTTAGTCTCGCTTGCATTAGAACAAAATTCTATCGGGGTTGCTTTTACTTATACTGAACCGTTTATATGGTTTGAGTATATACTTGATACAGCAAAACTTTTAAAAAAACAAAATTTATCTGTTGTACTGGTGTCGAACGGGTATGTGAACAAGAAACCGCTTGAGCAGTTATTACCGTTTATTGATGCTATTAATATTGATTTAAAATCTATTGAGTCTGACTTTTATAAAAAGATATGTAAAGGCAAACTACAGCCGGTATTAGATACTATTAAAATTATTGCTGATTCGGATACACACGTTGAATTAACATATCTTGTTATACCCGGACTTAATGATTCAGATGAACAGATAGAAAAATGGGTAGATTTTGTTTCATCAATTTCTGAGTATATTCCGATACATTTTTCTGCATATCATCCTGATTATAAGATGACAAATCGGGCTACCTCTATCGATACATTATATAAAGCAGTCGCGATTGCACGAAAAAGGATGAAATACGTCTTTGTAGGGAATGTGAGTGATTCTGAATATACCGACTCTTACTGCCCGGATTGTTCTAATCTCTTGATAAGGCGTAAAGGCTATCATACGGAAATAATCGGATTGGACGCATCACATTGTATGAAATGCGGATTTCATACAAAAATAGTTCACAGCTAACAAATAAATGCCGATAATTTCAGAATAAATAAGAATGTGTCAAAAATTGGAACTTGATAGGCAATAATTTTTGTTTTACAATGTAGTATTTATTTGATTAAATTTATATGAAAAAGAAACTAAACATACAAAGATATTTGTTTTCATTACTGGCGGTAGTTATTTTGCTTTTGCCGTCGTATTCTTACGGTCAAGTATATTTCGGGAAAAATAAAGTACAATATACTGAATTCGACTGGCAGTTGATGACAACCGAACATTTTAAGATTTATTTTTACAAAGCTGAAAAAGAGATTGCCACGATAGCTGCGAGGTCTGCTGAGGATTCATACCGTATTTTAGCAGAAAAATTTAATCATGAAGTGCCTAAGAAAATACCATTAATTATATATTCTTCCCCGAGTTATTTTACCCAAACAAATGTTATTTCGCAGATGCTTCCTGAATCTGTCGGTGGTTTTACAGAGTTTATGAAAGGAAGAGTTGTTGTTCCGTTTCATGGTTCTTATAGAGATTTTGACCATGTTATTCGCCATGAACTTGTGCATGTCTTCACAATTTCAAAACTCAAACATGTAACCGAACGGCGAACACGGATTAAATCAGGCTATCCGCCATTGTGGTTTACAGAAGGTCTAGCTGAATTCTGGTCGAAAGAATGGGATACCGAAGCTGACATGATTACAAAAGATATGATTTTAAATAATATGTTTTTCCCGATA
>JAJRXM010000003.1 GCA_024276275.1 Candidatus Zixiibacteriota bacterium
CACAGGTCAATATTGATAATTCATAACTTATTAAGAAATAATTGTTTACGGCGTTACAAGTGGAGGTTGGTACACCGAACCTACGAACGACATAACTGCATGCTTTTCAATGGGTTATGCTTTAATGGAGGTGGGGGGAATAAAAATTGTAGGTTTTTGATAACTTTTTATTGCCCTTTATTTTACGCCTTAACTTGTTGCTTTTCTTATATTTAAGCCTTGTATATGGTTGTGTTTGTTTTTGTCTATTTTTACTTGTTTTGCATCCAATATGGCACAAATATGGCACAAAATAATCTGGAGGTAAATGAGCACTATGGATGTGCCATTTTCTATAAACCTGTGTCGGATTTGTACCAACTCAATCATCACAATTCTCACAATACTTTTTTGTATACACATTTACAGCTAAAATATTTGTACCAAGATTTCGCGTGACTATTTGGGACCATCTGTCTTTAGTAGAATTTCTTTAATATCATCTTTGTTTTGAAGATGCATTAAATCAAGTGGCACTAATTTAGAAATTCTCCTCGTACTAAAACCACATTTTAAGAAGATCATTAGTTTGCAATAGTAGATAAATCCTTTACTCTTTTCGCTACCAAACTTAAATCCTATAAAAATACTTTCATAGTTAGAATAGACAGCCATTAAATAAACAATCGGTATGATAGCTGTCGATAATATAATCGGTAACAGAAAACTACGAAGAGCATCTATTGTCCCTAAAACCTGATAATCAATAACAGCTCTATAAAGTACATAGCTCAATAACACCAATCCAATAATGGATTGTACTATTCCAAGAAATTTAGTTACATCCTGATTTTTCTTTGTCGCTTCAGCAAATGCATTCATTGAAACAACTATTGTTACAAAAGGAACAACCAATAACTCACCCCATAAAGCAAAAGTATATGTATTCATAACGAATTCCAAAATCACAATAAACTTTAAGTTGTCTAACAAAAGTTCCTTGATCGGAATCTTGCCTTTTTGAGCAGTAACATACTTGAACATTGTTACTAATCCAGCAGTAAAAAACCAAAAGATTGTATCCTTAAGTAAAGTGTAATTCCATAATCCAATACGAGATAAGTAATGAGAGACCACTCCTATATAAATAGCAAGTAATATCAATGGGATTATAATCTTAACAGAAGCTACCGTTTTTATTATTCCATTAAAGGATTCTCTTACTTTTTCAATTCTGAAAACATATATGGCTACAACTATAAACCAAATAAATATGGCAATTTCACGGTTATTAAATATTTCTAATACGTTCATATTTTATATACTTTATTACTGCACAAAAATTCAAATTAAGAGCTACGGGATTACTTGCAGTATGATATCTATATTATATGGTTAGATCAATCCCTTTTTTATTCCGCCCTTTTGTTGATTTTGACTCAAGCCATTTATTGACATCATTCTCTTTGAAACGAACAAACCTCCCCACTTTTATATGAGGGATATAACCCGAGTGAGTCCACTGATAAACAGTGGAGAGCTTCACACCGAGTATATCCGATATTTCTTTCGGGGTTAATAGTTTGTTCATAAATGATCTATTCAGTATTGTAATCCATAGTATTACTGATAACACTACCTTTAATGTGAAATTTATTCTCTTTTTTAATTTGATAAGTCTTTATACATAATAAACTTAAATCATCTATTCCAAAACCATTGCAATACCCTTTATAAAAATAATGACTCAAGGAGATTACATACTTTCTCATATTATCTAATCCTTATAGAAGATACCCATCGATACAACTGCACAATAGAACCATAAATAAAGCGACCGGAGATTCTAAAAGATAAGCCTGTCATTTTCATAACGAGATTGAATCCAAAAACTAGTAATATAATTGTTAAAATATATGTTAATTGTGTATCAGAAGGACTTGAAGTAATTCTACTGAATACAAAGTGAATCAATAGAATTACAATAGCTATCAAAAATATATTTTTAATTAAACAGATTATTCTAACAAATAAAGATTGCCCTTCAGTCGGATCAGAAAGATTTCCGCTTCCACACTCTCCACAAAAATTAGCATTTCTTGGATTAAGATGACCTGAAGGACATAATCTAACATTCCAGGTTCTTCCACAATATCTACACCTCATCGGTCTACCATGATTCCATTGCTGACAATGTGGGCAATACTTCATTTAAGTATCCTCACCTTAGGTTTTAGGAATAATGACCGACTCATTGTTTGAGTAGACCTTTTCCATATAGGGTCATACAATAAATTATTGTTTAGTTGTTTTAATGAAGTAAACCAAAAGATATCTGAGTCGAATTGGCTTGATAATTGATGTAGGTTAGTAGCACGAGTCTCTGTCTTTGTAATCAGTAAAACATAGAAGTTTTCTCTACCTTTGTTTTGCTTAAAGAGATTATTTATTTTGAATTGATAATAGCCTTCAAATTTTGCTTTTAACTTTGAAAGATTACTAGTAGAAAGATCAATTTCGATATAAAAAGAATATAGTTTTTGCTGATATATAAATTCGATATAACCATCTGGTTTAATACTGGAAGTAATTCTTTTACTATTTTTTCTATACTTAAATTTGACTTCACAATCTCTAGCATCCTCCCATTTTATCGATTCAAAACCATTTTCTTGTCTTATATCATTCAGTAACTCAATTCTAAAATCATTAACAATTAGATTATGCTCAAGAAATTTACTTTTAGATATTTGATCTAACCTTCTTCTTCGTTTAACTTCTTCAATATCAAGATTACTGTTTTCAGCAATGATACTACATGCATTTAATCCAATTGTATAAATCGCTTCTGAACTACCTAATAAAACTGGTTTATAATATCTGTCTAGAAATTTATTATCATATAACTTCCGAAGTCTAATATTAATTCGTGTGACTGAACTAATCTTAAATAAGATTTGAATTTGTGATCGTGTTAGATATCTATAATCAAATACAGCTTTTAATATTTCTATATCTCTCTTTTGAAGAATAATCTGATTTGGCTTACTTGATCTTTTGTGTCGAGATTGTCGCTTCTGAGTTTTACCCATCACAAAACCCCCTCATCTATACTGTTATTGCGTGTCTGATTTGATGTTATCTTTACTTTAGTTGTAGCTGAAGAAATAACTTTTGCGTTTTTTCTTTCTGATAAAGAATGAATAGCAGAGTTTATTTCCGATCTCCTTTTATAGTATTTTTCGTAGCAAGAAGCTCTTAGTTGTTCAATTACAATTCTATTATTTGGAATATCTTTAATATGATTTATCTTTGTCTTACGAAATGTTCCATCCTGTTCCCGATGAATTGCTTCCCCAACATTTAGAGTTAAAAGTGCCTTTTGAAGTAAAGATTTATCATCCCCAGAAAATGCATTTGAGATTTCTTTCATATCATTATGGCTAAGTTTGAAAAACAAATTGTTATAAACATTTGCAAAAATTGATTCTCTCATTGTTTTTTCTAATTGGGATAGATTCTGGTGAGCTAAAACAAGACCAAGTTTATATTTTCGTGCTTCAGAAAGAATTTCTTCAAAATTATACCCTATAAAATTTTGAAATTCATCTACAAATAAGTAAAATGGGACTCTTCTATTTTCAGGAATATCGGCTCTTGATAAGGCTGCAGATTTAATTTTTGAAATAATTAAAGAACCAAGCAAATGAGCATTCTCGCTTAAAGCACCTTTACTAATATTTATAATTACCCATTTACGATTGTCCATAAAACTACGAAAATCTATCTTAGATTCTTTTTGGGCTAAAATATGTCTAATATATGGATCAGATGTAAATACAGTTAATTTGTTTAAAACTGGTTCAATATAAACAGGTCTCATTCTATCAGATAAAGCACCAAATCTATCTGTCCAATAATATTTTATTTCGTAGTCAGAAAGTTTTTCTAATACTCGAGTCCTGAAGTCTTCATCTATAAGAAATATCGGAGCATTTAATAATGATTCTCCAGTCAAAGACAAAGTAATAAGTAGATTTCGAAGTAATTCCTCCATTCTTGCTCCCCAAGAAACATCTTTCCAGATTTTTTTAAATATTCCCAACATTTCATATGCTTCTGAATATACATTTGTAGGGTTAGTGGATTGTAATGGGTTAAAAGCAGGTGCGAATTCTCTATTAAACGGTTCTAAGTAAACAAGTTTCTTTGATATTTGACTGAATGATGAAGTGTTATTTACTTTCGAGCCAATATAGTTTAATATTTTCCGCGAAAGATCACCATGTATATCTACAACACAAAATCCAGAGTTTAAATTTACAAGAGACATTAACATGAGAAGTATTAAATATGTTTTTCCTGATCCAGATTGACCCAAGATGTAAGAATGCCTTAATAGTTGTGAGAGATTGAGGTAGACCTGTTCACGTTTGTTTTTATTATATGAATTCTGTGATACACCTACTGAAATTGAATCAGCAGGTATATCACTATTGTTATTCTTTACCAGATACTCTGTTACTAATGAGACTGGTTTATAAAATATTGAGTCAAGAAAGGAAGAATAGGTTGTTTTTGATTTATCTCGTTTGCTATTCGACATTAGTTGCCTCTAATTTCCCACATAATTCACAATTTGGATTGCGTTCTTTCACTGTTTTATGGTCATCCAAAAAACCAGCTAAAAAAATCAATCTATAGTTCCATGAAATTGGTCTATTAGTTAAAACTGAATCGATGGCAAATAAAACAAAACCTGAAGCTACTTTGATTACATCTTTCATTGAAGGGATATTTGGACATGGAGAAACTGTATTGTGAATTGCTTCTGGAAAAGTACACCCAAAACATGCTTCTCCTACCTTTTGAATAAAAACATAACATTGATTGGCATCACGAGATACGGCAGTAAAAATTACTGGAATATTATTTGCTAATCCATATTTAGCAGTGCAGATTCTTGCTTCATCGTTATCAACGCCACAGATAAAAAGATCAGGTTTAGGATTATATTTTTTTATATAGTTCTGAACATATTCATTGTAACCATATAATTCAGTACCCATAAAGCCTACTTTTTGAAGATTTTTTATTATTTGAAATGCTTTCGGTTTGCCAATATCTCCTTGTTGAAAATGCTGTCTGTTTAAATTGGGAAGCGAAACAGTATCAAAATCAACATAGCGTATTGACCCTATGCCTTTTCTGACTAATCCCTCTCCCAATTCTGTATTCATTCCAGCACCTATAATGTCAACTCTAGAATTTGAATATATATTTTGATCAAATCCAGGTACTCCTAAGTGCCGATCATAAATACGATCATTGAGAGTACCTATATTTTTTAAATCTTTGCATTTAGTTTTACGATATTTCTGTGAGTTTATAGACACCTTCCGAAACATACTCAACTCCTTTGCCAGAGATTATAATTTTATATTCTAGTTTGTCAGTGAAAAATCTGAGATACCCATCCCGAGAGAAAATCCCGCCAATTGTTTTATACTTACCGCTTTCTAATCTATCTTGATTGGCATAATCTATACTTGAGGGAAAATTTGAATTAATTCCTCTACCCGGATGAGCATGAAAATAGCACGTAAACAATGAACCATACTTTTCTAAACCAATTAAAACTTGAGAGCTGAATTCCAAATTTGCTTTGGCATAGCCATATTTTGATTGATCTAATTTTAAATCTATTAATCTTTCGATGGTATAGGAATCACCAAAACAATTTCCTGAGGCATAAAGAATGGACTCGGTAGGAATTGCACAAAGCTTATGAAAAGCTTTATATAATAATTCTGACCCGACAACAAACTCCGATACATTATTACCAGATGAAGTTAGTTCATTAGTTACATCTGAAAGTACTTGTTTAGTTTGACTGTTATCACAAATTCGGGAATAAATAATATTTGCTTTTTCAATGTCATAATTCTCAATGAGAACATCTTTTAATTGCGAGTAATCAGTTCTGAGTTTATCGGTGATTAAATCTCTGTGAGATCGTATCTTTATTAATGAGGTATTGTTATTCATATTTACTTCCTTTATTTTTTGTTTTTTTTTCTTATCGTTTTTGATGCGATTCAATGAGAATTTTTTCAATTGCAAGAATACCTTCATCAGGGGTTCTAGCCTTTGTAGAAAAATGGACTTCATAAATTCCTCGTTTCTTTGGGATAAAACATGCAAAATGAGAATGCCGAGTTAAACATGAGGGTGGATCAAAAATTAAAAATTGGAAGCTACCTCTGTATGGTTCTACAATTTCACCTTTGTATGCTCCATATCTCGTTCGATAATACCCAATCAATCTATTCTGTTTTTTAATCCAATTTTTTTCTTGCCATAACGGAACAATGTTTCTTCTCACAACTTTATTGTTTGTGCTCTTATGAAGAATTTGAACTTTATTTCTATTTTCAGCAAAGAGCTCACGTAATAACTCGGCAAATAATCCCATTTTTTACTCCAACTCCTATTTAGTTAAAACTTTACCAACATCTGTTTTAGAAAAAGCATGTAGCTTTTCACCATCATCAACGTTAGCATAAACGTTCTCTGAGTCGCCAAAAATTTGACGACCAGAGTCCTTCGACAAGTTATATCCTTGTAGATTTAGCTGATTAAGGATATCCTTTGCCGTTGTACCCGGTTCGATACTTAAATCTGTATGATTGTTAGTACCTGCTGTTATTACGACTATTGACTTCACTGAAATTTCTCCTATAATTAGGTTTTTGTTTGGTGAACACATTCACCTTTTGACATTTTTTTTGAGTGTGCTACGATGGACGCGTTTCCACCGTAGCACGGATTGTACTTTGCTTGGGCTTAACACACACTAATCGAAAAATCTTGCGCTAACAAGATTCTGAGATCAACTGTGGTTGAGCCTTTTTTTATTGCCTTATTACACAAAACACCTCCTTGAAAGAGTTTAGCTTTTTGGTCTTTCAGAGAGTCCATTTTGGACGTAACTGCAGACCGATAAGACTTGTAACTCTCTCTGCAAGAACGAGTTAATCGTTCTGCGGGAGGTGTGTTTTAAGACAAAAAAAAGTCGCAAAATCCACGCATAGATCTAACTTGTTAGACTTATAGCGTTGATTTTACGACAATTATATTTTAGATACGAGTTACTTTTTTTGAACGTAACTGTAGCGTGCGCGAAATGCCCAAGCACAATCAATATAATTAACTAATACTTGTTGTCAAGAAATTATTAAATTATTTTTTAATAAGTATCATTCTAATTTAGTATACCTCCCCAACCCCACCTATTCAGTGCTGAATGAACCTAAAAGGTGAAGATTCACCAACCAGAACGACATCACACCTCTAATTCGTCCTACTCCTACATGACAGCAAGGTCATAAATGAGGATTACCAAATTTTGGTGGGGTTGGGAAGACAGCCTAGTCCAAGAGACTAAGTGGTGCATCTGGAGATGATCTTGATATCCAAATTGAATTAAACATCTTATAGGGCTCTTGAATTTGAAATGAAATATCGTATGTCATCAACACAAGAGAATGTGGCTGGTATATATTATTGTTGGAATTTAATTCAGTGAGTAGGTTTGCGAGTCGCCCTTTGTGTATTTTATTTTGCTGTAGTTTTCACGGCACTACAAATAAAACTTGAAATCCAGGGATAGTATCGTTCTTTCGTTTCAGACTTTGATACAGCTTATGGTAGCCCACTAGTTTTCTTCTGATACTGCTTCTCCGTGATGCTGATACAATTGGCTCAGTTCCTCTGTCTATCTCAAGAAAGTAGTGCCGACGCTTCCGACCTTTGATATCCAAACAAAAGTAAGAATCAGGATGAATAATAAATATATTCTGTTCGTTAAACTTGTTGCCAGTATTTAATTTCATCTTAATTTCTTCACCCTGTTTCCATAATGGTATGGCAACATTCTGCTTGGAAGTCCTACAAGCTAAAAACATTGTGACCTTGAACTTAGCCAACTCAATAGAATGTCTCAAGAAAGGTGCTTTAACATTATTACTTTGAACTATTCTCCGTATAATACCTACTGGAATGTTATCTGATTCAGATAGTACAGATGCACTTTTTAAGCCAAGTCCATAAATTGCTCTTGGATTACCGAATCCTCGCCCCATTGGTTGATCGGTTATATAGTGTCGTTCGACAAAGCCTGAATCAAATAATTGCTTTAATCTTTTTGATAGAGCTTGTTTTTTGAATCCGTAGGTAATTGGTCTGTTCTTTCCATCAGCACTTTTTGAATACTCTACAAATGGTAAATAACTATCGCTTTTTAGTAGATACCACAACAGTTCTGTGTCTAAGAATCTATGCTTATACAAAAGTTTTAGAATGGCAATATCGCGTTGTTTAAGTTTTTTAGTGTTTTTCATTGTCTTTTTGATTTTTGGACGCCCCCTCGTCGGAAGCCGAACTCGCCCCACAAAATCGGTTTATATTTTGTGGTTGGCGATTCGAGCCGTCCGACTTCACTCGCTTCGGTCAGCTCCAACCAATAAATAATTGTGGAGCTGAGCCGAGTACGGAAACAACTTGTTGTTTCCGTCGAAGCCGACTACCTCTAGTAACCTGTTTTATTGGACTTGATTAAATGGTCAAATAAAATAGGCAGAGAGTAGAGGGAAGGGAGTGAAGTCGGGCGGTGAACGACAGGACTATCCCCTGCGAATATAGGATATTTGCACTTTTGAAAGTTGAAATGATAATAAATCAATTCTACTTTCTGGAAAGAAGTGTTCTATCACTTTTTTCCAAGCTTTTGGGGATAGAACTGGAGAGAAACCGACAAGACGAGGGGGCGTTTTTTATCTTTTACAACCACGATAGAAGTGGTTGTCCCAAGCTATTGCTTGGTGGTTTTGGTTTATGATGTTTTACGTTTTCGGCAGTAGAAGCACAAAGTGCCAAAATCTATCTTTTTTTTGCAGATACTACATCTAGCTTGTCTGTGGAAATAAATTTTCTTTTTCCGAAAAGGACTTTCTGGTTTGGTTCTCATACATTTGTAAAGTTACGGTATTGAATAGGTAACGCATGATTTACATGTTGCCTAATAAATGTCATCCCGACAGCAACTGCATCAAACATATTCCAATGATACTGCCGAGTAGTTGTCTTATCTGACTGGAGATAGATACGAAGTTCAGGAAAATACGTTATCAATATTTCGGCAACTCGTCTCTTATTGGCGTTACCGTCTTTACATACGGCTTTACGAATTGTCCTTAAATCATATTCATACGTAATAATGCCTTGTTTTCTTGCTAACTGCTTAATTGCAATTATCGTACGTACTAATCGAAAATTCTGCCTGACTTGCGAAAAGTTATTCTTCTCTAAGACAAGATAGTCAGGTCGCTTTTCATCAAGCATTCGACTCATTACTTGTAAAGTGTGTTCGACAATAACTTTCTCTGAACCTTGTCTTATCGTCTTTACACCAGAATCTGTGAGTTCAGTACCAGCGAATGATGCATAGCCTAAGTGTTTAGTCCAGGGATCAAGACTTACGATTTTTATTTTATCTTTTGTCATACTTTCTGAGTAAATAGATGAATAAGGCTGATTGGGATTTCTTGATTTTCTCTATTGGCACCTTCTTAACGTCGTCAAAGGCTTTCTGGATTGTTTCGATGCTGTAGTGCATGAGAAGATTGTCATAGAGTTCCTGTTTTGCTGGTTCGTTAAATTCATCGCTTATCTTCTTTGCAAGTTGCTTTATCTTGTCTGGTTGTTGTGTATGAGTCGTCATAATTTATTTTTTAATGAACTGAAATATTGGGAATGTGTTGCACTTACTCTAATTGGTTTAATGCAACCTCCTTTCTAAGATATCGATATTGCTCAAAGAACAATACTTCGATCGGGCATTTTAGAATATAGGAAAGCTTCAAAGCATTTTCTAATGTAGGTAGCCTTACACCTCGTTCCCATCTGTATACATCGTTAGGTTCCTTGGTTCCAATCAACCGAGCTATGTCTCGCTGACGAAGGTATCGTAGCTTGCGATACCTTCGAATATTATTTGGTTTTATTTCAAGACCTTTGCGAGACATAAATGAGCAATATTATTTTTGTTTTACAGAGCAACACTAAAACAGATTGACCTACTCATCAATCTGCCAGAATCCCCCCATAATGTGGATAACTTATAAATATCACCAAAAGTAAATGTGTGAACACACTGTGCCATAGTCGTACTATTAGATTTTCAAAACAAATCACCCTATATAATAACTTCATTTTTGTCAAGCCTCTTACCTTACACCTGACACTTCTTGACCTCATATATTAATGCTACAATTGCACCACAAATAGAGAGGTTATCCACAAAATAGGGGGAAGTTACGCCAATATGTCGTACTATCATAGGATTCCCCTAGCCTGTAGTATCTATAGGTATGGAAATACCACAAAAAGCAATAATTGAACTTCAACAACTATATCTAAAACAAACAGGAGAAAACATCTCACTGAAAGAATCTGAAAAACTAGCAAAGGAGTTATTCTGTCTGTTTAACGTTATATATCAGCCAATCCAAAAAGATTGGTTAAAATAATCAATTTCTATTTATGTCATATTGTATTTATGCCAGAAAATCAACAGAATCTGAAGATAGGCAAGCACTATCCATACAAGCTCAAATAAATGAACTAAAGGAAGTCGCTAATAAAGACAACCTTGTCATTTCAAACACATATACTGAATCACAATCTGCTAAAGGTGTGGGTCGCCCTGTTTTCGATAAAATGGTAAAGGAGTTAAAGAAAGGAAAGACTCAAGGCATCCTTTGTTGGAAAATTGACCGGCTGACAAGAAACTTGTTAGATGGTGCTGTTATCTCGGATTTACTAGAACAAGGGAAGATTCAAGAAATACGAACTCCTATGCAGATATATCGCAACAATGGCATAGACCGCCTTATGAGTGGAATCGATATTCTCTTTGCGAGAAAATTCATTGATGATCTATCTGAGAATGTGAAGCGTGGACTTAAGGCAAAAGCACAAAACGGTTGGATGCCTGGGCGAGCTCCTTTGGGATATGTTTCAAATCAAGGAGAAAAAGGATTCAAGGAAATCATTCCTGATCCAATACTTTTTAGCCTTGTGAGGAGATTATGGGATTTACTTTTAAGTGGTTCATATTCAGTTCCACAAATTCTTGATATCGCCAATAATAAATGGGGATTTAGAGTCAAAAACCGACGAAAAAAAGTAGACACTCTACTAGGTAGAAGTTCGTTATACGGCATTTATATAAATCCGTTTTATTATGGATCATTTGTCTTTCAAGGTAACGAATACAAAGGGAAACACAAGCCAATGATAACCTATACGGAGTTTCAACAAGTACAACAAATTTTAGGTAGGAGGGATAAACCACAATATAAAAAACACAACTTCACTTTTACAGGTAGCTTTCGCTGTTCCAGATGCGGGTCAATGATAACTGGTGAAAGAAAGAAGAAGTTAATCAAATCAATTGGTAAACATAGATCCTATACTTACTATCATTGTTCATTAGGAAAAAATCGAAACTGTTCACGTAAATCTGTCACTGAATCTCAACTTGAAGCAAAAGTAAGTGATATGCTATTAGGGATTACGATACCTGATGGTTATCTTAAATGGATATTCAAATATTACGATTTTGTTCAAGGCAAGGAATCACAAAAGGATAATGCTCAAGAAAACCTAACTAAAAAAGAAATATCTAAAATCAAAACTAAATTAGAAAATCTCACAAATCTGATGATTTCACCCGAGAACAACAAGCACAACATTTTATCAACTCAAGACTTTTCAGAAAAGAAGAAACAATTACTTAAAACACAAAAACAATTGGAAGACCAACTTAACGATGGTGGTCAAGAGAAAAAGAATGAACTAAAACTAACGAAAGAAGCATTTGAATTTGCCTTATACGCAAAGCTCTGGTTTCTTAAAGGTGATTCAAATCGCAAAAGAATCATTATACGGAAAATATTTTCGAACCGAGTTATTTCTGACCAAAAAGTGCTAATGTCAGCCAAAAGTCACTTCGGATCAATTTCGAAGTTAGCTTTCCCTTCTTTCATCAAAAACACAACTTTCGAACCAACAGTTTTAAGCTTAGGTAAGGGAAAAAATGAGGTTGAAAGAGGTCAGTTGTCCACTTTCCTCCGGCAACTGGACGACATTCGAACCGAAATATCGTCAAATGCTAGCGTTTTTAATAATTAGTGGCACTTTCGGGATGTTGGAGCCATAAATATTTAATATTCATCTTTTGGTCTAACCCCATTTATTCTCTATTTTCATTCTTCGAATATAATCAAAGATTGTTGACTTAAAGTTTTCGAGTTGAGCCAGTGGTCGATTAGTATAATAAATTGTTACCTCGCGAAGCAGATACCCCGTGTTAGGTGATGTACGATTTTTATTTTACTCGTCTCCACTAGATATACCTCCGATTATCAGACCGACCATTCCAACGCCCCAAACTATGAAATAGAAAGCTGGGAACACTCCGTCTACGATCCAAAATATTATTGGAAATATTACCAGTCCCGGACTTAAAACGAAAGCGAGGATTGTGCCAAGAAAACCCAGCCAGCTACTCATGGCCATAAGCCAAAAAATAAACATTAGGATCCCTGCTCCGATCCACATTAGGTATCCGATTACTTTACCAATTGTCCTCATAGAAGTTTAGTTAAAAATTAAGAAAACAGCATTTTCATATCTTGGCCTGAATATTTGAAAACGACTGTTATTAAATAAAATATAATGAAGAATATTATAATAGCCAGAATTAAACCAAATACAACTTTGTAGGCAATTGGCAAAAAAACAAAAATACTTCCAATAGTTTTTTGATACCAGAGCCATTGAAATCTTTGCTTCTTAAAAATTTTGCTACTAAACCAACATATCAAAAGCCACCACAGAAAGGCGAGGAAGGCATAAAAAAGTATTGTTTCAAACCAACCGCCTCCTCCGCCATATTCTGCCAGCCTGTATGGCAAATCAGTAATGAACAAGATAAAAAATGCAATTGTGGCTATTGGATGTTTTAACAATTTTTGTTTTAATTTTTCTCGCGGAAATTTGGAGGCAACATAAACGACTAATATCCATTGAAGAAAATAAATAACAGGAATACCGATTACCCAAAACCGAATATTTAGGCCATATTGCTCCATAAATAAATTTTTGTCGGCAAAGTATGAGGCAAAAACTGCTACTAATTGTCCGAGGAGCATGAATCCGATTGTAAAAGTAATAACAGGATATTTTTTAATTCGTTTCACAAACCAATTTTGTTTTTGCTCATGGCCGATTTGGATTTCGTTTTCCATAACATTAGTGGTTAGGTGCTTCTTATAAATCCCAATAACATCTGATGGCGTGTAATTCGATTTTACCAAATATTCGTCTGCGCCAAGCTGTTTCCCTCTCTCAATATCCTCTTTTTGGCCTAAACTTGTGAGTATTATGGTAGGTATATTTTTTGTCCGAGGATCGGATTTCAGCATTTCCAACAAATGGAAGCCATCCATCTTTGGCATAACCACATTAGCCGATATCAAATCTGGCTTTTCTTTTGCTATAATATCTAAAATGTCATAAGGGGGATATGCAAATATCTTGATATCAAAACCATGCTCTTTAATAAGCTTTTCATACATTTCCGTAAGGAAAGTATCGTCTTCAAACATGAATATTTTCTTCTTGTCGCTCATAAAACAATTATATCAGGTTATACATGATGAGTGCCAACCTCAAAAGAATGTATCACTAATACCGCTAACCCCTTATTGGTCTATGTTAGACCAATAAGGATTCTGCCGGAGACATCCTTGATACGCTGGATTGAGCTGATCAGCGTTTCTTTGTCGCCTTTGTAGAGTTGGATGTAGTCACTAAAGGCAGTGTTGGTGTCCAAGCCAATGGACTGACAAACGACATAGGCGACTGCTTCAGCTTCTGTCTCTTTCTGAGTCTTAGAGAGCTTTTCACCCGAGTGATGCAAGAACTCATGAGCCAGTTCGTCGACTTTCACGCTGAAATCTTGAGCCGGTGACAAACCGGAACGGATGACGATAGTTCCCTTCTTTGAGATTCCGTCAGCATGCAAGGTGTCCGAATACTCAAGAGTAATGCCGTTAGCGGAGATATAATTACCAAGCTTCTCCTGATAACGGGTAGGATCACCTTGCACGGAAGCGAATTCAGGCAGTTCGTCTCCGTCGGTTTGGCTGATGTCAAAAACGTAAACGCCTTTGAATCCGTTTATCTCAGTGACATTGGAACTGTTATCATCATTTTCAACAGTCTCTTTTTTGTAAACCAATGGAGCGATGATAACGATGCCGTTTTCGCCTTTTTTGACGAACCGGCCATGTTTCTTCCAAGCGTGAAATCCGGCGACATGAGTGGCACTCGGTTTCTGAAGAGCTATGAGCATGACATTTCGTAAACTGTACTGATGAAATCTGCTCATAGTCTGAAGATACTTCTTCAATTCATCACTCTGACCATTTTCAAGAGACTCGGTCAATGAAGTGAGAGCGTTTTCAATCAATTGTTTTGCTTTGTTGTTTTTCATAATTGTTCTCCTTTGGTAAGCGGGTTTTTGGTTCCTTCACCCACCGGCCAGAGGGACCCAAAAAAACCGTGAGAAGGAGAACTCCCCACGGGAACAACAATGCAAATATGAAATTACGCTTGATTATTATTTAATTGAAATCGAAGGAATAATGATTATTGAATGTTTATTCAATACTACTAATATCTACAGGGATTTGATCTCCTGCTACACACACACCGTCTTTAATAGCATAGCACTCAACGTAATGGTTTCCCCAATATTTTGTTGATTCTTTACGACGTTGATGACCATCATCATCATAAATTTCACCACGTAATTGTCCAACTCTTTGTGCTTCCGCACCAATATTTTTTACTTTCCATTTTATTTGATATGGTTGAGGTACATTACAGGATTCTACATAAAACTCTACATCCCTTTTTTTCTTAAGCGGAAAGAGAGAACCGATTAGCTTAAATGGTCTAAAGCCATCTTGA
>JAJRXM010000013.1 GCA_024276275.1 Candidatus Zixiibacteriota bacterium
CTAACGCCCAAATCACTTGACGTAAAAAGTGGCGGAAATTTTGCTTCAGCAAAATTTGTGACGCTTTTTACGGTCAAGTGGATTTGATTGTTAGGCTATTGCTTTGATAAATGTTGCCATTCGTTTTTTTACAAGTTCTTCCGTTAAATCTTCTGAATACTTGAACTCAATTAGTTTATAACCCAACTGTTTGCATATACGTTTTTTCTTTTTATCATTTTGAATCCTTTTTTCTAAACCTTCTTTACCACCCCAATGCTCTACAACCTGATAATGCTGCTCACCTTGATATTCAATGCCTACTTTTATTTCAGGAAGCCAAATATCAAGCTCAAGTCTCTGTAATTCAGACCCTCGATAGTGGTGCATTACTTTAAGACTTGGAAACAACATCACAATGATATTGTAAAGTTTAGTTTCAGAAACCCAGCCCTCGCCAATTTTAGGAAACCCAAACTTCTCTCTTAATTCGTTTTCTATCTCCCTGTACTCATCCCCATCATATATCGGTTTTCCGTACTTAATTCTTGATAAAAGTCCCTGATAAGGCAAATATCGCTGTAAAAAAGAAGAGTAATACATGCTATGACCATCATCATATTTTGGCATACCACCACAACAATAATGACACAAACCATCAATGTGTTTTATGTTTTTTACTCTATTTTTTAATTCTTCTTCACTATTGCCGTAAGGCAATAGTCTTTCAATATCATGTGAAATATCAAAATAACCATTAAAGCAAGAGCATGTATATAAATTTCCAGTAACTCTATTAATCCACAACATAGGATAAGAAATATTACCAAGTCTTACTTCATCAAATTCATCTTGTGTTTCTGTATAAGTAAGTAATTTATTGCTAATAATTGAATCAATAATATCTGGTTCAAACCAAATGCCAAACAAGCAAAAATATGATTTCTTTTTCTTTTTAGATATATGGTAGGAATAACCAGTTGAATGAATGCCATCACCTAGAGATAATTCAATTTCTAGGTCTTTATTTTCCACCAGTATCAATATATTTCCAACTGAAAATACTCCCGACAATGAAGATAGAGAAGGAAGAGATGTAGAAGTCCTGTCAATATAATTTATGGCTTTCAAGCTATAATCACCATGACCATATTTAGCACAGAAATCAAAATCTAATTCTTTTTTTATATCATTATCCCAGCCAGTATATTTTATGATTGAATCTGAATTCCACCGTTTTTGTACACCATTTTTTATGTAGTTTATGCTGCCAAGCGTTCCAGAAGAATTTACAGCAATTCCGCTATCTGTAAATATTTTCTCCATATTTTGCTTAAATGCAACACGAATTTCATGAAAAAAGTCACCCCTTGAAGTAACTGGTTGCATTAATGCTCTATTTATGGACTTTTCTATAATGTTTACTGGTATTTTTATTTGATACATTATTTCCTTGAGAGCCTAACGACAAGCTCAATTGACGCTGGAGAGAATAAGATGAACTCCAGCAAACAGTTGAACTTTGATTATTGTAATTTTTAAAAAAAGCAGCAGGTTCCAGCGGTCAATTGAAGCGCCTTGTTAGAAGACGGACTTCACTATTGCTACTAGCCTTTGCCGTTTTCTTCTTTATTAAATGCTCTTTACTGTAACAGAGGAGAGTAGAAAATATTACCCTTTTCTGTACTTTTTATCATTATTAAAA
>JAJRXM010000014.1 GCA_024276275.1 Candidatus Zixiibacteriota bacterium
CAGTGATATGCAACGGTTCTATTCAATTGCCGATGATAACGCTCTGCTGGCAATCCCACGTCGTAAAATTCATATAGACGGTGATTCGGTTTATATCTTTCATCAATCAGCCGGTGCTTCAAGCCGTTATTTGCTATACTCATCCGATAAAGGAACTAGCTGGGATACAGTCGGCTTCGGGAATCAGGATGGTAATATAGGCGGAGATTATTATGATTCCCACTTTCATTCGTGGTATGCAGACGGAATGCATTTTTGTACCGGTCAGGCAACCAATGTTCCACTTTGGTATCGTTTTATCAACAAACCGGTTCAATCGGGAGCTGACAAAGAAAATCAAATAATTTTAGATAATCGCAATATGAACTGGGTGCCGACAATCGCGGCATCATCTGCCGATGAAATTTGGATGGTCGCCCGATATACTGCCGACTCACTTGTCTATTACCATACTACAGACCGTTTTCAAACTGTTGCCCATACCGGATTTATAGGAAATGTAAATCTACCCAGAATTGATATGCGGATAGGCTCTTGCATGGATGAAAACGGTAATGCCATATTTGTCGCACTTTTATCAGGTATGGGTGGTGGGCAGGACGGGTATTACTATTGGCAATGGGATGATACCGAGCAGACTTTTGTCGGTCGGGCAGATTCGGCAATTGCTATCGGAAATATAGGTATGCCACAACGGGGATGGTCTATCAATTATGTCAAAGGCAGACTTCATTTGGTTTATGCCGATGCTCCCTGGCAATCAGGCACAACTTATATACATCATTTATATCAGGACGGTCTCGGTGGATGGACTCATGATACCGCTACAGTTATAGGAGCAGATATCGGTATTTTATCATACCCTATTTTAACCTCCCGCTTTGACTCTCTGTATCTTTTTTATAACACAACTCCTGAAATCAGTATGAAAATTTTTGACCTCAACAGTTTAACTTGGCAACCTGATTCTCTTGTTATTGCTCCAGCTTCTGAGTCTGCCCGTTCGATCCAAGTTCCCCAAACTGTATATGGTGATTTTATTCCGATTACCTGGATTAACAGAACAACTAAAATTTTAACCTATAGATCAGTTCTTATTTCCGGTAATCAGTTAGATACTGACAACGATGGTATCCCTGACGGAATAGATAACTGTCCCAATACAGCCAACTCCGACCAACTTGACACAGATTCTGATTTAATCGGCGATTTGTGTGATAACTGTCCTGTGCATGCGAATAATTTACAAGAAGATTTTGACAATGACGGTATCGGTGATGCCTGTTGCTGTATAGGTGAAAGAGGAGACCTTAACGGAAACAACGGTATTGATATTTCAGATATTGTCTTTATGGTATCTTACCAGTTAGGTGGAGGTACTGCTCCTAATTGTGTGTTACTGGCAGATCTTGACAATAGCGGAATAGTTGATATTTCAGATATAGTTTATCTAATTAATTTTGCATTTAACAATGGCCCCATGCCGATTGCTTGTGAATAGGATTGTTATCTACGTAAAAGTTTGAATCGTAATTTTTGTAACATACTGTGTATTTCTACTTTTTCTTCATTATAGAAAAATCCAAATAAATATAAAATTACCGGAAAAGTTAGGGCAAGTATGGTTCTTACAATAGCCGAGAGTATCACAGACGGTATGTAAATTAAATCAATAGCATAATAAAAACCGATTCCACCACCGATTAAAATAAGTACTCTTCCCCATTCAACATGAATCTTATGTAGTTTATTCGAGAAATAATAACATAGGGATGTTCTTAAAGTATAACTGATAAGAGTTGCAAATCCTGCTCCCCAAACGCCGTACTTTTTTATTAAGATAAAATTTAACGCCAAGTTTACTATCGCATTAATAACATTGATATATGCAAAGTATTTTGTTTTTTTCTCTACCATAATTCCAATATTAAAATGATAGAAAAAACTGAATACAATATGTGCCAAGGTAATCAGAGGAATTATCTTATACGAATCCCAATATGCTTCCGCTGCCATCACATGCACTATATCACGAGAAAGAACCGAAATTACCAATCCGCCTAAAATAAGTACAAATGTATAATAGGTGAAAATTCGGCAGAAAATTTCTTCCGACCGACCTTTTTTAAACATCTCAAGACGGCGAGGTCCCCATATTTGATTAAACGGTGTTGTAACAAAATTATTTACAAGAACACCGAATTTATACCCTAAAGAATACAAACCTGTCTCGGCAATTGAGACATATTGTTTTATAAAAAGTCTATCCGATGCTACTACTAAATAAGATGCCAAGTTTGACGGTATCAACGGCAGTCCAAATTTGAGCAGTTTTTTCATAATATCATAGGAAATATTAAAGCCGATTTTTCTAAAAATAATCGGTGAAACTATTAACAGGTTTGCACTTGATACTATAATAGTGCTTAAAAAGATTCCCCAAACTCCCATTTCTAAATAGACCAAGAAAAATATATTCAAACTGACGTTTACAATAAGAGTTGAAAGAGAAATTATTACAACTGTTTTTGAATTTTTATTGATACGAAAATAATTAGTGTTGATATCATTTAATACTCCAAATCCCATTGCTGCAAAAGATACATAAAAATATTTTGCCAAATCAGCAGAATCTAAAACAAGCTCCGCAAGTGTTGATGAGAAAAACATCAGTACTGCAATAGTGGCTAAAGCCAACCCTCCTAATCCTAAAAAGGCTGTACTTACATCTGTGTTCCTCTCTTTTTGGTCATTGGTTTCAAAGTAAAAAACTGCAATACCGGAAACTATTCCCATCCCTATAACTGTATGTAAAAGCGAAACGACAACATGTACAAGTTCCATTATACCGTATTCGGTAGGAGTAATATAGGAAGTGTATAACGGTATCATAAAGAAACTGACTACCCGTCCGATTATCGGTGCCATTCCGTATATAGAACTATGTTTCAGTAAGAGTGATGTTTCTTTTTTTATTGATTCAGTCATTTTTATTTATTGATAAAACATTGTTTAAGATATCTGCCAACTTTTTATTTTGTTCTTTTCTGTCATATTCAGGAGGTAAATCAAACTGCGAAACTCTTTCCCCACTTTGATTTTTCCAAATTTGAAACTGTTCATTCAAAAACAGAATTGTTTTATCTTTATCTTCAGATGTAACCGCAAGCCCTCTGTTATATTTTTTAATTGCATCTGCGGCCATACCCTCGGGAAGAAATCCTAAAATCGGTCTTTTGGTACAGATATATTCATACAATTTTGCGGGCATAACATTTTTACCCCCCGGATCAAATCCTAGAATAAGCAGAAGTAAATCAGATGCCCATAGTTTTGGAAGAATCTGTTTTTGAGGTATATGTTTTTCAAATTGCACTATCGGTTCAAGAACTGTTCCAATTAAAGATTTTTCATAACCGGGAGTATTGCCTATAAAAAGAACCTTAATATTATCTTTGACTTCTTTGTTCTGAGTTACCCATTCATGCAGCACTTCAAAAAAGAAATTCGGATTTCTGTTACCGTACAAAGAACCGAGATGTAAAATTGTAAATTTTTCATTTTTTGTCGTCGGAAACTGTATATCAGAAAAATCATCAGCATCAACACCGTTTGTTATTGCCCGAAACTGTTCTTGTTTTTTATATCTGTTATTATCAAACAAAGCATTTGAGAAACCGGTTGTAGCACTCACTATCGCGGAAGCTCTTTTTATTGCCCGTTTCTCATAAAATCTGTCAACTTTTTTATATTCCCATGGAAGATTGCGATTATGGTATGATTCGTTTTGTGTCCACAAATCACGATAATCCATTACAAAAGGTTTACCGGTCAGATAAGAAAGAATAGTACCGATGATATGTACCGATGCCGGCGGAGAGGTTGAAAGGATAATATCTACCTTTTCATTTTTAATAGCTTGTAAACCTTTTAGAACAGCAAACGGAATCCAAAAGTTATGGATATCAGGAATTGATATAATTGTTTTAATATACTTTTTAATTTTTGCAGAAAGAGAATTATCCGTTTGTATTTGCGTACTACTTTGTTTTGCAGATGTTGCCCCCGAACTGTTTTCTGTAGGCTGTGTTTTACTGTCCCACCATTGAATCGGAGAAAAATATTTTGAACGATATATCGGAAGCGACGAATCCAATTGCTTGAGACTTTCTTCGTCATAGGCATAGTTAAACCCACCCTGTACTGTCAACACAACCGGCTGCCAGTCATAGAGAGGTAGAAACTTGCATGCTTTGACTACACGAAATCCCCCAACAGCTGCCATCGGTGGAAAAACATATGAAACTATCAATACTTTTTTCATCTTATAACAATCATAAAAAAACCTGTGTAAAAAAACAGGTTTTAACATTAATTATTTATTTCGTAATTCTTCTGTTTAATTAAATGTATCGGATATATTTTCAAGAACTTTGTGAAAAAGAGGTTCTAGTTTCTGTTTTGAATATCGTCCTGATTCAAATTTTGACATATAATAGACATGATTCAACCATGCTAATCTTACTGATTTTGTTAACTCTTCTATACCTGAATCTAAAAACTCAAGACATTTTTCCATTTTTAGTATCTTCGGGAATGCACTCATCTCTTTATTTTGCAATGCATTTATTACATCAGCCCATAATATATTTTGTCTATAGCGACAATAAGAAAGTATAAATTCTGCTAGATTTTTTGATTTATACGGGGATAAACTCGTTTCATCAAAATCAATAATACCGCTTATTTGCAGTCCATTAACTAATATATTACTCATTGAAAAATCTGACTTTCTTAAATAAAGCTTACTGTCAGCATGTTCAATAGAGTCAATAATACGATTTTTGACTCTTGTAAAAATCTCTTTCTGTTCATTTGTTTTGAGCAATGTTTCGAGAAATTTGAACTTTCCACTGTATTCTAGAATTAACTCTTCCTTCTTATTTTGATCAAAGTCAATTAGGTTAAACTCTTTGAAAATATGAGGTAATTCTCTCATTACTTCCATATCCAGAGCCGGTTTATCTTTTAAAGGTGACCCCGGACTACCTGTCTCAACAAAATACTTCTGCCCGTTATATTCACCTGTACAGATAGGTTTTGGTAGTATATTAGGAAGATACTCAAATGAATTATTTTGTTTTATTTTGTCTTGTAAAGTTTGTAAGTATCTGAAATTATTTCCGAAGAGACCGACAGTTCGCTTGGTCATCGGAACTTTTATAATATAAAAATTTTCTGAATTATTTTTTTCTTCTATAAAAATTGATAATTTTTCTTTTTTATTTGAGCTTATTGTTTTAATTCTGAAACTATCTGTTTTGATATTCTGCTTTTCCAAAAAGTCATGCATTACAGATTCAACCCACGGTTTTGGCTCCTTAGAGGTTGAAGCAATAAAGCCATACGATGTAACTGTTTTTTTATAAAGCCAATTCGGTATATAGGTAGCAATTCTTTCGTTTTTAGTACGCTGAATTTCTATTTCATCTTTATTCTCTAGATTAAAGATATTGTTTGGAGTGCGATACATAGGTTCTAAACCAAAAGTCTTGTTCTGAGAAAAACCTGCATCTCTCGCAAGTTTTTTCATTCCACCTAAGCTATAAGTAAACGTAATATACGGCCGACGTGACTGTGCTAATGATACAAGATGGGCGATAAACCTTGGATAAAGCGAGCCAAACCAAATAAACGAATGATGATCAGGACGTTTACCAAAATACAACCGTGAGTATCTATTTTCAATTCCAACATACATCTCACCGTCATCTTTTAGTACACGATGCATTTCTTTTAAAAATCTTTTTTGTATCTCTCTCGGTTGGTGAGAGCCGTATACTTCTTCTAAATATGATTTAAACTTACTTAGTTTGTTTCGGTTTTGATACTTTTTTTCAAATTGTGACCAATCCGATGCTACCCATTCGAGAACTCCGTTTATAAATATCGTATCAAAACTGTTATCTTTAAACGGCAAATAAGGTCGGTCTCCCCCGCAAAAAAGATCAATATTATCAAACTGATAATATTTCTTCTTGAGTGCCAGAGTTTGTATTCTCTGTTTAGTAAGATCATAGGCTGTGACTTTTTTGGCGGTACGAGCTAAATTAATAGTCGTATTATCCCAACCCGAACCAAAATTAAGGACATGGCTGTCAGGTTTGAGAGCTGTTAAATACTTATAAACAGTACGGCTTTCATCTACTAAATTTTCAACCCATTCGTTTTTTTGCTGATTATCGGGAATTTTATCAAGAATTTCTCTTAACAGTAATTCCCAATTGTTTGGGTCTCTGTTAATTTTTTCGTAATACTCTTCTAACTTTTCAGAAAGCCAATCTTTATTAGTCGGACAATAATAGAAATCCTTATTTTGAGAAAAAATAGGAATATCCCATTTTTTGTCATATTGGAGAGAACAATTTTGACACTTGATTTGATTATTATCTTCCTGTAATTCCCCTTTACATTCTGGACAAATGAGATAGTCGGCTAATAAAGTCATTTAATTCTCAATTTTTTAATCATAGTTAATAAAAAGGTTTACAGAAATCTATTTTCATCCAACAGTATTATGTTACACTTCCTGAAATATCTTTCTAAAGTGTGCATAAATACTAATCATGTTTACTATAGTAATCTTAACCATTGAAAATATCAAGATTTATAACACAGAAAGTATTAAATTGTTTACAAAAGCTTTCAAAATAGGGGTATTTTTTAGATTATGATTTATGACAGAGAAAAAAAGCTATATTTATCAATTATCTGTTGTTTCAGATGTATCTTTTTTTTCTCTTTTCCCTATATAACGAGCCGGATTTCCTGCTAATATAGAATTAGGCGGAAATTTTTTAGCTCCGACCACAGCTCCGGCTGAAACAATACAGCCATCGCCAAGCTCAGCTCCGGGCATTATAAAAGCATTAGCACCAACCCAAACACGTTTACCTATAACGACCTTTTTAAAGTCATATCCTTGTTTAAAAACCCCAACATCCGGGTCATCAAATCTATGGTTTTGAGTCCAAATACTAACTCCCGGTCCAAAACAGGATTCATCACCTATTTCAAGACCTCCGCCTGCTTGAAAAAAATTATCCACTCCTAAATAGACATCACTACCGAGTTGAATTTTGTCGATATTTCTGATTTGCAGACCGGTTGCTATGACAACATTTTTCCCCACAGCTCCGAACCGTTTTGACAATACTTGTTTTCTGATAGCATATCCTGATTCTCCGGGAAGATTCCGAATCAGAAAAAACCGCATCCGAAAACGACCTTCTTTGGTCAGCATTTCACGAAGTAATAATCTAAAATAACGATACATATATAACCTTTTTCTGTGTCTATTCTTTTTTTAAATAGTATTTATTTAATATATCGTCACAGTATGTTAAAAATCAATAATTTTCTCGTTTCAAGTATATCTCTATTATTAACCGAATAGATTTGCGATAAAAAGCGGAAAATAATTCCACATCTTCTTTCTTTACAAGTGGTTCCGCTATTTATATTTAGATTTCCAGGTCCCTCGCCGATAATACTTGACATAGACATAAGATAGGCTAAAATTAGAGTAACTTCAAACCGAGAAAATGGACAAATGCCCAATTCAATTTGTATAACCGGAGGAGCCGGTTTTATAGGCTCACATGTTACCGAAAGACTTCTTGCTGAAGGTCACAAAATATCTGTAATTGACAATTTTAATGACTTTTATGACCCGTCTATTAAGCACAATAATATTAAACATTTTTTAGATAATGAAAATTTCAAACTTTATGAATCCGATATTAGAAATTCAACTGAGATTGAGAAGATTTTCAAAGAAAATAAGTTTGATGAACTAATTCATTTAGCCGCAATGGCAGGTGTAAGACCGTCAATTGAAGACCCTGTTTTATATAACGATATAAACCTCATCGGTACAATGCATTTATTGGAAGCTTGTCGTAAAAACAATATCAGAAAACTGATATTTGCATCATCTTCATCGGTTTACGGTAATAACAAAAAAGTCCCCTTTTCTGAAACGGATCCGGTTGACAACCCTATTTCTCCTTATGCCTCTACAAAAAAATCAGGTGAACTTATGGTCTATACCTATCATCATTTGTATAACATCAAATCCGCATGTCTACGTTTCTTTACAGTCTATGGACCGAAACAGAGACCTGAGATGGCGATTCATCTTTTTACTGATAAAATTTATAACGGTGAAGAAATTCAAATGTTCGGTGATGGTAGTTCTATGAGAGATTATACCTTTGTCGATGACATCGTTGACGGTATATTAAGCTGTCGTATTGCGGACTACAAATATGAAGTATTTAACCTCGGAAGGTCTGACACAATTAAGCTTTCTGAGTTAATTAAAAAAATTGAAAATAAAT
Organism: Candidatus Zixiibacteriota bacterium; assembly: GCA_024276275.1. Lineage (GTDB taxonomy): Bacteria > Zixibacteria > MSB-5A5 > GN15 > FEB-12 > QQUK01. Next base: position 8,403 of record JAJRXM010000014.1, read on the forward strand.
TAGGAATAAAGGCAAAGATAAAACGGTTAGAACTCCAACCGGGTGATGTAGACCAAACTTATGCCGATACTTCCAAAGCAAAGAAGATTTTACAATATAACCCGAAAGTCTCTATTGATATCGGGTTAGATAAATTTATAGATTGGTATTTAAAAAACAAAGGGTAATTAAATGAATATTTGTGTTGTAGGCACCGGCTATGTAGGGTTGGTTGCAGGAACTTGTCTTTCAGATTTTGGTATGCACGTTATATGTGTTGATAAAGATAAATCTAAAATTGATATGCTGAATAACGGCGAAGTACCTATTTATGAAATGGGTTTAAAAGAACTGATTGCTCGCAATGTCAAACTTGAACGGCTCAGTTTCACTACTGATTTAAAAACAACTATAGACCGCTCACTTTGTATTTTTATAGGTGTCGGTACTCCCGAAAATGAAGACGGCACCGCAAATCTACAATATATATTCGATGTGTGCGATGAAATCGCTGATTCTATGAACGACTACAAAGTTATAGTCATCAAAAGTACTGTTCCGGTCGGAACTGCCAAAACATTACGTGAACGAATTAAAGCTCGACTGAAAAAAGATATACATTTTGATATTGTCTCTAATCCTGAATTCCTTCGGGAAGGTTCAGCTGTAAATGATTTCTTACGACCTGACAGAGTTGTCATAGGTTCAAATTCTGACAAAGCTCTTGCTATAGTTCGAGACATCTACCGTCCTTTATATCTGCTGGAAACTCCGATAGTAAGTACCTCAAATGAAACTGCCGAACTTATAAAATATGCCTCCAATACAATGCTTGCTTTAAAAATCTCATTTATAAATGAAATGGCAAATCTCTGTGATAAAGTAGGCGGAGATGTATATCAGGTTGCTACCGCTATGGGAATGGATAAACGTATCGGCTCTAAATTTTTACATCCCGGACCGGGATACGGCGGTTCCTGTTTCCCAAAAGATGTATCTGCGTTGGCAAAAGTATCTGAGTCTTATGGTTATGATTTTAAGATATCAAAAGCTATTTTAGAAGTGAACGCCCTTCAAAAAGAAAATGTTGTAAAAAAATCAGAAGCAATGCTTGGAACGCTTAAAGGAAAAACAATTTGTCTGCTTGGGTTAGCTTTTAAGCCAAACACCGATGATGTCCGCGAAGCACCTGCCCTTTACGCTGCTAAGAGGATGATGGAAGAAGGGGCGACTATAAACGCCTATGACCCAATCGCAATGGAAGAAGCTAAAAAAGATATAGAAGGTATCAATTATTTCAATGATGCTTACTCGGCATGTACAAATGCCGATTTGGTTATCATCATGACAGAGTGGAATGAATTCAGAGATTTACATTTTGACCGTTTAAAAGAAGAGATGAGAGAACTCAATGTATATGACACAAGAAATATTTACAACGCAAAGTCTATACGTGAGAGTGGTTTCAACTATATCTGTACCGGAAGACCGGTAGAATAAAAAAATATTGAACTCTAATGGATATACTTAAACCTGTTGCAAAATTTGTTTTAGATCCGCTTTTAGCGTTTCATGAAAACAGTTCTCATCCTGAATATTTGGAACTGTTTGAGAAAACTCAATATATGACAAAAGAAAAAATTGCTGACAGGCAATTTTTTCTTTTAAAAAACCTTCTCTTTCATGCTTATAAAAACTGTCCGTTTTATACAAATCGGTTTGAACAGGCAGGTTTCTATCCAAAAAATTTCCATTCACTGACAGATATAAAACAAATACCTCCCCTCACCAAACAGGAAATACAACAGCACTTGGAAAATCTAAAAGCTCAGAATTATTCCAATAATACCCTTTCATTAAATCAAACAGGAGGCTCTACAGGCTCCCCCCTCAAATTCTATGTTGATTTACCTCGTCTGCATTCACGAAAAGCATCCACTTTTAGACATGACCGTTGGACGGGATGGGATATCGGAATGAAAACAGCTGTCCTTTGGGGACATCAAAGAGATTTCCTTCCTCAACAAAATTGGAAAAACAAAATCAGAGATGACTATTACGAAAGAAAACTCTTTTTGGATACCTCAAGTATCTCCAATGAAAAAATGCAAGATTTTGTTAAAAAATTACTGATTTTCAAACCTGAAATTTATTTGGCTTACGCAAATTCTATGTATTTGTATGCTCGATATATCAAAGAAAATAATATAGAACAGTTCAACCGACCTCAAGCAATTATTACTTCGGCTGAAGTTCTGACCCCCGAACAGCGAAAAACAATTGAAGAAGTATTCGAATGCAAAGTATTTAACAGATACGGCTGCCGCGAAACATCTGTTATCGCATCAGAATGTTCTGAACACAATGGAATGCATATTTCAGCGGAAACTTTGTACCTGGAATTCCAACAAAACGGAAATGATGTCGCCGTAAATGAAACCGGTAAAATTATTATTACCGATTTGCTTAATTATGGAATGCCTTTGATTCGATATCAAATTGAAGATGCCGGTTCACCGGTCGACGGTGACTGTGCCTGCGGTAGAACATTACCCCGTATGGATATTTCCGGAGGTAGAGTAACTGACTTTTTGGTGACCTCAGACCGCAAAGTAATATCGGGAGCATCAATGACTATTTATTTTATAGCTGTCATTGATGGAATAGCACAAGCACAAATTATTCAAAATTCGGTAGACGACCTGACACTCAGAATTGTCAAAAGCTCTTATTTTTCTGAACAAACCGAAAAAGAGATACAACAAAAAGTATCAGAATACTTTGGCAGCAGAATGAAATACAGCATCGAATATGCAGACGAAATACTGCCGACAGCATCGGGAAAATATCGGTTTTCAATTTCTCATATAGACCCGATGGAGTATTTAAGCTAATTTTTAAATAGTAACCGCAAAACCGATTTGTTATATTAAAAAGAGATAATAGAAAAACTAAAGATATGCGTAATTCATCTAAAAATATTATAACGAACAGACATCTTTTTTATATTGCAGTTGTTATAATTTCAATCGCTTTCGGTTTTGCTGTCACCCTTCCATTGCCATACAACATGATTCCATTTGGCCTCATTTTGGGGGCTGTCTTTTTGTTAACTACATTTAAATACCCGATGGTCGGTGTTTATATGTATATGTTTATCTTTTTCTTCAGACCGCAAGAATGGTCTACATTGCAACTTCCCTATGAAAAAGTAATCGCCTTAGTCATTATAATAACGTTGCTCATGTATATTACATTTAAAGACAAAAAATTTGACCTTTTTTTAATAGACAAAGCATTTATAGCGTTTATGGCTGTTTGTCTTGTATCTATTGTTTTTTCAGGAGATATTCAGTATTCATTTGATGGTTTTGTAGAATTTTTCAAAATCTTCTTAGTGTATATTTTTGCTTCAATAATTGCAAATACTTCCAGACGGTTTAACTCGATCATTTGGTTATTTGTTCTCTCCCAAATCTTTTTAGCTGTTTCAACTACGATTAACTACTATACAGGTGGAGCACAGTTCAGCATGGGAATTGATAGAGCTGTCGGATTAGCGGGGGCAGAAGGTGCCTATTCAGATGCGAACTCTGTTGCCAATTCATTGGTGTTAGGTATTCCTTTTTTATTCTTCTTAATTAAATACTACCAATCCGCAATGATGAAACTTCTCCTAATTGCTACCCTAGGAATAACTTTTTGGACAATCATTATAACCGGTTCACGTGGCGGTATGGTAAGTGTGATTATAGTTTCTATGCTTTTAGCTTACAGTACAAAGTACCGAACTATATCAACCATCGGTGCAATTGCTCTCTTGGTTGTTTTCATCACTTTTATGCCAAGTCAAGATAGAGAACGTTTTGCCACTATTTTCTCAATATATGAAGAAGACAGCACCGGAGCCGGTGAATCAGCACAAGGGAGAATAGAAGGTCTTGTTAAAGGTTTCGTTTTTATGACACAGAAGCCTATTTTCGGATGCGGTATTGCAAGTTTCAAATGGGAAAACCGTCAGCAATACGGCAAATGGCTTGATGCTCATAACATGCTCGGAAAATTAATGGGAGAACTTGGATTGATGGGGCTGTTAACATTCGGGTTTTTCTTATATGTTATTTTTAAAACTATTCAAATGATAAAATATATATATCATAAATATAAGTGGGAATATGATTTTGAACGGTCAATGATTGATTCTATCTCATACTCATTTATTATGCTGGCATTCCAGGGACTTCTCGGGCATAACCTGTTTCGGTTTAACTGGTATATCTATGCCTGTTTTATTGTTATTATAACGATGATTGTAAATAATAGAATTGACCAAATTAAACAAGATGCACTCTCTGAGAATAACAACTCAACCGATTTACTTGAAACTGAAAAAATATAACGGAGATATTAATTGACTATCTATTCAAAATTATTAGAGAAGATGATTCTACCCTCTTTACTTGCCAGAGAAAATCAGTCATCAGCATTGTCTCACTTTACGTTTTTGCAAAAAAGCCAATTCTGGTCAACAGATCGTCTTCTTACTTTTCAATTTGAATCGATAAAAAAGCTTTTGAAAGAAAGTTATAACAATACTGTCTATTACCGTATAATTTTGGATGAACGAGGCTTGACTCCGGAATCATTTAAAGATTTTGATGACTTAAAAAAATTACCGGTTCTTACAAGAGATATTACATTTGACCGACAGGAACAGTTTTTTTCAAACAAGTTTAATAAATCTTCGCTGCAAGAATTTACTTCGGGCGGAACCACCGGACAACACGCTATATTATTTCGGGATATGGAAAGTTTTAACATAAAGCTTGCCATGGCATGGCGACATGAAACTTGGATGGGGAAATTTCCTTGTGATAAAATGGCTCTCATTTGGCCGGCTGCTATGGATATCAACGAAAATGAACCGTTGAAGACAAGAATTAAGAATAGATATCTTTTGAGAACTATGATTTATAACGCAGGCGGTCTTGATGCTGCATCTTTGAATTTCATCAACAAAGACTTACTGGCGTTTAATCCAAAATATCTCAAAGTTTTCCCTTCTGCTTTATTTGGTTACACCGAATTTTGTATTGAAAACAATTTAAAGCATCCAAAATACAAAGCTATACTTTCTACCGGTGAACCTCTTTCAGAAAATCAGAAAAAACTGTTTGAGCAAACGTATAACTGTCCGGTTTTTGATATGTACGGTTCCCGTGAAGTAGGAAATACATCCTCTGAATGTTCTGTTCATCATGGTATGCATATAGCGATGGAAACATCCTATGTTGAATTTATAAAAGACGGTCAAGAAGTAAAAAAAGGTGAAAGAGGTGAAATGCTTATCACCGACCTTACCAATTATGCTTTTCCTCTTATTCGGTATGCTATCAATGACTATGGTGCTCCGATGGATGGAGCCTGCACATGTGGACGAGGTCTTGTACGAATGGACAAAGCATTAGGACGACTTTCTGATAATATTTTCAAACCGGACGGTTCAAAAATACTCGGGCATGTACTCGGTATTGCCTTAACTTTTGAAGGTCCCCCTATCGGACAAACTCAGGTAATCCAAAAAACATACAATGATTTTGTAGTTAAAATCACGAACAAACCTAAACCGACTCAGGAGATATTAAATTTTATTGATAGTGAAATGAAAAAATTAATCGGTGATTCTATCAATATCTCTATAGAAATTGTCGATGAAATACCTAAAGAGAAATCCGGTAAAACAAGATTTATTAAATGTGAAATTGATGGATAGCACGACAAAGGAATAGACGTGAAAATACTTATTATAGATGAAGAATTTCCCTACCCTCTTAACTCGGGCAAACGCCTGAGAACAAGCAATCTTACCTATGAGCTGGCCAAACTACATGACGTATCTTATTTGGCATTTGGTGAAGACAAAAGTAAAGCGGTACATCATTTTAGATCAAAAAATATTCATTCTTTCCCTGTTACTCCATTGCAAAACAAAAAATCCGGTTTATCTTTTTATTTCAAACTGTTGGCGAATTTCTTCTCACCGGACCCATATATTGTAACATCACATTATTCGAAAGAATTTGAAACAAAACTACAGGAACTGATATCGAGTAAAAATTTTGATGTTATTATTTGCGAATGGACGCCATATGCTCAGTATGTTAAAAACATCAACAATGTAAAATCTATTATAGTTGCCCATAATATTGAGTCAGATATCTGGAAACGGTATCATGAAAATGAAACTAATCCGATAAAAAGATTTTATATCGGTATTCAATATAAGAAAGTTCTGAACTTTGAAAAACTATGTTTCAAATGGGTCAACGGTGCCACCGCGGTATCATCTATCGATGCATCATTTATAGAAAAACTAAACCTTCCCTATAAACCTGCTGTAATTGAAAATGGTGTTGATACCGATTTTTTTGTACCGTCAAATAACTCAACCAAGCCGCACCGCTTAGCCTTTACCGGTTCAATGGATTGGCGTCCGAACCAGGATGCTGCCGAATTTTTTGCCCATGAAATATTACCTCTGCTCAAAAAATCTATCCCGGATATTTAAGCATATTTTGTAGGAAGAAACCCTCCTGCTCATATTCAGGAGCTTGACAATATCGAGGGTATCACTATTACCGGCATGGTCGATGATGTCCGTACTTATATTGCAGATGCTGCCTTGTATATTGTCCCTCTCAGAATAGGAGGAGGTTCCCGATTAAAAATTCTAGAGGCAATGAGTATGCAAAAACCGATAGTATCGACAACGGTCGGTGCTGAAGGGTTGGAAGTAAGAGACAAACATGATATTTTAATAGCTGATTCTCCTCAAGAGTTTTGTAATACAATTTTAAAAGCTCTGAAGGACAAAGCTCTTTGTGACAAAATCGCACAAAACTGATTTTCTTTGGTTCATATTAAATATAAATGGAGCAGTATCGGTAAAAAATTAAGCCGATATTTGTTAGAGTTGTCATAAATGCAAAGTCCTGAAAATAAATTACGTATTCTACATCTCCGAGCGTCTAATTTTTACGGCGGTCCGGAAAGACAGCTTCATTATCACGCCAAATACGCAAAGAATACCGACACAGAAGTTATCATTTCTTCTTTTTCAGAATACAATGAAACACCTGAATTTATTACAACAATTGCAAACGATGATATAGAAACGGTTCTTTTTACAGTTACTTCTGCCTATGATCGTTCCGTTGTAAAAAAAATCACAGAATATCTGAATGAAAATAATATTGATATACTTTGTACACATGACTACCGAACGCATTTTTACGGTATGTATGCCACAAAAAAGACTAATACAAAATGGATTGCATTCTCTCGTGGTATGACTAAAGAAAATCTAAAAATAAAACTGTTTACTTTTTTTGAAAAATATATCATCAGAAAAGCTAACCATTTAGTTGCTGTTTCAGAATCGCAGAAGAAAAAACTGATAGCTCAATCTATAACGGAGCAAAAAATAACAACAGTACATAATGCGATAGATATAACCCTCGTCGACAATATTAAACCGTTATCATTAAAAGAGAGATTTAATTTTCCAAACAACTCGATTGTTCTAATTAGCGGAGGAAGGTTTTCATTTGAAAAAGGACAAATTTATTTTGTCAAAGCTGCCGAAATTGCTCTAACAAAAAATAAAAACCTTCGCTTTGTTTTATTTGGTGACGGGCCGGATTTGGAAAAAACGAGGCAATATATCAAGAATAGAAATCTTGAGTCATTTATCCTCTGCCCCGGTTTTGAAAAAAATATGCTTAACTACATTAAAGATGCTGATATCCTTGTAAACCCGTCTTTGTCGGAAGGTTTGCCGAATATTGTTTTGGAATCTATGGCATCATATCTTCCTGTAATTGCTACCGACGTCGGCGGTCTGCCTGAAATCATACAATCGGACTATAACGGCATTCTTATTCCTTCCCAAGACAGCAACTCATTGGCAAAGGCAATTCAGGCACTTGTTACAGATATAAAAATTATTGAAAAATTCAAAAACAACGCTCGACAAACTATTGTTGATACATTTAATTTTAAAAGTCAAAACAATAAACTAATAAAACTTTATACAAAGATTGCAAATCAAAATGTCTGAACCAATTAAAATAGCTTATGTAATCGACACAATTGTAACCCCGTCGGCCGGTACAGAAAAACAACTGCTTTATCTGCTGAACGGTTTAAATCGTGATAAAGTAACACCCTATTTAGTTTGTTTTTATCAATCTGAATGGATGAAAACTCAGACATTTAATTTTCCTATATATTATCTAAACTTAAGAAGTTTTTTTTCGCCGGACATATTCAAAGCTTACCGATTATTTAAAAAACTGCATCAACAACAAAGATTTGATATTGTACAAACATTTTTTAAAGACGGTAATATGTTCGGTACAGTCGCTGCTCACTTTGCTAAAGTACCTGCCGTTGTTTCAAGTCGCAGAAATATCGGATATTGGCATAACAAAATTCAAATATCTATCTTAAGATTTTTAGAAAGCAGGACAACCCACTTCCTTGCAAATTCTCAGGCAGCCGTTGATATGACAATAGAAATTGAAAAGGCAAATAAAGACAAATTTAAAATTATATACAACGGATTGGATCTAAAAAAATTTCAATCAACAGATCAAACACAAAGAGAAAATAAAAGAAACGAATGGAAATGCAGCAATACAGATATTATTATCGGTACTGTTGCCAATTTACGTCCGGTAAAAAGACTGCATACTGTTGTTGAAGCTGCCAAAGCACTAATTCCGCAATATCAAAATCTAAAATTTATTTTTATAGGTGAAGGTCCTGACAGGGAATCGCTTGAAAGTCTTATAAGTCAATATAATCTCTCAGAATACTTTCTTCTTCCGGGGTCTTCTCAAGAAATTCCCTCTGTACTGGCTGCTTTTGATATTGCATTGCTTACGTCGTCAAATGAATCTTTTTCGAATTCGCTCATTGAATATATGGCATCAAACCTTCCTATCGCGGCAACTCGTGTCGGCGGTAACTCCGAGGCAATCACCCATAATGAAACCGGCCTTTTATATGAGCTAGAAGATAAAAACGGATTGACAAATTCGCTGAAATTTATTTTAGATAATAAAGAGAAATCACAATCAATTGCCGATAAAGCTAAAGAGAAGGCATTTACTGAGTATTCAATTGAAAAAATGATTTTAAATCACGAAGAGTATTACCGAGAAATAGTATAGCGAGGTCTTTATGAAACGATTAATAAAAATGACCGTCATAGCATTTTTCTATATTTTAATGCTGCCTTTTGGGATATCCGCAAAACTGACCTATAAATTATTCGGTTCACATGTCTTATTTTCTATGTTTGGCGAGTTTCTTTCACTCATACCTAGTTTCCCCGGATATTTTAGCCGAGGTTGTTACTATCAAATGACACTCGCAAAAGCAGATGTTGAACTATTTTTAGCTTTTGGTTCCTACATCTCCAAGATTGAAACTAAAATTGGCAAAGGTGTCGGTATCGGCGGACATTCCATTATAGGTCTTGCCGAGATTGGTGATAACACTGTAATAGCAAATTTTGTTTCTATACTTTCAGGAAGCAGACAGCATAATTTTGATGATCCTAACGCTTCTATTGCCGATTCCAATAATCATTTTAACAAGATGATTGTCGGCAGCGATGTTTTTATAGGCGATCAATCTGTTGTTATGGCTAATATTGGAGATAAATCAATAATCGGTGCAGGTTCTATTGTAGTCAAAGAAATACCTCCATATTCAATTGCTGTCGGTAACCCCGCAAAAGTTGTAAAAGAAAGAACTAAATAATTTTTCTTATATTCCTATATATATACTAAAGACTCTATATAGGATATTACATGAAAAGCATTTTTAAAAAAATTATACTTTTTACAATTTTTCTGCTCATCTCACCGTTTGGATATAGCTCAAAATTATTATATCTTTGTTTTAAATCTACTATTCTCTATAACTTTTTTGCCCAATTTTTTGCTCTTATACCCGGTATACTTGGAACACTTGTCCGTTCATCATTTTATAAACAAACCCTAAAAAGTTCATATCTCGATTTAGATATCGGTTTTTGTTCTTTCTTTTCTAAAATTGATACTGAAGTAGGTAAATCTGTTCTTATTACAGGACATACCCAAATCGGGCTGGCAAAAATTGGAGATTATACTGTTATAGCAAATTACGTTTCTATTCTCTCAGGCAGATATCAACATAACTTTACAGACCCTGATAAAAAGATTACCGATGAAGTAAATGATATCCATAATTGTATTCAAATCGGCTCTCATTCGTTTATCGGTGACAATGCAACCGTTATGGCTGATATAGGTCATCACACGATTGTAGGAGCAGCGAGCAACGTAATTAAACCTCTTCCGCCTTATGTTGTCGCTGTCGGAAACCCTGCAAAAATTGTAAAAAAACGTAGTAAAGAACCTAGTAAGAATGTCACTGTATAAAACCTTCTATTTTGTTCGAAAATTGCACATTATGGAAAGTTTTCAGGAACTTCCTATTTAAAAACGACTACTCTATAGTATTGATATACTAAGACTTACAACTCCCGATGAAAATATGTCGGTCGGCATGAAATTTGAAGTTGAAACTGTGAAAATAATTCTGCTTCTTGTAACTACAATGAGTATAAGTGTAATAAACTAATTTGAGAAAGTATTTACAACTGACAATGAAAAAAATTATCTGCTTAACAACTTTTACGGTTCTTATTATAATTGCAGGTGTTCTCTATAAATTAAATCAAATGAACGCTTTTATATGGCTTCCTGATTATATTACTAATTCACCTACATTTGAAGAAACCGACGGTATCACCGATATTATTTTTGTTGTAATTGATCACTGGGAACCCGGAGGAAATGAATATCCTCTTTTAGCCTGGATGGAAAACTACCGTAAACTAGCAGATAAACATATTGACTCCGACGGTATAAAACTTCAACATACCTGGTACTACCCTATTGATCAATTTCGAGGAAATGAAGTCGATTCTATTGTACAACTCAGTCGTGAAGGTTACGGTGATGTCGAACTGCATTTCCATCACCATGGCGATGATTCCGAATCATTCAGAAAAAAGATGAAAGCTGGTCTTGATTCTCTAAGAGCTCACGGTGCCTTAAGAACCGATGATTCTCTAGGCTATTTTTCATTTGTACACGGCAACTGGGCTTTGGATAACTCAAGAGCAGGTCAAGGAAGCGGCATGTATGGCGTAGATGACGAGATCAGCATTCTAAAAGAACTTGGATGTTATGCCGACTTTACATTCCCTGCTATGACCCAGACAGCTCAACCGTCTTTGGTTAATAAAATATACTACTGCGTAGATGACCCTGATAAACCTAAATCTCATGATGAAGGAACGGTATCATCGGTAGGATATTCTCCGAATGAAGAAGAATTTATGATTTTTGAAGGCCCCTATATGATTGACTGGTCTGATTGGCGGTTTAAAACTCATCCGACTTTTGAAGACGGAAATCTATACTGGGAAATACCGACAACTTTTGATCGATTTGAAACCTGGCTTTCTGCCAATATCCACGTAAAAGACCGTCCGAATTGGCAATTTGTTCGTCCGTTTACCCATGGTTGTGATTTAAGACATGAAGATGCTTTTGATAATATATTAGGTAAAAACATAGACAAAATGCTTACAGAAGTAGAAAAAAAGTATAAAAACAGCGAAAATTACCGATTACATTATATGACGGCTCGAGAGGCATATAATGTCGTAAAAGCTGCCGAAGCAGGACATAACGGGAATCCTAATGATTACCGTGATTTTATCCTGCCAAAATATAACTATACTCCGGATTCACTGTTGAATCTCGGTAAATAAAATTGTAATCTCTCTTTAGGAGGATATAGTATATGCGTAAAATAATTTTCACTCTCATGCTCTCTGTACTTTGTGCCGGGCATTTGGCTGCTGCTCAAAAAACAATTTCATCTCTACCTTTTACAATTTCCAGCTCGAACGCATCCCCCAATGATACGTTTGTAGTTACAACTAATCTCTCAGCAACCGGGCGGGCTATTACTGTCTCTGCCAATAATGTCGTTCTTGACTTACAAAATAACACAATTACTTTTGGTACATCCGCATCAAACAGTACAACCGGTATTTTAGTTACCGGTAATAATGTTACTGTTGAAAACGGAACCCTGATTCACGGTGTTAACTATTCAACATCACTTTCAAGAATCCGCGGTATTGATATGAATAATTGTCAAAATTCAGTTGTTAGAAATATGAATATAACTGTCGGCGGGTATATACCGTCATCTGTTACAGATGGTGTCAACGGGATATTTAATATCTTTGTAGACGGAAACAATACTTTCAAAAATAAAATTGTTTCCTCTGTCTTGACAAATGAAGTTGTCGGTTACTACTATCGTCAATACTGGGTAGCCGCAGCTGTTCGTCTTGACAAAGGATATAACGATGCTTTGATTGTCGACCTAGATCAAGATTACCATCTCTGGGTCTGCTCAACCCAGGTTACAAAAACACCGCACTCAGGTTTCTTCTTGTATGGAAACGAAGGAGGAAACTCCGGTGCTTTCTGGGCATCTGACAACCAAATTACAGTTGATGCAAGAAACGACGGACCATACACCGGTTATCGGTATGGTGAAGCATATGGTATTGCCTCACGAGGTTCAGAACATTTAAGAATTTGGAATAATCGAATCGACTATGGCACTAATTATTTTGGTGGCATGGGAATTTTCTTAGAAAGAACCGTCCCTGTTGATTTAGGAGGGTTTTCACTTATTCACAACAACACGATTATTTCTTCTATCGGACCGCTTGATGCTACCGGAACAGGTAATGCAGGACATTCGACAGGTATTCGAATTAGAATTTGGACTTCAAATTTTAAAATTTATGAAAACGATATAACAGTCTATTCCGATAGAAACTCGTCTACTTTGTATCGCTGTGGATTAGCAAACGGTATTTTTATGGGATATGATAACGGTGATATTCCAACTGACTCCATTTATATCTATAACAACAGAATTACTACTATAGCTGCTGATGGTGCAGGTGCTGATTGTATTTCCATTATGAGTAACCAAGTTGGAAATCCTGCGGTTTTCTCAAACAACGTATTATCAAGTAACGGCTCTATGTATCATTTTGCTACTGATGGCGGCGGTGCCTACGGCATAGTTTCTAAATCTGACACAATGATTCAAATTGATAACCTTTCAAGCTTTAGTACTTTTTATCTGGGCGTAAATGGTGTTAATTGGAGTTCAGGCAATAATAAAATTCAAGATGGTATTTATCTTTCCGGTGCTTCTGATACAGATATTCGTATGTCAAACAACGGGAATCAGGATATTACTATTCAAAGAACTCTAGATATAAAAGTTATGGGTAATAACAGTCTCGCTGTTACCGGTGCAACTGTCACAGTTGTTAATGGCTATGGTGAAACCGTCTTATCGGGACTTACCAATTCATCGGGTCGTATATTCGGGCCGGTATCATATTGGTTTGCCTCTCGTACAACAACTGACTCAACAAATTATAACAACTTTTCTTTGACAGTTCAAAAAGGTACTGATACCTATGTCTCTGATATTGTTGTTGATAAAAATCTTGTTATTCCTACAATCAATCTTCTTAACACCGCAGGTGAAATTGATTCAATTCCACCTGATCCTATTAATGACCTTGGATGTTCTCCGGGTTCCGGTGACGGTAATATAAATCTATCCTGGACTTCTACCGGAGACGACGGTTCTACAGGTACTGGGGTTTTATATGAAATAAAATACTCTAGCTCTCCAATTACTGCGTTGAATTTTGATGCACTGGCAACCTCTGTAGCAAATCCTCCTCTTCCCCAAATAGCAGGTTCATCACAATCAATGACAGTTTCCGGTCTTACTCCCGGAAATATTTATTATATCGCTATGAAAATATATGATGACGGCGGGAATCCATCGTTGATTTCAAATACAGTCAGTTGCGAAGCATCTACAGATATAACTACCGGAGGTGGAGGTACTACCGACACCTATGTCTCTACATTGTTATCTCCAACAACCGGGGCAACCATTTTTGTAAATCAACCTACTTTATCAGTACAAAATATTACTGCCCCCGGAACAAACAGTTATTATTTTGAAGTAGCAACTGATGCATCTTTTACTACAATGGAAACATCGTCACCTGCTGTGCCTGAAAGCAATAGCAGTACCACAGAATGGCAGGTCAACACCGATTTACTGCCCGATCAAACATACTATTGGCGAGTACGTGTTAATAGTAATCCATACTCTACAGTTTCTAATTTCTCGGTTGCTTCCCCATCACTATCTGCCTCATCTGAAGTCATCGCCTATCCTAACCCGGTAAGTTTTAGAAACGGTGAACAGATAAGGTTTTTAAATCTTCCAAACAGTTCTGTTGAACTAACAATCCAAACTATTTCCGGTGAAACTCTGTTACATAAAATCGGTGTTTTAGATACGTGGCAATGGAATGGAGTCAATGCCACAGGCTATACCGTAGCAACCGGAACTTACTTATGGTATCTTCAAGTAGACGGAAACATATATACAGGTAAAATAGTTAATAAATAGTAGCTCTAAAATAATCTCTTTATAGTAAAAAATTTCAATTCTCTTAATCTAATCAGTATCTATAAGTCTGTGCAATAATCTCCCTTTGTATAAATTTTATACAAATCCTAATGAATATATAGCTATTTCCCTACCCTGCCATCATTCATATCTCGCTTAGTCACAACCAGTTACTCTATTTGTTTCAGTTTGGAACAGCTCTTGCAACCAATTAAAGTCGAGTTAAAAATGGTAATTGAATTGGAGAGATAAGTGAATATATTGCATACATACATATTACGTTATAGATTATTATTTTATATTACGGCAGTATCAACTTTAATAATACCCGGTGAAACATTTAGCCAAACTGCGTTATCCTCTATCCCTTTAACTTGGACAGCAACAGGAGATGACGGTTCCTCCGGTAGTGCAACTGCCTACGATATTAGATACTCAACATCAATAATTACTGATGCGAACTGGGATGCTGCTACCCGGGCATCAAACGAACCAATTCCGCAATCGGCAGGGTCGACGGAAATTTTCATTATAGATTCTCTTGAACCGAATACAACATATTACTTTGCTATAAAAACATCCGATGAAGCTTTTAACTGGTCTGCTCTGTCCAATGTCATTTCAAAAACTACTCTTGATACAACTCCTCCGGGCAGAATTACCGATTTGCTGGCATCTACAGATACGGCCAATGGAGCTATTGTATTAGGATGGACAGCTCCCGGTGATGATAATATGGTTGGCACTGCAGCATTGTATGAAATACGATATTCTCTAAATACAATTACAGATTTGAATTGGCTTGGAACCTCCTTGTTTACTGCTCCTCCTCTACCGTTGGCAGCGGGGGAGCAGCAATCTATAAAGATAACCGGACTAACCGCCGGTCTTCGTTATTACATTGCGATTAAAACATTCGACAGTAACGGCAATCAATCAGCTCTTTCAAATGTTTCATCTGCCGAGGCAGGAATAAATATCTCGACAGATTTAGATGATTCAAACAATAACTTACCTAAAGAATTTTCGTTAGCTCAAAATTATCCCAACCCTTTTAACCCGACTACTACAATCGGTTTTTCATTACCAAAAACATCGTATGTGAAATTGAATATTTATAATATTGAAGGGAAAAAAGTAAAGTCATTAGTTGATAACTCATTACCGGCAGGTCAGCACTTAATTACTTGGGATGGTACAAATTCTGACGGGTCTAAAACCGCAACAGGTATATATATCTATAGAATTGTTACAGACACTTATACAGCGGCTAACAAAATGGTACTCTTAAAATAAATTGATTAGAATTAGAAGATATTGCTTAGATTGTTTTATTTGCAGTAGGTAATAATCTGGCTGGATTTCCCATAGCCATATTGTTATCGGGAATATCGTTTGTTACAACTGCTCCGACACCTACAATACAGTTATTTCCGACAGAGGCTGATACTATTGCCCCTTCCCCTATCCAGGTTTTTTCACCGATAGTAATCTGTCTATTTTCACCGTTTCCCTCAACACCATTTGTAATATTAGAAGAATTCCCATGTTGATTTAAACCTGATGTAATAGAAACTCTGCTGGCTATCCGTACATTTTTTTTGATATCTACTAATCCGATTACACAATATGCACCGATTCCTGCATCAGCTTTTATCCGGGCTCCCCGTTTTGAAAAAAATGAGCCGTAACTTATCACCGCAGAAGGATGATAATAATCCAAAGTAAGCATATAATAAACCCGACGTACATGATCCCCTATAAATCCTGGGAACAAAGCGACTAAATGAGCCCCAAATGAAAAAAAGAATTCGTATGATGTAATTTTTTTTTCACAGTATGACATCATACCAAAAGGTACAATAAGAACTACCAATGGCAGAGAGAATATAAATAATAGAATTTTACACATTACTTTTAACATAATATTCCAATCTTACTAATAGACATCTAAGAAGAATGAATCAACTGATTCAATATCAACATCTTCTACCGTTTTCTTAAAAGCTCCAAGATACAGATTAAGCTCTCTTTGACTTTTTCGAAAAGAAAGTTCATTAAATACTTCACGAGGATAATAATCAATATCAGGAACAAAAGCTGCCGTAAAATTTGATTTCTTTATCATCTCTCTTAATACATTCTCTATAAAATCATTTTGTTCTTTTTTGGTCAGTCTGTCAATAAGCATATTTTCAAAATAAACATTTGTTACTTTCTTCTTTTCGTCAAGAACTTGTAATTCTATTAGATTTACTACTCCTAAAATCTCATTATTTCTCTCATACACAAACGAACTTGAAAATGCCCTGTTTAAAAATACGTATTCAATATTGTCATCATTTATTCTTTTGTAAAGAGTTACATCAGGTTTATAATTAGATATCAGATTTTTAATTTGAGGTAAATCAATACTTTCCAACAATCGAACTGAATTTGTTCTTTTATGTGAAAGTTTTGATTCAAGAATTTGCCTAACTCCGACCAGATATCTAAACGTATCAACTTTCTTGATAACCATACCTCGCCTTTTATACAATCTTTCAATTAATACATCAAATGGATCGTCATCGGGACGGGACTGTCTAACATCATAATACAACTCATAACCTTTTGCTTCAGCACGACTTAGTAGTTCTAAAAGTTGAGGGATTAATAGTTGCGCTGCTTGGTGATTTTTCTTAATTGTAAAAAAAGTTCCAAATACTGTTTTGAAATCCCGCCCTTTATAATTTATACAATACGGTATTAAAGCTTGAAAAGATGCATAGCTACCGTCTTGTGATTCTTGAGCAAGAGTAAGATTCGGGTCAGCTTTTGGTAAATCAAGATACATTTCTAAAACTTGGGGAGTATATTCTACGCAGGGCAAGTCCCACGTTTGTATCATTAAGTCTGATACTTTTTGTAAGTCCGGGTTCGATACAAACTTGTAATTTACTGCCGGTTCCATGCGAGATTAATATACATCAAGGTAAAAGGTTGATACTTCTTCTATCCCGTCAGGTAAAACACCCTCTTTTAAAGGAGCTATATATAAATTCAATTCTCTTGGTACCATTCTAAATCTATATTTTTTAAAAACAGAGGTATCAATATATCCGATATTCGGCATAAATGCAGTATGAAATTTATCTCTTTGTAAATCAAGCATAACATCGCCGATAAATTCTTCTATTTCATCATCTGACATTTTTTCAAAAGAGACATTATCAAAATAGACATTTAATTTTTTTTCTGTATCAGATTCTAAGACCTCAAGCAGAAGAAGATTGATAAATCCTTTAACCTGATTATTTTTTTCATAGAGATAGGTTCTACTGTGGGGACGGTCTACGAACAAAAATTGCATATCTTCATCTGGGATAATTTTATATAGTTCAGTATTTGTACCGATATTTTTTACCAACGGCTTTATATTTTCAACATCTTGAGCAATCGCAATACAAGTATTTCCGGAAGTTTTTTGGGGAAGAATCGGTTGTACTAACTCGTTTAATGCGGCAATATAGCGACAAACATTAACAACTTTCACAGGCAGGTTCATTTTTTTAAATACTTTTTCTACCGCATAGTTTGAAACTGCCCCGACTTCACACATTGTAACATATAGGTCGTATCCTTTTTCGATAGCTTTTTCAATTAGTACTCCCTGTTGCGGTCCACCTAATCCTCTTCCTTGAAAATCAGCGGAAACAGTAAGAAAACTGGCAAATACCGCCTTATAAGCTTTATTATAGTAACTGATATCAAAAGGCATATATGCCTGAAAAGATGCGACTGTACCGTCTTCAGATATTTGGGCAACATTTAGTTCTCTGTCCCCACTAGGTCGTTTAATGTGTAGTGCTAAAAGACCTTCATCGTAATTCCAACAAGGTTTTCCCCATGTAGTGCAAATAAGATCAGATATTTTTTTTAAATCCGGTCCATATTCAAATGTAAATCCTTCGGCAGGTTTCATAACTATCACCTTTCACCTAATAGTTCTTGAGACGCTGTTTTTAATCTCTCAATTCCGTTTTCATACCCTATTTGTGCATATACAGCATAGACCAATCTTTCCAGTCCAAAAGCAGCACAACCGGTATGAACATCACTGCCGTCAGCAGAAGTAATTGAAAAATTTGAGCCAAAGAAATTTTCATGATAGTTAAACGAGGCAGCGGCAATTGATTTTTCTTCTGATATATCAAGGTTGAGTTCAAATTTAAGTTCATTTGCCAGTTGAAAAAATCTCAGAGATTTAAATTCAGTTGAGAAAAAAGGATCCGAGGCTGTTTCTATTGAGGCAGTCAGGTCTAAGATTTCAATAAGTCTCCAAATTATTTCCATGCTTTCTTTTCTGGCAGCAATAACTTTTTCTTTTTCTCCGATAAAAATAATCTCCCGCATCGAAAATTCCCACAACCTGTCTAAGTCGGTAATATTTTTGGATTCATACCTAAAACAACTTCCCTTTGCGGTAAATACTTTTAGGCCGTCTTGGACATCATCAAACTGCATCCCCTCTAATGCCCCATAGGCATGATAGCAGACAGCAGGAGATAAACAGTATTCCGGTGTAGCAATTTCATCGATTGATTCTAAATGCAGCGCTTTGTTACTGCTGTGACGATCAGCAAAGGCATTTAAACGATCTAAATCTTCGACAAGATGAAAGGCAAATGTCAATGAATGTGCACACGATGTAAAATAGCCGGCTCTTCTTAACCAATCGGTCGGTATGAGTGTATTATAGGTTCGAGGTGGAGCTTCATATTTTAAGATACCTAGTTTTTCAAAAAATAAATCAAATGCCTGTAGTAAGGCTAAAAATTCGCCACCCTTGGCAATAACTCCGGTACCTTCTTTGTATACATCGCCCTTTTTACAGAGCATTTCATATACGTCGGGGAAAAAGGAATTATTTTCTCGAACTCTTTGTTTTATTACTTTAGGTTGTACAACCAACCGCTCACTTTGCATTTTATCAATTAGTTGTTCAACTTTTTTCTTAATTAGTTCAAGATTTTCAGGTAGTTGAATTTCGATAATTAGTGATTTTGTCGGTATATCAAAAAGAGAAGATTGTATTTGAGAGTCACAATAACAGGCTCTTTTTGCGATTTCTTTACAAATATCTTCGGGTAATTTTTAAGAAAAAGAAATTGAAAATTGAGTCATTGTTATGTCCTGACAAGATCTACAAGTTTGGTCAATGTTCTCGCTTGGATAAATTCATTATCATCAATGGTAATATCAAATTTTTTTTCGAGAGCTAACAAGATAGAAATCGAATTAACCGATTCAACACCTAATTCGGCATAAATATCGCTTTCTTTAGGTATCTCACCTTCAATTTTACCGACTTCTTCTAATATAGATATAATGCTTTTAGTAATCGTCTCGTCTGTATGCACAATTTTCCTTTTTAATAATTTCTCACCAGGTTAAACATAACAGTTATAATTAATAAAAACCGGATACTTATTAAAAGTACCCGGTCTTATATATATCGTAATTTTACTTTTAGAAATTAGCTTTAAAAGTAAAATACTGATTATTATCAAATACATCGGTCTGAGTCCATGTATATTCCAAACTCAGGTCCATATCTCCTACTGGGATTTTAACTCCGGCACCAAAAGATGCTCCATAGATATATTGCGATCTATCAGAATAATTATATCCACCTCTAAGAGAGTATTTACCATCATACACATATTCTATTCCACCATTCCAAACATCTTGCGAGAAGTTGTTGGATTGGAAAGTACCTGAAAATGAAGCATAATTTAAGTCTTCATTCATAATGTCGTAAGAAACTCCAAAGTTAAAAGAACTTGGAAGTTCAAACTTGGCAGAATTAGCACTTAAAGGACGGTTATTGACTTCTCTATCAAATCCAATCCCTGTATACTGCATTTCAGTACCATAGTTTTTAATGACAATACCTAAGGCTAAGCCGTTCCACCTTGGATTATAAACAAATCCAAAATCAAATGCCGCACCGGTAGCTTGAACATTCAGTACGTTTTCATGAATAAACTTTGCGTTTATACCAAACTGTACATTAGCATTCAAAACTTTTGCGTATGACACATTAAAAACTGAAAGTGTTGGAGAGAATATTTTTCCGGTACCATCCGGAAACTCTTCTGTCGTTTCTTTCATATCACCGATTTGTACAACCTTAGCACCAAAACCGATTGTACCAAATCCTTCAACAACACTAGCGAGACCAACATAGTTTACGTCGATATCAGCAAAGTAAGGGATATGAGTAAACATTACTTCTGTACCTTCTAAAGAACCCAAACCAGCCGGATTCCAGTACATTGATTCAACACCGGTTACTGTGGAAAGCACAGCACCCCCCATAGCGGAACCACGTGAACCGTATGGTATGTTTAATTCAAGGGCACCGGCGGTACCAACTCTAGCTTCGTTTCCTGCGTAAGCCGTAGAAAGGCCTAACACGAGGAGAACGAGCAACAATATCACAATTTTATATTTCATTATTTGTATCTCCTAATGTTAGTAAATTTTCAGAACTTCTTGTTCAACAAAAATTGCCATCTTACCAACTTTTTGACCATACCCCGGAGCATCAACAACATAAACGTAAATTCCGGACGCTACCGGAAGACCGTTTTCTGTCAATACATCCCAATCGGCTATTGCTGTAGAGGCATCATTTTTTTCTATAGTTTTAATTAGCTCACCTGCCAAATTATAAATTGAAATAGTACACAAAGTAGGTAAGTGATGGAATTTCAAAATAGCAGCACCCGGTTGGCTTGAATAGCTGTTAAACAGATAGAACGGATTAGGTACGGTTGTAATTTTATCCAGCACACTTTCATTCTTATTAAGAAGCTGACCCGGAGCAGATGTTGTAAATGAGAAGACATCTGATGGAGAGTTTGGTTTGCCGGTTAATAATCTAAAAACTGTACCTTGTTCAGGAAGATCCTGATTATAACCAGAAGGTACTGTCGCACCTCCGGTAGAAGTGCTAGTTGTATCACCGTTCCAGTTAATTAAAACAGTACGATCCATAACACGCATTTCATTATATGCCCAGGTTGCCATAGTAGGGTCAGCAATAGCAGCATTTTCAAATACCATATATGCTGAATCACCACCAGTTACAGCTAAATTACCTGAACCGTCTGCCGGAATAGCCCAATATATCCAATCGGTATATGGGTCATTGTCAGCACCTGATGCGGAGTGTTCACATCCACCCGGACCACAGTTACCGTTAGCATCTGAACCCCATGAAGACATATAGTAAAGCGAGTCTCCACCATCACCAAATATCCACGGTATCAACCGTAAATCATCTGATGGGTCATCAGGAGTTCCGATACCGATTCTCCACAATTCAAATGGAGCCCAGTATGCCATACCGGAAGTAAATGCTTCCAATACATACCCACCGTTTACACCCGGGTTACTATTAGAACCGGTAAATCTCATTTCCCAATCATAAATACCTAAACGATCAATACGAGCTTGGTCGCCACGGAATGTTCGATCTAAGAACGCTTGGTAAGGTCCACGAGTTCCACCACCACTTGAACCACCGTTATCGCCTGTATGGAATGCCCAGTGACCGTCGCCAACTTGTTGTTCATCCGGAGGATTTGTTCCACCCGGAGTCGGGAAATCACGGAAGTCAAAGGCACCTGCTACCGGTGGATCAACAACTCCTGCACCGTTTGCAACAACTTGGAATGATTTAAACCCTAACGCCGGACCGGCTACTTTTATTTGAAAGCCGTTTACGATAGGGTAATCATCAGAACCTGTTTGGTTTGTCTGCCAAGCAAGTACTGTATCACCTGTAGTTACATTCAGTAAATGCCAGGCAATATCGATAGATGTAAATGTTGTATCGAGTGGATTATTGATTGGATCAGCAATTACTGTATCAATTACAATACCGATAGTATCATAAAACACCACCTGATATGTATTACCGGTTAAAGAATCCGGATTAATTACTATAGCAGTAATAATACCATCCGAAACACCTGAAGGATGAGTTACAGGTATTGTCTCCTCGGCATCATATTCATGTGTAATATCAGGAACAATCATTTGAGGAGTCAACGAAATATTTGTAGAAGCTCTTTGTACTCTGAGTCCATTAGGTGCGTTATTATCAACAGTATATGCTTCAACTTTATAATGGTATTCAGTTAGATTACGAAGCTTACCTCCATTAATTACATCATCAGTAATTGTTATGGAGCGTTTTAAACCGTTATTATCACCATCAACGACTTTGACAAATTCAAATGAAGCTGTCAATGGGTTGAAAATTTCATCAAATACATCTTCAGTTGTATTATCAAAATCATAAGTGATAATTTTTTTCCAAGGACCGGTTTTGTCTTCACCTTGATACACAGTATATCCCTCGAACGGATATGAACCATGATTAACTTCTGACGTATCACCCCATGCGATAGTAACTGAATTCTCATCAATAAATTTATTTAACACAGGAGCAACAGGACCATCAATAGTTACCCAATCATTATCATATGTAAGCTGTGCAAAGCGATCATGGAATCGCATCAATGATATAGATACTTTATTATCTACAGCTTGACCCAAAACCATTGCTACATAGATTTCTGTTGAATCACCCGGTCGGAAAGTCAATGGACCGGTAGTCTGCATCCAACGACGATCAGATGAAGCTATATCAATATCACCTTGACCGGTTACAGGGTCACCTGAAAGCACATAATTTAAAACCTGTCCGTTATAGGTATATGCTTGACCGGTTTTGTTTAAACCGTTCATAAAGTTATATGCTTCAATTGCATTATCAGGGTCAGTACCATTAATATATTTATTAAATGATTCCATCCCAAGATTTACAGAATCAGCATAAGTATTTCCCCACATTTTTCCATCCGGTAAATCAGCAGTTGCTGTAGTACGGGGAACTAATGGTCCTTGTAAGAAATCAAACCCCATACTTGGAACCGGCTGACCGGAATAGTTTTGATCGGTAACATTATCATTCCAAACAAAACCTAATCCTTCTAAGGTATCACAGCCAACAAAATCATCACCTGCATCACCTAAATCAGGATCACACCAAATTGAGAAGTTACAGTTTTCAATTACTTTTGAACCTTTGTTATAAATACGATATCTCATATAGACAATATCACCTAAAGGATCATCAGATTTCCATCCAAAAACTGACTGTTTCACTTCTATACCTATCGGAGCAGAACCCATATTAGAATGTTGTGCTGCATCGGCATCATTGTAGACAGACCATAAAAATTGGTCACCAATTATGTCCGCTACAGTATCAACAGATAATACTGTTACACCATCAGTATCAAACGTAGTATCTATCCGAGTCGGCGCTCCTTGATTCGGAACTGCATACATCATGTAATCATTATAATCCTGATTAGCATTTACCCCGGTAGAATCTTTATAGAGTTTATAAACTCTAAAGTTTACATCGTCCGGCATAAATGTTCCACCGGACATAGGTCCGGGTACAAACTCTGAACTATATTCAGAAATTGTTACCAATGTATCTCCGTTAACTGAATCGGTACCACCAACCCATAAACCGGATGCATAGTTTGGAGAGAAACTAGCAAAAATAGTGTTATTATAATAATCATCTAGATTGCCGGTATATGGATACCATGTACCGTAATCATAACCAAATGTACCGCCTAAATCACGTCCAAAATTACCATGGTTTGTTACAAACATCAAAATTCTATTAACATCGATAAGAGTCGTGTTATCAATGGTTAACGAATTCCCGCCACTTCTGATTTTCCCATTTTGCGGCGGTGCTGCAATAAGCGGCAGAGCAAATAGGAAAACCAGCATACTAACTAATAATTTATTTTTCATTGTCTATCCCTCATATCTTTCTAAAATGATACTCTCAAGCCAAAGAATATCATACGTGGTGTACCATAATTCTTTGGGTTGTTTTCAAGGAAACTATATTTGTCTAAATAATCTTGACCATCAGCTAAAACATTTTGTTGGCCTGCATCAGTATTGATGAACCCGGTAGAATTTGCTTGTCCGGTACCTTCATATACTGCAACAATATTTTTTCTATCTAAGAGATTTCGTACCCAGAAATAAGGAACGATTTTATACTTATCAGATATAGTAATAGTTTTGTCAATTTTAATATCTACAGAAGCTTGCCAAGGAAGGTTAGCGGTGTTAATACCACCTCTTGGAAATTGATTTACAGAAATAGCAGTAACGGCATCATACGGAATCATTGGGGTATACGGTGTACCGGAACCTAATTGAATTAATGCGTTGAATCCTACATTTTCAAAAGGTTTAATACCTCCAATTGTTGGTCCTTCGCCGTCACGTGAACGAATATCAACATTGGCAATGATAGTATGCCGTTGGTCATAGTCAAGTGGATTAGTTGTTTTAGGAATACCACTTGTGTTTTTCCATAAGATATTTCTATTAGTTCCGGAATAGGAACCGGTACCTGAGGCAAAGCTTAATCCATATTTTATACTTGCACTAATATTCTTGTTGCGTCTCATAGTAAAACCGATATCAACACCTTTTATAGTACCATAATCAACATTAGAGAAGATATTATATGTTGTCGGTCTAGCCGGTTGAATAATAGCTCCTTGAGTTAGATCCTGTACATCTTTGTAATAAGCCGTAATTTCAAAAGCAGTAAATTCTCCTAGTTGATGATTAATACCTACTTCATATTGTGTCGATTTTTCAGGTTCTAAGTTTGGAGATGAGAACACCGAGAAAAAACCGGCACTCGTACGTGCTTCAAAGAAATCATATCCAACATACAGATTTTGTAAATCAGGTCTTTGGATAAATTTACCATAGTTGATATGCATCTGGGTTTTATCTGAAATCGGGAATGAAATACCAAAGCGAGGAGAAACTCTGTAATACTTCTTGCTAGGTTCCAGATCTTCCGGATCAAGTTCTCTATCAACAATATTTACTGAATCAGGATCAAATGGATTATTAAAGTTTTTAAACCTTAAGGCTTTATAATCAAAATAGTCAAAACGAAGACCGGCATTAATAATCAAACCACGCCAATCAAATCTATCTTGAATATATATACCAAGGAGAACAGGTTCTTTTGTATTGTTTTTGTAACTTTCGTTATCGGATTCGACTCCCAAAGAATCATAACCATAACGGTTTCGATATAATGACCTATTAGCAAGATTATTAATATCAATTGATGCGCCTGTATGGCTAAACAATCTTAATTTATGTTTTGAAAATTCAAAACCAAATTTAACGGTATTGGCAATATTTACTTGAGAAGTAAAATCACCTTTCAAAGCAATATGAGAAGATTTTTTTCTCATAAAACCACCATAATATGCTTCTTCGCCATCAACATTTCTTTCACGGAATAATTCATATTGATCCCATTCAGGAGCAACAAAATCTCTTGCATACGCACTTAAATTTTCCCCTAATACACCGTCACCCGTAAACCGTTCAGTGACAAAATACGAAACAGCTAAATTATAAAAATTATTGGCATCTAGTGTATGAGTTACCTGACCTTTGAAAGCTAAGTTTTTATCTTCCGTACGAGGAGTATGCGTAATTTGAGTTGGATCAGTTGGATTATTATAATTATGACGATAGCTCTGCCAATTATCAACAGAACCGTTACCGTTTAAAGTAAATTTTATATTTGGAGAAAAATCATAAGTCAATTTACCTTGGTACTGCCAACGAGAAAGAGCATTATTCGGTAAAACATTACCGTTTTCATTTGGTACTCCAAACTTTCCGAAAATTTCTTCGGTAATCGGAGACGGTGTACGATCTTGTAGATATGTACGACCTCCGGAAACATAGAAATATCCGTTTTCTAATCCGGGAAGAGGTCCTGAAACATCCGCAGTATAGTAATTATGATCATATACTTTTTTGGCTCCAGAGGCAAAGTTGTCAGTCACAACTTCAACAGTACCTTCATAATTTTCACCTCCGGACTTAGTAACAACATTAACAATTCCGGACATAACATTACCGTATTCAGCAGAAAATGCTCCCGACTGAATAGATACTTCTGCAATAGCATTATTTGAAAGATTGGCTGTTGAAAGACCCGTTAAAGGATCCTGCTGTGAAATACCATCAATGTAATAAGCTACTTCAGATGGACGACCACCACGGATATTGATTGAAGGTCCGTCTGCTTTTTGAGCAGCTCCACCACGTTGGGCAATATCAGCATTGGAATTCATTCTAACTACAGAGTTTTGTAAACCGATAATTTGTTCAAAACCTCTTGTAGGAAGAGCAAGAATTTCTTCCGCTTTTACAATATTGATTGTTGTAGTTTTATCTTTGATAATCATCGGATTGTCCGCTACAACAGAAATTGTTTTATCAATATCTGTTACAGTAGAACTTAAACTCCGATTTTGAAATGTTGCTAAATCGGCATGTACATCAATTTGTGTAATTTCCACAGCCTGATATCCAATAGCACTAAATTTAACAGTATATGTTCCAACAGGAACATTAAGAATAATATACCGACCATCGACGTCGGTAATAGCACCCATAGAGGTACCCTGTATTGCTACTGAGACACCTATCAACGGTTGCTGATTATCAGCATCCGTTATAACACCAGTTATTTTCCCGGTAGTTGCGGAAAAAACTGATGCTGTGAATAACAACAGTAGAATGCAGATGACACTGAACAGTTTTAGCTTCATGCTTCAATAACTCCTTATATTTATTATTGAGTGTCAGTTGGTGAGGTTAAAAAAATAAATCCATTAAAAGTTTTTTCAAATAAGGTCTCCTATTTCCTTAAGTTTTATTATAAATTTCTGGCTTAATTTCCTGTTTAAAAAATTGGTTTTTTTTTTCAATCTGTCAACTAAAAAACTATGTTAAATTCCTTTAATGACAATAATATACATAAATTTGTCTTTTTTTATTCTGTTGAAAATTTTAGTTCTCTGCGATGTATAAAATAAATAGTTTATTTTTCTCAATTTCGAGAATAATTTTAAGGAAAAAATCAATATTTGATTGGGAAAATTTGATAAAAGCAAGAAAATCTGAGTTTTTAAGCCGATTATCGTATTAAAATTTCTGTGAAAGTATGAATTATCTTGACAGGGTCTGAAAAAAGAGTATAATAAAGCCCCAAAGCAATTGCTATATATGACCCCATCGTCTAGAGGCCTAGGACACCGCCCTTTCACGGCGGCGACACGGGTTCGACTCCCGTTGGGGTCGTTTTTTATTTGTAAATTCAAAAAAGCTCCATTCCTATAGAGTTTTTTTCACATCCATGTTATCATTTTCTTATTTCTTATTCGGCTCACATTCTAAAATATTTAGCTCGCATTCAATAAAACATTGAATTTACAGTATTTTTTTAATTGTTTGCGAACTCTGAACGAAAAACTCTTGCCACTTTTCTATTTTCTATTACATTTACTGCCGTAACTTTTTTAGATAGTGTGTGAAAATATAAACATATATGGCGTTCAACGCCCATTTTAGGAGGTCATGATGGGAATTTTTAAAGTCCCGATGCCAAAAAACGAACCGATTCTCGACTATGCTCCCGGTTCAACAGATCGAGCAGCACTTGAGATTGAACTTAAAAAATTAAAAGATAACCCGGTTGAAATTCCGATGTTTATCGACGGAGAAGAAGTAAAAACCGATACAAGAGTTGATATTTTTGCTCCCCACAACCTCAAACTGAAACTCGGTTTTTATTACCAAGGCGGTGAAGCAGAGGTACAAAAAGCTGTCGATGCTGCTTTGCAAGCACAAGATGGATGGGAATCGACTCCATGGGAACACCGTGCCGCTATATTTTTAAAAGCTGCCGACCTTCTTGCCGGTCCGTACCGCCATCATATGAATGCCGCAACTATGCTTGCCCATTCTAAAAACATTTATCAAGCTGAAATTGATGCTGTCTGTGAATTAGTCGATTTTTTCCGCTTTAACGCCTACTATATGCAGGAAATCTATCATAACCAACCGGGTAATGCTCCCGGGATTTGGGACAGAACAGATCATCGTCCGCTTGAAGGATTTATTTTTGCTGTATCACCGTTCAATTTTATCTCTATCAACGGCAACCTTCCTTCTGCTCCGGCAATGCTTGGCAATGTCGCTGTTTGGAAACCTGCCTCTACTGCTGCCTATACCTCGCATATTCTCATGAATATCTTTCGTGATGCCGGACTTCCTGCCGGTGTTATCAATATGATATTCGCTCGCGGTGCTGCTATCGGTGACACAGTTCTGAAAAATGAAAATCTGGCAGGTATTCATTTTACCGGTTCAACAGCAGTATTTCAAAACATGTGGAAAACTGTCGGAACGAACATTGCCAATTACAAAGCATATCCCCGTATTGTCGGTGAAACAGGCGGTAAAGATTTTATCATGGCTCACAAATCATGTGACCAAAAAGCTCTTACTGTTGCAATCGTTCGAGGTTCATTTGAATTTCAAGGTCAAAAATGCTCAGCATCATCAAGGTGTTATATTCCACAATCAGTCTGGTCAATTATCAAAGAAGATTTAGTCACTATGACCAATGAACTCAAAATGGGCGACCCTGAAGATTTCTCTAATTTTGTCAATGCCGTAATTGATGAATCCGCATTTGATACTATCACCGAGTTTATCGACTATGCTAAAAATGCCGATGATGCCGAAATTATCTCAGGCGGTAAATACGATAAATCCAAAGGATACTTTATTGAACCGACAATCGTTGTAACAACTAATCCTAACTTTCGTTTGATGGAAGAAGAAATTTTTGGACCGGTTGTTTGTATATATGTCTATGATGACAACGAATATGCCAAAACATTACATATCTTAGACAAAACATCACCGTATGCATTAACAGGTGCTATTTTTGCTGTTGATAGAAAGGCTGTCGAACTTGCCGAACGGACACTTCGTCATGCGGCCGGTAATTTCTATATCAATGATAAACCGACCGGTGCAGTTGTCGGACAACAACCGTTTGGCGGCGGTCGTGCATCGGGTACCAATGATAAAGCAGGCGGTATACAAAATATGCTTCGTTG
The DNA here is from genome assembly GCA_024276275.1 of Candidatus Zixiibacteriota bacterium. Lineage (GTDB taxonomy): Bacteria > Zixibacteria > MSB-5A5 > GN15 > FEB-12 > QQUK01. The sequence goes on from JAJRXM010000014.1 coordinate 38,168, forward strand.
GGCATCGCCACGTTCGATTAAGGAAAACTTTATCCCGCCACACGATTACAAATACCCATTCTTAGGGTAGCGGCTTAGCCTATTTTATAAATTATTAAACTCGTAGGGGCGTTACTTGTAACGCCTCTACAAAACAAATTTAGACATTTTATTGCTAATTCAAATGGGTTCAGTCACATATAAAACAGCCTGAAGGCTGAATTATTAATTCTCAAAATGGGTTCGTTCCCAATATAAAAAAGTTTTTCAAGGCACTTTTTTCGTTGTTTTTTCACCATAACATACCCACACACATACAAATACAGCGAAATGGCTTTGTTTCAATAAATGGCTTTAAGCCATTTTTGCTCATATTTTTTGTAGTGATTTTGTGCATGCTGTTTCTCGCTTTATAACTAGTTCCTCAGATATACAGCTAAATGATAATTTGAAGCGGCGAACGTGTATGGAATTTGAAAGAATTAAGAATTATATATATACCTGTTCATTACTAATTATTATTAGAAAATAAATTTGTAAGATTTCGACAACTCGACAAATAAAGAATATAGATGCGAGGGATTCCCCACAGTAGTGTTAGTGGATGTAAACAGGACCACTAATAAAGATTTATTACTAAAAACCCCAGTTTGTCCGGGGTTTTTAGTATAATATACTCTTCGAGAAGTATTAAAATAACTAATAAGTGCCATTTGATTGTTTCATCCAATCTTTACAGTTTAATCGATATTTGCTGCATCGAAAAATAAAAAATAATGTATTAAATTTATAAAAGTATTTTTCGTTATTAAAAAAATCGGAGTACTATGGAGTTTCTTTTCTACTTAACTTGGGGAACATTACTTTTATCCCCAATCATCGCTTTCATACTTTGTTGGAATCTGTCAAAAAAAGAGAACTATAATAACAAAAGATTCTTTCTCATAAATCTCTGGTTTTTATCATTTACTTTAATTCTGACTTGGTCACCTTTGTCATTTACTGGAAATATCGCTGATTGGGTGATTATATGTTTCACATATTTTTCTTATTGCTACATTGTTTTTTCATCACTTTTCTTAAAACAACCCTTACTTAAAATTATTACAATAACTCTGGGGAGTTTTATTATTTCAATCGGTTATCTCTTAGGTACAATTGGTATTATAGGACTAGCTTTTATAACAGGTGACTATGAAATTGATCATACGAAAGAACTCAAAAAAAATTATTATCATGTGCAATATTTACAAGGTAATAATAACCCTCCCCCGAATTGACGGACATCAAGTTAAGAAGTATATTCCGTAATAGGAGGTGTCCAAATGACACGCAGACGTAAATATGACCGTCAATTTAAGATAGAAGCTGTTCGTTTAGTAACAGAGAACGGTCGCAAAGC
>JAJRXM010000015.1 GCA_024276275.1 Candidatus Zixiibacteriota bacterium
ATTCTAATAGCGAACTTCATTCTAGTTCTACTAACTTATCGTTCTTAACTCAATCTTACACAAATTCCAATATTTTAAATTAATACTATAAAACTTAGTCCACTTTGTTTCTGCCAAATTTCTGCCAAGTTGCATTCAAAAACAATCAAAAAACATCAAAATCCTTCCCAAACAATCAAAAACCTAATTTGTTGACTTTCAATGCCTTGTCTCGTATTTTGTTGTTATGGAAGATGTTAGGAAAACAGCCTGTGGAGAATCCCTGCCTCTCCGCTTTAAAAAGTTCTAACAATTAAATCCCTTACATATCAATAAGTTATTGACAATCACCTCGCCGTTATTGTATATTTCTAATGAATTTCTAACTACTTTAATCTATTTTAAGTAGGTATATATGGCAAGTATTCAATCAAAATCAGGTAAAACAGGCAAAAAAACTTTCTATGTTGTGGTTTCTGTTCATGGCAAGCACAAATGGCTAAAAGCAGGCACAAAACAAAACGCAGTTGCCTTAAAGAAACAAGTTGACTCTTTGGAGAATTCTCAGCTCTTAGAAAAATTAGGGTTCAATGCTAAGGACATGAGAGTTGATGATTTCTTTGAAAAATATTCAGAGCATATTAAACTACATACATCGACAAACACAGCTAAGAGATATATTTCAATTATCAACACATTCCTTACTTTTATTAAAATGTTTAATCCTAACATTCGCTATCTCTCTCAAATAAAGACTGAGACAATGGAATCCTACCAACAAAAGCGACTTAAATCTCTTGAATTAAAAACAGCAACAGATGGTGACAAAAATGGCACTCATAAAAAAAAGATTCTTCCTAAACCTCAAACTGTAAATTATGAACTAAGTGTTCTAAGAAGTGCTTTCATTTGGGCGAAAGACCGAGAATATATTTCTGTTGTACCTACGAAGAGAGTTAAAAAATTAAAACCCAAAGGTAAAAGAGAACCTATTATTCTAACCCCTCAAGCATGTAAATTATTTCTTAAAACAATTAGAGATATGGCAAAAGAAAATTCTCGGTATAAGTCTTATTTAAAAGTTTTTCAATTTTTACTCAACACTGGACTTCGCTCAGGAGAATTATGTAACCTTACTTGGGACGATGTTGATCTCAAACATGGTACTATAAAGATTCAAGCAAAAGCTGGTTGGACTCCTAAAACATACGAGAGAGAGTTCTATCTCAATGTTGTTGCTCTTTCAGTTTTAAACAGGATCAAAGAACGAAACGGATATATATTTAAGTCGATTGAAGGAAATCAATTCACAACTGATATGCTTCGAAATGCTCTTCTAAGAATTTCAGAGAATGCGGGATTAAAACACTTTACTCGTGTTCATGATTTAAGGCACACATTTAGTTCTCTCATGCAGATTAAAGGAGTAGATAGAGCAACAGTAGGAGAAATTTTAGGTCATGAGGATGAAAAAACGACTCGCATTTACTCACACACCTATAAAGAGCATTTGAAAAAGTCAATGAACCTAGTTGGGATAAAGTGAAAATGATTGATTAGTCTAATAACAGATAGTATAATCTAGTCTATCACATTTTGTAAGGATTAAGAATGTTTATAAAATCGCATCAAGTATACTTATTATCTGAAAATGGGAAACAATAATGGCAATTAAGAAAAGTGAATTATATAGTTCCGGATTCAAAGGACAGCAGGAGAAATCTTAAAAAGTATTTTATAATTTATGGTAAATAAAAAATACACTATAAGAAATTTTCATATAAATTAAGAAAACCATTTCTAGGGTACTAGTAATTTTTTTCCATTGATTATGTTAATTTGAATAAAGAATCTTCAAGTTTATGATTTTAGCAGTTTTAGTCAAAATTTACACACAATTTTCTACAATGTGACACTATAAGTAACAATTATACAATCAATCATTCTTTAATAAAAATGTTCAAAACTATCAACTTTTATCCAAATCTTCCGATATAATAGTCAGAACTTAATTAAAAGAGATTAGTAAACATGAATTACACTAAAACAAAAGATTTAAATACCAATGAGATATAAAGAAATTAAGTTTTAAAATTGATAATTTTGAATGGAAACCAACCCCAAGGGGTTTGGATACCCAGCTACTAACTTTTAAGGCGCGGGTGCCCAACGCTTGCCGTGGGATGAGTAAGTAAATTTGTTGGAAGATATTGAGTATTATTTTAATTTGACGACATAATAACAATGATATCAAAACAAGAACAATCAAAATTACGGTCTGATTTATTCAGACATTTAGAGGGTATAGTTACCGCTCCATCGGCTTATACGCTATATGAAAAAGGTGTTACAGATTATTTACTTAAAAAAAACGAATGCTCTCTGTAGGATTTGACAAAACAATTTAATGCTAACGAGGGATATTTAAATGTAGCTTTACGAGTTTTATGTTCGCAGGGCTGACTTATTCAAAATATAGATAATAAAAATGACAAAATTAGTTACAAAATAAACGACTCATCTGAAGTTGCCTTTAAAAATTTTCATATATATAAAGATGTTATGCATTTACTTAAGTTTTCTGAAAAATATCATACAAGAAAATTTGAGATTGAACCGTTTCTTGTACTTGAAAAGATATTCAATAAGTTTAAAAATAATTACGGTTTAGAAATATCTTCCGACGAAACGGCAACGAAAATACAACAGCAAATATTAAAACATGTTGAAGGAATTATAGTAGGTCCTACATCAGTGTACTTAGGAATGTCCGGGATGTTTCATAAGTATTTTATGCAGGCAAGTTTTAAACCTGAAGAATTTCACGAAGATGCTGACAGTTTCGGCAGGCTGCTTGATTTTTTTGTTCATCTTGAATGGTTCACCAAAGAAAACGGAACCTATCAATTTACCAAAAAAGGTCTTTTCTACGCTCGTCGTGCATCTGCCTATGGTGTGACTGTTTCTTATATCCCTACATTGAGAAAATTAGATGAACTTATATTCGGAAACCCGAAAGCTGCCAAAGATGCAGGTGACGGAAACCGAGAAGGTCATGTCGACAGACAGATGAATGTTTGGGGGTCAGGTGGTGCCCACGCAGCATATTTTAAAGTTGTTGATGAGATAATTATTGAGCTATTTAACAAACCGATTGATGAACAGCCGAAAGGTATTTTGGATATGGGTTGCGGTAACGGTGCTTTTTTACAGCATCTATTTAATGTTATTGAAAAACAAACCGTCAGAGGTAAAATGTTGGACGAACATCCTTTGATTCTTATCGGTGCCGATTACAATGAAGAAGCATTAAAAATTTCTAAAGCTAATCTTATCCAAGCTGATATTTGGGCAAAAGTTGTATGGGGTGATATCGGAAAACCTGATTTACTGGCTAAAGATTTAAAAGATAGTTATAACATCGACTTAAAAGAACTTCTGAATGTAAGAACTTTTCTTGACCATAACAGGATTTGGAAAGAACCGAAAGATATCAACAAATCAAGAATTAGTCAGTCCACCGGTGCTTATGCATTTGAAGGCAACAGGATTAACAATAATCTTGTAGAAGATTCTCTTCTTGAGCATCTTAAAAACTGGGAACCGTATGTGAAACAATTTGGTCTGCTTGTCATCGAACTCCATACTGTAGACCCTACTCATGTAGCAGAGAATTTAGGAAGAACGGCGGCAACTGCCTATGATGCTACACACGGATATTCTGATCAATACATTGTTGAGGTAGATGTTTTTAATAAAATCATGGCAGAGGCTCGGTTGATTCCTGCTAAAAAGATGATAAGAAAATTTCCAAATTCCGATTTAGCAACTGTTACGGTCAATCTGTTTAAAACAGATTCGGCAAAATAAAACTCTTATTACTAATCAGATATAATTTACGAGAATATATTCCACAGACATTATTATTCCGCTTATAAGCTATTTGTCTACCTATACTTAAGTGGTTGCTAAAGTTAATCAAATAATAATTTTCAAGTATTTTTCAAAATCTGTTGTCAAGAGAGTAACGGTGCTGTATGATAGATAGTATTAATTACTTATAAGGACTCTCAATTATGCTAACAAAAAAAATCACACTAATCATCTTTACGTTTTTTCTACTCGCAGCAACTGTTACTGCATCGGTGAAGCTTGATAACTTACAGGAAAACCAAATTGTTCAAGGATTTAAAACAGTCAGTCTGTATGAAAACGCTGCCGGTAAACCGATGGGAGCAAGATTTGTTTCTGTCCGTTTCGGGTTTATTATCGACTACTTGCAAATAGAATCTGTGCCTCAAGCTTTTTTCTGGGTAAAGACTCCGCCATCCTCAAGCAAAGGTGAACCTCATTCGTGTGAACATCTCCTGCTTGGCAAAGGAAACCGCGGTCGTTATGTCGCCGCACTGGAAGATATGGCTCTTTCAAACAGTACCGCCTACACCGCTCAAACAAGAACCTGTTATCATTTTAATACTATAGCCGGCGGTGATACATTTTATAAAATTTTTGAGGCAAAACTGCAGGCATTATTACATCCCGATTTCACCGATGAAGAGATAAGACGTGAAGTTTGTTTTATCGGTGTTAACGTCGATTCGGAAACAGGAGAGTTGTCTATTGATGAAAAAGGAACCTATTACACCGAAATGGTCAGTACTTTTGAAAAACCGTGGTACTACTCTTATGGAACAATGAATAAACTGATGTACGGTGAGAACCATCCGCTTGTAAATAATTCAGGAGGGGCTCCCGATGTGATGCGTACTATGGAACCGAAAGATATGTGGGCATTCCATAAAAAAACACACCATCTTGCAAACTTAGGTTCAATAGTTTCTATGCCGACATCTGTCGAACTGGAATCTTTTCTGACAACGATGAACAGTATGCTGGAAAATTGCCAAACGTATGATGACCCTAATAACAACCCGTCAATAAAAGTACAGAACCTTCCCCCCGCAAATAGTGCTCCTATAGGTACTGCTACAATGGCATATTATCCGAGCGAAAATGAAGAAGACCCGGGGTATATCATGTATGCCTGGCCTCCCTTATTACAACTTGACGACAAAGAAGAAATGTTGTTTTCTCTCTTTTTAGAAACATTCGCATCGGGACAAACATCTAATCTTTATAATCTTTTTATCAACTCCGAAACAAAACAGATTGATATCGGTGGTAATTATATTTTTGCTACGTATGATAATGATTTAGATATCGCTCCCTATTTTGTTTTCGGCGGTATAAACAAAGATGCTATCACGCTTGAAAAAATGCAGTCGATTAAAACTATGATACTTGATGAACTAAAAAAAGTACAAAGTTTTACCGACGGCTCTGCAGAACTGATAGAATTTAATGACCGTCTGAAAAGCAGATTAGTACAGAACAAAAAACAGATTGAAGATTACTTAAATTCTCCCCCGATGTTTGGTTTCAGGGGCGGTTCTGCAGGCGGTTGGGTTTCATTACTTTTAGATGTAGAAAAGCAACCGACATTTAAAAAATCATTAGTAATGGCAAACACTTACACATCTGTAGAAACTGAACTTACAAAACCAAACAATATATGGACAGAACGAATTGACAGATGGAAATTTTTAACAGTCGACCCATACTCAATAGGTACTGTTCCAAGCAGTTCAATATTAGAAAAAAATAAAACAGACAAAGAACAACGGTTGGCAAATTACATTGAAGAATATAAAATAAAATACGGAGTTGATGACACCCAGCTCGCATTGGCAAAATATAAAGAAGAATTTGATGCCAAAACAGCAGAACTTGAGAAAATAAATTCAAACAATAAGCTCCCCGGCTTTATTTCAAACCCTCCATTAACGCTTGACGACCAACTGAATTATGAAACGATACAACTCCTCGACAATATCAAAATGACCGCATCTACCTTTGATAACATGTCATCATCAACAGTTGCTTTGGCTCTTCGTCTTGATGTTATTCCCGAATCTTTGCTTGTCTATGCGCCGTTGATTCCCGATATGCTGACCTCTATTGGAGTTTTAAAAGACGGCGAAGTTGTTCCGTATGATAAAATGTCCGACCGTCTCAAAAATGAAGTTCTCGGATTAAATGCGTCCTATGATTTTGGATTAGAAACAGGGCGTATTGAACTTATTTTATCCGGCCGCGGTTCTAACCTTACAGAACTTCATAATGCTATCGACTGGATGGATGCTTCGCTGTTTACATCATATCTTAGCGTTGATAACTTATCCCGAATAAGTGATGTTATTGACCAATCTTTAATTTCATATCGAAACAGAGTAAAACGTTCCGAAGAAAACTGGGTACGGAATCCGTCAAATGCTTATCGATTTCAAAACAATCCACTCTATCTTTCGACTAATAGTTTCCTGACCGAGACCCATCACCTGAGTCGATTAAAATGGATGTTCACCAATCCGGGTTCTGAATCTGAACAACAAGCCCTCAAGTCAAAAATCAATCTATTGCGTAACAGTGGTAAAGGAAAAAACCGAGAGGAGCTTCTTACACTACTTGACAACAAGCAATCAATTAAGAGTGCCGAACTACCGGAGAACCCTGTTAAAATTTTCAAAGATATTAGAAATAGTTTGAAAACAACTCTGGCAGATATACCCGATGCGAATCTTGCTGATGATTGGATCTATCTTTGTTCCGAGATTAAAAACGATCTCTTGAAAAAACCTGAAATAGCCTTGGCAGAGATGAAATATATAATTTCTCTTTTATCAAAAAGAGATAACGCCCGTATGTATATGGTCTCAAACAAAACTGACAGGAATGCATCGATTGATAAAATCAACAAACTCCTTTCAAAATTAGACAACAGTTCTCCCTCGGTTCGTCAATCATACAGCAATTTGAATACTATTGTAGAACGATTAAAATCTCGAGAGTCATTGACTGAAAAGCCTGTATATGCCGGACTTATTTTTAACGGTACCCGCAACGGCGTTCTGATGTTCTCCGCTAAAAACAGCGAAAAATTTGACACGTCGGAAGATGCTCTTTTACAAACTCTTTCAAGCAAACTTTATGCCGGTTACGGTCCTCATGGGCTGTTTATGAAAACATGGGCAGCCGGTCTTGCCTATAGCAACGGCTATCGTATGAGTGAGCAAACCGGAAGAGCCGCCTATTATGCCGAACGGTGCCCCGATGTCGCAGAGACAATGCGGTTTGTAGTCAATTTACTTAAAAACGCCGATGATAACCCTGACCTCGCCGACTATACCGTAGCTCAAATTTTTGGTTCTTCCCGTGCTTCAAATCGGTACGAACAACGCGGCAAATCAATTGCTGCTGATTTTGCCGATGGAGTATTACCGGAAAAAGTTACAAGTTACCGTCAACATATTCTCAAAACACGTCAAAAAGATAACTTTTACAGCCTTATTAAAAACCGCATGGAAGATGCCTATGGGTCGGTTTTAATCGGATACGGTAAACCTCTGTCAGAAAGTAAAGAAGGTAACTTTTTCTTGATAGGACCGGAACCACAGTTTGAATCGTTAGAGAAATATATAAAACAGACAGAGGGAGAACAGACAGTCTATCGTTTGTATCCTCGTGATTTCTGGCTGACAAACTGATAATACGTAACTAGGAAACAAGCTCAAAAAAGGAATGAATTATACAAAGATACGAACAATAATTCATTCCTTTTTCTGTGGCAGTTTCTCTCTTATTATAGTATTATACTTTCAAGAAAATTGAAAATAATATGCAAAAAATAGAACAAGAAAAAACACTCGACCAAAAGCTTGATACTATCAAGCAATACTTTATCAAACGGCAGTCCGTTGTGGTCGCATTCTCAGGAGGTGTCGACTCTACCCTGCTGTTAAGATTAGCGGTTGAATTTACACCCGGAAAAGTTTTGGCGGTTTCATCGAAATCTTCTGTCAGCCCTAAAGACGAAATTGAACTAGGAGCTAAACTTGCCCTAGAGCTTGGTGTAGAGCATATAATAATCGACACCAATGAGCTTGAGAACCCAAAGTTTGTTTCAAATCCGACTAACAGATGCTACTATTGCAAAAGCGGACTTTTTTCAAGATTGAAAAAAATAGGCAGCGAATACAGAATAGAAACTGTTATAGACGGGACAAATTTTGATGACATCACCGACTACCGACCCGGCATGCTTGCCGGTCAAGAACTTGGTGTTGAGTCTCCCTTAAAAGATTGCCGTCTGACAAAAGATGATATCAGAATACTTTCCAAAAAATACAACTTGTATACATGGGACAAAGCTGCCTCGCCATGTTTATCATCACGTGTTCCGTATAATTCTGAAATCACTCTTGAAAAACTGATGCGTATTGATAAGGCAGAAATTATTATTCGAGCACTCGGTATCAAAGAAGTACGGGTTCGCGACCATGAACAAATCGCACGGATTGAAATACCGAAAAAAGATTTTGGTCTGTTTTTAGCCGCTGACAGCAACTCTGAAATTACTGATCAAATAAAAGCATTAGGCTATAAATATGTATCTTTGGACAGTAACGGATTTCGTTCCGGTTCTTTAAACGAAGTATTGAAAAAATAAAATTCGGTCAATATGCAAACAGAAAACCTTAAAAAACTCTTAGAACGAATTCAAAACGGAAAAATTTCTATCGATGATGCTATGCGTAATTTTAAAAATTTCCCGACCGAAGATATCGGCTTTGCAAAACTCGATACTCATAGATCGATACGAAACGGGTTTCCTGAAGTTATTTTCTGTAAAGGTAAAACCGACCGACAAATTATTTCTATTTTTAAATCATTAACTAAAACAAATGATTTAATCATCGGCACCTTGGCATCTGCTGAAACTTACATATCAGTTAAGCAAGAAATCCCCGATGCTGTTTTTCATAAAGAAGCCCGTATAATACAAATCGGTGAAACACCAAAACCAAAAACGGAAAAAATTATTACTGTTGTCACCGGGGGAACATCGGACATACCGGTTGCCGAAGAGGCAGCTATTACATCCGAAACTATGGGAAACAAAGTAGTACGGATTTTTGATATCGGTGTTGCCGGTATTCATCGCATGCTTGATAATAAAGAACTATTAGACAACTCAAATGTCATCATTGCTGTTGCCGGCATGGAAGGTGCCTTGGCGACAGTTGTCAGCGGTCTGGTTGCTTGTCCTGTTATAGGTCTGCCGACATCGGTCGGGTATGGTTCCAGTTTCGAGGGACTATCCGCACTTCTGTCTATGTTAAACAGTTGAGCTCCCGGAATTGCCGTTGTTAATATAGATAACGGATTTGGCGCGGGATATATGGCATCTGTTATAAACCTGCAAGGTCTCAAATAATGAAAACGATGTACTTTGATTGTTTTGCCGGGGTTAGCGGGGATATGATTTTAGGTGCTTGCATTGATTCAGGAATACCGATTGAAACGCTTAAACAGGAATTGCAAAAATTAAATCTTGACGGGTTTGAAGTTACATGTAATAAAGTTTTAAAACATAATATCAGCGGCAGCCATGTTGTTGTATCTACAAAAGAACAGCATCACCATCGAACTCTCCCTGTCATTGACGATATTATTTCTAATTCATCTTTGTCTGACTACGTAAAAGAAAACGCGTCCAAGATATTTCATAACTTAGCAGAAGCAGAAGCAAAAATACATAACAAAAAAAAAGATAAAATACATTTTCATGAAGTAGGTGCTTTGGATGCTATCGTCGATATTGTCGGAGCCATAATCTGTTTTGAATATCTGAAAGTAGAACAAATATTTGTTTCAAAAATCCATGTCGGATCCGGATTTGTTACATGTACTCACGGAAAAATGCCTTTACCCGCTCCCGCAACGATGGAACTCTTAAAAGATATACCGATATATAATACAGGTATTCAAAAAGAACTCACTACTCCGACAGGAGCAGCAATTTTAAAAACTATGGCAACATCTTTTGGAACGATGCCGGACATGGAAGTTAAGTCTATCGGCTACGGATGCGGTACTCGGGATTTAGAAATTCCGAATATGCTGAGAGTCTTAATAGGAAACTGTCAGGATTCTCTTCAATCACAATATGAAACAGATGAAATCACACAGATAGAAACAAATATCGACGATATGAATCCGCAGATATACGAATATCTTTCCGAACAGCTTTTTGCATTAGGTGTTTTGGATGTCAGACTGACTCAGACAATAATGAAAAAACAACGCCCGGCCGTTTTATTATCTGTACTTGTTGATAATTCATTAAAAGAAAAAGTTATTGAAAAATTATTTACCGAAACAACAACAATCGGTCTCCGTGTGCAGCAAATAAAAAGAGTAAAACTTGTCAGAGAGTCCAAACAGGTTTCAACTCAATATGGAAATATCTCAGTTAAGTATTCTTTGCTAAACGGAAAAATAGTTCAGATAAATCCGGAGTATGAAGATTGTAAAGAAGCTGCTAAAAAAAACAATGTCCCTTTAGCGGATGTAATAGATGCCGCCAAGTCTCAGGCTTCATCGGATTGACGCTTGGTAAAATATATATACTTTTTTTCTGCGGTAAAACCTGCTTTATTAAATGTCGTAATCGACGGATAATTTATATCTTCAATTAAAGCACATATAACCACCGCACCTAAATTTTCTAAAAACTTATTACACTCGGCAATTAAAACTCCGGCATATCCTTTTGCTCTACAATCAGGATCTACGGCAACTCTGTTCACCCACCCCCGTCGCCCGTCATAGTTTGCTATAGCGGTACCTATCATCGTATCATCCTGGTACAATCCAAAATAACAACAATTACCATTTTGCATCTCTTTGGAAATCATTGCTATTGAATCTCTCCCTTTCGGTTTGTACTGTAATCCGGATATAGCCCAAATACGAATGATCTAATCATAGTCATCAACGGTTAGTATTTTTATTTTATTTTCCATATTTTTCTCTCAGGATTTCTTTAAGGCTATCAATAGAAAAATGTGATGCAAACGGTTGGTCGTTCCAATGGTCACATCCGGTATTATGTAAAAGCACTCCCCGAGCCGGGATATTCTGTTCACGAGCAACTCTCATTCCTGCAGATAACATCATGATACAGGCAACACCGATAACAGCAGTATCTCCTAATTTGTCAGCATGGTATATCAGCTGTTCAGAAAGTTTTCGTTTTGAAAATAAAACCTTTATATCGTATTCATCTGCTAGCTGTGTAATCTCTGCCGCCAAACAATCAGGATGACAACTTTCACAAATACTTCCGTGATCATCCTCAGCTTTTTGACATTCATATTCATGGATAGACAAACAGTCAGGCATAATTATTAAAGTGTTTTTCTGTTTGTTAAAATCCTCTTTGTTCAATTGGTCATATATTTTATAAGAAAGCAGTTCAAGAAGGTATCTTTCTTTTTCAGACCTTCTAAGTTGATGGTCGGACCTTTCTGATAAATCATCGTTGGCACTTTTTACAAATGCATCAATTTGAGCAAATTCTTTTTCAAACATTTTAAATCCGTTGCTTATAAATTCAGATGCAAAACGGTCTAATTTGTCTGAAAAATCATCGGATAATTCATAAGTTGGGGCTTTATTCATTTTTTAATATGATATGTAATATAGAAAAAATACAGTTAAAAATTATTCAACTGTTGTCAGAAGCAGTATATTTTTATATGCGGTCTTGGCTAGTTCAGAACCGTTATCCAATTGTATTACCATCAGATAATGTTGTTTTGCTGTTTTTAGATTACCGAGAATATTTTCATTTTCACCAAGTTCAAAATATATTTCAGCACGGTCTACCCGGCTAGATTTGCAATTTGATAATGCTCTATAATAATAGTCAGCCGCAAGTTTATACCTGCCTGTTTTGCGAGCTGTTTTGCCGTATAAGAAATAAGGCTTCCAGTTTGGAGGGTTAAAATCAATCGACTTTTGGCAGTATGTAAAAACCGAATCATATTTTTCGTCTTCAAAAAACTTGTAAGCTTTCAACAAATATTCAGATAAATTTTCATTTGAAAAACTCTGATTGTCTGTTTTTAATTCAACTTTCATAATTTCCATTTGAGATGAACAACTTAGAGACATAAAAATAATATATAGAAACAGCATAATTTTTCTCATAAAACGATTATCGGCACTTTCTGCTGTAACTTTTAGAATTATGTGCTAACCGTTTATATAAGAGAAATTGCTTGCTTTTTGAAGCTCAGATAGTAATTTTAGATACTGAAAAGTGTCTAACCGGAAAAAATTAACTTTCTAATATAAGGTGTTTCTAATGAAATTTACAGACTTTATAGAAAATGATGTAGTTATAATTGAAGTCTCAGGTAAAATCATGGGCGGTGATGAAACCACAATGTTTCACGGTAAAATCCATGAGTATATTCAGTTAAATAAAAAGAATATCTGCGTTGACTTAGGAGCTGTTGATTGGATGAACTCAGTCGGACTCGGCATGTTGATTTCAGCTTTGACTACAATTAAAAATGCGGGCGGCAGATTAGTGCTTGCCAAAATAGATAAAATTGAATCGATACTGACCATAACTCGCTTGATTACTGTTTTCGAACATTATGATTCTCGCGAAGAAGCTATTAAATCATACAGTTAATTAGTACTTTAGCATATAATTTTAAAAACCCCGATTTTATCGGGGTTTTTTTATGACTAAATACTTATAAAAAAACGGAGCCATGTTTTCACACAGCTCCGTTTTGTGATTTTATATCATTTATATACTTATTGACCGCCTCTGACACCCATTATCTGCTGATAGATTGGGTCATTTCGGTTTATTTTATATTCCCCGAACAATTTCGCAGCTTCAACCATTTCGGCTCCTCGAGCATTTTGCGATAAGGCTGTTATTAGTTTGCGGAATGCATAATTACTGTTCGGATTCTCTTTAAAACCTTGCCAGAGAAGATTAAGCCCCTCGTCTTTCATTGCAAGATCATCATTAAACTTTGCTATCTGTAGTTTTGCTAATCCCAAATCTTGTCTATAAAATATATTTTGAGGATTACTTTCCAAGAAGATTTCTAAAGTATCATGCAATTGATACAACAACGCCTCAGCTTTAGTAGAATCGCCTCGTTTTTTATAAATATCAGCAAGTAAAATATATGTTTGCCAGTACTCAGGATATACTTCTATAACTTTTTCGGCGATTTGCATTGCCCGAGTAGTATCACCTTTTCGAATCAAATCATCATAGATTCTGACACCGTTGACTCCGACAGATAAAAAGACCCCGGTCGCATTTTCATCACGAAATACGTCAGCATTTTCATACCCTTTTATTGTATACTTGTTCATGAAATTGTCAAACCCAATATCTGAATCTATAAGATTTTCGACCGGATTTCTTTCAAGTTTATATAACAAGCCGTGTGCCGCAACTCTGTCTTTAAGATTTAATGGCGATTGGGCATATGGAGGAGAACTAAAATAAATCGGACGTTTCCATTTATTCTCAATCACTATTTCATCTACCATCATATCCTGTACTTTTACTAACCGCCCTCCATACATACTCGGAGTCAAGTACGCTCTTCTTTTTCGCGGTTTATCAATAAACGGTTCTTTAGGGGTAGATATCATAAAACCGTCACCTCTATCTTTTTGATACCATAATATCTGTTCATCTGTCAATGAGATAGGAACACCATACCGGTTTTTCATCTGCTCAATATACCAATCGGTATTTAGCAGCGAGAGGTTTACGACAACGACATCTTTTCGATAGCCATACGTTTCCTGTAAACACCAGAGAGGAAATGTATCATTGTCGCCGGATGTAAACAGAATTGCATTCTGCTCACAGGTATCTAATAAATTTTTCGCATAATAATAAGGTATATAATTATTAGAGCGATCATTAGTATGATAATTATGTGCCAGTGAAACAACCGGTAAGAAAACCAACAACGAGGTAGCATACACCGCCATTTTCATCTTTGATTCACCGCTTGCTGCTAGCTTATTTTTCACAAATAGCATAATAGTAGACAGACCTATACCCATCGCTATCCCGAAAAAGACAAATGCGGGTGTAAAGAAGTAGTCTCGATTTCGAACTTCAAGATAAGCATCCTGGGTCTGAGGATTATACATAGTGCCATCAGCAAAATTCATATACAGCACTAACCCGAGTGAACAGAGCAAGAACAAAGTAAGAAACGGCAAACCAATCTCAAGTCGTTTTCTGATAGCTGCTATCAAACCGATTAGCCCAAGTGCCAAAAATGGGATAAAATTATTTCCGCCTTTAGAGTATTGTTCTTCAAAATACGACCAAAAACCCATGTGCGGATGTCGACCCAGTTGGTTTTCCCAAGCACCACGACGATTAAACATTCGGTCAACCATAGATACCTGACCATATTGTTTACGGTCTAAGAAATTTATGAATGTTGTCCAGTCACCGGGAAATCCTCTGGATGGATTATTTTCATCAATACGAGGATTTAACTCTGATCGGATTGGAATATATAAATGAACCGAAACACCGATGAGTGCAATCATTACAATCATCAAGGCATTTTTCCATTGCAGATACCATTTATTTTTTTCAGAGAAATATCCTAAAATAAGTAGTAACGGGATAGTAATCATGACAACTTCAAAGTAAAGCAGGAATGACATCATTACCGTAGAAACCGAAGCAATGGCAATTAGGATTGCCCAGTTAATTTTTTTATAAATCATCGCAACAACTACTAAAGCTAAAACTCCACTTATAAATTTGAATAACGTCCCGGCAGAGTCGGCATTTGACATATTTGAAAAGAAGACAATAAGCAAAAGTTCAACTATAAGAAAACCGCATACAACAAGCCAGTCTCGATTGGTAGCCTCTTTTTTAAGAAGGAAGAAAATAGAGCAAACCGGAACAACCAAAAATACAGTCATATGAACACCTACACCGAGCAGAGCAATATAGAAAGCAAGAATCATAATTTTAGCCGCTGAAATTGAACCTCTATGTTCAAAATAGATAAGTGAAAGCCAGACCAGCATAACAGATAAAGCCAGCCCCATACCATAAACTTCAGCTTCAACCGAGTTAGCCCAATTTGTTTGAGAGAAAGCAACAAACAATGCTCCGGCAATACCACCGATATATATAATAAATGAATTCAAAGAAGAATTATCGTCTTTAGCAAAAAAGTATCTTACTATCCGAACAGTCAGCAAATAGCTAAATAAAGCAGTAGCTGCCGAAAATATGACAGATAAATAGTTAATTCGTAGAGAGACATCATCTACAAACGGAATCATCGAGGCTATACGGCCGATAAGGATATATAACGGTGTTCCGGGAGGGTGTGGAATTCCGAGAATTGCTGAAGAAGCGATAAATTCACCGCAATCCCAAAAAGAAAAAGTCGGTTGAACAGTTAAAGCGTAGACAATAAAAGCTATCAGATAGACACCAAAAGCTATAAAAGCATTGGTTTTATCAAACTTATTTTCGGGCAAATTCATTAGTATATATTTCTCCTTGCTAAAGCGGCTACTCATTATACCGACTTAAATATAAATGACTCAAATTTATTTGAAATTGAAGAGAAAATATAATACATCTGGGATAATTCACAACGTTTTTATTTTCTCAAATAAACCTAAATCATTGAGGTAACTTATGTTTCTATGGTGTGGCGTTTTATTTGCCCTCGGAATTCTAGCCTTTTTAGACTCTTTGTTTAATATGGGTGATATTTTCCGAAAAGTGAATTCTGTCCTGTTTATGCTTATTTCTATGGCACTTTTGATACGTACTACTACGAAAATGAAAGAAAAGAAGCTGGAACATTCTGAAAAAAGAATTTTCAGGCTAGAACAACAGGTTAAAAATCTCGAAGTTTCCAAAAAGAAAATTGATCAGTTTTAAGAATTCTGATCGACCTTCTTTTCCGAGCTAGTTCTGAGAATTTTTCTAATTTCTGAAATAAACGGATAGTTAGGGAATTCTATAAGCAGTTGACGGTATATTTTATATGCCTCATCTGCTTTTTTCTCATCAGTAAACAAAATATCCGCTTTTTGTTTGAGAGAATATGGGAAGTAATAAGAATCCGCAAAATTTTCTTCCATCTGATTAATATACTCTAATGCTTTTAGTGAGTCATTTTTCAATAGTGACATTTTAGTTATTTTATAAAGAGCAAAATCGGCAAGAACTTTTGATTTATCTGAAGCTATTTTATCCAATATCATGATAGCTGAATCCGAATTGTATTGAATTTCAAACAGTAATGCCAAAGCATAGTCTTTTAATACATGAGGTGTATCAGTTCCGGTTTGAATTATCTTAAGCAGACTAAGAGCATCATTGACATAAAATCCGACAGGATAATCAACAAGCAGTTTTGAAAGCACTTTTTTACATGAATCAATATTGTTTTCTAAAAACAGAGTTTGGGCAAGTAAAAAAACTACCTTTTCTTTCAAATCAACCTGCAGCCGTTTTTTTTCAAGAGCTAAAAGCAGCTCTTTTGCTTTTGACAAATTTGATTTCTGAATATAACAATATGGGATAGCGGCACGAGCATTCATATAGCTTATACCCGATTTATAGTTTGTAATCAGAGAATCATAATAGATTAATGCGGAGTCAACTTCTTTTAGGTTTTCTTGATATATTTCAGCTGTATAATAAAGTGCATTTGCTTTTTCACGGACTGATCTAGTTTTTTCAAAAATTAAGTTATATGTTTCTATTGCTTTTCTATACTGATGTAAATTAACATAGGCATCAGCGATAAGAAAGCCGGCCCTATTTCGAATAGCAGGTTGGTCATATTGCGAGAGCAGATATTCACCCATACGGATAGACTCATTAAAAAGTTTTTCCCGTTTACAAGTCTGCATATACGATATAAGTGAATTTCCATTTTTCTCAGAAAGAGAATCACGTAGTTTTGTAAATTCAAAAGACTTTTCAAGTTGTCTGGAACGTATATAATGCATTGAAAGAATTTTTACTGCTCTTGTATTCAGTTTTTTTTGTTCTGCTGCAAAAGGTACTCTTCGACAATAGGAGAAGAATCTTCAAACAGCAACAGTTCGACAATTTCTTTTTCTACAGTATTGCCGATACGAGTTGTATCTTCAAGCAGCGGATAAAATTCAGCAATAGCCTTTTTATATTCTTTTTTTCGCTCGTATATCAAACCCATCTGAGCACCCAAAAGATATTTATCGCCTGATTTTTTTCGCCATTTAATAATATACTTTTCGGCATCTTGTGCGAGACTGTAGTTTAGCATACTTTGAATAAGCAGTTGATATCGAACTCGGTTAATATCTTTGATAAATGATTCTGCTATATCATACTGGGCAAGAGCTTCGTCCGTTTTTCCCTGCTTCGCATATACTTCAGCAAGTGAAAGACGATAACCTAAATTCGTTTCATTTGACTTTACTTGTACTTTAATAAGTTCTTCTAATTTAAAAAATAAGTTTAACTTGGAATAGCATTGTTTTAGAAGGATTTGAATCGATTGATTGTCCGGGTTATCTTCGTAGAGGACCTCTAAATAACTAGCGGCACCTTCATAGTTTTTACTCGCAATAAGTCTACGAGCATACATTATCTTCTTTTGTAAAACCGGATCACCTGCCTCAACCGGCATAGTTCTAATTTTGATTAATTCTTCGCCCTTTTTTTGTTCCAACGCTATCGTAGGTTGAAAAAGTAAAACAAAAACGATAAGTGTAAATAGAAAACGATATATCATACAGGTTAGTTACTCATTTTATTCTTTTGTGATGCTTCAATTTTTAAAAGAGCTTTAAAATATGCTTTGATTTGCTCTTCATACTGTTTTGGATAATCATTACCCAAGTATTTTTGTAAACGGTCTTCCAGTTTGAGATTATCATCTAAAATATCCGATGACAGTTCTGGCGGAATATACATAAGAGTCGATAAGGCAGTTTTTGATTGTCGCTGTTCTGAAAAATCTTTTTTATAGAGCGACCGTGAAGCCTCAAGCATACGAGAAAATATTTTCAACTGACGTTGTGTCATATCTGAGCCTGTTTCTCCGTTTAAGAGTGCCTCTTCGACTTTTTTCATCTCTCTGCCTATATCGTCAAGTCTGCCTAAAATCTGACGAGACCCTCCGAATTCGCGTGCTAAATCTTCTAATGATTTCCGAATAACCGACTGTTCGGCAGCAAGACGAGCAAGAGATTCACGACCGCCTTTGCCCTGTCCAGGTTTTGGAAGTTCTCCGTTTGGATTATCACATTGCTGTTGTGTCTTTTTATTTAACTTATCTTGTTTCTCACTCAACGATTGCATATTACCGGTATTTTTATCACAGCTTCCGCCTTTATCGCATTGCTTTTGTTTCTCCATCGATTCCATTAACCGAAGGGAAGTTTTGTTCAAATTTGCCATTGCTTCACGCTGATCTTTCATTCCCTGAGAACGTTTTTTATCATCAAACTGTTTCATGGCAAATTCCATCTTGGAAAAACTGTCTTCCAGAAGTTTATTTATTTCAGATGCAACAAACGGAGACTCTTTTGCTAAGTCAGAGATTCTATTTTTCAGACCGTTACAGGATGATAACAACTCTTGTTGTTTTTCGGCAACATCCCGCATCATAAGAGTCTGTGCCTGCATAGAGGCAGCTTCGACGAAAAGTTCTTCCTGTTTTTTAGACAGATAGTTGGCATCATCAATTGCTGCCGAAAAAGCTTTTTTAATTTTTTCTTTGTCACCGCCCTGCATAGCCATCATTTGCTTTTGCATCTCATTTAGCATCTGCATCAATTTTGAATGAGCTTTATTACCCTGATTTTGAGCATCATTCTTTTCTTCGGACTTCATTGATTTTTGCATATCCTGCATATCTTTATCAGCATCGGTTTTCTCAAGAGCTTCTGTAAATTTTTGTAACTCTTTAGAATCCTGCATATTTGCTTCTTTTGACATCTTTTTTAAATCTTTTAATTCATCTTTCAAATTTTTTAATTCGTTCTGGACATCTTTTTCCTGCTGTGCGAGTTTTGGAAGGTCAGATTTTTTTGATTCGCTTGTTTTTTTGTTCATCTCTTCTTGTTTACGGGCAAGTTCTTCCGTTTTCCGTACCATCGCTTCCATTTTTTGCTCAAGCTGCATTTTCTTTAAAAGAGCCATAGTCCGTTCAAGCCGTTTAAGAAGTTCCTCCTGAGACATCTTGAAATCTTCCAAAGCTTTCTTAAGCTTTTGCTGGTCCATATTTTTCAATGCGTCCATCATCTCCTGCTGAGATTTTTTCATCTCAGGAGTAGCAATCTCCTGATACAGCTTTTGTATCTGTGCCATTTTTTCAAGCACTTCACGACTCATTAATGTCTTATCGTTTAGCTCATCAACAGCTTTGTTCATCTGCTCAGCGACTTTTTCTATCTCTTTCACCATCTCGGCATTTTTTTCAGCAATAGACTCAAGTTCTTTTTGGTTTTGCCAATTTGCTTTATCAGGTGCCTTTGAATCTGCTTTAATTTTACGGCTGACATTTTCAAGACGTTAAGCCAACTCTTTACCGGTTTTTAAAATCCGCTGAGTATCATCAATACGTTTTGTATTTGATTCTTATGTTTGAGCAATTATTTCCTCAAGTGACGGTAACCGTGCGATATACTGGCGGGATTTTGAAATTTTCGGTCCGGAAATCATATCGTTGTCGGCAATCTCAAATGAATAGATAACATAGTCGCCCGGGAAAAGATTAAGCCGGTCAACATCCCAATTAAATTCAACTTCTCCTTCGGTTTTTATCTTTTCAGAAAAATGCAGTACCGCGACAGTTTCATCTGAAATTTGTCCTTTGTGAACTAAACTATATTTCATCACCAAAGAAGTGAAACCGTAATCATCGAAAATATTTAGTTTCAAAGGTAGTATCATCTGGTCAGACAAGTTTACGTCAAACCCGGGACGGACAACATCGACCGACGGATACTCATCCGGAATAGCAGTAATGTAGTACTCTATCGGGTCAGGATTTTTTTCTCCGAGATGGTCGGTCAGACGGATATGATACGAAATTGATTTATCGACTTGAAACGAAACTTCTCCGATTTTATTTTCAATATCTACAGGTACTCTACTTGAATCAGAAAAAATAAGTTCTGCTGTTTTAACCGAAAGGTTTGATTCTATTTTCAAATTCACCCGACTGCCGAACAGAGCAGAAAATGTTCCGTTGTTTTCATCAATAATTGTTGGAGGAAGTTTGGAGTAGTCGGGGTAAAAAATTGACAGCTTAATTCCTTCGACTCTCGGACGGTCTACAACATCAACAGAAAACGTTTCAGTTTTTATACGACCTGCTTCAATATAGTAATCAAATGATTTATTAATTTGTCGTAATGAAATTCCAAACAGAACCGAGTCGCCGTTATCAGAATAAAAATGCTGTTCGTTTCGTAGGTCTATCTCTGACTTTTGCCAGTCACCACCTGTTAAACGGTGATAGATAGCTGCTTTTTTTGGAAGTTCTCCGCCAAAAAGAGCTCCCTCGATTTTTATATCTTTATACTTCACCCATTCAGTAGAACCTAAAACAGAATGGAGCCTGTATTCAATTGGAGGAGTAACAACTTTGTCTATATGTGAATAAACTTTGTATGAATAGCTAAACAGTCCCGGCATAAAAAGAAGAAGTGCTGCAGCAACTGCAACCGTAGAGACAAGCTGTTTTCCTGTTTTAACAAGCGGATAGATAGAAAGTGTTTCGTTGAAATTTAATGATTCCGCCTGTAGTAATGCTTTGGAAATAGTTGCTTCGACTAATTCCGATGAAGAGCCGTGAGAAAATTTAGTTCTTGAAAACTGTACCGCCGCAATTAAAATCCCTTTGAGTTCACTATGTTTTTTCTCAAGCTCAACTGCGATAGAATCAATATCACCGTCAACAAAATGACGAAGAGCATGCTTAACAAAAAAGTATATTGCTATAGCAGCAGAAAGAACCAGCAATGAAATTTTTAATGGAACCGGAAGCACCACTGCTAGAGCTAACAGAGAAAGAAGAATAGAAACAAGCAGAACAACAGCTGCTGTTGTAAAAAGTCCTGCGGTAAACAGAAGTATTCTTTTTTTTAGTAATGCCTTTTGTAAATGCTCGACCAATGCCCGGGCTGATTTAATCTGCTGCATTGTGTCCTCTTTCGTTCAGATGTTAATTCTGTTAATATAACAGAGCGTATGTCAATAAGTTCAGACCCATTTGAAAAGATTCCAGCCGTTTTTCTTCGGGGTCATTATGCACGACTCCGTCTTCCCAACCGTCACCGATATCCGACTCGACCAAAAAGTAAACAACTGCCTTCCCATTAACTATAACGGCATATCCGCGGGGAGATTTATTATCATGCTCATGAATTTTCGGAGGACCGTTCGGGAAATCATAAAATGAATGATACAAGGGATGACTAAAGGGAAGTTCAACTATTTCTCTTTCAGGGAATATCTTTGCCATCTCTTTTAAAAATGTTTTTTCCATACCATAAGAATCATTGACGAATAAAAATCCGCCGCTCGAAAGATACAAACGAAGCCGTTCGATTTCATCCGCTTCAAATGAAATCAGTCCGTGACCGGTAGCAAATAAAAACGGATATTTGAAAAGTTCGGGGTCGTTTATAGATATTTCATATTCAATTGTATCTATAAGAATATCTGAATTTTCAGAGGCAAAACTGAGCATATTCGGTATAGCTGACCGTCCCCAATACCAGTCTCCCCCACCTGAATAATGCAGACGGGCTATTTTAACTGCCGACGGGTTCCTGAGTTCTTTAACCTGATTCCTTTGAGGCAGCTGCCTCATAAGATCATTTATTTGGTTTCTCTGAGCTAACAGATTGCCGGTAAACGAGATAACAATTAGAACCGTCAGAATAGATATAGCTATAACTTTGAAATAGTTCATACATATAATATACACATAAACTAAGATATGTGATGAAAAAACTTGAGTTATTTTGTAGGATAATTAATTGTAGCGACAGGGCATTGCCCTGTCTTGTTAGTAGAGGCGTTTTATAAAAACGCCTCTACTAACATTTTTACTATGGTTTGATTACCAAAGTATCCACTCTGTTAAAACCTCTTACCGACGGAGTGTCAGACGGAAAAACTAATAAAAGTGTTTCACCGGGAATTAACTCTACTTTCTTTTTATATTCTGAAATGTAGGTAATATCCGCCGTAAATTCTTTTTCGGATGATATAAGTGTGTCAACTTTGTAAATCCTTTTAAAAATAAGTTCTGTTAACATCGCAGTTTCTAATTTCTCGGGATAATTTGGAAGCAGGATTTCTGTTAGCAAGCTTACTTTTTCATAGTAACCATCATCACGTTTTTTCCCTATGCTTGTATGAAACACTGTTTGTTCAGAAATAGCCCCATTGGTATTTCTATTCATACTCGCATATTTCCCGTCAATAATAGTTCTTGTCCGAAGTGAGATAGGACCGTTAAACTTGTAAACAGAAATTGGTTTTTCTTTTACAAGCATTATATTTATACCGACTTCTTTAGCATCTTCAGATGGTTTTACTCTTAGTTTAATTTCTTTATTATAAAAAATATCCTGATATATCACATTACGCGAACCAGATACTATCGTGGAACCTTCTAATTTATAAGCTCGAAGAATTCCGCTGAGTAATATCCTATCCGGAAATTTAGTTAGACGTAGATAACACGGCATTTCAAAAAAGACTTCATCCTCATCGGCATAACTACCGTCGGAAATTCCGACACCGATTTCGTCAGTTTTATAATATACCCGATACATAGAGTTATCTTCACCACAGTTCCAATGACTAGAACCGACTATATACTCTAAACCGTTTTCGTCAATATCTATATAGTCTATTTTCATATACGAACCTTCAAAATCAGCTTTCACTGTTGTACTGATTGTAAAAATCAGCACACCTATAAGCAATAGTTTTTGTAACATATTATCCTCTTGTATTATTCAATTGATTTAACAAGCACTGCAGGTTGAGGAGAGAATTTGACAAACTGAACATTTTGATAGTCTGTTTGTTTTTGCTCTACCTCTATTATCTGTGGCTCTGCTTGATTATGATTTCCGGTTAACCAAAACGATCCTATCAGAAAAACTAAGACTGCCGCGGCCGCAGGCAGTGGAATTGAAATTTTGGTTTGCCAGATTTTTCTAAAAATATTTTGATTAGTTTTTTCTTCTACCTCAAAATCTATTGTCGGTAACTTCTGTAATTGAGTTGACTGCTTCAGGAGTATTTGATAAAATTCTGTACAGCCTGAACAATCCGTAACATGTATTTTTAACTCTTCTACGGAATTTATATCTGCTCCGTCGTCATGGATACTTGATATCATCTGTTGGTAGTATTCACAATTTTTCATAATCTATTCCTTTGCTAATACCTGCATTTTTTTTCTAATTCTAAATAACCGCACTCGGACCGCTTCTTCAGATAGTTTTAACATTGCAGCAATCTCTTTAACTGGATATCCTTGCTGTTCACGAAGAAGAATAAGTTCCCGTTCGGCAGGTTCAAGTTTTCCTAAAATCTGCCGTATAAATATTTTTTGTTCAACCGTAACAGAATCAGATTGGTCTATCGGTATATATTGTATTGGTTTCTTTTTCAAATAATTGTAAATAAGATTTCTTGAACAGATAAACAGCCAATCTTTCACAGAAAGGATTTCTTGTTTCTGTTTTTTTTGAATTGCAAATTTTAGAAATACTTCATGGACAATATCTTCACTCAATTGTTTGTCACCGGTCAGATAAAGTGAAAATTGAAAGATACTATCTTTATACTGTTTATATGCCTGTTCCAATGATTATAAATCTCCATTGTAGGAATCTTAAACTCAATTAAACTGATATTTACAATAAAGACAATGAGAGAGTTGTTTTGTTACAAGAAAATATAAGCAAAACTAAAAAATTTTATCTAAATATTCTTCAATAGGCAAATCGGTATCATCTTCTTTTTCTGTTATATTTTTATGAAGCCAATCATAGTCAATATTACTTATAATAGCTGCTCTTTTGGTGGAATACGGACAAATCTCAACTATAAGATACTATTCTACATGCCATAAGATTTTCATCGTTAGACAAAAGCTTTGTACACCTTGAGCGTAGCAAGCGTTATGAAAATTAAGTTCTATTATATTTTCTTCTCTTACTTGAAACCCATAAATTTTTATTGGAGAAAAATAAGGACCCCGTCCATACCCCGGTAGCATTTGCCATGAGTACCATTTATTTGTTTCTAATTTGAGTTTATTTTCAGCTTTTGCATCCAAATTATCAAACCCTCATTTTTAGTTACATATTTATAATATTTTCCAATGTATACATATTGCTTTCATACAACCCGTAACCATGAAATTTTGCTTGAGAAAATAGAACATTGAAATCAACATTTATTTCCTGACATTTTAATAACTCTTTCTGAAGCTTTGTATCAGTTGGCTTGTGATTAGCAAGAACAAACAAGACATCAACTTTTTCATCTAATTTTGTAATCTTATACGAATTACTATTAAGAGCTGGAACTAAGCCTAAATCTCTTTTTTGTTGAAATTGTTTGATGACTTCTTTTTTGAGTTCTTTGATTATATTTTCATCTTTAACAAATATTTTATTTTGTTTAAAATGATCTAACATGCCTGCTTCTCCAATCAAAGCAGAATCCCCATATTTCATTTCAATTAAAGTTAAGCGAGGTTTATACTTTTTTGAAAGTTTTCGTGCGGAAGCAGTAGAGTGCCACCGTATTGCCAATGCATCAAAGCGGGCTCCTTGTCTATTATCATATTCAATATCAGAGATAAAATAATCTGTACCGTGAGCAACCCCTTTGTTACCGTTATTATCATATACCAATATTTGTTGAAATGCACGTTCATCTTTCGGATGTTTTCCAAACCAAAGATCCATCCCATTTTTCAAATAACCAATATTTCTAACCCAACATTCGGTCTCAAATTTTGTACTTATTGTTGTTGGTAAATCAACTTCTCTTTCACCGGTTCCTTTAAAATAATTAAAGTCAAATTTTGCATTATAACTATGTTTTGTTTTCCCCTTTGGTTCTAATCTTAATATACTCCCACCTCTATAGTAAATATTAAAGTAGTTCTCTCTTATTTCTAAATCCAATGTTGAATCAAGAATTACTCTTTCTAAGAGTGGATTTAAAAACCCCTCCATTAATTCTTTTTCAAAGTAATTGTTAAGTATTCGCATAAATCTCCTGTTTTATTTTAAAGTTATTGAATTACCATTTTGTAAAATTTTTGTTTTAGAATATTCTTTCTCAAACCACTTTGGCATTATTGTATGAATAGGTATCAGATTACGAGGTTGCAATGTTTTTATTGTATCTCTTATTGTATTCGCATCGGCATGCCCGCTGGTATGAAGAACTATTTCTTTTGTACCTTTTTCTTTCAGCCAACTAAGAAATCGTAAACTTTTCTCGTCATCACGATAACCATCCCACATAGAATAAAAAAGAACAGAATTTTCTAATGAAAGTTGATTAAGAAAATCTCTTACCGACGGTCTCACTATCATAAAATACTTAGAAGGATTATCTTGAATTTCTTCTTTTGTGATTTTCCATTTTTGAAATTCATATAATGCTTTTTTGCTTGACTGTTTTACTAAATAAGAACTGAATCTGCTTGAAAAATAAACTTTTACATCTGAAAATTTTTTTGATGGATACGGAATGACATTTGACTGCCCTGCTATCTTTAGCATATGAGCAGTATATGGGTCGACAACAAAAGTCCTTCCTGTCCTCTTAGCTGTTCGGTAGGCAGTAACTAATCTATCTATATTTTGTGAGCTTGTCCAAATCATGGCTAACCCACCATTATTTGAAATTTCTTTCACGGCTTGTTCTTCCAAATCCTTTTCAGTTATTGGTGTTTCGTCAGCTCTTGACAATGTTGTACCTTCTATAATCAGTACGTCTAATGGTTGCTTTACTTTCTTTAATGTTTTATCCCACAACTTTTCTTTCCGACCATGTTGCCTAAAATCTCCAGTATAGAAAATATTTCTGTTTTTGTCCGTTAGTTCAAAAGCAGATGCTTCAAAAGCAGAGTGGTCAACCAAATGAGGCATAACTTCTAAATCTCCAACAATAAACTTACTACCCGGACTAAAGAACTTAACTCTATCTTCTTGAATTTTAGGTCGTCCAAGTAATTCTGCTGATTTATTTATCAACTTCAGAGAAACCTTAGAAAAATAAATTTTGATTTTCGGTTTTAACCATTGTACAATTCCCCAGTGATCAGGGTGTGA
This sequence comes from Candidatus Zixiibacteriota bacterium, assembly GCA_024276275.1. GTDB lineage: Bacteria > Zixibacteria > MSB-5A5 > GN15 > FEB-12 > QQUK01. Next base: position 26,323 of record JAJRXM010000015.1, read on the forward strand.
ATGAGAAATAAGTACCGCATCTATTGTATTAGGGCGTTTGTCCCAAATATAAATACCCGGAATATCTGTAAATTCTGAGCTTTCAATTAATTCTTTTCCCTGCTCATACGTAATATCTTTGGGTAAGGGAATTTCAAAAATATTAGAATCTAATGACAAGCCTAAATCAAGAAGAATTTTTGTATCAGAACTTTGTAATTCAATACAACTCCCTCCTATTTGATTATGCCCTCTATGCATTGTGCATGTAATCATCTATAATGATACCTTATTTACTATTTTGTCCAAACTAAAAAACCTTTTGTTAAACCAACGCCTGATTATATAGCTTCTGATTATTGAAATTATTGTAAACCATAAACCGATAAGAAAATTTTCAGATAATGTTATATTAATATTAAATATTGGAAATATGATAAGCTGGCTTACTATAGCTACACCATAACCTATAGCAACATTTATGAGAGATTCTATAAAGCTGTTTTGCTTAGTTTGCATTCATTTCTCCTTCTCAATTATTTTATTAGTGTACTCTTTTACAGAATACTTATATCTTATAAAATGAATAATACAACAGCCTACTGACAAAGGATGTCAGTTTAATTTCTGAAACCACAATTTTACTACACAACCTCACCACTTTCATATCACACCGCATACTATGAACAACTTAATTTTAGAACAAAACAACAATGTTGGATCCCGTATCAAGTACGGGATGACATTTTGGTGTCGGGGATGACATTTGAGGTGCTTACTTCGACCCCGCTTAGGTGGACAGCATGACTTATTATACAGGGATTTTTCGATGCACAAAATTACTACAAAAAATATTAACAAAAATGGCTTTAAGCCATTTTTTAAGGCAAAGCCATTTCCCCGTAAGGGTCTAAGACCCTTTTGTTTATAGCGATAAAACAGGTTAGAAATAGCATAAAAAAAGATGTTTTATATGTGACTGAAGCCATTTTAAAACAACAATGTTGGATCCCAAATCAAGTGTGGGATAACAAAAAAGGCAGAACCGATAAAAGATTCTGCCTTTGGATTCCCAACCAAGTCAGGAATGACATTATATTATGATGTCCTCAGATTTATGAAAAATTATTCAGACAATAAAAAAGCCATTTAGCTTTATTTAAAACGTTTTGGTGAACGGGATTCCCATTCGACCACAATTGGCGATGCGACAAAAATTGAACTATACGTTCCAACTACAACACCCAAAATAAGTGCCAATGAAAAGTTCCGTAATACATCACCACCGAACAAGAAAATTGAACCTACTACAAAAATAACAGTAATAGATGTATTAAATGTACGAGCTAAAACTTCATTGATAGATGAGTTAACACAATTTGCAAATTCACCTCTGGTACGGAATTTTTTCAAATTTTCCCGAATACGGTCGAAAACAACCACCGTATCAGTCAATGAATATCCCGCAAGTGTCAGAAGTGCCGTAACAGTCAACATGTCAAATTCCAAACCTAAAAGCCAGAATATACCCATCACCGCAAGGACATCATGGAATGTCGCGATAGTCGCAGCAATCCCAGACCTGAAATCAAAACGAATCCAAATATAAACGATGATACCAAAAAGTGAGAGCAAAACAGCAAACTGTGCATCTTTGCGGAGAGTTTCTCCAACAGCAGGTCCGATTTGATGAGTTTCTACTTTTACAAAAGAATTAGTAGGAAATTTCTCGTCAATTATTTTTTCAAGTGTTGCAAGTTGCATTCGACTTTCTTCTTCAGTTCCGGGACTTTTAGTTTTGATAATAAAGGCATTATCCTTTTCAAAGCCTGTCAAAATCGTAATAGAAATATCTTCAAACTCTGTACCAAGTACAGAACGAAGGTCCTCGATAGCAACCGGTTGTTCAAAGTACCCTTTGATCATCACTCCACCGGCAAAATCAATTCCTAAATTTGCTTTTCCTGTTGCAATCATAGTAAATCCGACAGCACCAAGGACTATTAAAGCCAATGAAACGATAAAGGCGATTTTGCGAACGCCGATAAAGTTTATATTGGTATCTGGTATTATTCTAAACATTATTATAAACCCTTTCCATTATATGCTGAGTTTTTGATAGCCTTTGCGGATATCAAAAATCTGTTTGGTAATTACGTATGCGGTATAGAGTGAGATTAACACACCCCAGAACAATGTAACCGCAAACCCTTTAATAGGTCCGGATCCTAACAAGAATAATGCTCCGGCAGTAATCAATGTTGTAATATGAGAGTCTATAATTGCAACAAATGCCCGTTCATATCCGGCATCAATAGAAGCCCGTACTGTTTTTCCTGTACGTAATTCTTCTCGTATCCTTTCAAAAATAAGGATATTTGAGTCAATAGAAATACCTATCGTTAATATAATACCTGCAATACCCGGCATAGTCAAAGTAGCACCAAGGGCCGCTAAGACAGACATAAGGAAAAAGATATTAAATATAAGACCAACATCAGCAATCACACCGGAAACACGATAGTAGATAGCAATATATAAAAGCACTATCAGTAAACCGACTACTGAAGCAAAGAAACCTTTTCTAATAGAGTCAGCCCCTAAAGAAGCACCGACAATATTTTTTTCTATGATTTCAACCGGTACAGGTAATGCACCTGCTTTTAAAACGATTTCCATGTTACGGGCATCTTCCATCGAAGCTGATGAGCCCATAGTAATCTGACCACTTCCTCTTATTTTAGAAGAAATCATCGGAGCAGACTCTACTCTGTCATCTAATACAATCGCAAGAGGTTTATTTATATTTACTCCGGTAAGTTGTGCAAATCGTGCCGACCCGTCACCGGATAATTTAAAGTTTACAACAGATTTGCCATAAGAGTCACGGGATAGAGCTATATTTTCCAGAAGTTTTCCGATAAACTGTACTTTTCTTTTCATAAGATAGAGATAATATACTTCTCTATTATTGCGAAGTTCAAAACGAGTCGACCAGGCAAAAACAACATCAATCGGCATAAGTCTTTTTACTTCAGGAAGGTTCAGCCACTTATCAACAAGTTCTTTATCTTTTTTGTTTACCGCAAATCCCGGCCAACTGATACCTGTAGTAGAGTTATAGAGAGCAATTTCTAATCTTGATGATAACGGACGGTCATTTAGTGAAAGGTCTGTTGATTCATCAAAAGCAAATTCATCGGCTACTCCAGAATCTCCCATTAAATCAGCAAGGATATCATCATCAGATATTTCTTCAGTTGCATTATTAGTTTCAGCAACTTCGTCAGTTTCTACTATATCTGCATTATTTTCTGCTTCTTTTTCTTTATTAGCATTTTCTTTTTCAAACACAATCGAATCAATTTTTGAAATCAAAAGATTAGCATTTTCAGCAGATTCAAGAAGTTTAAAAGTAAGTTGAGCAGTCTGACCGATAAGCTCTTCAGCACGTTCGGCATCGGTATAGCCCGGTAAATCAACCAATATACGGTCTTCACCCTGCTTAACAATTACCGGTTCAGCGACACCAAGACCATCAATACGAGTTCTGATAACTTGAATTGCTTGTTCGACATCATCTGCTTTAGCGGCAGCATCTTTACCTTCGTTATGTACTTTCAAGACGACATGAATTCCGCCCTGTAAATCTAATCCAAGACGGATAGCTTTCTGTTGCATCTGAAGCAAAGCACCCGGATCTTTTTCCTGAAGAGCAGCTTTATCGGCATCGCTCATCGTCCACAGTGAGAACGTTCCCCAAAATGCGTAACAGGCTGCCAAAAATAAAACCGCAGTCACAATGACACGCCAATTGTTTTTGGACATATTATTTCCTTTCAAATAAAATTATAAATTAACTATTAAATTGTTCTGTAAATTAAAAAAGAGGCTTAAAGTAGTTAGCCGGTACCGGAAGGTTTGGCACCTACTAAAGTAAAAAGTCGACCCAAGTTCGATTGCACTTGAGATGTTGTCGAAACAAGAGTTCTGTGTTTATCTGAGTTCAGAAACTCTTTTAAGATTATTTTTGATTGTTCTTTATTGAGTTTAAAACGGGATTGGTTATTTTCGGTTTTCAAAATTTGTGGAGCTTTTAAATATGCCTGTTGTTCTGTGTCCGGTTTTCCAGAGTTTTCCATATTCTGAGGTAGTTCGTCAGGAGAAGGCGGTCCTTGAATCAGTTTTGCTCCTTCAAAAGAAATTACATCATCATGTACTGATTTTTCAACTATTTGTCCTGCAAAAGCACCGTTTGCAATTATTGAAAAAAGAATTGTAAGAACAACAAAATATCTTACAGATTTTGAAATATGGTGGATTATTTTTTTCATATCAATCCTCGAATATAGCATATTGCTTTTAATAGTCAAATCATTTATTAGACCGTTGACATCTGACTTGCCGTATAATAACTTATCTCAGTATTAGAAAAATCATCTTATTTATAGAAACCGTCTTAAAATCGGGAGTTGCCTCATGATTCAAAAATTTCTTTCAAGATTGAAAATATCTGCATTTGTTTTCACAGTATGTACCTCTCTTTTGTCTATTTCAGCTACCGCTCAGGAGTCAATTTTTCAACTTGAGAACGGTATGAATGTTATTCTAAAAGAAAGCCACTCATCAGCAATGATAACTTCTATGGTCTTTGTAAGATCAGGGAGCAAATATGAGTCCGAGTATGAAAATGGAATCACCCATTTTTTAGAGCATCTTCTATTTGATGGTACAGCGAATAAAAGCCGTGAGGAAATTGACGGATCAATTCGGGATTTAGGCGGTTATATCAACGCTTTTACCAGAAAAGATATAACGGCATATTTGGTACTGCTTCCGAAACAATATATTGACTTTGGAATGACAACCCAGATTGATATGCTTTTTAATTCTACTATCCCTTTAGAAGAACTCCCTAAAGAGAGAAAAGTAGTAATAGAGGAAATCAACCGGGATAAAGACTCTCCGGGTTATGCTGCTGAGAATTTCTTTATTAAAAATGCTTTTGCGGGCACCGATTATAACCGACCTGTTTTAGGCTATAAAGCATTTATAGAAAATATTTCCCGCGATGCTATTGTGAATTATTATAAAAAGTATTACCGACCTGAAAATATGACTTTATTCGTTATCGGTGATTTTGATTCAGAACAAATGAAAGAAAAAATTAAACAAACTTTCGGCTCTGTTATTCTACCAAAACCTAAAGTCATCAATACACCTGATACATCAGCAGTTATTCAAACTGAAAAACCGGAATACCAACCTATTTCCGGACAAGTGATGTACGACACAGTTGCTAATGTTCAATCAACATATATTGATTTTTCAATTGAAGCTCCAATTTATTCTGATTCCGACTATATTCCTTTGGATCTGCTCTGTATGTACTACAGTATGGATGATATTTCTCCTTTAATGAATGCTCTCAAAGGCGGAGCCGAACCTCTTGCAACTGAAGCATCTATCGGTCTCAGTATGTATGCAGATTTTTCCCGTATCAGTCTTTCTGTAGTTACCGATAAAGCAGAAAACAAAGATGCTATTATTGATGTAGTAAAAAACTTTTTTAAAACCGTCGGGACACATCAGGCTGATATCGAAGCACTAAACGGGATTAAAATTTCTGAAAAAACAAGTAATATATACCTTGCAGAAAAACTACATTATTTAGGATTTATGACCGGACCGACTGTTATGACAGCCGGATATGAATTTGTTGAAACTTACTCTGAAAAACTATCTAATACAACTTGGGATAGAGCTGTCGAAGCAGCCACAAGATATCTATCCAATCCAAACTATATCGCTACCTCTGTTAGGCCTGCCTCAGAAAATGAAAAGAAATTTATTCCGTATGAAATGACAGAAGAAACAATAAAATCTTTTTTTGATACTGCGGTTTTTGCATATTACAATCTTGATTCGGGGTTAGTGCTTACCTATCCGACTACCGAAGCGGTTTCATTTCAACTGACAGACAATTCGATTTATCATCATGAAAAATTTGATAATGGTATGACTCTCATAATAAAATCAAACCCGAGCAGTCGGGTATTTGCTATGAATGTTATAGGTAAAAACCGTTCTACCAATGAACCTAGCGACAAAGCCGGAATTACTGATTTTATCAATAGATTACTTGAGAAAGGTACCGCTACTCGTAACGCATCGGAACTCTCTCGCGATCTATCTAAGATAGGTGCTAATGTTACGCTGTATGACAACCCGTGGATTCCGTATGATGACCGTTATACATCACGTTCATTTTCATTTATGAAATTGGAGACAATAGATGATTTTGCCGAAAAAGGGTTTCATCTTTTTTCCGATATGGTTTTGCTTCCTTCATTTGAAAGCTCAGAGGTTGAAAATGTACGACGCTCTATGCTTGGTGTCATAGGTCGCAATGCGGTTTCACCAAAAAAACTGGCAAACAAACTTTTTTATGAAACCCTTTGTTCTAAAGAATATGCTAAACCTATAATGGGAACATCTGAGACTATTTCATCAATTACTGTTGATGATTTAAAAAAACAGCATGACCGTTACTATGCTCCCGATAACATGATTATTTCTATTGTTACCAATAAACCGATTGATGAAGTGCGTTCGTGGGTATATCAAAGGTTTGGTCGGCTTGCACCTACTAATGCCGAGTATTTCACTCCGAAACGAGCTGAGCCGATTTTTGAGACAAAAGCAGTACACAAAGAACTTGATAAAGAACAGATACAAATTTATATAGGCTCTACTCTACCGGGAGCAAACCACAAAGATGCTGCTGCAATTAAGATAGCAACATCTATTCTTTCAACACGTCTCTATCTCAATCTTCGAGAAAAACAAGGATTGGCATACTCAGTCGGAGCCGGTACACAATTTGAAAATAACTTCGGTATCGCTTATTCTGTCATAGGCACACAGGCAGAAAACTATCAAAAAGCAGTTGACGGTATATTATTGGAAATTGACAAACTCAAACTCGACGGTCCGACAGCGGCTGAACTCAATAAAGCCAAGAATCAAACATGGGGTCGATTAATGTCGGTAAAGTTATCATCTATCAATCAGGCGTACTATCTTGCCTGGATGACTTTTTTGGTCGTGAGATAGGAAGTGACCAAAAGTATTTAGATAAATTGGCTAAAATTACAATTGATAACATAAGACGGGTTGCGGCAACATATTTTAAAACTGACGGATATGTTATAGCAACAGCAGGAAAAAAGCTGTAAGAAATGTTTAAAAAAAACAGTCTGTCACTTGACAGACTGTTTTCCCTAAGGTATAATCTGCGCAAGAAATGGGAACAATTAAAAGTAAAATTGACTAAATGACCGATAAACCAAGTTTACAGTCAGATTATGCTACTGCCCAACATAGTTGGACAGTAGTAATTTCAAAAATTTTATTAATTTTCGGACTTCTTTATTTATTCATTTTATCTATTACACTTTTAGGCGGCTCATTTAAACATATGGGCAAAGAATTCGCCGAAGCTATTTTTCATTCGACATCAAACCCACTTGTAGCTTTAATGATAGGTATACTCTCGACAGCTATCGTTCAGTCATCCTCTACAACGACATCTATTATTATTGGACTTGTAGCAATAGGTTCCGGACCTGATGGATTAGGTCTCACATTTGAGGCTGCTATCCCGATGATTATGGGAGCAAATATCGGTACTTCTGTAACTAATACTTTAGTCTCATTAGGTCATATTACCAGAGGTGAAGAATTCAGACGGGCCTTTACCGGTTCGATGCTTCATGATTTTTTCAATGTCTGTGCTGTATCTGTTTTATTACCTATTGAAATTTATTTCGGTTTGATAAGAAAGTCAGCTTTAGTAATGGAGTCGATGTTCTCAGGTTTTGGAGGGATGAAATTTATGTCGCCTTTAAAGGCGATTACCAAGCCTGTATCAAAATGGATTATTAGTGCTACAGGAGATTCGGGTCTGATTTCGGCATTATTGGCAATGATCTTTTTATTTATCGCCCTTTATTTTATTGTAAAAGTTCTGAAATCGTTAGTGCTATCAAAGGTTGAAAAATTCTTCCAAAGATATATTTTCCGAACCCCTGCTCTATCGTTTGTGCTTGGTATAATATTGACAACATTTGTACAATCATCTTCAATAACAACATCATTGGTTGTACCTCTTATAGGTGCGGGAGTCATTTCTATAGTACAGGTATACCCGTATCTACTCGGTGCTAATGTCGGTACAACAATAACTGCCTTTTTAGCATCATTTGTTACCGGTTCGCATGCTGCAGTTGCACTTGCGTTTTCACATTTAATGTTTAATGTATTCGGTATAGCTATTTTCTGGCCATTAAAAGCTATTCCAATTTGGATGGCAGAAAAATTAAGTTATTTGACACAAAAATCAAAATTAGTGCCGATATTCTATATAATTACAGTATTTTTTATTGTGCCGAGTCTAATTATTTATTTCTATAGATAAGAACGGAGAAATATTATGTTTAATAAATTTAAAGAGTTGTTCGGGTCTGAAAATTTACTCGATATCGCTTTTGATACTACTTTGAAAATGTTGGAATTTGACCACCAGATGTATACCGCATCAAGACAAACACTCAGAGAATCAGATACCGATGAGTTACCATTTGATATTAAAAAGATGGATCGTAAAATCAACAAGTACGAACGAGAAGTACGCCGTAATGTGCTGACCCATCTATCTGTTGCCGGTACCCAAAATTTGGTTCCGGGATTAGCACTTGTTTCTATTGTTATCGATGTTGAACGTATTGGAGATTATACTAAAAACATTGCCGGTCTGGCATCCATGCATAAGAAAAAGCTAAAAGGTGGAAACGCCGAAGTTGAACTGGTAAAAATTGAAGATAGAATTGAAGAAGAGTTTCCACAAATTCTTGCTGTTCTTAAAAATCAGGACAAACAACTCGGTCGTCAGATTTTAAATTCTGAAAAAGAAATAGCAAAACTTTCTGATAAAATTGTAAATGATATGATTTTAGAAAGTGATAAGTCTTTAAATAAATCAGATGCTGTTTCTCTTGCGATGTATGCCCGTTATCTCAAACGTATTAATGCCCATCTTTCAAATATCGCCAGTTCAATGGTCAATCCATTTCCGAGAATCGGTTTCAGAGAGAAAAAGAAAAAGTGACAAGTCACTTTTATTTAATGAATTCAAAGCATCTGCTAAACAAATAGTGGATGTTTTTTTTATGATTTTTTCTTGATATTTAAAGCAAATTTTGCCGCAGGTAATAAGTTTTTACGATTTAAAACTGCCATAACAACCGCTAAAACAAGATAAACTATCATCATTTCATATCGAATAGTATCTACAATCATCTGTGCCATAAACAAAGCAAGTAAAACATATCCTTCGGTTTTAGAAAACTTAAGATTCATAATAATCAATACAGCAAATAGCGACTGAGCAGCAGTTAGCATAATTTCACTATGTTGCAAGTCATCAAGTACAAACGGTTCTATGACTCCGCCTGAGATTGCATAGACAAGCGGAATTGTACCGATTAACAATGTCCATTGATTTACTTTAGAAGATATTAATGCTTTAATAGCGGAATTAGCAGCACCCCGAAGCGTCCAGGTAGCTGCGATGATAAATTCGGGTGATTCCGAGGCTATCGGTGCCAACCATTGGACAAGTAAAAACTTGTCTATATTATATGCCTCGCCGAGATGAATTAACGATTCGGTAAACGGTTCGGCGACAAAGAATATAACTCCACCTGAAAATAAAAACATAACAGCTGTTACAATACGCCGTGGCAAATTTTTCATGTTAGCTACTATTTTCGGAGGACCGACTATTTCAGGCTCTTCGGTTTCCATCTGTGCCGCACGACGAGTATATAATCCGAATAGGGTTACTAAAATAACAGTATCAATAAGATTGAGTTCGCCCTTTAGCGGGATTGTAATCGAATATAGTGATGCCAACAGTAAATAGAAAATTTCAACACGCTGGATTTGATCTAAGACAATCTCTTTTTTCCGTTTGACATAGACATATAAGAAAAGAATAAAGGGCCATCCCAAACCAACCAATAACCTATTTGCACCTGTCATGTTAGCAATGGCGTAATGATGTGATGCTATTGCTTCCGGTGTAGTTCCATAGGAATTCCAGGTAAAAACAAAATCGACAGCATATTCAGGAAGAACTGCCAAAAGAGCTAAAATAGCAACTGCGAGAGATTCTGAAATATCTATTTGGACAACCTCGGCAGCCCATGAGAGCATAAAAGCAGCAGCAAATATGGCAATACCATAAAAGAGTACGCCGATAATAGGTGTCAAATTTCCATGAGTGAGACCGTTATATAACCCCGGCAGAGAACAACCAATTGCGATAATAAGGGTAATATAAATACCCGGAGTTATTTTATATTTTTCTCGTTGATGTGACATTATGACTTTTAGAGTACGGATTTTCGTCTAGAATGTCAAAAAAAAAATGGGTGATTTTGTATTAACGAGAACTATAAATCTCTTACATATTCAGAAATGATAGTGACCGCATCAACAGAATTTACAAAATATTTTTGTTTAACTTTTTGATATTCTTCATTAGAAAAGAAAGAATCTTTGTTTTGTTTATTTTCAAAATAAATGATAAAGACTCTGTTTATCGGTTGACCTTTATCATTTTGTAATACATTAGAAACAACAAAATCGTATTTGAAACCTCCACCGTACTCTAATAGGATTGGAGTCATCTCTTCTCGATACTTTGCATACATCTTATTATCAGTTACTTGAATTCCAACTATTGTTTCATATGCCATACTATTGTCCTTGTCGATTTTCTACATAATTAAGAATTTTATTTATAAAATCAGCTTTGCCGTTTGTGTATTCTTCACGGTTAGTTGGGTATTTTTTTGCTAATTTCTGTTTGAGTAAATTATATTCTTTACAAGCTGATTTATGTTGTCTAAGATAATCCCGAAATAAAAGATAGTTATGCCAGCGGTCAGAATCTTTGTCAATAATATGCAGATGATGAGTTCGTTCATGCTCTGAGCCTTTTACAAAAAGTCGTCTTTCTGAAATTCCTTCCTCTCCTCTATCTTCATACCTGTTTTCTGATAAAATTTTATATATTTGTTCGGTTTGGATATTAGGTGTTAGACCTATTATAATATCGATAATCGGCTTGGCAAGTAATTCAGGTACAGCAGTACTGCCGATATGCACTATATCAATTTTAATTTTGAGTAATTTAAGAAGAAATGTTTTTTCTTTGATAAACTCATTATGCCATTGTTTTTGATATGGTATAAGTTTGACAATTCCGCGTTTTAATCCGAGCATAAAGTGGTCTCGTTGTTCCGTATGAAATTTTATAAAAATATAAAAGCAGAAAGAATTTTATACCTACCCACGTATTACCATGTTTACTATATCTTTTCGCAAGAGAACACCACATAGTTTATTATCCGCAGTAGTAACGAATACTCTTCTAATGTCCTTAAAAATCATCATCGCGGCTACTTCGACAATACGGGTTTCCGGCCGAGCAACTTCAAATTCATCTCGGTACAACTGGGAAACTTTGATTTTATCTTCCTGTTTGAGAAGTTCCTCAAACGGTTCAACATCCATTGAGTAATTCAAATTAGAAATCAAAGATTTATAATCAGGCAAAGCTGCTTTAATCAAATCCCGGTCGTTGATTACACCTAAAAGATTATTTTGTTCATCAACAACCGCCAACGCCGACAGACGGTCGTGGAACATTCGGTTGGCAACCTCTTTAAGGGTGTCATCAGGGGTTACAGTAGCCACCGAGTGACGCATTATATCTTTTACCATCAGTTATTTGTCAACGGTGATATTGGCATCGGCAATAAGTTTTACTAATTCGCACGGTTTTTTTACCGCCATAATTTTGTCTAGATTTCCCTCTATACGCCCAAAACATGCTAACCCGGAAAGAGTTTGCAAATAAAGTTTTGCAATAGTAGCAGGAGTCAGAAGCAGACAAATAACATGAACCGGAATAGAGTCAGGCGTTTTTCCCTCTAACCCATATGCTGATACACCTATTAAAATATATAGTTCTTTAACCGCATTGGTACGTGCATGCGGAAATGCAAACCCGTGACCATACGATGTGTTTTCTATCTCTTCACGACTTCTTACAGACTGCAAAACCTCATCGTAATTCAGATTAACACCTTCATTTTTAATAAGCTCTAAAAGCTCAATAATAGCTTCCTCTTTACTTCGTGCTTTTAAGTCGATGATAATACGACGCTCCATCAAAAGATTAGCAAGCTTCATGATTGAACCTCTTTATTTGCATTCAATATTTTTCGTTTTAAAAGTGTGGGTGATGCTACTCAGCCCGAGACTAAAAACTTTACTCCCTCCTCGACTGTCATTTCCAATGGGATGACATCTTCTTTTGGTACAATAATAACCATCCCCGAAATAGGAGTTGGTGTTGAGGGCACAAATACTGTTACGTAATCACCTTTTGTTTCAATTTCCAGCCTGTTGGATAAAAAGCTGACAGTGTATGCACCTTTACGAGGATATTCCACTAAAACAACTTCCTGAAATGAATTCAGCGAAGGTTTTGTAACAGCTTCCAGAAGTTGTTTGGCGGCAGAATATACCGGACGTATAATAGGCATTCGTTCTAAAAAATAATCACCCAGGCGATAAAGTTTTGCTCCAATAATATTTCGTGTAAAGAGACCTGCTAAAATTATTAGTAAAAGAGTAGTAACTAATCCTAACCCCGGAAGCGAATATCCGAATAGATGAACAATGAGAGGTTGAAGTACACCGTCGATAGTCTCAAAAAGGAACTTCATGACAATATATGTAAGAATAAACGGAACGACTACAATAACACCAGAGACAAAATGACGTTTAATAGTACTTACAATTTTATTAAATAACATATCCATTTCCCTTACTATCTTCTATATAAGTATATCCGATAGAAAATCGTTTGTCAATTTATTTGGTATGGTCTACTTCAATACTGAGAAACTAAAAGCTGTATAGATTTTATCAGTAAAATCTAAAATCGGCTCAGGATAAATACCTGTTACAAAGACACCGACCAAACATATAATCAGAACTATCAGAACAGGTTTATTAAATGTCATCGTATAGATAGATGCCTCTTTTGTAAAATACATCTGTTTAATAACATTCACATAGTAGTAAAGTGAGAAAACTGAAGTCAACAATCCGACACCTACAAGCCAGTAAAGCCATTTAAAAGTACCCGGCATAGTCGCCTGGTCGATTGCTGCTGCAAAGACTTTGTATTTTGCCATAAATCCTCCAAGAGGAGGGATACCGGCAAGAGAAAGCATAAAGATAGAAAGTACGACCGCAAAGAACGGTGATGTCTGAGAAAGTCCTTTATAATTACCGATCTCTGTTGAACCGGTTTTGTCTTCAAAAACAGTTACGGCAGCGAAAGCTCCCATATTGGCAAACAGATATACAAAAGTATAGAATGCTACCGAAGAAATTCCATGTTCGTTTAAGGCAAGCATACCGATCATTATATATCCTGCCTGAGCAATAGATGAATAGGCAAGCATCCGTTTTATGTCGGTCTGTCTGATAGCAACTACATTTCCTATAATCATCGCTACAGCCGATAAGATACCTACCAGAACTCCCCAATCGTTCGGTTTCATTTCTACTCCGATAAAACCCCATAGCCCGATTAAGAATATCTTTGCAAATGCAACCAGTCCTGCAGCTTTAGAACCGACCGATAAAAATGCTGCTATCGGTGTCGGAGCACCCTCGTAAACATCAGGAGCCCATTGATGAAACGGAGGTAGTGCAAGTTTAAAACCGATTCCGGCAAGAATGCATACATTGGCAATTAAGATAGTAAAGCCGATACTCTGATAACTGAGATGAATCGAAGCAATATTGACAGACATTTGTAAAAGTTTTGTCGTGCCGGACATTCCATATAAAAATGAGAAACCATACAATAGCATTGCCGAAGAAAAAGCACCGATGACAAAATATTTTATACCTGATTCTACAGATAGTTTATCATCTTTATAAAATGCCGCTAAAACAAACAGCGGAATTGTTGTAAGTTCTAAACCTATATATAATGAAACTAATTCCTGCGATGATGCCAAAAACATCATGCCTACGGTAGAAAATAATATCAATCCGTAAAATTCACCGCGATGGTTCTGCACTTTTTGTTTTGTAATACCAAACGATGACCCGACCGCCATAAAGGCCGCACCCAAGAAAATAATCTTAAAGAAAATTGCAAGAGGGTCATTGATAAACATTGCTCCAAAAGCGACACCTTCTCCTGTGACAGCCAAAAGTCCACCGGCGATAACAATACCTACCAATGCGGTATAGCCGACCAGCGAATCATTTTTACGTGATGAAAATAAATCAACTGTTATGACAACTAACGCCCATATAAACAGGAATATTTCCGGCGACATTAGCCGAAGTGTTTCAAGAACATTTACTATAGGTAATTGCGGATTCATTTATTCTTACCTTGACATTATCTGCACTAAGTTATCAAGCGTAGCCAGCATTAAATCTGCCAACGGTTTTGGATAGATACCTACTGCTAAAGTTAAAACAGCAAGCGGTAGGACCGTAAGTAATTCACGTCCGTTGATATCAGTTAATCCGCCCCATTTGGCCATATTAAATTCTCCAAGAAATACATTTTGGAACATGCGTAGCATATATGCGGCACCTAAAACAACACCCAAAACTGAAATACCGACTAAGTATTGATTGAGCGAAGAAAAAGCTCCGATAAAAATCATAAATTCAGATACAAAACCAGACATACCCGGAAGTCCCAATGCCGCCATCGAGAACATCAACATAAGGGCAGTATAGACAGGAAGCTTGGAACCTAATCCGCCAAAGACAGCAATTTCACGAGTGTGGGCTCTATCGTACAGGACACCTACCATGAGGAATAATGCCCCGGTAATCAATCCATGTGAAATCATCTGAAACATAACACCGGTGATAGCAGTAACAGAATCATACGCGGCAAGGGCCAGCATACAATATCCCATATGAGAAACCGATGAATAAGCGACTAATTTTTTCAAATCTGTTTGTGCCAAAGAAACTAAGGCACCATATATAATTCCGATAACACCTAAGACCGCTATCCAAAATGATAACGCTTGAAGAGCATCGGGGAACATCGGCCAGTTAATACGTAGCATCGCATAGGTACCCATTTTTAATAGGACACCGGCAAGAATAACCGAGACAGCCGTCGGTGCCTGCACATGAGCATCGGGAAGCCAAGTATGGAACGGCCAGACAGGAACTTTTATCGCAAAGGCGATAAAGAAGAAGATAAAACAGACCATCTGGAGTGTATACGACATTGCTCCGCCATGCTCTATAAGCTCAAGCATATTTAACGTATGTGGTTCCGATGTAAAGTACATTATCAAAATAGCAACAAGCATGAAAATCGAACCGAATAAGGTATATAAGAAAAATTTAATAGCGGCATATTCTTTTCTCGGTCCGCCCCAAACACCGATTAAGAAATACATCGGTACCAGCATGATTTCCCAAAATACGTAAAAGAGGAAGAAATCAAGAGCTACAAATACACCCATCATGCCTGCTTCAAGAAGTAAGAAGAAAGCAAAGTATTCTTTGACTCTAATTTTAATTGAAAAGGATGCTATCAGAGAAATAGTAGACAAAAGACCGGTCAGAAAAAGCATCGGAACAGAGATACCGTCTACACCCAAGTGATAATTAACATTTAACGAAGGAATCCATGCGAAAGGACCTTCTACATACGCCATCGCGGCTGTACCGGAAAAGTTTACAAAATAATCGTAGGTGAGCCAAAATGATATAACCATCGGAATTACAGAGATACCGACGGCAGTATACCGAATAAGATTGTCCTTATCCTTTGGCATGAGCATTACAATTATCATTCCGAGAATCGGAAAAAATATCAATGAACTTAAAACCATTATCTACATACCTCCAAAATCAAACTACTATTTTTCATTTTCCGACTCCTGATTTTCTTCTGATACAAATCTTGCTGCGACTGAAAGCAAACCTATAGCAGCAATAAACAAAGCTGTCATCATCGGCCAATCGAGATCTATATGTGCAATCTCGAATTTTAACAATATCATTACAATTATAAATACCATACTAAAGATCATATAGAACTGCATCCGCCCGGTCTGCAGATATTTTAATACCGCAGCCATCATGCGAACTATAAACCCGGCACCGTTAACGGCACCGTCGATAATCCATTTATCAAACCAGAATTTTAAATCAGCCCACCACATGGTAAGGACTGCAGTACCATTTACGGCACCGTCGATTACATTTGAATCAAACTTCCACATCAAACGTCCAAATGCCATAATCGGATTTATAATAGTTGCTTGATATAGTTCATCGAAATACCATTTATTCCAGAAGAGATTATAAAGCGGTTTAAATCTTGCCATCATAACATCGGGAGAAATAGTTTTTTTCATATACATGAGATATGCCAAACCGATACCGCTCAAACCGACAAGAGATGATACAATGTAGTTCATCCAGTCGGCGTGGGGATGGTACGGTTCACTATGATACAAGAACGATGCGAAGCCATGTTTAAGAGCAGGAATACCTGTCCATCCGGCAAAGATTGCCATAAACGCTAAGAAAATAAGAGGGTATGCCATTGTCTTTGGAGATTCGTGAGCATGTTCGTAACGATGTTCATCACGCGGTTTACCAAAGAATGTAAGGAAACATAAACGCCACATGTAAAATGCTGTCATAAACGCAATAAGCAAAGTAAGGACTGTGAAAACAGGATGCCCAAATGTTGTAGCAACAATTTCATCTTTAGAGAAGAAACCTGAGGTCAATGGGAATCCCGCTATAGAAAGTGAACCTATTAAAAATGCAGGAGCGGTGATTTTCATTTTTTTCCAAAGACCACCCATCTCCATAATATCGTTGGTATGCACGGCATGAATAACAGAACCTGCCCCCATAAAGAGAAGCGATTTAAAGAATGCGTGGGTCATCAGGTGGAATGTAGCTGCATAGAAACCCGGCGAGTGAATATCATTGGCAGAGTCATAACCATACAACCCTAGTGCCATTATCATATAACCGAGTTGGGAAATTGTAGAGTATGCAAGAATTCGTTTAATATCTACCTGTACCAAGGCAATTGTTGCCGCAAGCAATGATGTTATAACACCTATAATGGCTACAACAAAAGAAGCATCAGCAGAAGCAACAAAGACAGACATTGTGCGGGCAACTAGATAAACACCTGCTGCAACCATAGTGGCAGAGTGAACAATTGCCGAGACCGGAGTAGGACCTTCCATCGCATCAGGAAGCCAGGTATGAAGCGGGAACTGTGCCGATTTTCCGACGGCTCCGCAGAAAACACCGATAGCAAGGATTGTCACCATAACAGGAGGAACAGAACCGGCACCGATAATTGTGAATACTTCAGCAAAGTTAAATGTACCGCAATAAAAGGCTATCATCATTAAACCGATAAGAAAACCTAAGTCACCTACCCGTGTAGTCAGGAATGCTTTTTTGCAGGCATCGGCAGCAGATTTTTTCTCAAACCAGAAACCGATTAACAAATATGATGTCAAGCCTACTAATTCCCAGAATATAAATGTCATAAAGAAATTATCAGAAATCACTAATCCAAGCATTGAAAATAAGAATAACGAAAGATAGGCAAAGAATCTGCTGAACCGCGGGTCATCTTTCATATACCCTATTGAATAAATCTACACACAGGAACCAATTGATGTTACAACTACAAGCATCATTGCAGTAAGCGGGTCTATGACCATACCAAGCTGGAGTTTAAAAGTACCGAGTTCTACAATCGAAAAGGCGGCGGTATAGTAGTCACCATGGCGACTCATAGTCTCTATCAATACAATGATAGACATAATAAGCGAAGTAACAATCATGCTGACAGAAAAAAGTGCGGAAACTTGTTCTTTCCAACACAGAGCAAAAACAATCATTAAAAATGATAGTAGCGGGAGTAAAACTATAAGATATGCATGTTCAGTCATTTTTTTATTCCTACCACTTCATCACATTAATATTGTCGTTGCTGATATCCTGCCAGTTGCGGTATAAAAGAAGTACGATAGCTAGTCCGACAACAGCTTCAGCCGCAGCAACAACGATTATGAAAAGTGAAAACAGCTGACCGATCATTTCGCCCGGCCAGACAAATTTATTAAAAGCTACAAAGTTTATAATTACAGCGTTAAACATTAATTCCAGTGACATCAATATGCCGATTATATTCCGACGGGTCAGGACTCCAAAAAGTCCTAAAGCAAAAAGAACCGCCGCAACAGCAATATACGCAACCATATTACGACCTTTCCTTTCTTGCCAGTGCTATAGCACCAATCATTGAGGCAAGCAGCAAAACAGAAACAACTTCAAACGGAAGCATATACTCTGTCATAATATATTTACCTATAATCAGAATGTTTTCTGTCGGAAGCTGACCTTTGTCTCCAATCCAGAGACCTTTGGTAATAATTTTGTCAGAATTTTTTAAAACAACATTCAGCTTTGTCATAATGACCAAAGAGATAGTTCCCAATGCAAATACCGCAGAGATAATTGATACTGTCAAACCGTTTTGGGTTGTCATTGTTTTTTTACCTGAAACATTAGTTGAAAGCATTATAGCAAATATCATCAGTATCGCCACCGCACCGACATAGATAAGCACTTGTGCGGCAGCTAGAAACTCGGCATTTAAAAGAATAAACAGACCGGCTACTGAGAATAAACAAAGTATCAGATTTATTGCTGCGTGGAAAATATTTTTCAGAGTTACAACCATAAAACCCGACACAAGCATTGCAATTGATAAAAGCCAGAAAACAGGTCTTACCGAGAGTTCATTTAATACCGTTTGAAACATATCCATAGTTCTTATGCCTCTCCCTCGGATTTTGGTTTTTCATCAACCGGTTTTGTTGTTTCAATTTTATCAGTTTTATTTTCAGTCGCAGACGGTTTCGTTTCTATTTTGTCAGTTTTAATTTCATCAGATTTTGGTTTTGAGTCTACTGTTTCAGTTGGTTTTGGTGCCACTTTTTTGACTTTTTTCTTTCTTTTGTCAACATAGTCAACATCGCGACCAACATCCTGTAATTTATTTACATCCCAAAGCAAATCGTCTTTGTTCCCGGTAGAATACTCATACTTACCGGTCAATTTCAAAGCGGAAAAATTGCATGCTTCTTCACAAAGACCACAGTAACAGCAAAGTGAGAAATCAAGTTCAAACAGTTCTAATTTTTTCTTTTTGTCTTCACCTCTTGGAGCAATAATTCTAATAGCAGCGGTTGGACATGCTCTCATACAAAGTTCACATGCAGTACAATTAAGAGAACCGTCTTCTTTGTCAGACAACAGCACAACAACACCGCGGGAACGCTCAGGCATTATATCTTTTTCTTCAGGATACTGTAGGGTAACGGCATGTTTACCGAGATGCTTGCCGGTAATCCCAAGACCTTTAACCAATTCAACTAATCCTTTGATATATCCAAGCATTTTCTATAACTCCCAGTACCAGCCAAAATGTTTGAATACAGCGGCGATAATTATATTAAGAAATGTAATAGGTACTAACACTTTCCATGCAAATTCCATCAACTGGTCAACCCGCATACGAGGATAAGTCCATCTGATAAGTATCAGCAAAAAGACTATTGCAAATGTTTTAACAAAGAACCATATAAACGACGGGATAAATTCAAACCCGTGCCATCCACCGAAAAACAATACAACCGCAATAGCGGAAACTGTAAAGAGGTTAATAAATTCATCTAAAAAGAACATTGCGAATTTCATTCCCGAGTATTCGATATTAAATCCCGCAACAAGTTCCTGTTCTGCTTCTGCTAAATCAAACGGTGTTCTGTTTGCTTCGGCAATAGCAGCAATAAGATATGTTAAAAATGCAAGCGGTCCGAACGGGAAGCGGAAAATATTCCAGTTTAAAAAATTACCGCTTTGAGAATTTACTATATCAACAGTAGAAAGTGACCCGGCAAATAGAACAACAACCAAAATCGAGGCTATCATAGGTACTTCATAAGAAACAACCTGTGCCGCCGAACGCATACCGCCTAGGAGTGCATATTTATTATTAGAACCCCACCCTGCCATCAAGAGAGATATAACAGTAAAGGTTGTAATCGCCATAACATACAGAATACCGATATTCAAATCGGCAACAATTAACCCCTAACCAAATGGAATAACAATATATGCCGCAAAGGCAGCTATAAAACATATTACCGGAGCCCAGAAAAAGACCGCTTTATCACGAGTCTCAATAAGGATATCTTCTTTTTGTAAAAGTTTCAATCCATCTACCAATGTTTGGTACCATCCATGCCACCCGTTACGCATCGGTCCAAACCGTTGCTGCATATGTCCTGCAATTTTTCGTTCCCACCATACTAAGAACAAAGCAATCAACGAAAGCAGACCAAAAGTTGCTACCGCTAAAATTGTATATGTAATAACTGATAACAAACTACCGGACAAACCGCAGGAGCCTAAAAGTTCTTTCACAGATGTCGCAAGACTTACGGCAATCATCTATCAACCTCCGGAAGGATAACGTCAAACGATGCAAATATCGCTACTAAATCGGCAATCAAACAGTCAGTTGCAATTTCAGGAAGAAGTTGTAGATGCGGATATGAACCTCCGCGTGCTTTAACTCGGAAAGGTTTTTTAGTACCGTCTGATACTAAATAGACACCCATTTAACCGCGTGAATTTTCTATACGGGTATAAGTTTCACCTGCTGCCGGTTTAAAGTTCGGAGATACTTTGGCGCGAATTGGACCTTCTTCAATACCTTCTAAAGCTTGGGCGACAATTTTACATGATTCCTGAATTTCATCTAAACGAAGCATATATCTATCGAAAACATCACCGTTATGATAGACCGGAATATTAAAATCAAATCTGTCGTAAATTGAATATGGGTCGTCTCGGCGTAAATCATAATCAATACCGGAAGCTCTTAAAATTGGACCGGAAACGCCGTAAGCGATAGCAAGGTCAGCATCAAGTTTTCCAATTCCGATAGTACGCATCTTCCAGATAGGGTTTTTATTTAAAAGTCTTTTATATTCTTCAACTTTTTCAGTAATAGTAGAAATCGTCACTTTACATTGGGGTATAAATTTTTCAGGTATATCTTTTGAAACGCCGCCGACCCGAATATAATTATATGTTAACCGTTGCCCGCAGGTCATTTCAAAAAGATCCATAATATATTCACGTTCACGGAGTGCATACAAAAACGGTGTTAAAGCGCCGATATCCATGGCAGTAGTACCAAAGAAAATAAGATGTGAAGCTATTCGGTTAAGCTCAAGCATGATGACCCGAAGATATTCAGCCCGTTCGGGAACTTCGATACCTGACAACCGTTCGGCTGCAAGTGAAAAGACATAGTTGCATGACATCGCAGTAACATATTCAAACCTGTCAAGAATAGGGATACACATCGCATAGGTTCTGTTTTCGCAAATTTTTTCTATCGCACGATGCAGATATCCTATATAGGGTACAACTTTGACAACTTTTTCACCATCCATAGTCAACAACAAACGGCAGACACCGTGTGTTGAGGGATGATGCGGTCCCATATTTATATCAAATTCTTCAGTACGCAAGTCAGTCATCTATTATAAGTCCGGGAAACGAATAAAATCAGGTGCGTCCCAGTCCTTTCTCATCGGATAGCCTTCATCCCATTCATCATGGAGAAGGAACCTTGTCAAGTTGTCATGATTGTTTATATGGATACCGTATAATTCCCACATTTCCCGTTCGTACCAATTAGCTGCCGGCCAAACCGTCTGAACTGAGTCGATAACAGGATTTTCATGAGGGAGAACAACTTTTATATCTATTCTAATTTTTTTCTTTATTGAACCAAGATTATATATAGCTTCAAATTTTTCGGTTGTATCGGCACCAGATAAATTGCAGAAATAATCAAACAAAAGCTCAGGATCGTTTTTTAATTTTTCACAAACTGTTACCAAATTAACCGCATCTACTTCAAAGAGTAAATCATATTTACCGGCTTCATTATGAGTTAATAAAGAAGTGTAGTTTGTTTCAATATAAGATTTGAGCTCTTCGTTGGTCATTTTTCCTGCCAGTCAGCCAGTTTACGTTGTTGGATTTGTTTTTGAAGAGTCAAGCAGCCTTCTAATAATGATTCAGGTCTCGGTGGACATCCCGGGATGAAAACATCAACCGGTATAATATGTTCGATACCTTTTTCAACCGAATAGCTGTCATAATAAAATGGTCCGCCTTTGATAGTACAACCACCCATTGCGATAACATAACGAGGTTCAGCCATTTGGTCATAAAGTGTCCGCAGACGAGGTGCCATTTTTTTAGTTATTGTACCGGCAGCAATAATAAGGTCTGATTGTCGTGGAGATGCCCGGAATATCATACCTAAACGGTCAAAGTCATATCGTGATGCTCCCGTACACATCAGTTCAATGGCACAACAGGCAGTACCGAAAAGAAGATACCAGAGAGATTTTGCCTGAGCAAAATTCAGTATTTGTTCTACTGATGTTGTTACAATACCCCCGCCCGGGATTTTTTCCGAGTAAATCGGAAGTTTTTTTATTATACCCATTTTAATACTCCCTTACGCCAGGCGTAGAATAATCCAAAGAACAATATAAGAATAAAAATTATCATTTCAATTAATGCATATAGTCCAAGCCCTCCAAATGCAACTGCCCATGGAAATAAAAATACCGCCTCGACTTCAAAAATAACAAATATCAAAGCAAAAATATAAAAACGGTTGTTAAAACGAAACCATGAATTACCGACAGGCTCTTCGGCGCATTCATAGTTGGCATTTTTTTGGGGTATGGGTTGTGGGGGCGAATCATTTTTGACATAAAAAATGTCATGAGAACAATCCCAACTCCGGCAAAGATAAATACTAAAACGGCCAGATATTCTGCTATCATACAACAACCTCTTTAGACAAACGATTATGTGACTTAATTCACAATTTAATCAAAGCAAACAACAAAAAAAATCAAAATTGTCAAGTTTTATTTAAAAAAATGTTTTACCCAAGTTGTTAATTACCAACAGAATTTGACGATTAGCAACTATTAAAACATTTACTTTTTGCTACTCTTTACAATTTTTGATTCTATAAATATATAACCAATTATCATAAAAAGAGATACGGGACAATAAATATCCCATATCTCTCTATGTTTAAGTACTATTTCTTTTCCACTTTTCTTATAACAAGATATAATCCAATAACTAAAATCGTGAAGATAAGAGAAGTAACTCCAAGCCCTTTTCGGCGAAAATAGAATTCTTCAATCAGTCCTGCAGAAGTCTCTTTTACTTTTGCAGCTTGTTTCATTCCTTGTTCAGCTAAAGGTAAAACAGAATCTAAGTTGAAAGAATGTAGTTTAGTACGTGTTTGTATTAACGATTGCTGAAGTTCTTTCATGCTGAACTCAGCATCGGTAGTTGCCATACCTTTTTCGATTGCCTCATCAAGTACCACTTGTGCTTCAGCATGAGCTTTAACAAGTGATTTGAGGGCTACAGAAATACCAGCGGCAGTTTCTATACCTTTGGTTCCGTCATCAACAGAATGACATTCAATACAAAGAGCAGGTTCTTCAGTTCCAACCCATTTGTCTTCCGGTTTTAAAATCTTATGATTAGAATGACAAGTCATACACATCGGAAAATCATTTTCCTCGTATGCTTCTTTATGAGGGGAACTATTAAATAGTTCCGATTCAACAGCATGACAGGTACCACAAACAGCAATTAATGAAGTAACTCCCGGAGGAGCTGCACCATGATTTCCATGACAATCATTACAGGTCGGAGCCGATAAGTCACCCCGTTCAAATAAAGCTTGCCCATGTACTGATTCTTTGTAATCAGCAACAGGAGTAGCTTCAAGTCCGTATTTACCCATCAAGTTGCTATCGCTATGACATTTCCCACATGTTTTGGTAATGTTTAACGGATGTGTACTGGAGTGTGGAAGTTTTGCCGTATTAATCTGATGAACAGAGTGACAAGAAATACAGTTTGCGACATTTGTATCGCCTTTTTTCAACAACTGTTTACCATGAAATGATGTTTTATACTTTTCAAACTGGTCAGTCGGCATTGCAGGATTATGCTCATGCATATAGGCAGCATCAGAATGACAGCTGGCACAGAATTTTGGAACTTCTCTATAAGATGGAACGCCCTTGTATCCTTTTGAGTTGCGAACATCATCCATATCATCAAGCGAGGCATCCCCGCCGTGACAGTCAACACATCCAAGACCTTTTTGGATATGAACATCTTTTGAAATCATGTGTGAAGGACCGTCATCATCTTCAAAATCTGCATGACATGTCATACAGTTATCTTCAGCAGCAGTAACCAATACGGCAGAAAACATACAGATCATGAGATATATGAAACTTTTTTTATACATTGTTATCTCCTATTCTACCATGTATCCGTAAAGGGTCATAAAAATTATAAATGCTAACACAAAATATCCAAACGCTGTAAACAATTTAGATTTTTGGTCAACTGCTGATTTTTTATCTAAAAACGGTACTAAAGCCCAAATTAAACCACCGATGGAAAAGAATATAATCCCAAAATACTCCCCTTCAAGAAAGAGAATATGTGCCGGCAGCATTTTAAGAGCCTGGAAGGCAAACATAAAATACCATTCGGGACGAATTACTGCAGGCGGAGGTGCAAAAGAATCTGCTTTTTCACCTAACGGCCAGTGAATAACGCCTATACCGTCCGGGAAAAATGTTGCAAGAACAGCAATTACATTTAAGACTATCAACCATACTAATACATCACGCAAAATGAAGTTCGGGAAAAACTTCATATATTTCTTTTCAGCATCAGATTTGTTTACCCAATCAATCGGTTCACTCATACCTTGACGCTGTACCATTATCAAGTGTGCCGATAAAAGAACAGTAAATAAACCTGGAAGAATCGCAACATGAAGCCCAAAGAAACGTCCGATTGTCGCACCGGTCACTTCTTCACCGCCTCGCATAATAATAAGAAGGTCGTTTCCGATTACCGGAACTGCTCCAGCCATACCGGTTCCGACCCGTGTAGCAAAAAATGCCAATTCGTTCCAAGGAAGTAAGTATCCCGAGAAACCAAATAAAAGAGATAAACCAAACAGACCCATACCGGATAACCAGGTTAGTTCTCTCGGTTTGCGATATGCTTTAGTAAAATAGACTGTAAACATGTGTAAGAAAACAAAAAATACCATTAAATTGGCAGACCATGAATGAACCGCACGAACCAGCCAGCCAAAAGAAACAGTACTCACAATAAACTGTACAGATTCAAAAGCCGAGTCAGCTCCGGGACGGTAATACATAAGTAATAAAATTCCGGAAATAACTTGTACTATAAATAGAAACAAAGAAATTCCACCTAAGTAGTAAAAGGTAGAATGTGAATGTTCCGGGACTACTTTTGTTCCCATGTAATCAACTAAGGCAGATATTTTAAATCGACTATCTACCCAATCAAACATTTTAGAAGAAAGATTTTTATCACTCATCAGCTGTCTCCTTTGCTGACAAAGATAGTTTCACCTACTTCTTTCACCTGATACGGTTCAAGCGGACGGGGTGGAGGACCTGAGATATTAGACCCATCCATACCGTAACGACCATTGTGGCATGAACACCAGATAATTCCTAAATCAGGACGGTGTTGTACAGTACAATCAAGGTGAGTGCAAGTAGCACTTAATGCCATTAGTTCGTTTGTTTCTGTAAGAAAAATAATTCCCATACTACGGCCATATTTAAAGTATTTAGCTTTTTTCGGCTCACTTTCAATATCAGCTCGGGAAAAAGAAAGTTTCAGCTGCGACAGTTTTGCTTCTGCTAATTTCGGCGGTGTGATATATTTATATATCGGATAAAACACCGCTACCATTGCAAGGAGAGCAGAACCGCTTAAAGCTGCTTCAAGAAATCCTCTACGTGATTTTTCTCCTGACACAACTTCTCCTATATGTTTACTCGTTTATTAAACAACTTTAAAAAAATTTATTCGGTCATACATACTATAAAATACAAAAAATAAAATGACTTATATCAATACAGCTTATCTTAGAACAGCTATAGCATCAATTTCTACTTTAACATCCTTCGGTAAACGACTTACTTCCACTGTTGCTCTTGCCGGAGGATTCTCAGAAAAATAAGATGCATAGACTTCGTTGACAGCAGCAAAATCATTCATATCAGTTAAATAAATTGTTGTTTTAACAACATCAGCAAAACAGGCTGAACCTGCTTTGAGAACTTGCCCGAGATTATCCATTACTTGTTTACATTGTTCAGCAGCAGTATTTCCGACCACTTCCATTGATTGTGGATTCAGGGGGATATTTCCGGAAACATATAAAGTTTCAGCACAGGTTACCTTTACAGCTTGAGAATATGGTCCGATAGCATGTGGGGCTAAATCGGTTTGCACAATCTTCTTCATCATACCTCCTAAAGTATGACGACAATCAAAGGCATTTTTTTTAAGCAATCAAGCGATTTTTTATTTTTGGAGAATTATTATAGACTGTTTTGTCTTAGAAAGTTTATATAGTTTCTAAACCTTTAGGTCCCATGAGGGTAACAAATGCTTTCATTGCATCTTCATCATAAGCCCCTTTAATTGAAAGCATAACTTTTAAAGCAGGAAATGTATCCAATGCTCTTTGATATACCCGTTCTGTAGTCATCGCATCAAATGAATCAGCTATAGCTACAATTTTAGAAAAAATATGCATTTCATTTAAACCTATTCCGTTTGGATAACCCGAACGGTCACCTCTTTCATGATGCTGTAATATCGGATATAGTGCTTCTTCCGGTATTTCATCAGTCTCTCTCATTAAATCATCACCCCATTTAGGATGTTTTTTCATAATTTCAAACTCTATAGAGTTTAAAGCTGATTTTTTATTTAATATTCTATGAGAAATTTTTGATTTTCCGACATCATGCAGTAACGCACCTACACCAAGTTCAAACAAAAAATCGGTGTCATGAAAACCCATCTGCTGAGCCAATGCAATTGCAAATGTACAAACATTCACAGAATGAGTATAAGTATAATAGTCAAAAGATGATATTTTCATCAGCGAATGGAACGCTTGCTGACCTTTTAATATATAGTTGACCGTATTGCCGACTAATTCTTTAGACCGTTTGATATTTTCACCGTAGGTCGGTTTATTAAGAACATCTTTTACAAGATTGGTAGATGTTTCATAGAGTATTCCTGCTTTTTTTAATTCAGGAATTAGAGGGTCATGAATTATTTTATTTAAATTCTTTTCTATATATAACTGGTATTTATGTTTGCTCTCAGAAGTTATATAGACTTTATCTACTGAATTTTCTAATAATTTTTGACGCGTTCTATCTGTAAAAGGAAGGTCAGCAGAACGATAGAGTACTAAATTACGATTTATATTTAAGTATAAATCAAAATTTAAAACTGAATCAATTCTGATTGAATCAAGCTGAATCGGTATAAATGCTTGATCTACTTTGGTATCTGTTGAAATTAAACTCATCAATTTTCCGATATTTTACTGATTTATATAATAATACATTACTTTTTATCTATCGGCAAAAGATGCTCATAGGTTCATAAAAAAACCCTCTGAAAGATTATTCAGAGGGCATGTAGGAGGGAGTAATATAGTGGAGAATTTGATAATTAAGGTTACTGCGTATTGTAGTTTTTGATTGTACTCATAACCGAATTCAATGATGTAGTGATATTAGTAAGTATTTTGGAGTATTTCTTCAAAAGTTCGGAGTATTGCCAACGCATTTGAAATGCCTGCTCCGGAAAATCAAACAATTCAAGAAGCACTATTTTATAGATTTCATCTATATAATTGACAACATAATAAGGATAATCAGGGATATTTGAATCCTGTACTTCCCCTTTACTGATACGTTCACGATATACTTCAATTTTTTCAAGCATAACTGTACCAAAACACCACGGGGTCATAATAATGCCTAAATTGGCTCCGTCAGTATAAAACCGTCGAATATTTTTTAACAGAAGATCAATAATGACTGATTTAGCTCTAAAATATGCAATTGACTCATTAAAATCTGTGGTTGTAGTCATCAGTTTTTCTGAAAGTCTTGATTTTTCTTTTACGGCATTAGCATATGTCAGTTCAAGAAAATGGTAAAAATCATCAAAATAAACTTTACTGTTTTCAGACAGCGACATTAAATAATAGCCGTGATCATCTTGGCGAATTTTTGGGTCGTTGGTGCTTTCTAATCTTTCTTGTGAAAATCCTCTTTGATATCTGCCTTCTAACATAAACACTCCTACTTGGTTTTTGTTATCTGCAAACTGTTACTGCAACCGATTTGCCAACTTTATGAAAAATCGTTGCTTTTTGAAACAAAGCCGGTATCTGACTAAAAGAAAGTCGGTTATAGGTTCAATTGTTCCGGAGATTAATATCAATTCATTACAATTGTATTGAGCAATTTGGTGCAGAGCATGAACCAAAACTCATATATATGCAATCAAAGGACAGTTCTATCTTTTTTTATTAACCAACAATGTATGTGCAAGATTTGAACAATGTGGACTGATTTCAAGAGTTTTAATTCGTCTTTGTCGATAGTAATAATAGATGAACGTAAAGTATAGTTGAACAATTTTTAGAGGTATTGCATGAACGATAATCAAAAAGGATCACGGACTAAAACAGGTAAATCAAAAAAAATCAAATTTAAGAGATCAAAAGACTTTTCACCTGACAAGTTAAAACAAAAAGAGAAACGTCAAATCAAACGCAACCGTAAAGAAAAACTAGACTTACTTCGTTTAGATGAGTTGGCAGAAGTTGATGAATTAGTAGAGATATACAAAGGAACAGGCTCGCCTGTTCCTTATAATTATACTGGATACCAGCCTTCGCTGGTATGACACTACTAAGCTGGTATAACATTACTAATCTGTCATACTGAACACCCTGCAGGGTGTGAGCGGAGTCGAAGTATGCTCCCTAAACTAACTATTCAACCCAGTCAGTAATAAAGATATTGGTTTCACCACGTTTGCTATTGTCTCTATTGGAAGCAAAAACTAATTTTTTACCGTCGTGGGAAAACATCGGGAAACCGTCGAATGTCTCATTATAAGTAATCCGCTCAACCTCTTTAGTATCAATATCAACAGTATACAAGTCAAAATTGCGACCTTTGGGGTCATCCATGTTGGAACAGAAAATAATAGTTTTCATATTCGGATGCATGTATGGTCCAAAGTTTGCCTTACCGTTGTTGGTTAGCTGAATTATTTTTCTATCTTCAAGATTCATCATAAACAATTCAAGTTTGCTTGGTCTAATAAATCCGTCTGCAAGCAATTCCTGATATGCTTTTAATTCATCCCCTTCCGGTCGTGATGCTCTCCATACAATAGACTTTCCGTCTATTGAGAAAAATGCTCCACCGTCATAGCCGGGGATATCGGTTATCTGTTCAACACCTGAACCATCGGGGTTCATAATATACAACTCTAAATCACCTGAGCGAACCGACGTAAAAATAATTTTGTCACCTTGAGGTGAATAAACCGCTTCAGCATCATAACCGTCAGTATTAGTTAATTGTTTTAAGTTTGAACCGTCAGGGTCTGCTGAAAAAATATCATAACTTTTATATAAAGCCCATACATAGCCGCGTGACATATCGGGTTTTGGAGGACAATCATCACCGCCTAGATGTGTTGATGCGTAGATAATGGACTTACCGTCGGGAGCAATAAACGAACAAGTAGATACTCCTTTGCCGGATGAAACCATTGTTATATCAGACCCGTCGGCATTCATTCTAAAAATAGCATCACATTGTAAATCACCACGACTTGACTGCATAATCAGTTCGGTAGCATCGTAGGAAAAATATGCTTCGGCATTTTCACCGCCAAAAGTAAGCTGTTTTGTATTTGAAAAATGTTTTTCCCCATCAAATATAGTAACAGGCTTTACAACCTCTTTTTTTGCTTCCTCTTTTTTACCGCATCCGACAGCTAATAGCAGTACGGCTAACAAAAATATAGACTTTTTCAAAATATTCTCCTCTAAATTTTTCTAAACTTCTTGATGACTTTTTGATAATAAAGGTTGTAAATTACTTAAAGTAAATGAAAAAATCTAGATGGAGTTAATAAATGAGAAAATTATACATTATTGTGACAATTCTTTTTATTTCTGCTATACATCTGCAAGCAACAGAACAAGAAGATGTTTTAGAAAAGATACTCTCTGAAGTCGGGTTTTCAAAATCTGATTTAGGTTACCAACCAAAAGGGTATTGGAATAGATTTCCGTTGGATGTTCCGTACCGTTTGACTTCGTTTGACGCTCTATTTGCTGAACCTCTGAAACTACCTGATTATGCAACCGTCATGGCAAATACAGTTGAACTATATATGGACCCTGCGTATACCGACAGCAACTCGGACGGTTTATATAAGCTTGTCTATAATTTAGGTGTGGATAAAAAACTGGGCGGGTTTCGTTCCTATTCGGCTAACCTGCTTCCTACTCCCAATTCAAACAGACCTTTTCAAACTGCAGTTGAACAACTGTTTACTTTAGCAGGTGAACCTCCTGCTTATTCTACTTTTGGAACAGTCGCCGATTATCCTCCGTATAAAAATAAAATTAAGGAACAAATAGAAAAACTTCCCGATTCGGTGGAGATTATCTTAGCAGAATTAGTCGTAAATTTAGGTGAAGCTATCCGCTGGCGAAATCTTGCTTTTCGCAAATGTGACCCGTCCGATATGCAAAAAGTTTTTGCCATTAGAGATTTAGCAGACACTCAAAACGATGGAACCAAATATTACCCAGAAATAGATGACATAGCTAAATCAATAGATTTTTCATCACTTCATTATGTCGCCTTAAAAGTTGCGGCAGCATCTGAACAGGCTGAATTAAATCTGCAAAAGTTTAAAAACAAAATGCCGAAAGGTTTTAATCTTGAGTTTGAAACACCGTTTGGAAAAGTTGTTATTTTTTCAAAAATGCAGAATCAACCGTTTGTGTATGATGCCGATAATTCTCTGCTTATAATAGATTTTGGAAATGACAATATATATACAGGTTCCGCGGGGGCAACATCATCACTACTCAATCCGGTTTCTCTCTTAATTGATTTAGACGGTAACGATCAATACGGTTCAGAAAATGAACCGACCCAGACAACAGGAGTCGGGCTTTTAGGAGTCGGACTTGTTATCGACAGCAAAGGGAACGACAGCTATAACGGTTCTATCTATGCCCAAGGTGCAGGACTGTTCGGCGTCGGAGTTCTTTATGACCGAAGCGGTAACGATAGTTACAAATCATCACTTTCATCACAAGGATGCGGATACTTCGGTATAGGTTTATGCTTTGATGGTACCGGTGACGATGAATATTATATTCACGGTTCAGGGCAGGGACTCGGAGGTGTCGGCGGTGGGATCGGTGTATGTGCATCGTTTAGTGGAAATGATAAATACACAGCAGAACCGTTCTCGGATGTTTTCAATCGGGGTGACTATCACAGCAAAAACAAAATCAACGGCAATGAAGCACAGGGAGCAGGCTTTGGACGGAGGGGCGACGGGTCCGACGGTCACGCATGGGCAGGCGGACTTGGTGCGATAATTGACATCAACGGTAACGACTATTACTACTCGGGTAACTGGTCGCTTGGGGTCGGCTATTGGTTCGGAACAGGAATCGCTGTCGACCGTCGCGGTGATGATATTTACAAATCATGTTATTTCACACAAGGGTCGGGTGCACATTTTTGTAACGGTATTCTTTGAGATGAAGATGGTAACGACAGACATGAACTGTATGAAACTGCAGGGGCAGCTCTCGGATTTGGATGGGATTATACCAACGCATTTTTAATTAACAAAAACGGTAATGATATTTACATAGCTAAAATAATTTCGATGGGGTTGGCACAAATTCGCTCGACAGCATTCTTAATCGACATCGGCGGTGATGACAGCTATTATCTTGGCAAAGGAACTCCGGGACTCGGCGAGGCAACCTATCGTAAAGATTATAGTTTTCCGTCAAAGTTGACACCGTATTATTACTACGCAAAATCGTTCGGCGGATTTATTGATATCGGCGGTAACGATAAATATTTTGATTACACAGACAGCACTAAAACAATTTCGACTTTATCTAGAAACAACTCTCAATGGTTCCAGCCGTCAAAAACCGATTCTACTTTCGGTGCCGACAATTTCGGAATCGGTATTGATATTGAAGAAGGCACTATACCCGAGTTGTTCTGGTGGGAAGAGGAGTAATGATAAAAGGTTTTCTAAAACAATAAGAATATTATATTAGAACTTAGTAACTAAAGCATACAAAAAATCACATTCTTGTTACTTTACAATTCTTCCCCCTTTCCTTTCCTGCGTAGGCAGGAAAGGAGTTCTGATGAACCTACTACAACAGCCTACATAGAAGAAGTCCTGATGAACCGAAGAATTATGATGTAAATAGAATCTTAACGGCACCTAAACATGTACCACTAATCACTTCGTAGTGCTTCGACCGGATCGACCTTGGCGGCCTTTGATGCCGGGAAATATCCTGCCGCAAGCGACACAGCCAAGCCAATGGCAAAAGCAGTCAGCACAAGCCAAAACGGCATTGTAAATAATTCAATCGCATCAACACCCTCTTTTTCCATATACGACTGTGCGATAAAAGAACCTAACCGCGAGATTAACCATCCGAAAACAATCCCCGCCGAGGCACCGATTGTTCCAATCATCGCAGATTCGGTTAAAAACAGAAGTTTAATATACAACTCATCGGCACCGAGAGATTTCAAAATTCCTATCTCACGTTTACGTTCTATGATAGACATCACCATTGTATTGACAATACCAAGCGATGCAGTAATGAGAGCAATCAATCCAATCAAACCGAGTCCCATATCAAAATAGAAAAAGAATTTTTGAATCTGTTCAAATTCCTGAGCAAACGAGAAAGGTCGGTAACCAAGTGCCTTGACAGAATCGGAAACATTTTTGTGCATCACTCCCTGATCAATGTTTAAAGTAATTTTTGAAAATGATTTAGGTTTTGCTTTTTGATTGAAGATATCCAACTGCCCGCTAGACATCATCGACATAAAGTCCATCGCACCCCGACCTGCTCCCTTGCTATTAAACTTTTCTGCTATCGACATAGGAATTAAAATCGGCTTCGTGCTGGTTCGACTGCCGATACCGTTATCTAAAATTCCTACAATAGTAAGAGTGTCCGAAATTATTTCATTTCTGTTCATATATCCGTCGATAAATCGCTGGACGGCATCATTTGCTTCTGTTTTTAAAATATTTGTAACATAATTTTTGTTACGAAGTGAATCAAAATCAAACTCTTTAATTTTATTTACAAAATTAAAACTATCGGATTTTACAATAGCATACAAACCGCTGTCAACAGAAGATGCTTTTGCTGAAATTATAAGCTGTTTACCTATCAGAGAATCCGGGAATGCTATTTCGAACTCTTTGATAAACTGATTGGTAAGTAGAATTTCTCGAGAACTATCTGAACCCAGATGTTCACCATATAATAGAGTTTTATGTAGTTTTGTTTTATATGCTATCTGCGGTAATACCTGTGCCTCGGTATTGTATATAGAATCATCAATTGAAACAGAGATTGTAAACGATTCGTATGGATAGGCTAAACTTACTCCGGGGATTTCAGAGAGCTGACGAAGGGCTTCGTTATTTAGCGGTTTAATTTTTGTAGGTTCATTAGTAGATAATGTATCTTTTTCCTGCAGGTCATGGGGAAATTCTTTTTCTGCATCTTTTTGATATACAATCATTGTGTTGAACAGCCCAAGGTTGTTAAACTCAGATGCGACATTTTCCTGCATACCCGCCCCGAATGACAGCATTGAAACAAATGCCGCGATAGCAATAACAACTCCGGAAGCAGTCAAGAATGTACGAAGTTTCATCCGTCGTAAATTACCGACCGAAATATGAAGCATATCACGAAGATTCATTACGGTCTCCATTTTTAATAACTTCAACTATTTTACCATAATCCATACGGATTATTCTATCGGCGGAATTTTTAGCAAATTGTAAATCATGAGTTACAATTACAATCGTTAAACCTTTTTGATTGAGGTCACTCAAAAGTTCTGCAATCTGGTTCGTGTTCTTTTGGTCTAAATTCCCCGTCGGTTCATCGGCAAATAGAACAGTCGGGGTTTTTACCAATGCTCTGGCAACTGCTACTCTCTGTTGCTCGCCACCGGAAAGGTCAGCAGGTTTATGGTCAAGCCGTTCCCCCAACCCGAGTGATTCAAGCATTGCTTTTGCTTTTTGAGTTCGTTCTGTTCTTGGTGTGTTGTCAAAAAACAGAGCCATCTCGACATTATAAAGAGCTGTATGATGCGGTATAAGATTAAATGATTGAAAGACCATGCCTATTTGATCGGCACGATATGATGCTATTTCTTTTTTAGACATTTTAAAGAGATCGATATCCTCAACATGTACTGTACCGCTTGTCGGAGTATCAAGACCGGCGAGCATGTTTAAGATTGTAGATTTTCCCGAACCGGATGAGCCGACAATGGCGAGATATTCACCTTGATAAATCTGCAAATCGACACCGTCTACCGCCTTGACAGTTGACGAGCCGCGTTTATAATGACGGCATAGGTTGGCGGTTTCAATCCAGAGTTTATTCATAAGCTAATTATACGAAAAGATTGAGGATTAGTTGTGATAATAATAATTTGAAATTTTTAATAATTACTTATATCCATAAATCGTATCAATGGGTACGTTTTGTTCATCTATATATATTGCATTATCGAGATGGATATGTAGTTTCGGAACAAGAGAGTCAAAAGGAAATCCTAATAAACTTGTAGTACGACAAGTGTCTCCTCCAAACCTTAAATCATAAACAAACTCTTTATCATTACTTACTAATTTCATTGTATCAATTCCGTTAAAAGGTAATAACGAGTTCTGATATAAGATTTCAATGGCATCAGGTTGAATTTGAAATTGTTCTGAAATAATTGATTGATGATAAGTCAGTCTTAAAACAAAACTATTCGACCGACCGCACATTGAATTTGTAGTTGATAATAATCCTTTCACATTCAATTTTGAATCTGTGGGATGAAGTAATATGTCAATATTATCTACGAAAGAAGTGTCTTCTTTAAAAGAGATTCTATCACCATAAGAGCGAATAAAATATTCAGGATCGGGTAAACAACTTTGAAACGTGATAACAAATAGCATCAACATCAAACAAACGAATATTTTTTTCATTATGTGTTCCTCATAATCAAAACACTGGATTCCTGCCTCCGCAGGAATGACATTATGAAAAGATGTCAGGTTTCTTGATTTTGAAATCTAACGATTTCAAACCAACGGAACCACAACCTACAAAAACTTTAATAAATGTTACTTCCCACGAAATCCTACTCCGTTGTGCTGACCACCAAATCTATCTCGGTGCGGATATCAAGCTCGGTTCCCTCTGATTCCGATTGCTCAAGCACAGTCTCGGGCAAATAGTTTTCATCGGTACGGTATGTAACAATACCGACTTTCAGAACTTTATCCTCAATAAGTGCGGATGCCTCATCCAAAGTCATACCGACAACCCTTGGCATAAAGGTAAAGTTCGATGCTCTCCCGCGGTTGACCATCAGATTGACCGAGGTTCCCATCGGAATTTCAACGCCTTTATTCGGATACGAAAAGACCACAACCTTTTCAGGAAGTGTATCGGAAAACGCCCAGGCAATTTCGCCCAGCACCAGACCTGCTGTTTCAAGATTCAGCATCGCCTGTCTGACCGACAGTCCGCTTAAATCGGGAATCGTAATATTTTTTTGTCCGAGTGAAACAACAAATTTTATAGTCCGTCCCTCTTTCACATCGGTACCGGCAATCGGAAACTGGTTTAAGACAATTCCCTTTTCTTTACCCGGAGAGTATTCTTCAGAACTTATTTCATAGGCAAGGTTCAAATCATTAATACCTAGTTGTGCTTCAGTAAGTCGTTGGTCGGTGAAATCGGGTAGCGGAAATTCCTCGCCGTGTCGGGTGATAACAGGCATCACTATTGAGTTTACAACAAAATATAAAATTAATACAATTATAAATGGAATCCCGCCGTATGACATTATTTTTCTTGAGCTGCTGCCTTCGGGAAATAGATTTGAATAGAACCCGCTATTACTTTTTTTTCTACTGAGTCTTGATGCTTGTATATTCATTTTTCACCATTATGCTTTGTTCATGATTTCTCATATATCTTACACACAAAAGTTGGGAAAAAATGATAAAAAGGCAAGTTTTAACAATAAAATATCAAGCGTGGTCTTTTCGTTTTAATCTGACACAAAATGAACCGTCCAGTTTACCTGCTGAGGGATATGTTTTTACGTACCCTTTGTCATTAACTAAGTCGTCGGAATAAAACTCTTTGGCAGATTCGACTTCAAACTCTTTATGTTTTGCCAAAAATTCTTCCACAACCATATCATTTTCTTCTTTGATAATCGTACAGGTAGAATATATCAGCACACCACCCGGTTTGACCAGTTTAGAGGCACGACCAATCATCGATTGCTGAATACTAGCAAGTTTGGTTGTATCTTCTGAAGTTTTTGCCCAACGCAAATCAGAATGTTTTCCGGCTGAGCCCCAACCCGAACAGGGAGGATCCAATAGCACTCGGTCAAAAGGTCCACCCTTGAAATCATACATATCAGAAATTACCGGTGAGACAATTTTTATACCGAGTCTTTCGCAGTTACCGACTAAAACCTCAAGCCTTTCCTCAGTTTTATCAATCGCGGTTACTCGCCCTTTGTTTCTCATTCGTATGGCGGCATAAGTCGTTTTTCCACCGGGAGCGGCAGTCATATCAAGTATCGAATTACCGGGGCGGGGGTTCATCAGGCGTACTGCCAACCCTGATGATTCATCTTGCACATATACTTTACCGGATGTTATAAGTTCTGACTCAAGAGGTAGTCCTCCGCTTTCTATGCGTAAAAATTCGGGAAGATATTTCCCATTTGAAAACTGAATTTTATTTTCTGTTAAGATATTAGCGACTTCATCCGGTTTTGCCTTTAAGAAATTAACCCGATACGTAACATGAGGAGCTTCATTATAATATGCCAATAAATTTTTTGTCGCTAAAAAGCCAAACTCGTTTAAACAGTATTCAACAAAATGATCAGGATAGCTGTAAAAATCACCCAAATATTTTACCGGCTCTTTCTCTTTTGGAGCAAAGATAATTTTGTTCGGTTCTCTGATAGCAGACCGCATGACCGCATTGACAAGATTTGCTTTAGAACGGTCAATCATGAGTAAAGCCAAATTTACTGATTCAGAAACCGCAGCAGCATCGGGAATTCTATCGGTAAAATGAAGTTGATAAAACCCAAGTCGTAAAATATTTTTGAGTTTCAGAGGAAGCTCTGTCGACGGTTTGGCAAGATAGAACTTTATTTCATGGTCAAGTCTGCGACGCATTTTTATAGTTCCGTTTACTAACTGCAGAAAGAATCTTCGGTCAATCGACCTGAATTCTTGCCCCGAGACTGCCAAGGAAATAGACTTCTCTAGTGTTTCACCTTGTTCCAACAAAATAAGTGCTTTAACACAGGCAGCCCGTACTTTGTCATGTTTTTGATTATTTGATGTTTTCTTTTCACTCATATTTTATAATTCCATAGCAGAAATTTTTTGTCCGTTTTCATCTTCACGATATACATCCAGTCGATGTATGAAATTCGTCAGATAAAGATTAAAATCTTCACCTAACAATTCTCGTAACATCTCTATAGGTTTTGCATAACCACCCTCACCGATACCCAAAGTCATATACAATTTTTCACCCTTAATTTCAATAGCATATACGGCCGGTCGTAAATCAATTGTGATTGTATTTTTTTTCTTTTGACGTTCAACTTCTATTGTCTCTCGAGCTAATAGTTGAGAAATTTTTGTCTCAAGTGATACTTTCTCTATTAGTTTATCCAAGTCAACTGTATAAACAGCCCGATTTAAAAGAGCTGAGATTGATTTAGTTTTTTTAATAATAATTTTCGCATCATATAAAGTCAAACCGTCAGGCATGGCATCTTTGAGCTGTTCCATCATAAACGGCATAAAATTTGAATCAAAAGTTATGTCCATAAATTCTGATTCCGACGTAAAGCCTAATGTAAGCGGAGGTCCGTATGAAAGTTTCATCGACGGATTAAACCCTTGAGTATAAAATATCGGTAGTTTTGATTTCCGTAAAACTCTCTCAATTAATCGTAAGTTATCAAGATGCCCCATATACTTATAACGGCTGTCCTTGCCCCAGCGGAAACGTACTTTGTTTTTTGTCGGTGCAAAAGCTTGTTTTGAGGCAACTTTTTTATTTGAACGCCCAAAGGCCATATTATTGGTTGTATGTTCGGATACATCCAAATCCCGCTTCTGTCGCGTGTACTCTTTTAATTGTATAGAGGTCCTTTGCCGTTCTTGTTTCATATGTTCAACAGAAACACCTTTTCGAATATGCGACCATGGAAGATCTTTTGAAAACGGTATCGGTTTTAACATCTCAGTATAATCTATCCCGTGTTCCTGCAAAGCATTTTCCCACAAAGCAAAATCAAAAGATTCATTCCAACCGTCAAACCGTCCACCATTTTTAAAAACAGTCTCTATTACATTTCCCATAGAGCGTCCGCCCCGACCAACAAGACCCTGTAGAAGGGATGTTTCCACTACCGGATACTTAAAATTAACAGCAGAAATTCTGTTCTGTCTTTTAATATACAATATCCGCTCTAGCACTTCTTTGGGTGAGACAATTTCATCCCATTGAAAAGGAGTATGTGCTTTTGGAACAAACGGCGAGAGAGTAACATTGATAGTTTTTCGTCCCGGTGTTTTAGTTCCGAGTTGATAGATATTTTTTATCATCAGCAAGATAGCATCAAGGTCTTCAGTTGTTTCTGTCGGAAGTCCTACCATAAAATATAGTTTAAGCGTTTTCCATCCTTTTTCAAAAGCGAGCGATGCAGTATCATATACTGCCTCATCTTGAAAGTCTTTACGAATAAATTTCCGTAATCGTTCAGAGCCTGCTTCGGGAGAAATTGTCAACCCTGACCTGCGAACACGTTTGATTGCATCAAAAAGTTTTGCACTGATAGTTCCGGGACGCAAAGACGGAAGAGTAACAGATATTTTTTCTTTTTCTAAATTTCTTGCTACTATTGATGCTAAGTTATCTATCTCTTTATAGTCAGATGATGACAGCGATAATAAAGTAACTTCTTCCACCCCCGAGTTTCGTACCTGTGTTTCAATTAAATCGGCAATTTATTCAACAGGTTTCATTCGCACCGGACGGTAAATAGGTCCTGCCTGACAAAAACGACATCCTTGCGGACAACCTCGCATAATCTCAACTGCTAAATGTTCATGAACTGTTTCCACAAGTGGGACTATAGGGTGGTCAGGATAGTACTCACGTTTTAGTTCAGGTTGTACTCGTGCGAAAATTTCTTTTGGGGAAGATTTTTCAATCGGTTTACGATTTACATCATAAAATGCAGGTATATATACAGATTGTACTTTTTGAGCTATAGTTAACAATTTTTCTTTTTTTGTTTTTCCTTTCAGAGTATGCAGAATCTCAAGCATTTCAATAAGCCCTTCTTCAGCATCTCCGATAAAAAACAGATCAATAAAATCAGCCATCGGTTCCGGGTTATATGCCGCGGGACCTCCTGCCATAATAATAGGATGCGAATCATTTCGGTCTTTAGAACGAATCGGCATCCCTGCTAGGTTGAGCATGTTCAATAGATTTGTAAATACCATTTCATACGAGAGTGTAAACCCGACCGCATCGAATTCATTAATATCTCGAAATGATTCTAGAGAGAAGAGAGGAAGATTTTCTTTGCGAAGAATTTCCTCAGCATCGATATCTACAGCAAAGGTACGTTCGCAAACAAAGCGGTCATCGGAATTTATTATATGATAGATTGCTTGAAGCCCAAGATAGGATTGCCCTATTTCATATTTATCTGGAAAAGCGTGGCAATACAATGTTTTCCCAGTCGGGTCTTTGGTCACAGTTCCGGGTTCGCCACCGGCGTATCTGCCTGGTTTTATGACATATGGGAAAAATCTTTTTTCTAATTCATTTTTTAACATATAGGTGCTTCGCTCGCTTAAAGTTACAGAGCCAAGTATACTCAATTTTTAATATATCGCAATACAAATAATTTCTGTTCAAAAACCCTTTATTTAAAGCTTTTATTGACAGATTTGAAGAATCGTGTATATTAGAGTCAACTATAAGTAACTAAATATAATGATTCCAGCTTTGGGATGGAATATGTGCAAGGTACAAAAAAGTAGCATTACTTTGTTATTATTAACAATGACGCTTTTCTTATTTCTTTTTACACACACTAGTATTGCTCAAGAAAAACTATCAAAAGATTTTAATTTTGATTCTTTTTCTCTAGGAGAAGAAGCTACACAAGATATAATAGGTTGTTCAAAAGAGTTTAATTACAAAAACATCTCTTATTATTTTACTCTCCCGTCTACTAATCATACTTTTACAACTTATGCTCAAGGCTTTTCGGGACATGGAAGAAAAAAATTATCATCTGTAAATTTACATCTATGGAGCGGTTTTGATAATTTTACAGATACATCAGGACAGGGAATAGAGCTTATTATTTATGATTATATACCGTCTGTTGGCCCCGGGGCAGAACTTCTTAGGATTCAAGTTCCGGCAATAGACCTCAAGTATGCTCCCGATACAACCTCAATAGATGTTTCTTCTTATAATTTATATTTTGAAAATACTTTTTATTATATTGGATTTACGGTAGTTAATCAGCTTGTCGATACTATTGCTATTCTGTCCGATGACGGATCCGGTGTTTTAAGTAGTTCTTACTCTCTTGTATATGGTGACCAAGATGGTGACGGTATCTATACATGGTATTATTTAAATGATATTTATGGAACTAATTACAAATTCTTAATTGATGCTATCTATTGTTATGAACCTACTACTGTTCGTGTTCCGGAAGATTATAGCACAATACAGGAAGCTGTTGACTCTGCTTTTAGCTATGATACAATTTTAGTCAATGATGGTATATATTCCGGTCCCGGAAACGGCAATATAGAGATTATCAATAAAAGTTTAGTTTTCAAATCAGTTAACGGTCCCGAATTTACTTTATTAGATGGAAGTGATTATCCCGCTTCGGGATTTATTTTTAAAAAAGCATTTGGTCATAGCTTACTTCTCCCCGGAGAAGTCGACGGCTTTTCTTTCAAACATATGTCAGGTGCTATAGTCGGAGAGTATACTCATTCTCTCACTATTAAGAATAGTGTCTTTTATCTCAACCATTCATATACCAATAATCCTGCATCATATAAACGTGGAGTTATTGCTTGTGGAGGAATCGATTTACTAATTGAAAACTGCACTATTTCTTCCAGTATTATAAACGCTGATGAAGGTATGATTGCAATTACCGGAGGCAATCCGACTATACGGAATACAATCATATCTAATTATTCGCAGGGAACAACGGTTCTCTCATTTCCCGGGGCTTCTGTTTATCCTGATTTTACGATCGAAAACTCAAATTTCTATTCTTCTTTGAGTAGTACTGAATGGAATAACGATATAATTCATTTGGCAAATGTAAATGGAAATATATCTGAAGACCCATTGTTTTGTGGAGATACTACCTGGGATTTTCATATCAATGAAATGTCATTTTGTAATGCAACACATCCACTAAACAGTACCGGGATTCGAATCGGATATTATGGTGTTGGTTGTTCAGGTTGCGATGATACCGACTCTGACGGAATATGCGATGTCAACGATAACTGTCTGTCAACTTACAACCCGTTGCAAACTGATGGCGACTTAGACGGTGAAGGTGATGCATGTGATACATGTCCGAATGACCCTGACAATGATGCTGACGGTGACGGGGTATGTGCTGATGTCGATAACTGCCCGACTATATACAACCCATTACAGACAGACAATGATAATGATACTATCGGAGATGATTGTGATAATTGTATGACAGCATATAATCCTGACCAATCCGACATTGACCTAGACGGTATTGGTGACAGTTGTGACGTATGTACCGATTCAGACAACGACGGTTTTGGTGACCCCGGATTTCCAAACAACACTTGTCCCGAAGATAACTGTACTTCAATCTATAACCCTGATCAGTTAGATTCGGACAGTGACGGTATCGGCGATGTTTGTGACGGTTGTTATGATACCGACGGAGACGGATTCGGCAACCCCGGGTATACGAATCCATTGTGTGATGATGACAACTGCCCGGACACATACAACCCCGAACAAGCAGATTCTAACTTAGACGGTATCGGCGATGCATGCTGTTGTATAGGAATTCGAGGTAACATAGATGGAGTTACCGGAGAACTAATAGATATATCAGACCTTATTGCAATGGTTGACTATATGTTTATTAATGATATTACATTTTGCCCAAATGAAATAGATGTAAACAGTGACGGAGCTATTGATATTTCCGACTTAGTCTATTTGGTTGCATATATGTTTCAGGGAGGTCCTGCCCCCGTCAATTGTCCGTAAGACAATCGCTACGTGCTTAAGCCTTGACAGAGCTTTATGCATATTATATATAATTATACTGCGTGAATAATTCGGTTTTATTAATACGAATAACATGGGAGAACTTATGACAAAACTAAATAGATATTGTATATTATTTATTATAACTATTACTGTTTAATTTTCATATACTACATTATTTGCCGTAATTGATACCACCGATTGTTGTCAGAACTTTAGGGGAAATGTTGACAATGATTTAAATGACATAATAGATATTTCTGATTTGACTGTTTTTATCGAATACACGATGAATAATTCAGGTACTCCTCGTTTATGTTTATGCTTATGCCTTATGCTTCAGATAGTTGAGGTCAACTTGCCAATACAACCTACTCTCTTACTATTAATAATGGTATACCGTCTGCTTTAGAACTTAGAGTTACTAACGAATA
This sequence comes from Candidatus Zixiibacteriota bacterium, assembly GCA_024276275.1. Taxonomy (GTDB): domain Bacteria; phylum Zixibacteria; class MSB-5A5; order GN15; family FEB-12; genus QQUK01. The sequence continues at coordinate 69,748 of JAJRXM010000015.1, forward strand.
CTATGAAATTATAGGTTTCGATGAACGTCAGTTTATAATAGATACTCCGATTTTATACAAAGCACCTTAGTTCTACATTCTTAGCTCATCAAGGTTCTTTACGAACTACAGATTACTTCTGCATTAAGAGAATATCAGTTGACTTAATAAGGATATTTTCATATATTTTAATGTATTAAAAGTTGGAATATAATATTATTATACATATAATATTTAAACAGGGCATAATACTACATAATATTTTTTCAATTTTGATAGGGTGAATTGGAGGTTACATAAAATACACTTGGTAATACTTTGGACGGTATTAAGAGGACATCAAGAAAGCTAATTTCGCTTTAGCATATAAAATCTTCTTAAATAATTTATAAAAAATCTAATCTCGAAGTTACAACGATTAATTTCGAGGATATAAACTCTAAGGGGAGTTTTAAATGAAGTCAAAGAGACACTCAATTATTACTTTACTAATAATTCTTCTTTTGACAAGTGGAATTTCAGCAAAAAGTTTACCTGCTAACTACTTAGATACAAACGTAGATGATCTGAAAAATTTAATCCCTATAATCTCAGAAAAAACAGATAATCTTAAAGAATCAAGTACAATAAAAAAAACACCAATTATCATAAATTCTTCATCTGCATTTTTCTGGGATAGTAATATTCAACATTATTACGCCCCAAAAGCTGATAAACCAACAATAAATACTTTGAAACGAAGTTTTGCTGTTGATTACGATGCTGCTCAAATCGCAAGTGCTGATTATTTACGAAGAATGCAGGCTGATATTACTGAAGATAATGCCGGCAACGGCAATGCATCAATTCCTGATGATGACCCGGATGATGCCGGTTGGGATTGGACTACTACTATTTTTACTCATTCACCAAATGCTAGTCCTACAAATCTTTATGGTGTCGCTGCTTTAGGTGCATACTATACATATCTTGAAACAGGTGATGCAGCTTTGTTTACCGTCATGCAGGATGTTGCCGACCATGCTGTTTCAACAGGTCCGTCTGTCATTAGGTCCGCTGCTGACATGAAGTTTTTAATGCTTTTCAACGACCTCTACTCTACCGAAGTGACAGCAACAACTGTTTATTCTGATGCTGCCAAAGCAAAATACGACGAACGTATTGTTAGTAACGGTGGAACAGCAACTTCATTAGCTGAATATATCAGAGATTTAAGAGGTGTGACACAAGGTTACCAAAACGGTATTATTGCCTGGGATATTGGTATCTACTCTGTTGTAGCTCAAATGTTATTTGATCGATATGGAGCCACTTACAACATTGATGCTGATGATATAGCTGAAGTTCTTTGGCAGGATTCATATAATAGTAACCCAGGATACTTCGATATTATTGCTGATGCCGGCTATGACCCTACATATACCGATAATAATTTCTGGTGGTACACACTTGGAATTACCGGTCTTATAAATGCTTTTAATGCTTCAGGTACTCATACCACTGAAATTCCAGACTTAGTTGCCAGAATTCAGGCAAGTCAATATCCTAACGGTGCTATTAGTTCCGGTTATGGAGCCAACTCCGGCGATGATAGTTATCAGACTACTGCCTATGCAATGATGGCACTGGGTAGTTTAGACCAAACTACCTACCAAACCGACATAAACAGCATGGGAGAATGGTTAGGAAACACTCAAGATACTTCCGGTGGCTGGCTGTTTACATCGGGTGAGCATATCCCGGTAATTGGCGGTGAATGTACCTCAGGGTTATATTATACATTATCTTCACCTGGTGATTTAGTTGATTTCGATGCTGTTCAAGTTGCAGGTGCTAATTATGTACGTAAAATGCAGGCTGATATTTCCGAAGATAATGCCGGCAACGGCACTATGGATGATCCCGATGATCCTGATGATGGTGGTTGGGACTGGGTAACTTCAACTTTTTCTCATGGAACTAGTAACAGTCCTACTAACATATATGGTGCTACAGTTTTAGGAGTCTACTATACATATCTTGAAACAGGTGATGCCGCCTTGTTTACTGTCATGCAAGATGCCGCCGACCATATTGTTTCAACAGGTCCGTCGATAAACAGATCTGCTACTGATATGCTCTTTTTGATGCACTTCAATAATCTATACTCTACTGAAGTGTCATCAACAACAGTTTATTCTGATGCTGCTAAATCAAAATATGACCAACGACTCGCTGATAACGGTGGAACAGCAACATCTTTTGTTGAATATATCAGAGATGTAAGAGGTGTCACACAAAATTACAAAAATGGTATCATCGCATGGGATATCGGTTTTTACTCTGTTGTTGCTCAAATGCTTTTTGATGTTTACGGCGGTACTTATGATGTCGATGCTGATGATATTGCTGAAGTTCTTTGGCAAGATTCATATAACAACAACCCGGGATATTTTGATGTTGTAGCTGATGCAGGATGGGACCCTACCTATACCGATAATAATTTCTGGTGGTACACACTTGGAATTACCGGATTGATAGATGCATTTAATGCTTCCGGAAATCATGCCGATGAAATCCCGGGATTAGTCGCAAGGCTTCAAGCAAGTCAATACCCGAGCGGTGCGATAAGTTATTGTTATGGAGCTAATCTTGACGATGAAGACTGGCAGTCGACCGCATATTCAATGATGTCACTCGGTGTCTTAGATCAAGCAACTCACCAAGCTGAAATCAATAGCATGGGTGACTGGGTTGTTGGAACTCAGGATGTTTCCGGTGGATGGGTTTACACATCAGGTGATCATTATCCGCAAACAGGTGGACAATTAACCGCCGGACTCTACTACACGTTAAATAGTTGCTGCATAAATTTCCGCGGTAATGTTGACAATGACCCTCTTGATGAAATTGACATAAGCGATTTAGTAGTACTTGTAGCTTATGCGTTCGGAAGTGGTTCCGCCCCGACATGTATGGAAGAAGCTGACATAGACGGTTCAGGAGGTTCAGCACCTGTTGATATTTCTGATATAGTATTGTTAGTTGCCTACATGTTCCAAAACGGAGCTGCTCCGGCAAACTGTCCATAAGAAACTAGAATACATCACAATATAACAAAAGCCGCCTCACAACGAGTCGGCTTTTGTTCTTACAACCACAGCTTTCTATCAAGAGTGCGGTAATGTATAGCCTCGGCAATATGACCCATCTCGATTCTCTCACACCCCGCCAAATCTGCTATAGTACGGGAGACTTTTATAATCCTGTCATAAGCCCGTGCCGAAAGTCCTTGTTTAGAAATTGCCATAGATAATAACGACTGCGACTTTTCATCTATAGGACAGAATTTCCGAATATCCTGCGATTCCATGTGTGCATTACAAAATATATTTTTTTCGTTTGTAAACCGCTCCCGCTGCATCTCTCGTGAACTATCTACCTGTACAACAATTTTTTCTGATTTCTCTCCCTGAGTTTCAGATGACAAATCTTTAAACTTCACCGCAGGAACAGTTATATGAATATCTATTCGGTCCATAAGCGGACCGGAAATTTTTGACATATACCGTTGAATGTCTCCGGTTGAACAATTACAGTCATGGTTTGGGTCGCCGTAATATCCGCACGGACATGGATTCATCGCAGATATTAACATAAACCCTGCAGGATAGGTAAGTGTCATTAATGCTCTTGAAATAGTTACTTGGTTATCTTCCATCGGTTGACGAAGCATTTCCAGAATATCTTTTTTAAACTCGGGCAGTTCATCTAAAAACAGAACTCCATGATGTGCCAATGACACCTCTCCCGGTTTTGGAATAGTTCCACCCCCTATAAGTCCGGCATACGAAATTGAATGATGCGGTGTTCGAAAGGGACGGGTCGCTATAAATGCTGAATCACTCGGCAGCCTCCCCGCCACCGAATGTATTTTAGTAGTTTCAAGTGCTTCTTCTATTGTCATCTTTGGTAAAATTGTCGGCATGCGACGGGCAAGCATTGTTTTCCCCGACCCGGGTGGTCCGACCATAATAATATTATGCCCTCCCGCTGCAGCAACCTCTAAAGCTCGTTTTGCCGATTCCTGTACTTTAACATCTGAAAAATTAAGATGATACCGATGAGCATGCTGAAAAACCGATGCAATATCAACATGAAATTTTTTAATAGTAGTTTCATCTTCTAAAAAATGAACTGTTTCCCTTAATGACTTGACCGGATAAACCGGAATAGTATTTGCCATCGCCGCCTCTTTGGCGTTTTCATGCGGAACTAGAATTCCTTTAATGCCGTTGTTCGGCTGAAAACTCATCACCATCGGAAGAATTCCCGGTACAGGTCGAACACTACCGTCTAGCGATAGCTCCCCGAGCATAACAAATTCATCACAACGGTCACGTAAAATTTGTCCGGTAGCAGATAAAATTCCGATTGCAATCGGCAGGTCAAATGCGGAACCTTCTTTACGAATATCAGCCGGAGCCAAGTTTATCGTTACTCGTTTGGCGGGAAATAAAAAGTCTGAGTTTTTTATAGCAGCAGTTACCCGTTCTTTAGATTCACGCACAGCACCGTCAGGCAGACCTACTGTCACAAAAGCCGGAAGTTGTTGTTGTATATCTGACTCAACTTCAACTGTGTATGCTTCAACTCCGAGAGTTGATGATGAGATAACTTTTGAGAGCATTTTGTGCCTTTCGGTTCAGCATTTTCGTTTTCAGAAGACCGCAAATTTCTGCGGTCTTCCTTTTTCTGTTGTCCCTTTGTAGCAAATCAAAATCTGACTTACCACTGCCCGTGCTTATGATATGTCAGCCCACTGACAACGTCTGTCAGTTTTAATTGAGTTATTTAATATTTATACATATATTCTTATTGAATCATTAAAAAGAGACAAATATATGCCCCAAACACTCTACCAAGTTGATGCTTTCACCGATAAACCGTTTTCCGGCAACCCTGCCGCAGTATGTATATTAGATATTCCTGCCGATGAAGTTTGGATGCAGCAAGTCGCACTTGAAATGAATCTCTCTGAAACAGCCTTTTTATACCCTGAAAAAGACGGTTATAATCTCAGGTGGTTTACTCCGACAGTCGAGGTTGACTTGTGCGGTCATGCAACTTTGGCAACAGCACATATTTTATTTGAGCAGAAAATTTTATTAGAAGAACAAACAGCTGTTTTTTATACAAAATCAGGAAAATTAACAGCTCAAAAACTTCAAAATCAAATCGAACTTGATTTCCCGTCTACAGCACCTGTTGAACAAACAGCTCCTAAACAATTATTTGAGGCATTAGGTATAAATGCTTTATTTGTCGGTAAAAGCAGGTTTGACTATTTTATAGAAGTAGACTCAGCCGAAAAGGTTCGCAAGCTTAAACCAAATTTCTCTCTTTTAAAAGATTTACAAGTACGAGGAGTTATCGTAACCGCACAATCAGATATTGAACAATACGATATTATTTCCCGTTTTTTTGCTCCGGGAGCAGGTGTTGATGAAGACCCTGTTACCGGTTCGGCACATTGTACTCTATCTCCATATTGGTCTTCTAAACTACAAAAAAATGAAATTAAGGCATATCAAGCCTCAAAACGAGGCGGCGAACTAACTATAATTTCTAAAAACAACCGTGTTTTGTTACGTGGTGACGCTATTACAGTATTGAAAATCGAACTTTTATAATCTTTTTATTATATCAATAAAATTATTAATTCTTTTTTTGTGTCAGATGAAGCTTGTAAAAGTATACTTCAATACAAAACGCAATATCAGTTCTTGACAAGAATAGTGGATTATTGTATCGTCAATGTGAAGATAAACCAATACTCATATCATTTTCAAGAATACTTCTGAGGTTGTGAAATGAAAAAAAAATATTCAATTACCTACCAAACTTTTAAGCATACTAATTTTTAGTTTTTTACTCTTAATCATTGGTTGTGATAACAGCACAACAACTATTATTAGTGAAAAGCCGGCTGACACAACAACTGTACCTTTTTTAGCATCAGATTTTTCAGTTGCTGAATCCTGTCAACCATGTCATCCTCAGCATTATGATGAATGGTCAGGTTCTATGCATGCCTATGCGGTAAAAGACCCCAGCTGGCTCGCTATTCGTGAAGTCGGGCAGAGTCAATATATTAACGCCTTAGACGGTGCCTGTTCACCTTGTCATTCTCCTATCGGACTGCGAAGCGGTGATATCAAATGGGGACCTTTTGATATTACAGACCTTGACCCTGTTTCTCAAGAAGGTGTCGGTTGTGATGCATGTCACACAATTACCGGTATAACCCGTTTGTCAAACGGGGGATTTATGTTAGCACCGAGTGATGTAAAACATGGAACAATAAAAGACCCGATTCCAAACTCTTTCCACGAATCAAAATACAATGATCTTTACGCTTCATCCGAATACTGTGGCTCATGCCATGACTTTGTAACTAACGACGGTTCACCTCTTGAGATTGTTTTTCAAGAATGGCAAGCGGTTTTGCTCTCACCGGAAAAACGTGTAATGACTGCCACATGGAAACCTACACCGGACCGGCTGCTGTGGGTGGACCGGACAGAACATTGCACCGTCATGATTTTATCGGTGCCGATATTGCTATGATTCCTTTTCCAAACAAGCCCGAACAGTTTGCTAAGGTAACAGCTATGCTGCAAAACGCTCTCTCTCTTTCTACTACTGCATCACAAACAGCTACAGCCGGACAACAGTATTCATTTGATGTTAATATTATCAATGATAAAACCGGTCATAATGTACCGTCCGGTGTTCCCTTTAACCGTCAATTGTGGCTTTCTGTCGTTGTAACCGACAATGCCCAAAATGTTATATTTTCAAGTGGTCAATTAGATGCCAATGATGATTTGATGGATAGATATTCTGCTTTCCCGGAAAGAGATTCTGCTTTATTTAATGCTCAGGCAACAATGTTAAAAGCAGACAGCTCTGATGCTTCGGTATGGAATGCTGTCGGTTTAGATAATCCATCAATAAAACCGGGTGAAACAAGAATAATAAATTACAGCTTTGATGTTCCGAACGGAACTACCGGAGATATAACAATAGATGTTGTTTTAAAGTTTAGATCTTTTGCCCCGCATTTATTTAGAAGTCTTAGTCTGGATAGTTTATTACCGATTCCAATAATTGATATGAACACAGATAATTTTACAGTAACAATACAATAGGGCAGAAAAAATAAATTGTAAAAAGCATATTGTGTGATCTTAAAAGGTCACACAATATCTGCCCTTGACACAAATAAGAGATTATGGTATTGTTAAAACTAAGCAAAACAACATATTAGTTCAGACTTTCAATAGTACTTCTTAAGGCTGTGAAATGAAAAAGTATATTCTCATGTCAAAAAAAATATCCGTCATTCTCATCGCTTTTTTTTTAATCGGATGCAGCAATGACAAAACAACATTAACAGATAATCCCGGAACTGATTCAACAACAGTACCTTTTTTAGCATCAGATTTTTCATCAGCAGAAACTTGTAAAAGTTGCCATCCACAACATTTTGATGAATGGTCAGGTTCAATGCATGCGTATGCCGTTAAAAACCCTACCTGGCTTAGACTCAGAGAAATTGGACAAAGCCAATATATCAATGCACTAGACGGAGCCTGTTCGCCATGCCACTCACCTATCGGCTTGCGAAGCGGAGATATTAAATGGGGACCGCTTGATGTTGAAGCACTTGACCCTGTTTCCCGAGAAGGTGTCGGGTGTGACCTTTGTCACACGATTACCGGTATTACCCGTCTTTCTAACGGAGGAATTGATTTCGCACCTAGCGATACAAAACAGGGAACAATAAAAGACCCTGTCTCAAACCCGTTTCACACATCAAAATATAATGACTTATATGCAGAATCTGAATATTGCGGTTCCTGCCATAACCTTAAAAACTCAGACGGTGTTGCCATTGAAAATATTTTTGGTGAATGGCGAGCAGGCGGTTTTGCCGTTACCGGGAAAACATGTTCTGATTGTCACATGGAAACATATACCGGACCTGCCGCTGTTGACGGACCGGATAGAACTTTACACCGTCATGATTTTGTCGGTGTTGATTTTGCCCTCACACCCTTTCCAAACAGAGATAAACAAATGGCAAGGGTTATAGAAAGACTTCAATCTGCTCTATCTATGACTACTTCAGCACAAACTACTGCTACAGCAGGACAAAATTATTCTTTCGATGTACAAATTATAAATGATAAAACCTGGCATAATGTGCCGGCCGGCACATCTTTTAATCGTCAGATGTGGCTTTCTATTATAGTAAAAGATAGTGCTCAAAACGTCATATTTTCAAGTGGACAATTAGATGCCAACGATGATCTTATGGATAGGTATTCTGAATTCCCTGAACGAGATTCTTCTTTATTTAATGCACAAGCAACATTGTTCAAAGCCGACGGTACCGAAGCTTCTTTATGGGATGCTGCCACCATTAGTAACCCTTCAATAGTTTCCGGATAAACACGAGTAATAAATTACAACTTTGACATTCCCCCGACTACCACAGGAACACTTACGGTGGAAGTTGCACTTCGTTTTAGGTCGTATGCTCCTTATTTATTCAGGAATATAAATCTAGAGGAGTTTCTTCCTTTACCTATTTTTGATATGAATACAGACACATTTACAGTAACATTACAATAAGGTTTAAACAAAATGAAAAAAGTATATTTGATTTTTACAGTTCTAACACTCGTGGCTTTTTTATCGTGTGGTGATGACGGTAACCCGGTAGATCCATTTTCCGGTAACCCTGAAGGAAGATTATATGTGTTGAATCAGAACGACAATACGTTATACATTTATGATACGAAAACAATGGCTCGTATTGATTCAATAAACACTGTTGTCGATAAACCGCATTACATAGAATTCTCCCCCGATAAACTACATTATTATATTACTACGTTTGGAGCAAACGGTACAATTGCCAAATACGATGCAGTTACAAATACATTAACAAACTCTGTGTCACTTGTTTCTTTTCAGCCTACCGCAATAGCTATTACAGATGACAGCCGATATGGCTATGTATGTAATTTTGCATCTGAATCACTAAATTCACCGACAAAAATATATAAATTTGATTTATCTACAATGACCTTAGTAGATTCGATGCAGGCAGGAGCTGTGACACATGATGTTAAAATAACATCAGACGGTTCTGTTGTTATTGCCGTAAATAGATATTCTGATAACGTGACACTTGTCTATCCTGATGCTGATACTGTTACATTTGTTTCTGTTGACCCTGATGTTGACTACCCACTTGGGTCTAACAATTACGGTCCTTTTGGAGTCATTATAGACAACAACGACTCACTCGCATACATTGCCTGTGCCGATGCGAATCAAATACGGGTGTTAGATATTAAAAACAGAATCATTATTGATTCTGTTGATATACCGAATAACGGTTTAGGATTTATTTCAGGTCCGACTCTTCTCGCAGTTTCACCTGATAACTCCCATGTTTTTGTTACTACAAGGTTGAATAACACTATTACAGTTATTAAAACCAACCCATTAGAACTTGTAACAGAAATCGCTCATGAAACTCCTGCATCATTTGGTATTGATATTTCTGATGACGGAAGCCGTATCTATGCTGCTTGTATTAACACTCCAAGCACACGAGGACGTATATATGTTATTGACGGAAAAACATTTGAAAAAATTGATTCGTTAGATGTCGGCAGGGAATCTTTCGGACTCAGATGGCAGCCGAAAAAACCATAACAACAAAATTAGTTATTATACTAATTCCATGGCTATTTTAATTGAAATAATTGAAGGTAATATTACCGCTGTCGATACCGAAGCAATCGTCAATGCTGCAAATAATGAATTTTGGATGGGGTCAGGTGTGGCGGGGGCTATCAAAGCTGCCGGCGGTGACTATATAGAAAAAGAGGCTGTCGCTAAAGGACCGGTTATGCCGGGTGAGGCAGTATTTTCAACAGCAGGTTCTCTGCCGTATAAAGTAATAATCCATGCTGCCGTTATGGGTCAGGATTTAAAAACAAATGCACGTCTGATTAGTAAATCAACAATAGCATCATTAAATATTGCTGAAGAACTCAAAATAAAGTCTATAGCCTTTCCAGCATTTGGAACTGGAGTGGGAGGTTTCCCGATGCAGGCGTGTGCTTTTAATATGATAAATGCGGTGCATGAATACGGCAAACATGCCAAGTATATAGAAAAAGTTTTATTCTGTCTGTTTGATTCTTTCGAGAGAGCTTTGTTTCAAAACTATTTAGACGAACTTGAGAATAGGTAAGTAATGTAGGACAGATACCCTATGTTCCTGCCTTCTTAAATATTGCGGGATCACAGGGATCCCGCCCTAAACAGCTAAACATTTTAGAACCGGAAAATTGTTTTCAAGAATATTATTCTGGGTAAAGTAAAATCAAGAGGAAATAACATGAAATGTGTAAACTGTAATGGAAAAAAATTAATAAAAGTTTCAGTTGAAGGTGTATCATTTTCAATGTTATCCGAATTAGAAAAGACTTTTAGTCGTGGAGTATATGGATTCAATTCATATGTATGTGTAGCATGTGGTAGAATTAATAAAACTTGGAAACTAACTGAATCAGCATTATTGAACTTAAATATATTATCTAAAAAAAATAATGTTGAAAATAAAAAATATGTGAAAGGAACTATAGTGAATTGTTCTAACTGTGGATGTGATGAGTTTGTAGAAGGTACCTTAGAGGGTGTGTACTTTAAGCCTTCAAAAGAAAATAAAAAAGGTTTTTTAGCCAAACCACTCCATCATCCACACACGATAATTTGTCTTAAATGTGGTATTATTGCAGAAATTATTTTAAATGTTGCTGAGTTAAAAAAAGCAATAAAAGAATAATAAAAATGCCTAGTTGCTTTTGAAAGTGGGATATTAATATCCCGCTTTTTTCTACTTTCATTAAATTGCCCCAAGTTACTCTAGCTTCAAGACGAGTGGCACACCCCTTGGGGTGTGTTTACATTCATCTTTTACTTTGACAATAGTATTAATGATTTGTTAGTTAAATTGTATATGAAACATAAAGAAATTAAGTTCAGAAAGTAGGGCAGCATCCCTACAAAGGAATCTCTGAAATACGGTACCTCTTATATACCTTGGCACCCATGTGGTCGGCAGATTTTAACATCATTTCATTTGTTTCGAGTATCCAGGAAAGCTCTGCTTTTTGATAACCTTTTTTTATACCTACCGTATGGCAATTCCAAAACAACAATGAATCGACACCTCGTTTTTGAAATTCGGGAATAACTCCAAAAGTTACCAGACGTACATACTCTATTTTATTTCTAACTTTTGTATGCCACAAAAGTTTTAAGATACCGAACGGAAACAACGAACCTTTCAGATATTTCAATCCTGCATTAAGATCAGGAAGTGCCAAGGCAAAACCAATCGGCTTACCGTTACACTCGGCAAAAAAGACTAAATCGGGATCAACAACCTGTTTCAAGTTTTGTGCGGTAAACATAAATTCTTCTTCATCCATCGGCACAAAGCCCCAGTTTTTTTCCCAAGCTTTGTTATATACTTACATTGCAATTTTTATTTCTTCATCAAATTTTTTCATATTCAGAGAACGAATAGTAATATTGTTTCGTTTTTGCAGTTTTTGGGCAACAGCCAAAATTCTCGGAGGCATCGGATCATCTTTTGTTAACCGCAGTGCAAGCAGATCCATTACTTTTTTTAAACCAAATTTTTCAGCGAGCTTCGGAAGATACGGCTGATTATATGTCATCATTACAACCGGAGGAGAATCAAACCCGTCGACTAAAAATCCGCACTCATGATTTGTAGAAAAATTAAGAGGACCACGCATCTTTTCAGCACCCTCTTTTTTCAATGTAATCATTGCAACTTTTAACAATGTCGATGCAATTTCAAAATCATCGGGACAGTCAAAAAAACCAAACGACCCTATATTTTCTTCATGATATTCATTATGACTATAATTGATACAGGTTGCTATACGGCCAACAATTTTGTTACCGTCATACGCCAAAAAAAGTTTTACTTTTGCAAACTTATAAAATGGGTTTTTCTTTGTATCAAAAAACTCTTTACGTTCCATAGTAAGTGGAGCGACATAGTTTGGATCATCTTTATATAACTTATTTGGGTATTCAATAAATTTTTGTAATTGAGAGGAAGACTCTACTTCTTTAACTTCTATTTTTGCCATTACAACCTTATAATATCAAACGATAGATAATTTGTCGGCACTATGAAATAAGTCCTTTTGCTCGTCCGACTTTCGCCATCATCTCGACAACCTGTTCAAGTTGTTCCTGTGTGTGAGTCGCTGTATAAGAGGTACGAATCATTGCCTGACCGAGAGGCACTGCTGGAGATATAACAGGATTAGTGAAAACACCGTTATCCAACAGTTCTTTCCAAAAGACAAAAGCTGCCATATCATCACCAACAACTATCGGTACAATCGGAGTTTCGGAATCAGCACAGTTAAACCCTAAACGAGTAAACTCATCTTTCATCATCTTACCGTTTCGCCGTACATTTTCCAGACGTTCCGGTTCTTCTTTTAATATATCCAAACAAGCTATCACAGCAGCAGCATTTGATGCCGGAATCGATGCCGAGAAAATCAACGATCTCGCATGATGTTTAATATAGTCGATTACTTTACTATCACCGGCAACAAAGCCACCCAATGAAGCAAACGACTTTGAAAAAGTTCCCATCGTAAGTTCGACATCATCTATCATGTTAAAATGTTCAGCAGTTCCGGCTCCGGTTTTACCGATAACACCAACACCGTGGGCATCATCAACAAGAACTTTAGCATCATAACGGTTAGCAATTTTGACAAGCTCCGGAAGTTTAATAATATCACCTTCCATCGAAAAGACACCGTCTACAACAACTAATATCCCACCCTTAACCAGTTTGCGTACTTGTGCTATAACTTTGGCAAAATCTTCCATATCATTATGAGCAAATTTGTATACTTTCGCATACGATAAACGACAACCGTCGACAATACATGCATGCACCTGTTTATCGATTATGATAGCATCACCTTTGGAGGCTAAAGAAGAAATTACTCCGAGATTTGTCTGAAATCCGGTAGAAAAGACCTGAGCGGATTCTTTTTTAACAAACTGTGCCAAACGCTCTTCAAGCTCTATATGAATATCAAGAGTCCCGTTCAAAAATCTGGAGCCGGTACAGCCTGAACCTAATTTTCGCACTGCCTCAGCAGCAGCTTCTTTCACTTTTGGGTGATTTACTAATCCGAGATAGTTGTTTGAGCCGACCATTATACAGGGATGGCCGTCCATTTCGACTACATCACCGGGAGCAGATTGAATAGGGTGAAAATATGGATATAACCCGGCTGCCTTGACTTTATCAGCATCATGGTAATTATAACATTTATCTAACAAACTTGTATAGGCAAGTTTTGCGTTCTCTTCAGCTTGCAAGACAGCTCCTTCAACCGGGTTTACATTCTAACTATAATCTGTTATAAAACCAACTTTAGCATGATTTGTCAAGTAATTACAAGTCACCTTTATTGTATCATTTTTGAAGAAATTTGGAGAAAATAGTTCAAAAAACACTTTTTTACAATGCGTAATTAAATACAACCTCGTGATAGTTTTGTGGTTCAAGATAATTATTGTCGTATTGTGCAAAATTATACTCAACATTTAATTTGTTATACAACAACCCCAAAAGACCTCCTGTTGAGGTACTGCTTTTATCTGATACGAGCATTCTGAACTTACCAAGCCTAAATGTACTGAAAGTAAATCCATAAGTAGATTCACTTACAGAGGTTCCATTTCTGTTAATTTTTCCAATTCTCAGGTTTATTATTTCATACAGAGACATATCCAAACCATACTTATACACCGTGTAGTCATCACGATGTTTTTCAATATCAAAGACAGGAATAAAATTATATATATTTGCTTTTTTCTTATTAGAAAATTGTTTTCTAAATCCTGTTTCAAATGAAAACCCGGTAGATAAAATTTTAGGTAACGGATAAGAATTATTGATAAAAGTCATACTTGGTCCGAAATTTCTTACAGCAAAAGAAAATAACGGATTTATATATGTCGTCATATTATTATCAGAAGAGCTTTCTATGCGATACCGTATTGTTCCACCGACATCAAAAGCAACTCCGCCTGTCGTATACTCAATAGTTGATTGGGATAAATATTTAGCTGTAACTCCAAAAGCAAAATCAATTGTTCCGGTTCTAGTTAAACTAATTACAAAATTATGTGATATATCATTCCAATTAAATGTTCTCCCGGTACCGTCTATTGTTCCTTGATCATAAGTTCTCTCATCAAGACCTTCTGCTGTAAGCTTTGTAAAATAGTAACCTCCTCTTATATAATAATCAGAACTTTTAGATTTTGTATGTAAAATCGGTATTGCAAGCGAAAAATTAAATAATCCTACATTATTTGACGATTTAGAATTAACAGGGTAAAATGAAACAGAAAAATTGTTTTCTGCCGATGCTAGCCCAAGGTTCGCCGGATTAAAATAATATGCATTCGCATCCGTTAGAGTCATCCCTGCCTGCCCCATTCCATTTGCTTTTACAGACGGTGATAATAATAAAAAATGAGCTCCGGTAGTCCCAACTTTCGCTTGTGAAGCTACAATTGAAAAACTCAGAAGTAAAATCAACGAGGTACTAACAATTACTTTCAACATAAACCCTCTCCCAACTAATTATTTGACAGCAAAGATAAACATCTCTCGACTGTCGCGGCTGATTGGTTCTTCTTTAACAGAACTATATCCGACAACATTTTTAAACCCAACTTTCTCAAGCATAGATTTTAATTCATGAAAAGAATACATCCGTATATATGAAGTAAGAGATTTCTCAACACCGTCTTTAATAAACAAATATTCGGTTATACAAGATGAAGTGTCATAGAAAAATTCTCTTTTTTCTAAAATCTTAACCCCTGCTACTTCGTCCCAATTATTTGAAAGAAAATTTTTCATAATCCAGTCACGGTTGATAACTTGTATAACAAACTTCCCTCCCGGTTTTAATGCTTTATAAAGTTTTTTCAAAACCAGCATGTTATCAGAGTCTTTTTCAAAATACCCAAACGATGTCCATAAATTTCCGACCGCATCAAACTGATTTTCAAAATCAATCTTTCGCATATCTTGGTGAAAAAGTTTTATCGAAAGTTTTGCCTTACTTGCTTTTTCTGACAGCTCTCCCAAATACGACGGCATAATATCAATTCCGGTTATTTTGATTCCTTTTTTAGCAAGAGGTAAAGCAATCCGACCGATTCCTACCGGACAATCTAAAAATAATTTCCCTTTTTTAAGATTTAGTTTTTTTAAATAAAATTTAACTTCTGAATTAGTTTCTTTTGGTGATTTATGAGCAAAAAATGGCCGGAACTCTGCAAAAAAATCATTCCACCAGTTTTCTGTTATTTGTTTTTTCAATATAACCTCTTTGTTTAGAGAGTATTATCAATAAGTAATACTTCGACTCCGCTCAGCATGACTTATTGAATAATAAAACTTACAAGTCCCTTTCGACAAGCTCAGGGTGACTTGTAAAAAAGTAATTTTTAAAAAGTCATGCTGAGCTTGTCGAAGCATACTTTTTATAACACAAAAAATTCATTTCCCTACGCCGGGTTAGATGCTTTGAACGATTCCATAAACTGAGCCAGTTTTACAATACCTTCTTTCGGCATAGCATTATAGGTAGAAACCCGAATACCGCCGACATCACGATGACCTTTCAAGCCCGACATTCCGTTTGCTTTTGCCTCTGCGATAAACTTCTTTTCCAAATCTTCTGAAGGCAGACGCATTGTAATATTCATCCAGCTTCGACTGTCAGCTTTAACAGTACCTTTAAAATAATCTCGGTATAAATCTATCATTTGATAGATACGTTCTTTTTTAGCGACGTTTATTTTTTCTATTCCCGCAATACCGCCGTTACGAAGTATCCACTCCAAAACTAATTTAACAATATAAATTGGAAAGACCGGAGGGGTATTAAACAAAGATTGTTTTTTAGCATGAGTATGGTAGGAAAACATCGTTGGTATATCTTTGTTCGCTTTTTGAAGCATCTCATCTTTTAAAATAACAACTGTAACACCTGCAGGTCCGAGATTTTTTTGAGCACCGGCATAGATTAAATCAAACTTTGAAAAGTCATGCACCCTCGATGCGACATCTGACGACATATCACAAATCATCGGCACATTACCACAATCCGGAAATGTTTGATATTGAGTTCCAAAAATTGTATTGTTTGATGTAAGATGTACATAAGCAGAGCCTGACGGAATGTCTAATGACATAGGTACATGGTCATACGAAGCATCCTTTGATGAACCCGCCAGATGTACATTCCCAAAATACTTGGCTTCTTTCATCGCTTTGCCTGCCCAAGCTCCGGTATCGACATAAGCTGCTGTTTTATCCTTTGTTAAAAAATTCATCGGAATCATTGCAAACTGTGTTGATGCACCACCGCCTAAAAAGAGAACATGATAACTCTCGTCAAGCTGAAGAACTTCCCGAAACAGCTTAATACAAGATTGATGAACAGCATCGTATTCAGGTGAGCGATGTGAAGATTCAATTAGCGACATACCGCTGTTATTAAAATTCAAAAATTCTTTTTGAGCAATTTCTAAAACCTCAAGCGGAAGAGTCGCCGGTCCTGCGGAAAAATTATATATTCTATCTGACATAATATAAATTCTTTATATAAAAGTTATTTTTTTGTATTTACATAATCATTGATAATCACATTTACAACTTGTCCGATACGTATCATATTTTCAACCGTTGATGCCCCGATATGAGGAGCTAAAAGAGTTTTCGGATGTGATGTTAAAGGAGTGTCTTTAGGCGGGTCTGAAGCCCAAACATCAGTCGCATAACCGGCAAGTTTCCCGCTATTAAGTGCTGTAATGACATCATCTTCATTGACACAGGCTCCACGACCGGTGTTGATAAAATAAGTGCCGTCTTTACAGAGTGCAAACTTATCTTTATTAATAATCCCACGTGTCGAATCCAACAACGGCATATGAAGTGAAACATAATCAGATTCTTTTAGCAGGTCATCCATCGATTGATATATTTCCGCAAAATCGGAAAAGAACACATCAGGATGCCAGCAGATTACTCTCATACCAAATGCTTTGGCTCGCATCGCAAGAGCAGTCCCGATTCTACCCATGCCTAGAATACCTAGTGTTTTTCCAAACAGTTCAGTTCTTTTTAAATCTTTTTTTGCCCACTCACCTGCTTTCATAGTTGTGTCGGCACGCACTATATTATTCGGCATAGCAATCATCATCGCAAAAGCAAGCTCGGCAACAGCATTGACCGAAGCATCGGCAGTGTTAAAAACTTGTATCCCTTTTTGCTTGGCATAAACTAAATCAACATTATCAAGCCCGACTCCACCTCGAATAACTAATTTCAGATTAGGAGCATTATCAATATATTCTTTAGTAACTTTTGTTTTGCTTCTGATAAGAATAATTTCCGCCTTGGATTGACGAGACAAATCATCGGTAACATCACCATATTTTTTTAGAAGCTCCGGTAATGTTTTATCAAACGCATCAGATATTAAAATAAGCATATATACAACCTTTCAGCATTAATCATTCAAAAGAGATACAACCATTCCGCTCCGAAGTTTCGGTTCAAACCATGTAGACTTGGGAGGCATAACTTTGCCCGCATCGGCAACAGCCAATAATTGATTTACAGAAACGGGATAAAGAGCAAACGCCATTTTATGTTCACCGCTATCAACTAATTTTTCTAACTCTGCTATACCCCGAATACCTCCAACAAATTTAATTCGGTTATCAGTACGGAGATTTTCAATTTTAAAAAGGGGAGCTAACAGATTCTTTGTTAAAATTGCTGAATCAATAGATTCAGAAGGGTGATTATTATCAAAACTATTATCTTTAATAACTGCTTTGTACCAATTTTGATTATGATAAACCCCGATAGTATGGTTGTCTGTCGGCTCAATAGGATTTTCAGATTTTTCTATTTCAAAAGTATCAGATAGTTTTTCTATAATTTCAGACATATCAAGATTTTGCAAATCTGAGATTACTCTATTATAGGAAAGAATATGAAGCTCATCATCCGGGAAGATAACATTTAGAAAATAATTATAACTTTCTTCACCTGTGTGATTACTATTCTTTTCTTTCATTCTACGGCAAACTTCCGAAGCTGCCTCAGACCGATGATGTCCGTCAGCAATATAGAGAGCATCTAAATGTTTGAAGTATTCTACCAATGCCGCTACATCATCAGATGAATCTATAACCCATAATTCATGTCGTACTTTGTCGTCAGCTTCAAAATCAATATATGGTTTTGTAGAAGTTAATTTCTCAAATAATTGCTTTATCTGAGTATTCTGTTTAAATATTGAAAAGACCGGACCGACCTGTGCCTCTAAAATCATAATATGGTCTGCTCGATCATTTACTTTTTCCGGTCTGGTCAGTTCATGTTTTTTTATTAGTCCGCGGTTATACTCATCAACTGAAGTCAAGGCAACAAGGCCGGTCTGGCTTTTGCCGTTCATGGTCAAACGGTATAAATAGAATGATTCTTTTTCATCGCGAACCATAAGCCCGTCATCTATCAGTCGTTGGAGATTTTCTTTCCCCTGCAGATAGACTTTATCAGTGTATTGGGATTCTTCGGCAGAAAAATCAACTTCCGATTTATTAACTCTCAAAAATGAATTCTGATTTTTTTTGACCAAGGCACGTGCTTCATCAGAGCTTAACACATCATACGGTGGAGCAGCTACAACCGAGGCAAATTCCTCTTTGGGATGTAGTCCCCGAAATGCTTTTATTACCGCCACTTGATTTCCTCGCTTTCAGACTTTTGTGAACAGAATCACAACCAAGCAGTTTATAACTACTTCTAATAAAGCAATAGAACTTTCTAAGTCAATTCATTTTCTCTGAAAGATGTAGTCGGAGAGCTTTTTTGAGATAAAAAAAGCAGGCTGACATTGGTCAACCTGCTTAAAATGATTACATATAGTACAGAATTATTTCATATGTTTAGAGACTAGTTTAGTCATCTGGAACATATTAATAGTTCTTTTGCTACCAAATACTTTTGCAAGTTTTTCATCGGGATTAATGTTTCTTCTATTTACAGAATCTTGCAATTTGTGCTTTTTAATATAAAGCCAAAGTTTTTTAGTAACTTCCGTACGAGGTATCGGTTTAGAACCAACAACAGCACCCAAAGCATCAGACAAAGTCATAGGACGCATAAAGGCCGGATTTGGTTTACGTTTAGATTTTTTCTTCGCTACTTTTTTCTTCTTAGCAACTTTCTTTTTCGCTACTTTTTTCTTGGCAACTTTCTTTTTTGCGACTTTTTTCTTAGCTACCTTTTTCTTTGCAACTTTCTTTTTCGCTACTTTTTTCTTAGCAACTTTTTTCTTGGCGACTTTTTTCTTAGCCACTTTCTTTTTCGCTACTTTTTTCTTGGCGGCTTTCTTCTTTGCAGTTTTCTTTTTTACTGCCATTTCTGTTGCTCCTTGCATTAAGGTTTGGTTGTTTTATCTATTATTTTTTAGTTTTTATTGCATAACATTCCTGTCATAGTAAAAATACTATGTTTTTATTTTTTAATGCAACATTTATTTTTAAAAAATCAAAAATAATTTAAGTTTTTTCATAGAGGAAATACGACAAAACTTAATGATTTCATAGGGAAATTCAACTTTTTTGCAGTTCAATCACCGGTGCTTCGGTCGGACAGCCTAAACGAAATGGAAACCAGTGTCCCATTCCCGATGATGTGTAGAGCTTACTTTCCCCTATGGAGTAGTCTCCCCAGAGGTATCTGTCAGGGAAAGTTGACTCGAGCAGAGAACGTCCGTTAAAGCCCATCTGCCCCCCATGGGTATGTCCTGCCAAGGTTAGATTTATACCTTTCTCGGAAGCATAATCTAAGGCATCAGGACGGTGACTCATCAGTAGTTTAAAGTCCACACCGTGTTCTGTGTTAAGGGTTTTATCGATAGTCTCCACATAAAACTGATGTTCTTTGGCTCCCATACGCACCGGGTCGTCAATTCCCCCTATGAAAAGAGAAGATTTTCCGACCTGTATCGTTTCTCCGCTATTCACAAGAAGCGGTACGGGAGACTTATTAAATAAATAGCGTACTGTTGTAATTCCTCTAAAATGTTCATGGTTACCCAAGCAGGCATAACAGCCATAGGGTGTTTTCATTTGGTCGACCATTTTTAAGGCATCAGGAAGAAGATGTAAATTGTCGGCAATATCACCGGTGAACAGAATCATATCAGGAGAAAATTTCTCTGCCTGAAGCAAAACATCCTCAAGATCGGGTAATGTTGTATAATGTCTTAAATGTAAATCGGATAGATGTAAAATACGAAAACCGTTCAAATCATCAGGAAGATTTGCAAATAGTATCGGTTTTATATAGACTCGTACAGAACTGAGAGTTTGTAAAACTCCGACTGTCCCCGATGTAAGAGCAAGCAAAGGCACCGCTGCGGCGGCTGATTGTAGTATTTTTCTACGGCTTTTATCTACCGATGAAACATCTTCTGTATTTGTTGTCTTAAAATAATCAAACCCGAAATTTACAAATTTAAAGAAACCTGAAAATGGGAGCGAAAGAGTCAGACATATTTCTAAAATAAATATCATAACAGTAAAAACTGCCGCCGGATAAAGAATAATATCATTGGTATAGTATTCTCCTATTCCCCAAAAAAAGGTTCCGATAATACCTAAAACAGGTAATCCCCAGGCAAGATTGCGGATTTTATTATTTTTCCACCATTCTTTGACAAACAGTCGTAAGAATATGACTTGTAAAAACCCAAAAAACAGAACTAACAGTGCAGCTATGGCGACAATTCGCATATAATCCCTTTATAATTTGTTGATTATTATACGTCTAATTTTGTAAATGTTGCACAAAAGTTTAGAGTATTTTTGTTGTACGAATTTAGTATTTGTAAAAGTCCCTTCGACTCCGCTCACAGGTTGCAACCTGTTCAGGGTGACTTTAAAAAAATAGGGGTGTCAAAAGCAACTTTTTCGTTGTAATCAGATAGACGAATTTATGTTACAGCAAAATGGGTTTGTTTCGGTCATTTTTTGTTTATTTCGGTTAATCTGTTCCTCTCGGAAAAATTATAAGGCTTCTCATAGTAGAGTAGTAAATGTAAAAGAACATAGAGTTTATAGCGAAAGTGTGAGATTGTAATTATAGCTTATGTAGGTCGGCGTTCCGTTGGTTTGAAGTCGTTAGATTTCAAAGTCGAGAAACCCGACAAAATCACCCCTTAACTATTTCTATCATATCAAATGGAGTCAGGTTTCCAAAACCTCCACTCCGACAAAGCCGGAGTCCAGAACAATAACAAGCGAACAGTCGATAATTATTTAATTATGTTATTCTGATATATTGATAAATTTGCTCATCACGTTTCTGCACTGGTTTCCGTCTCCGACGGAAAGGAGTTTCTGTGTATATGTCAATTTACAGATAACATTTAAGATTTTATAGACAATTTTGAAGGTCATGATACACTACTTGTAGAATATTTGTCGGGTTGATCACAATTATATTTCTTGTAATTTGAATACTGCCTGAGATATAAAAAATAGGTTGGATAATAAAAGAAATCCCGCCAAATGAGTAGTTCTTTTCTATTTATTAATATTTGATATTAAAATCCCAAATAAAATGAATGATACTCCCAAAAAAGTTATTACAAAAACAACGGTCATAATTCTAACTTGAATATACCACTTATGAGTCTTTTTAAATAACCTATATTTATAAATAATTATGAGACATGAAATTGGTAGTATAAACATCATTATTGAAATTATTATATCACTATATTGCTGAAATAATGAACTTAATAATACTGAAAAGCATAGTATTCCTACTAAAACTGTTATTAAAATCATAATCCATTTTGACTGTTCATTCATAATATCTTTACTTCCAGAATTCTGTAAAATAATATTTGTATATCCAAAAAAAACGCCAACAGAAACAAAGAGAAATGTTTAATAAAATTATTTACGCCAGACGTAGGGGCGGAAAATAATTAAGACAGTAAAAATCTCAAGTCGACCCAACAGCATAGAGAAAATTAGAACCCATTTGCCCGGTATAGGAATCCATCCGAAGTTCTCCACAGAACCGACCCCCGCAAGCCCCGGACCAATATTGCCGATAGTTGCTATCGAGCATGATATGGCAGTTGTCAAATCAGGTACAAAAAGAGTCATCAACCCGGCAACAATAACAAACAGAAGAATAAAAAGAAAAACAAACGCCACTACATTCATAAGTGTTTTATCGTCGACGGCTGTTTTACCGATTTTTACTTTCGATACCAACCGAGGTTGGGTAAGTTTTTTTAATTCGTTAAGTCCGAATTTACTGATAAGCATAACCCTGATAATTTTCATACCGCCCCCGGTCGAGCCGGCACAACCCCCGAAAAACATAAGTGCTACCAGTAAGAAGCGTAAAAAATTTGGCCACAAATCAAAATCGACTGTCGCAAATCCGGTTGTTGTAATTATCGCAAGTGTTTGAAACGATGCTATACGAAAGGTATCATAGAGCGAATCATACTGTTCGCTTTGTGCGTTATAATGCTCTGAAAATTCTTCTATCGTCGGTTGTCCGTTTCGATAATGCTGGGCAGTATTTTCAACAGAATCTATACCGCTAAAATATAAAACTGTAGTAACTACAATTATGACCGCTAAAATTGTACCTGTGTAAAAGATAAATTCTTTATTTTTAAACATAGAGGTTAAATCTCCCCGCAACGCTTTAAAATGCAGAAGGAAATTTATACCGGCAAAATACATAAATATAATTATTACCCATTCGATAAAGTCAGAGTTATAGGCAGCAATAGAAGAATTTTGAGTTGAGAACCCACCTGTCGCCATTGTCGCAAAAGTATGATTAACCGCATCGAATAAATCCATCCCGCCAAACATCAGCAGAACTGTTTGGGCTACGGTGAAAAGCAGATACACTCCCCATAAAATAGATGCCGTCTGAGTCAGTCTCGGCTGTAGTCGTTCTTTTGTCGGTCCGGGAACCTCACCCCGAAACATCTGATAGCCCGATACACCCATAGCAGGGAAGATAACTATCGCAAGCGTAATTATTCCCATGCCGCCTAACCAATGGGTAAGTGAACGCAGGAATAAAATTGAACGCGGGGCAGCTTCTATGTCTGATAAAATTGTTGAACCGGTCGTGGTAAAACCTGACATTATTTCAAAAAACGAATTAGTAAAATGTAAATGTAGGTTTGACCATCCGTATGGGTCTAATGAAATAAACCAAAACAGCATCGGCAATGCCCCGACAAAAGTAAGGCCTAACCATCCGAAAGTAACAATCGCATATCCCTCTTTGACTCCCTGCAGATGTTTCCCTGACTTGAACAAAAAGACCAACAGAGAACCTACCAACAATGCAAACAGTATGGCAAAAGAGAACCCAAAAATCTCGGCATTGGCATACATTTCGCCAATAGAGATTAAAGAGTTATCATACACCGCAAGCGAAAGCGGAACTATAAGAAGCATCCCCATCACCTGCAAAAGTTTTCCGATTGCATAGCCGACAGCAGTTTTATGCATTTATGAACTCCGCTTAAAAAAACCGCGTGGTTTAAATAGTTTTGAAATAGTTGCTAGATTTTTATGATATGTAATAACAATAACATGGTCGTCGGCTAAAATCTGAGTCTCACCATCGGGAAGTATCATAGCATCATCTCTGACAATTACGCCAAGCATTGTACCTTTTTTCATTTTTGTTGCCAGATTACGGACTTTCATTCCGGCAATTTCTGAATCAGCCTCAACTGTTAATCGGACAACCTCGATATCTACATTGGAAAGTTTAACCACTGCACCTATATGTCCGCGAGAAATTATTTCTAAAATCTCACGGGCAGTAGTCAGTCTTGGATTGATGACATGGTCGATACCGATGGAACTGTACAATTTATTATGAGATGTATCGGTTGTTGTTGCGATTACCTCGTGTGCACCTTCTGCTTTGGCAAGAAGTGCCGAAAGAACATTGTAATCGGCAGAGTCTGAAACTGCTATAAAAAATGATGCTTTGTCAACATTAAGCTCCTGCAGTAAATCTTCTTCGGTGCAGTCTCCGTGGAGAACCTCTATATTTTCAAACCGTGCCGCCGCTTGATGGGCATGGTCGATATCCGGATTTACAAACGTAACATTATAATCTAAGCTATCAAACACATGAGCAAGTTCCATGGTTGCGTAGGCATCACCGGTGATGATAATTTTTCTGTTTTTCTTTTCATAGCCTATCAAATGTATAAACCTACTTAACGATTCTCTTGGAAAAAGAGCATACAGAATATCGCCGGCTTCAATTTTTGTTTCACCGTCAGGAATCATCCCGACACCGTTCCGCACGAGAGCAGAAAAAAGAATTACATCGGGTGTTATCTCTTCACGAATCTCTCTTGGAGTTTTTCCGGTAATTGGCATATTCTCGGTTACTTTGTATCCCCGCATTAAAATCTGCCCATTTTCAAAATTAGCAGACTGCACCGCATGAGGTGTTTCAACAAATTGCAGGATATGATCAACGAGAACTTTTTCAGGATGAATGACCGATGTTATCCCAATCTTCTTTAAATCAATATCTTCAGAGTGTTCAGAGAACTCTCCTCCGCGAAGCCGTGCGATACGTCGCTTGACATTGTACTGAGCAGCAATGGCACAGACAATCATATTGACTTCATTGTTCGGAGTCACCGCAAGAACCATGTTTGCAGATTCGATACCGGCAGCTTTTAATACAGCCGGTGATGAACCCGACCCTTGGATTACCTGCATATCAAGTTTTTCAGAACTTTGTGCACAAAGTTCCGGCTTAAGTTCTATCATAGAAATATGATGTTTTTCATTTAACAAATATGCGGCTAAGGAATTACCTACAATTCCACCGCCGACAATTATAATTCGCATATCTTTACCTTGTTTATTTTCATATCTTGTCTATAATTTCGGTTAATATACTCTATAAATCAAACAAATATTTTATTTATTTAATTTATACTTCTATATACCTTGTTATCGGACATATATTTAACAATTATAACAGGCTGTTATTGCCGATAAGCATTGATTTCTTATCCGAAATAGATTACTATAAAAACTGATAATATGAAAAAATTACGAAAATATCTCAAATTCCCTCATAATTGGGCGGAAGTCAAAGCTCTCGGGTGGAAATTTATTGTCGGATTTATAATATTCTATCTTATCAGGGATACGATTTTATATATCCTAATACCGTATCTGATTTATAAAGAAATCATTACATTTTAAAAATAGTAGGTCAGTGTTCCGATTCCTAAAATTATAATTGCAAGAAACCTGACATTTTTTCAATAACATCAACCCTGCCGTAACTCCTTTCCTGCGTGTAGGCTTGTAGAAAAATCTCTTTATGAGTCATTGCGAACGGAGTCCGCTTCAATCGGACGTAGTGTGGCAATCTCATCTTTTTAACATTGACTGTAAGTTAGATTTTTTTTATTGTAAAACATGAATGAAATCATAACAAGGGTGGATTAATGCAAAAGTTAAAATTTTATAATCTAATATTACTAATCACAGGAATACTAATTTGTTTAAGCTGTGCACAAGTTCCTACATACGAAATTTGGAGGCCTTGGACAAGATCTTTAAGTACAACAGATAGAATAGTATTAGGTAAAACTATTCAGATAGAAATTGATGGTAAAACTGACCCCTTACTAGGGGAAGAAGTTATTCTTAAAAAAGAAATGAAAAATATCCTTGAAAATTTATTAATTAGAAGAGGATATACTATTTCTACCCAAACTACTGATTATAAATTAAAATTTTCGTTTAACAGCAAACATGATATTAGAACTTCAAGTCGTTCTATGTTAGCATCAAGTAACTTAAATGCATATTTATTGGGGTCAATATTTGGCTCAAATTATTCTTCTAATCTTGGTGTTAATCTTGCTACAGCAATGATTTATTCAGCATCAAAATCATCAACTTTTTCCAAACAAAAGACAATCAGTAAAGATAACTATGTACATACAATTTCGATTGATATTATTAAAAATGATAAAGTAATTTGGGTTGGTGATTCTAAATGGAATTCTTCTTCTGTAGACATTCGCACAGATATATTTTCAGCGATACAAATTCTTTTAAGCGATTTACCTTCCAATGAATCACTTATCCCGAGAGTCAAAGAAGTTAAGGAAGATTATGCATTAAATTATTTTCGAATATATTGTTGGAATAATTGGTTTGCAAGTCCTGCTCTTCCATATCGAATATACTTCGATGACTTAAAAGGCAAATCAAAAATTCCTAAATCAGTAAACAATAACATGGCTTTTGCCGCTTATTTGGATTTAATGCAAACCGCTGAATATGCATTGCCAGTAGGAATAAATAATGCCAAAAGTCCACTCAATAGAGATTTATGGAAGAAAGTAATGTTGGGCGGAATATATTACATTGGAGATAGTAATAAAAAGCACAAGATTCTTATAAAACTAAAAGGTGAATCTTCGGGATATGAAATTGAAAAATGTTGGGTCGCTTCTGATGAAGAGTATCAAGACTACCTAGAGAAATTAAGTAGATGGAAAGAGTTTTTAGAAGATTATTACAATGTTTATAAATAGTAAATTTAATTTGCATTATTCTGCACTGGTTCCCTACCTCTTCGCTGGGAAAAAGTTCAATACATGAGATTGCCATTCGCCCAGGCGAACCTACGGCTCCCTTCGGTCGTTCGCAATGACAGGATTAGAAAAAAGGCAGGTCTCAAAAGCGAGACCTGCCCTACTATTTAAATCAGCAAACGAGAACTTTTACAATACAGATTATCATAGGGGCGTTTCGCGAAACGCCCCTACAAATATTATTTTAAAAGCCGTAGATTTCGCCGTATTTTTCGTTCATATAGGCTATCAACGGTTTATGGTCAAGAGCATCTCCGGTAACAACTTTAACTAAATCTGTCGCACGGTATCTTGCACCATGCTGATGGATATTTGTCCGAAGCCATTCGCGAATCTGTATATAATCACCACTCTCAAACTGAGCGTCAACATCACCCAAATCTGTTTTTGCTTTATTAAAAAATTGTGCCGAATATAGATTACCCAATGTATAAGTCGGGAAATATCCAAACAAACCTGCCGACCAATGTACATCCTGCAGACATCCGTTGGAATCTTTATCAACTCCCATTCCAAAATACTTTTTAAACCGATCGTTCCACTCTTCGCGAATATTAACCGGCTTAATTTCGCCGGTCATCAATCCCCGCTCAAGTTCAGAACGAAGTAAAATATGTAAATTATAAGTCGCTTCGTCTGCTTCGACACGAATATACGACGGTGCCACATCGTTAATCGCTCCATAGAATTCATCTACGGTGACATCACCCAATGTATCTTTGAACATCCGTTGAGCCTGTGGGAAGAAATACTTCCAGAACGATTTTGAACGGCCGACCTGGTTTTCCCACATACGGGATTGTGATTCATGAATACCGAGTGATGTCGAGTTACCCATCGGAGTTCCAAAATGCGTTTCTTTGTCAATACCCATTTCATAGAGAGCATGGCCGGCCTCGTGCATAATACCGAATAGAGCATCATTGACACGATTTGGATTATAACGAGTTGTAATGCGTGTATCGCCGGGTCCCATACCTGAACAGAAAGGATGCGTTGTAACATCTAACCGTCCTTCATCAAAGCTGAATCCCATAGCTTGTGCGACAGATCCGCCGAATATACGTTGAAGTTCGACATCGTATTTCCGTTCGACAATAGATACGTTCGGTTTGTTCGGAGCGTTTTGAATTTTTTCTAATAACGTAACAAGCTCGGTGCGAAGATTTGCAAAAACTTCTACAATCTCTTTAGTTTTTGCTCCAGGTTCGTAATCATCTAAAAGTGAGTCATACGGTTCATCTTCATATCCGTACGCTTCTGCTTTTTGTTTGGATAATTCGACAACTTTTTCAAGCCATGGAAGAAACGATTTAAAATCGTTGTTCGCACGAGCAGTTACCCATTCGCCTTGAGCAAGGGTTGTAGTTTTTGTAAGGGCCTCAACTAAATCAGACGGTGGTTTTGTTGCTTTGTCATAAGAATGACGGGTCTCACGGATATTAACAGCCTCAACAGAGGTTGCATCTTTCATATAGTCGGACTGTTCGAGTTCAGAAAGAAGTTCTCCGATTTTTGGGTCGGTAAATTTTTCGTGGGCTAACACCGAAAGAAGCCCTAATTGGTCGGCCCGGAATTTAGAACCGGCTTTCGGCATATAGGTGCGTTCGTCCCATCCGAGAACACCTTCGCAAGAATGAAGCAAGGATACATTTTTTGTTCGTGTGATTAAATCTTGATATGCTTGTTCAGCAGACATTATGAAACTCCTTTATAATAATTATACTTTCATTTTGTAAAACACATTCTACGAATAAAAAGGGAAAATGTTCGTTTTTTCAGTCTAACGAGCAGAATATAGCACGATTTCACACTAAAAGCAAGAGTATGCCATAACCGGAATAAATACAAAACATCACACATAGTTGATCTGCAAGATTTAAGTTGACAGAAACAGTCCATTATATTATTATAAAATACAAAACTCTTTTACTGTTCTATAGTATGTTGTTATGAAATTATTTAAAACATATATCATTGTGGTACTTTTACTCACGAGTAGTACCGCTCTAACTTTCAACTCTGAATTAGATGAACTATCCTGTATTTCTGCACAACCTGTTAAAAATACACCGCTTATAAGTTTGGCAGATTCGTTACCTCATTTCTCAGTTCTAGGTGAATTCAAAGTTTTAGTAATTATGGTACGGTTTGCTTCGCAAGCTTCTGATGAGCAAGTGGAGTACATAGTTCATGGAAGTAGCCAGTTCAAACACCCCGATGATGTAACAATCGAAATGGCTGATACAATAATTTTTGATAATAGATATCCCGGGCCGTGGAAAGCTCCGGATTTTCAATTTGACCCTGTTTGGAAATGGGAAATTATGACGGAGTTTCAGTTAATGATTATTTCCGAGCTGTTTCCAACGACCGTATGAGAATTTGCGGTGAAGTTGCCGGAGTCTATGTTTTAGATGATCTTGATTCGACTCAATGGTTTAATGATCTCTTTCCACTTGCCATGGATTCTGCTATAGCAAACGGATACAATATAGAATATACAACAGACCCTATTCCGGTTGTTACAGGTGGTGACTGGGATCGTATTTTGATAATTAACCCTAAATACAACGATTGTGCTAATTGTATAACAGGTGGAGCTCGCTTAGGTCGAATAGCTTGGATTAACGGACTTATGGGATATTTTAGATTGGTAATACATGAATTAGCACACACATTTGACATTGGTCATTCAAATGGATGGTTCTGCAAGTTAGAAGGCACATGGCCGACAAGTAGCGATACGAGTTGTGGGATAAGTATGCTTGCTGACAGATATGATCCTATGAGCTCCGGTTCAGGTCATTTTAATATTCGTGTAAAAGAGATGTTAGGTTGGATTGACCCCGAGCAAGTTCATACAATAACTGAAAGCGGAACATTTTTTCTTACTCCTTTACAAACGGCTGATGGATTAAAGGCACTTCGCATTCCACGTGATACATCATTTTACTATTATCAATTCAGAGCTCCAATTGATTTTGATGAAGTTATTATACATGATCCTTTTACCTATACAAGAACTGATGGATTATATGGACTAAGAGTTGACATAGATAACATATCTTTTGACAACTTACTGCTTGATATGCCGCCGTTAACACACCCAACCATACAAGGTAGCAATCGAGAAACAATTTTAGAAATCGGAAACACATACATTGACTCTGTTATTGGTGTTTCAGTACATGTAGCAAGTTTAACAGGAACCGGTGCAAATGCTCAATTGGAAGTTGATGTTGATATTTTAAGTTTTGGTGATTTTGACGGAGATAATATAACTAACGGTAGCGACAATTGTATATCAGTTGCTAATATAAATCAATTTGATACAAACAATGACGGTATCGGAGATGCCTGCTGCTGTGTTGGAATTCGTGGAAATATCGATGGTGATTCCGAAGATATTATTGATATTTCTGATTTAGTCTTTCTTGTAGCATTTAGTTTTTTAGGAGGTACTCCCCCACCTTGCCCTAATGAAGCAGACTTTGATGGAAACACAATAATAGATATTTCCGATGTTGTATCATTTGTTAGTTATTCTTTTGGAAACCCTCAAGGACCGGCACCACTTCCGTGTCCATAAATTTCTTTGTGTAAGATATAACTAAATACATTTCATCTCCTCAATAAAAACAGAAGTCCTTTTTTTATTCGGAGAAAATATTCTAATGATTTTCTCCCAAATGCTATTTCGAATTTACCCAATGTCATCTCGTGCTTGATATGGGACCCGATATTGTACATTTTTCTTATCTTAATAAGCTAAAAGTGTCACAGATGTATAAATCATATTATTATTGACTTTAATATAACGGTCGGATGTTTTACCGCCTACATAGTATATTGAAAACTGTAATTGCTTAGTAAATTCATATCCCCCGCCAAGCACAAAACCTAATCCGTTAGTCCCAAATCCAATAGAGCTACTATTAGAATTATTAATAACAGCTATAGAACCAATTCTTCCAAAACCTATAATTGAGTAATACGATCTTGGGGTTGGTTGGAAATAATGATACCAAACAATACTATTTATACCGATAAAACCGGCATCATTATCGCTTGATTTTTCTTGAATATTAATTGCACCTAAAACCTCCCAAGTCAAAAGGTTTTTATTATCCCAGTTGTATCCTACTATAAAGTTTACTCCTGCACCATCAAACGAATAATCATTTTCGTAATTTGTTAAATTTGGATTTGCATACGGTGCATATCCAAGACCTAGCCCCATTGTAAATCCTTTGCGAACACCATCAAATGCAAAACTTTGTGACGAACTAAGAAATATGATTACAAACAATAGAAAATATTTTAATCTCTTCACAGTATTGCCTTTCTAATAAATAACAACTGAAATTGTTGCTATAATCATGCTGTTTCTGCTATTATTAAGTTCATCTAAAGTCGATTTTCCACCAATAAGATATACTCCAAATTGTACCTGTTTAGTAAATTCATATCCACCTCCAACAACCATACCAAAACCTGAGTTCCTATATTCGATATTATTTATATCTAAATCTGTTACATATTCTCCAACTCCTACAACTGTAAAAAACGTCCTAGCTTTAGTTTTAAAATAATGATACCAAGTAACTCCATTGATTCCCTTCATAGCATCCCCTTTACTTCTATCGCTAGAAAAGTGTAGTACACCTATATTTTCCCAGAGTAACATATTTTTACTATCCCAACAATAGCCTATAAATAAATTTCCTCCAAAACCATTAAATGATAATTCAACATCATTTGATTTTAATACTGGATTTCCACCGGATGCGTATCCAATTCCAAAACCGGTTATAAACCCTTTGCGGATACCATCGAATGCAAAACTTTGAGAAGTCACAATAATTAAAATTGTTATAACAAATAGAATTTTCCGAAACATGTTTTTCCCTTTCATAAATAACTTCTACAGTAGTTATCTTCCGATTAAAATATAGCCTAACAACTCCACCGTATATTCAAATGATTTTATTTCACATAATAGGGCAAACTGTAAATCTATAAAATTTATTATCTCTAAATGCATAATAAATAATTGAACCATCTTCTTGAAATTTTATCTTCATAGGATAGATATTATTAAATTTTTCAAATTCTTGATCATTGATAACAAGAAATCTTTGATGCATTATATCGCCCTTCTGAAATGCCCCATAGGCAATGTTTTTACTATCAGGACTAAATTCAATATTGGGACCCATTAGTTCATACTTATTAAATTCTTTACCGTCAAAAAACCATTTACTTTTACCGTCTTTAGTTTCAACTAAAATACAGGTTCTTTTACTATTTGGAGAAAATATAAATTCTCCGACATTTTTGTAAG
>JAJRXM010000016.1 GCA_024276275.1 Candidatus Zixiibacteriota bacterium
CAATTTTTTTCTGTTTTGCTCAAATCTATAATTATCTGAACATTGCCGGTAAGCGAAAACTCCATAGGGCAATCGGTTGCTTTGCGGAGAGATTCTACCTCGACTCTTGTCAGCATTCGACCCTCTTCAAAAAAGAGATTCTACCTCGACTAAAACCATTTCCTCTATTATAAAAAGAAGGGGCATCTGTTGGATTCTTAACTATAGCTATATCATAATTAATTATTGCTTCTTTATAGTTATCTATAAAGGCATAACCTAAACCTCTGTTATAGTAAAAATGCGATTGTTCAGAGTCTATCTCTATTGCAGTATTTAAGTCAATTATACCGTCTCAAGGTGAGATAAATGAAATTCTACCATTAATCAACACCTTGCTAGATAAAAAATGTTTACCTGGTACAACTCCCCTTAAATCCTTAAACACTGTTGAACGAATTATGCTCGACTACGAAAAGGAGTCAAATTATGGAAAATTACCGTAAAAATTTATCCCAAGAAGAACTTGATCAAGTAATGCTTCAATTACAACAAGATCAATCAGGAGATATGTCCATTGATTCACAACGAGTTATTGTTGTGGGTAATGACGGAAAACTCAGAACTCTAAATGAGATTAAATCAGGTGTTACAATTGATCAACATTCTATGCCAATAACCAACCAAGATACTATAATCAGTGTTTTAGATTGTGGGCATTCTGTAAAAGATTCAACTGATATAAGAATGTGCGATGAGGGGCATACCCTTTGTCCTAAACACGAACTTTACTATTGCTCAAAATGTCGTAAATCTCTCTGCTATAAAGAAATTGAAGAAACTGATGACCATTTAGCTATTTGTAAAAAGTGTAATAGCTCTGCCGCTAAAAAAGTAATTATAGGTATTCTTATAGGATTAGGAATCCTTTTTGGGATTTAGGATTTTATGAAACATAAAATTTCCAAATATGAATTACTACAAACACTAATTGACCAATTAGGAATAACTGAGCCATGGGTATTAAAGGCGGTAAGAAGCCTTCAATATAGACATAATATGCTTCTTGAGAGAAAACTTACCGTCTTTATTCAACAATATTCTACTAGTCAACAACCAATTGAAAATTCACCTTACATTCTTCCCACATCTCAAGCTGAATTACAGGGCGAGATGTCTATAGGGTATGTAATCGGAAGACCTCAAATTAGATGCAAATTACCAATCACTCCTTTTGGAAAACATGCATTAATTTGTGGTTCGGTTGGATCAGGAAAGACAGTATTAACTTTAAATATTGCTGAACAGGCACTCCTCAACGGTGTTAAGGGAATTCGAATAACGGATCCAAAAGCAAATGAGTTCGTAATTTTAGCTCAAAAGTATCCAAATATTTTAATCCTTCATATCAAAAATATAATTTTCAATCTCTTTGACCCACCGTTAGGAATGAACAGAGTTGCTTGGTACTCTATCATTGTAAATCATTTTGCCTTATGTTTTAATTTTTGGGAAGGTGGTGAGTCGCTTATTTTGGATTCACTAATCGAACTTTCACATATTAAAGAAGTAACGCTCACTAATTTGTATAATCACATAATGCATAAAAAAGGATATTCTCAAAAAGATCATGTTCTAAAATCAACGGTACTCTCAAGACTCAGAATGTTGCAACATCAGTTCGACTCACAAATTGAGAGAAGTTCAGATTTACTCGAAGCATTAGCTGAGATTCCTCATATTATAATTGTAGAAGGATTACTCTCAGAAACTGAAAGCTGGTTTAACGAATATCTTCTCCTTTGGGATTTCTACTTTAGAAAACATAATCCACATAAAAGAACGCTTACACTCAGAATTTATGACGAATGCCAACATAGACTATTCAACAACCAAAAGGAAAAAAATAATCATTTCGGCTCAGCCACACTTATTTCAAAACTTGCAGACGAATCTCGAGCATTAGGACTCGGAATTGTGGCTATTTCACAAGAACCATCCTCATTGATAAAATCAATTTTAAATAATTCACATACTAAATTTAGTCTGCGTTTAGGATCAGGTCAGGAAATTAAAATAGCATCAGATGCTATGGGACTCAATAAAGAACAAAGAAATATGATACACTATTTAGAAGTTGGAGAGACAATCATAAGGACAGGCACAGGCTATTTGGATCCATATCCAGTTAAAATAGATATGTTCCAATTTAAAAAAGCACTTCCTGATCATGAATTTATAAGATATCAAGATGAGTATTGTACGACACTACTTAAAGAAACAATTCATACTCCTATTCCTATTGTGTCTGTGAATGAATCTTTAGATTCATATGAGCATAATATTGAGAAGAATAAAGATAAAAATATAATTAAATCTAGATATAAAAAGACAAATCGAAGTTTAATAGAAAACTCAAAAAAGATTTCAAAAAAACAAAACGATCTTGATTCTCTATTTACAATTTGGTTGAACTTACCCGTCCCATTTCTGTCACAAGGGCAGATTATGAAGAAAGCTGATATTAAGAGTGGTTCTAAACAAGCAACTTTGAAGAATCAAGCTGTGCGTAGTGGTTTAATTATAACCCACAAGATACAAATTGGTCGAACTTATTCACTAATTTGGGAACCAACAGAAAAAGCATATGAAATGGTAGGCTTGAATAAACCATCACATTCTTCAAAGGGAGGCTATCTACATCAATTTATTGCTCATCATGTCACTCTTTGGGCAAAGAAGCAAGGATTTGATCCTTCTATTGAATATTTTTTAGAGAATAAGAAAGCGGTGGATGTCGTTGTTAAAAGCGATGAAGCAATGACGTTTTATGAAATTGTGATTTCAAAACCGTATGAGAAGGAACTCAACAATATTGAAAAAGATTTAGCAACATCACTACAACCTAAAGAGTTAATATTTTTGGTAGCTGACAATAAAATTGAAAAAATATTTTGTGATGTGTTACAAAGTGCTGATTTGTCGGAAAACGTTCGTTCAATTATTAAAATAAAACTTGCTGGAGATTTTATAGTCTCATGAAAAACGGTTCAGAACAGCTGTGGACTATTGAGGAAGTAGCAGAATTTCTTCAAATAAAACCAAGTGTGGTGAAGTATTGGATATACAATGACACCATACCGTATATCAAGCTTGGTAAATATGTTCGGTTTGAGCGTTCTGAAGTATTAGCATGGGTGAAAGAAAACAAAAAGCAGAATAACATGCTGAGTCGAGAAGATTTGAGACAGATTGGGGTTTGATTACTTCATTCTTAGAATATACCACCAACGACCGTTTCTTTGTTCCGAATTACGAATTTTACCTTTTCTTAGTTTATTTCTTAATGGCAGTCCTGGTTTAGTCACAGAATCATTTAAAATACCTGCTTCATCGAGCAACTTTGCAGCTTCAACAGCAGTGATTTCATCAAGTCCCTTTTTTTTTTAAGCATGTCTTGAATATATTTATTGATAGTATCATTATCCGACATGTTTTTACTCCTTAACGTATTTTGAATACAATTACAATTCTGTTATTATCCCCAATTACAATAACTTAAGATGATATCATTGAGATCGTTTTGAATTTGTTTCCAATTAGGATAATAACGAGTTATAAGTTTTCGAAAATTTTCATTATGTTTTTTTTCAAAAAAGTGCATTAGCTCATGAACAAAAATATATTCGATGCAGGGGATTGGTTTTTTAGCAAGCTCAAGATTTATCCAAATACGTTTTTTATCTGGGTTGCACGTACCCCATTTTGTTTTCATTTTTTTTATATATAGTTCATTAATAGTTAATTTGAGTTTTTTCTCCCATTTTACTTTCAAATCTAACAAGCACTTTCTTAACTCAGTGCGATAATAATCTTCAAACAATTGTTCTTTCTTTTCATAGTTTGTTTGATTATTTACATAGAGCTCAATATACTTGTTACTTTTTATTTCAATTCTTGGACGTGATTGGTCAGCAATCACTTTTAACAAATATCTTTTACCAAACAAATAATGACTTTCACCCGAAACATATTCACGTTGAGACTGACGTTGTTGATGTAGAAATTTTGCTTGTTGTTTTTTAATCCAAGAGAGCCTTGTTATAATTAACATTCTAATAGCTTCATCTTCAGTATTTTGTGGTGCGGCTACCCGTACTCTCCCATTAGGAGGATAGACTCCCAGATGAATGTTTTTTATTGCTTTACGCACAACATTCACTTCATAGCCCATAACATGTAACATTTTACTAAAACTCATCCTGGTTTCTTACCAATTCTAATATTTCATCAACATCGTATTTTTCTGCGATATTACATTTTTCAAGGGCATTTTGAATCACTTTTACCATTTTCGCTCTTTTAATGTATGCCCCTTCCATCCATCAGGCTTATTTTTCAAAATTAAATCAAAGAGAGTAATCGATAGTTTTTCGTCTTGATCAAGATTGTCATAAAATGCTCTCATGGCAAGTGTCTTTATTGTTTTTGGGTATTTGTTGCCACCTTCAGAGGATTTGAGTGATCTTAAATATGCTGTAATTTTTTTAAGATATTCTTTATAGCTGAGTGCATTTTCTCTTCGTTCCTTAATAATTACATCAAGAAGTATAGACATTTTTTCATAATATTTAGGGTTGGAAGGGGTTTCATCAATGATGAGTTTACGAACATTATTTTCAATTACCTGAGCAACAGACTCTCTATCTTTTTTTATGTGTGAAGGTAGTTTATCAATAGCATTTTCACCTTCCTTAACAATCAAATCAATGATAGTTAAATCATCAAAAGCACTAATTGTTTTACTTTCATCGGCATCGATATAAGCATCAATGAGGTGACGCATCGCTGGTTCGTATGCTTTCAAGTCGATATAATCACCACTGGCTAATTTAATTTCAGAACGTACTTTCTCAAAATACACAACTTCTTCTTTAATTTTTTGAGCTTCTTTTTTAGAAAAACCAGCTTGCTCCATATCTCCTGCTAAACTTACATACGCTCTTATGAGCGTTGATGTTAATTTATAGAGCGTAATACGACGAGGTTCATGTTCTTTGAGGTCTAGAGAGTTTTCCGTGTTACCACAAAAGTATTCAATAAAGTCGCTGGATTCTTTGGGTGGTTTAACTGATTCGCATAAAGCCCTAATTTTTTCTAAAGCAGTAACTAAATTTTCTTTTCCTGTTTTTATACGATCCTTTAAAAGACCTTCTACATCATCAACATCAAAATTATCGAATGCATCTGATGTATAATTTTTAACTGCTTGGTCAAGGCTTTTAAATAAATCTTTATAGTCAATTATATATCCATAATCTTTATCTTCTCCATCAAGACGGTTCACTCGACAGATTGCTTGAAAGAGTCCATGGTCTTGCATGTTTTTATCAATATAAAGAAAGGTTGCAGGAGGGGCATCAAATCCTGTTAGCAGTTTATCTACAACAATAAGAAGCTTCATTTGTCCGGGTTCTTCAACAAATTGTTTCTTTACTTCCTTTTCGAATATATTAGGGTCTTTTCCATTGAGCATTTTTTGAGACCATGACCTTGGAAAAGTTCATAATATTTACAAGCTTCATAAATACTTCCTGCGACCAAGATTGCATTTCCACGACCGCTAAGTAAACGGTCATTTTTTTCCATATCTAAAAGGATGTCTGCAACTATCTTGTTTAGTCTTGATTGTGAGCTCAAGACTTTTTGCATAGTTCCCCATCTTTTTTTAAGTTCTCTTTTTGCTACATCAGTTAATCCTTTGGTTTTAGCTTCAAACCATTGATCAACTTTTTCAGGGGAGCTAAGTCGTTGATTGATTTCTCGTGCTTCGTATTGAAGGTCAAGAACCACTTTATCATTTACTGCTTCATCATATTTATATGTATGAATGTATTTTCCAAAAGTTTTGATACTATTTCTTTTGTCCGCTTTAAGAAGAGGAGTCCCAGTAAAACCGACAAACACTCCTTTAGGTAGGATGGTTGTCATCGCCTTGTGAAGTTTTCCTGATTGTGTTCGATGACATTCATCAACAAAAACATAAATATCACCTTTCGCCTTAAAGTCTTTAGGCATTGAATCTCTTAGTTCAGCTAAAAAATCATCAACATCTGTTGAAGTCTTGCGTCCAAACTTATGAACAAGAGAACACATAAGCCAAGGTTCCGTTGTATTGAGTTTTTTAATGAGGTCTTTACCGCTTTTTGTTCGGTAAATATCTTCTTTAACTCCTTTAAAGAAGCGTTCAATTTGATCATCAAGTTCTTGCCTGTCAGTAATAATTAAGACTCTTGAATTGGGAATATTTTCTCGAATCCATTTAGCCAGCCAAATCATAGTAAGGCTTTTTCCACTTCCTTGTGTATGCCAAATGATTCCGCCTTTACGCTTTTTAAGATATTTTTGTGATTCCCTAACTCCAAAATATTGGTTATGTCGACATATCTTTTTAGTACCACTATCAAACACTAAAAAGTCATGGATAATTTCTAGTAGTCGTTCTTTATCGCCTAACTGAAGAAGAGCTCTATCGAGTTTATTTTTTACCGTAGATTTTTCTTTCCAACTCAAATAATATTTTTCAGGAGTCTCAATAGTCGCATAACGAAGTCCTTCAGTGTCGTTTCCTGCCATAACCAGCTGAATTGTTGAGAAGAATGGTTTAATAAACATTTCTTTTTGATTGTCTAAGTTTTGTCTTATGTCTTGAGCAACAGAAATAGTACTTCGTTTTAATTCTATAACGGCAACGGCAATACCGTTTACATATAAAACAATATCTGGTCGTTTGTCGTGTATTCCAGTAATTGTTACTTCTTGAGCTATATAGAAATCATTATTGAGCCTATTATTCCAATCAATAAAATGAACTGTTTTCTTATGCTCACCAACTTTTTCCTTAATATCAGCACCATAGCGAAGAAGTGTATAGACTTCTTTGTTTGCTTCATAGAGACTTTTATTTTGGACATTTGATGCTTTTTGTAACTTCTCAGTTGGAGGAAGGGGTATTAATATTCTTTTAATATTTGTTTTGGATACTCCATAAACCTTCAGACCAGTAGCTAATCTATTATATTGATCTCGAACTACCTTATTAGAACTAATATACCCCTTAAAACCATCTACAAATGTATTTTTTTTTGATCTAAATAAAAATGTATGTAATCCCGAAAAAGCTTTAATTTTATTTATATTTGTTACTTCAACACTTTTACAAATCCCCTCATAATCTTCAGAAGCATCTACGATGATAAGATCACCATCTTTTAATAACGAGTAATGCTTTAACTTTAACTTATCTATTGTTGGTACAGTGTGCTTTGAAAAATCGAGGAAATAATTCCATTTTGTATGAATATCACCATAGTGGATATAAAAAATATCACCATTTTCAGTTAAATCACTTCTCGAATACGAGGCACTGGAACAGGAATCAAAAGCATCATCAAATGATATTAATTTCCAATCCTCAGGAATAACACCAACTTCTGTTTGTTTATATCCTGCCTTAACTTTTTCTACCATGTAAAGCCCATCTTCTTCAAATGTCCATCAACTTTTTTAGTTAGTTTATCAATATTTTCAACCAACTTTGGCAGAGGTGTTTCATACCGTTGGGATAATTCTTTTATTCTTCCCGTAAGCGTTTGAGAAATCCGTTCAATTTCTTCTTCAACTTTATGATGAAGTGTAGCGAACCATTTATCATCAACTACTAGTTCTTTTATTTCTTCAACTGTTAGGCTTTTATATTTCTTAAAGAGTTTTTTATCAAGTTCTTTTTCAACAACTTTAATTTTAGTTTTTAATGCTCCTTCGTTATCTATCATTACAAGATACTTCTTGATAATGTCTAACTCTTCAGAGAATTCTGGATTATCCTTTATCGCTTTTACACGATCTTTAATTGCTCCTTTAGTAATATCTCCAGATTTTCCTCGACATTCAGAAAACACATCATCTTCTGCCGTATGCTCTTCTTCAAAAGCGTCCTTTTCTTGAATAAGTATCTCTAAGTCGTTTTGCAAATCTTCAATTTCTTTTTGTTCTTTAGAAAAATACTTATTTATCACAAGCGGTTTAGGAATCAGATCACATTCCCAACCAGTTTCTTTACCCTTTTTATTCAGTACTGGATTTATCTCAGCTTTCCAACCAATAAGAGCTATTATAAAAAGATCGTCTTGCATTGTTTCGAACCAATAAGTCATCATATGTTGATACATATCATACTTATCAATGAGTTCAAGTTTAGAAAAACAATTAAGCATATCCTCAGAAATTGTATGAATCACTTCTTTTGGTTTACATTCAATTTCAAGATTACGTAACAAACTCTCATTGTTCTTTTTCCATTTTTTGAATGCTTTAATTATTTCTTTTGAATACGATGAAAATTCAGCATGCTCATAGATGGTTGATTTAACTTTATCATTCTCAATTTTCAAAGAACTAAACCCTTTTCGTTTACTACTTGTAAACAAATCAGACTTCATTGTTTTATACACTTGCCAAAAACTCTCAAGCTTTTGTACATCATAATCTGGGATATCACCTTTTAGATGTGCTTCAATGTTTTGTAAATCTTCATCTTCTTGTGTATCAATATAGCGGGGGAGGTTTAAGTTGTAATCATTTTTGTCAACAGTTATTTCAGAGTAGGGAACCATGCGAGAATATTTTTCAAGTTCTAATTGTTTAGTGAAGATATCTACAATTTTATGCATATCTCTCGAACGAAGCCGATTTTTATTACCATCTTTATAGAACCCTTTACTGGCATCAATCATAAAGATACCTTTTCTTGTTTCAGCATTCTCTTTATCTAAAACAATAATACAAGCAGGAATACCAGTTCCATAAAAGAGGTTTGGTGGCAAACCGATAATCCCTTTTATGTATCCTCGAGTGATTAAATTTTTTCGGATTTCATATTCTGCATTTCCTCTAAACAACACTCCGTGAGGAAGAATGACAGCACCTTTTGCTGTACTCTTCATTGATTTTATAATATGAAGTAAAAAGGCATAGTCACCGTTTTTAGCAGGAGGTGCACTTCCCCAATCAGCTGTATTAAATCTTTCAAAGTCATCATCTTCAGGTACGATACCACTACTCCAAGATTTCATAGAGAAAGGAGGGTTAGCAACAACATAATCAAATCGTTTTAAAGAGCCATTATCTTCTTTGAATTCAGGTTCAGAAATAGTATTTCCTCGCCAAACATCAGCAAGTTCATGTCCATGCAGAATCATATTCATTTTTGCGAGTGCTCGAGTTGCTACATCATTTTCCTGTCCATATATTGTAACTTTAACTTGAGCTTCGGCAGCAGCCTTAAGTAAGAGCGAGCCAGAGCCACATGTTGGGTCATAGACGGTGGTGTCAGAAGTTTTTGCTTTGTTCATGTTTATGACTTTTGCCATAACTTGTGAAACTTCTGAAGGTGTGTAGAATTGTCCTTTACTTTTGCCAGACTCTGTTGCGAAGTGACGCATTAAATACTCGTACGCATCCCCTAAAATATCATCACCTTCAGCTTTATTTTTGCCAAAATCTAAGTCCTGAAATAAACCAATGAGCTTTGATAGCTTATTTTTCTTATCATTACCTTTTCCAAGTTTATCAGAATCATCAAAATCCGCTACATCGATTACATTAACAAGATCATTTGCTTCTGCTAAGACTTTAATGAGCTTATTAATACCCTCACCAATGTCAGGCTTTCCTTTTAGAAGAACTAAATCATCAAAGCTTCCACCTTTGGGAACATCAATTAAAAACTCGGAATCGACTTTAGATTTATCGCTGACATATTTTATGAAAAGAATGACAAGTACATAATCTTTGTATTGTGAAGCGTCCATTCCGCCACGAAGTTCATCACAACTTTTCCATAGAGAGCTATATAATTCACTTTTCTTAATTGCCATTCGTGTTTCCCATTTTCAGTATTTTAATTGTATTCAAAGTATCCCTTAAGATTATATAAAGATTTTCTCTTGATGGAGTAATCTTAAGGTAGATAATAGCACCTATATAGGTAAAAATCAATCGAATTTACTTTATCACCACTTGATTAATTGCCTTTTTCATTTGCTCTTTGTATGTATGTGAATAGATTTTGGTCGTTCTTTCATCCTCATGACCTAATATTTCAGCGACTGTCGCCCTATCAACGCCGTTAATTTGCATGAGTGAACTAAACGTATGTCGTAAGTCGTGAACTCTGGTGAAATGTTTTAATCCAGCGTTCTCTGAAATGCGAAGAAGAGCATTGCGGAGCATATCGGTTGTGAATTGGTTTCCTTCAATTGATTTAAAGATGTAGCCGTTACGTTCTTTAATTCTATTTAAAATTGAAAGAGCAGTAGTATTGAGATAGAACTCTCTTTCATACGTTTTTGGTGTCCAACCTGCTTTTGCTTGAATTTTTATAGTCCCATGTTTGAGATCAACATCATCCCAAGTCAGGTTGCATAATTCTCCTGAACGTAGTCCAGTGTTGAGTAAAAATTGAAATACTTTTAAATATGATTTGTACCGAGTATTCTCTTTAGCCATTTCTCTTATCGTTTTAAGAAATAAATTACACGCTTGAGGGGTTAGAATTATAGGTTCTCTTTTATCTTTTGGTTTTAATTTCTTAACTTTCTTCGTTGGTACAATAGATATATACTCTCTATCTTTCGCCCAAATGAATGCACTTCGGAGAACACTTAGTTCATAATTGACTGTTTGAGGTTTTGGGAGAATTTTCTTTTTATGAGTGCCAATTTTGTCACCTTCAGCAACAGTTTTTAAATCAAGCGATTTTAGTCGTTTCTGTTGATAGGCTTCTATAGTTTCTGTGTCAATTTTAGAGAGATATTTTATGTTATGTTTATACATCTTAAGAAAGGTTACAAAGATATTAATTATCGAGATATATCGTTTTGCTGTATTGGTTGAAGTATGGAGTTTAATGTGTTCAGCATATTTTTCAAAGAATTCATCAACTCTTATGTCCTTAGCATTGAATCCTATTTTTTCGAGTAGCTGAGAGTTCTCCAAAGAATCAACCTGCTTCTTTAAAGCAACCGCATTTTGTTTTGTACCAGCTTTTAGCCATTTATGCTTGCCATGAACAGAGACCACTACATAATATGTCTTTTTGCCAGTTTTATTTGATTTAGATTGTATACTTGCCATAGATACCTACTTAATTTAAGTGAAAAGTAGTTAGAAAATCATTAGAAATATACAATAACGGCGAGGTGATTGTCAATAACTTATTGATATGTAAGGGATTTAATTGTTAGAACTTTTTAAAGCGGAGAGGCAGGGATTCGAACCCTGGATAGGGGTTACCTATACACGCTTTCCAAGCGTGCGCATTCAGCCGCTCTGCCACCTCTCCGGATTTGGTACAAAAAGTTCTGATGCTCCAGAACAGGTTTCTAATGTAATCAAAAGTTATAAAAACACAAGAACGAAATGTAACTTCATGGCTGACAACAAATAACATTGAACAAACAGAACTAATCTTTATTCGTTAATTAGTAGAAATTATATATTATTAATAATCAGCGAGACGGTATTCGGTTCTTCGTCTATATAAACCTTCAGAGTGCTCCATCATATTTTCTGATAAAAATTCCTGACGAACTGTCAAACGGTCATCATGAAATTTTCCGATAATACGGTCAACATCTGCTTCCGAGTATTCTCGATTTGGTTCAAACTGTGCTAAAATATATTCCAGTAAGAATTTTCGTTTACTCGGCTGTGTCGGTAGTTGTTCGGTAATTTTTGAGTTCCCAACTTGAGCAGTCTCTTTTGTTTTGCCTTTAACTTTTTTATTCTTATTAGAATGTGTCTCTAGCCAGGCAAATACAGCGTGTTCGGGGATACGCCAATCTTTCCCTAATTTGTAAGCTTCAATTTCGCCTGATTGAACTTTGCGGGTAATAACCTGCACATTCATTTTCAGTTTTTCAGCCAGTTCGGCAGTTGTCAAAAACTCCGTTTTTTTTATCAATCCTTCGTAGTAGTCCATCCTGATAGCAACCTCAATTATAAAATTTATATGTATACGATACGTGATTTCAATGTAGTAATAAGTAAATCAGTACGTCGTAAAAATGATAATAAGTTTTGTTTTTGACGTATTGTCAAACATAATATCTGCTTTTAACGGATTATTTTATAAAGTAATTATTTCTATACGGTATTCAATAAATAAAATAGATTGTTCTAGTACACTATCAACTAAATAAATAGTTCTAAAAATAACAAGCTGAGGTCATAAATATGGACATTGAACATAAGTATGATTTTCTTAGCAAAGATTAAGTTATTGATTAACAACGAATAGCGGCAAATAGGAAGGTTTTATCTGTAGTTTTTTCAAAA
The DNA here is from genome assembly GCA_024276275.1 of Candidatus Zixiibacteriota bacterium. Taxonomy (GTDB): domain Bacteria; phylum Zixibacteria; class MSB-5A5; order GN15; family FEB-12; genus QQUK01. Next base: position 12,379 of record JAJRXM010000016.1, read on the forward strand.
TTTTTTGAATATCTTTGCTTGCCATAACGTATTAATAGTAGTATTTTACTTAAGCAGGTTATATAAATAATCTTGTTTATACATAAAATATAAAGATTTGATTTTTTCTGTACAGATATGTAAAACATATCATTCGATTGTCGTACTTCCACAGAAAACTGAACAGAAAGGCATTTACTATGGGCATACATAAAAAAGATACCCCTGATAAAAGGCAAAAAGCCCGTTTTGTATTAAATTTAGATAAAATCCCTCAGCTTTCAGATGATGAAAAAAATAAACTTCAGAAAGTTAACGAAAAATATGTTTTCCGTGCTAATGACTACTATCTAAATCTTATTGATTGGAACGATCCGAATGATCCTATTCGGAAACTGATTATTCCGCACGAAAATGAATTGACTGAATGGGGACAACTCGATGCATCCAACGAGGGACAGATTACAGTACGAAAGGGTGTCCAACACAAATACGGTACTACAGTTTTATTGCTGGTTAACGAGGTATGTGCATCATATTGTCGGTATTGTTTCCGCAAACGTTTGTTTATGAATGGAAATGATGAAGTCACTTATGATATTACACCGGGAATTGATTATATTCGGAAACACAAAGAGGTAAACAATGTGCTTCTGACCGGTGGTGACCCGATGATTTTAAAAACTCCGAAACTTGAAAAAATTATTGCTGAACTTCGTGAAATTGATCATGTCAAAATTATTCGGATAGGTTCTAAAATGCCGGCTTTTAATCCGTTTCGTTTTCTAAACGATGAATCCCTTTTTGAAATGTTTAAAAAGTATTCGCAACCGGATAAACGAATCTACATGATGTGTCACTTTGACCATGTACGGGAACTTACTCCTGAGGCAAAACAGGTCGTCCAGCGTCTGATGGAGTCGGGTGTTGTATGTGTTAATCAAAATCCGATAATACGAGGTATCTCCGATGACCCCGATACATTGGCAGACTTGTGGAACGAACTTTCCTATATGGGTGTCTCTCAGTACTATGTTTTCCAATGCCGTCCGACAGCAGGCAATGAACCGTATTCACTTCCGATAGTCGAAGCATATCATAAAATTGAGGAAGCGAAAAAGAAATGTTCGGGGATATCCAAGAGACTTAAGTTTGCGATGTCGCATGAATCGGGAAAAATTGAAATAGTCGGTGTTGACCAAAAACATATTTATTTAAAATACCATCGGGCAAAACATCAGAAGGATGAGCAACGGATGCTTGTATGTCATCGTGATGATAAAGCTGCCTGGTTAGATGAACTTCGTCCTGTCGACGGACACCGTAATGAATTTTATGATGAGATTGTCCAAAAACGTATTAATATAAATTGATAGATTTGTAGGTCGCGGTTCCGATTCAAAAAAATATAATTGAAAGAAACCCGACAAATATATTTGAAGATTGCTTCGTAGGTAAGGTCTCTCTGAGGCCTGACTTTTTATTTTATTTGCCAAATATTGATTTCCCAAGCTCATCTAATTTTACCGAAGCATCATCTGTAATTTTTTTTTAAACTTTCTGTATGCGGCAGACGTCCTCGTCTGCTTTTTCTAGCTATCCTTTAACTATCGAAACTCACTCCACCCTATTAAACTACTTCCCAAACATCTATTTATTAAATTTTTGCGACTGACCTTTTGCAATTGAAAGAGTCCTCCACTTATCACCACAAAGATGTTTTGCCAGTAATACTATCTCACCAATATGATAACTATAATGTGTCAGCTGACGGTTGACCGCCTCGAACACAAAATGATCTTCATTACGTATTTTGATGATTGTATCTAAATCATTGACGGTGAGACTATCCAAACTGTCAAAAAGGATTTTCCATCCCGACTCCCAATAATCTATGAGAGAAGCTCTGGTATCAGTTTCAAGTATCAAAAACTCGTTGTCACGATGACGGCTTTTTTTTTCACCGTCTGTTGTCAAAAAATCAGACCACCGAGAATGTTGATTCCCGGCAATATGTTTGACGATAACAGCAATTGAGTTTGCATTTTCATCTATAAGATGAAAAAACTGCTCATCGGAAACTTGTACCATAGCTTTTTCGGCAAGTGATTTCATCTTCTGAAATTCAGCAATGATATTTTTAAGATAATTTTCAAGATTCATACACTACTCTTTATGCACTGAAGTTGCCGAGCCTTGGGCTGTCGGGAATATAATTACTTCTGCTATCTGCACATGAGACGGTCGTGAAGTTATCCAGATTACCGCATCAGCAATATCATCAGGTTCTAACGCTTTATATCCTTTGTAGACTTTTTTCGCTTTTTCATTATCTCCGTAAAACCGCACATCTGAAAACTCTGTTTCGACCAGACCCGGGTCGATTGTTGAAACTCTCAAAGGCGTATCGACCAAATCAAGTCTCATTCCTTTGGTGAGAGCATCCACAGCATGTTTTGTGGCACAATATACATTACCGCCGGGGTAGACTTCATGACCGGCTATCGAACCGATATTGACAATATGCCCTGATTTCCGTCTCACCATACCGGGAATAACTGCTCTGCTCATATATAGCAGACCTTTGATATTAGTATCAATCATTTCCTACCAGCCGTCGATATTTCCCTCATGCAGTTTATCCAAACCCCGTCCTAAGCCTGCATTATTGACCAAAATATCAATCGCCTGCCATTCTTTTGGCAAGTCAGAGATAGCGTTATCTATATCATCCCGCTTTTGTACATCTAACTCAATTAAGTAACAATCAATTTTGAGTTCTTCGGCAAGTTTTAAAAGTCGATCTTTACGTCTGGCACAAAGTATTAATTTTGCACCTTCATGAGCAAATTTGTATGCGGCAGCTTTGCCGATTCCCGATGATGCTCCCGTAATCAGTACGATTTTATCTTTTAATGATGACATTTTGTTTTCCTTATATAAATGAAGAAATCTTTTTTTACAATGTAAATTCTACAGTTCGATACGTCAATCATTCAGGAAAAGAAAAATAGGCAAACATGTCAAAGAACGGAAAAATACGTTAAAATCGTCTTGCTTCTGTATTATTGTTGATAACTGATGACAAAAAAGAGTGCATTCCGTTGGATATTTCTAACATGAAGTCATTACTATATTTAATTCCTGTTCAAATAACCTGTTATGGTCTTTACACTATTTATGTAGGAAAATGACAATAATTTAAACAGATACTCATTTGAACTTTTAAATTACGGGGTAGAATTTGTCTTGTAAGGTGTTGTGATATAATAAAATAACATTTGATGAAAACAATGTTTTACCGATTTATGATTCGGCATGAATTGTGCATAAGATATTATTTGAAATACTAAACTAATATCTAATTGTATCCGATAAATACAGTATGGTTTTGTTCCCATACTTTTCGGGTACGGTTGTAAGAACTCGGAGAGACGATTATGGCAGCAACATCAAAGAAGAAAGAGCAATACATTCCGTTACCGAAAAAGACCTATTGGCATTTATACAGTCTGCAAAATTTGGAATCGGATAAGTTGGCAAAAACAGTCAATAAAATTTTGAAGCGAGAATATACTTTAGTGAAATAGAAATTTTATTAAAAACTTGACTTCAACGGTTATTGCGTTTAGATTCTGCCGTCTGTGTATAAATGTGAATAACCGGTTATTTTAAACATGATAGTTTGAGAGGTACCGGTACTTTGAAAGAGATATTGATATTGTGTTTAAAAAGAAACTAACTTTTATGCTTATCCCCAATTCAGATGGGGTCCTAAAACAGTTTAAAATTCCGACTGTTGCAATCTATGCTGTCATCTTTTTTGCGGTAAGTTTGGTCGCCGGCAATTTTTATTTATCGGCAGAGTATTTTACCCAAAAAGTCGACAAGTCTGAAATTGAAAAACTTCGTACTGAAAATTTAGAACTAAAAGAAAAATACGAACAACTCCGGTGGAACCTCTCAGAAGTAGAGGACCGTTATGCTGTGCTGGTTGATAAAGAAGTGAAAATTAGAACTCTTTTTGACCTTCCTGAAATCAATGCCGAAGAAAGACAGCTCGGTATAGGTGGTCCTACCTCACCTTCTCTTGTAGATTTGAGCGAAACGGCACAAACTGCTTTGGCAACTGAATTTGAAATCGACAAACTTCTTAGATTGTCAAACTTCGAGTTAGAAAAATATAATGATGTCGAAAAAGAGCTTAGTAATGTTAAAGACCGGTTAGAACATACTCCGTCTATTTGGCCGACCAAGGGATGGAACTCTCGCGGATATGGGATGAGACATGATCCGTTTACCGGTTATAAACAAATGCACCGCGGGATTGATATTGCCAACCATACCGGTACTCCGGTTATTGCGACTGCAGACGGTAGAATAAAAGTTTCAAGCTATCAAGCTGCCGGAATGGGTAAATACATTACTATCGACCACGGTTACGGATTTCAAACAAGATACGGTCATCTTTCAAAACGCTTAGTCAAACGTGGTCAAAAAGTAAAACGAGGCGATGTTATTGGCTATATGGGTTCAACAGGTTATTCAACAGGACCTCATCTTCATTATGAAGTTATCCGAAACGGTAAATTCTTATCTCCTAAGAAATATATTTTAAATAAAAAATAGTATAAATTTTATTTAAAAAAACCGCTCTTTTTAGAGCGGTTTTTTTATCTCTTTTAATATCAACCAGATACAACTTCTAATGTAGATTGTCAAAGTCCGTTATTTTGTATTATTTTCTTTAGTTTCTCTCAATAATTGTGTATATTACTTATAGTTTACTAATAAGTAAACTATTTAACTGTTGTAGGAAACTTTTAAAATAAACAGGTGTTATTACATATATGATACAAGAAAAGACCGCCCCAATTACTCAAAAGGCAACTGATTTGTTTAATGATGATGAACTGGCTGTAAAAGAGCTTATCCGTAAGTTTAAAGACGGAAATCAAGCTGCATTCTCTGAGTTAGTGAACAGATATCGATCACAGGTAGCATCTATTGCTTATAAACTGGTAATGGATTTTGATGAAGCTGCTGATATTACGCAGGATGTATTTGTGAAAATGTCTAAAAATATTCACAAATATGATGAATCGAAAAAATTCTATACCTGGCTGTACCGGATTACGGTTAATGCTTCGATAGATTTTATGCGTAAAAATAAACGGCATCGTCATGAACCGTTAGAACATGCATTCCAGGCATCAGTTAAAGAGCAAAACTTGCCCGATCAGGAATATAATAGAGAACGAATTCAAAGTTATATTGCTTCTGCCGCTGATACTTTAAATGATAAACAAAAATCGGCATTTGTGCTTCGTGATGTAAAAGGCTCTAAAATATCTGAAGTAGCTGATATAATGGATATGCCCGAGGCGACGGTCAGATGGTATCTGCATCGAGCCCGTACAAAAATCAAAAAAGAATTACTTCGCAAATGTCCGCATTTATTAATAATGTTCGGTTTGAAATAACTTCCTTTACAAGACAAAAATAATCATTATTATACCACATGGCAAATTCTGAAGAACTCACACTTAAGATAGAAGGCATGCATTGTGCAGGCTGTGTTTCTGTAATTGAAAAAGGTGTCGATAAACTAAACGGTGTTGATTCCTGCAATGTAAATCTGGCTATTCATTCTGCTACAATAGAATTTGACTCTGAAATAACCTCTGAAAAAATAATTCAAACGATTGAAGAATTAGGCTATAAAGCTACAATCGGTCGACCCGATATTCTAGCTGCCAATGAAAAAGAGCGTAAAAAAACAAAAGCTGATTTCATCTTATCTTTTGTTCTGGCACTACCGCTTATGGTAATTGCTATGTCGCCGATGTTTTTTGGCCATATTATATTCGGAGAACTTTACAATGCTATTACTCAAGCAGTTTTGGCAGGCATTGTAATTTTTTATTCCGGTAAATCAATTATTAAAGATGCCTTTTTACAAACGAGATATTTTCGGGCAAACATGAACAGCTTGATTGCAATGGGTTCTTTGTCTGCATATTTTTGGTCTCTCTATGTTTTGTATAAAATAATGAACGGCAAAACCGACATGCTTTACTTTGAATCAGGGGCAATGATTATCACGCTTATTTTATTGGGAAGATTCTTAGAAGCAAAGTCAAAAGGAAAAGCCGGTGAAGCTATAGAAGCTTTGTTAAAATTAACACCGTCAAAAGCTATGGCCGTAATCAACGGTGTCGAGATTGAAATTGATACCTCTGTTGTTAAAGAAGGCATGACATTGTTGGTCCGTCCGGGTGAAAGAATTCCGGCAGACGGAAAACTAACTGAAAACAATCCGTTTATCGATGAGTCTATGCTAACCGGTGAATCTATGCCGGTGGAAAAAAAAGAGAGTGACTCTGTGTACGGTGGTTCTTTAAACGGCACCATTCCGTTTAAAATGATAGTGACTGCTTCAGGTGATAAAACATTTTTAGCATCTATCATTAGATTAGTTTCAGATGCACAGTCGAAAAAAGCACCTGTACAAAAATTGGCCGATAGAGTATCATCTGTTTTTGTTCCGATAGTTCTCGGTATAGCCTTGATCACCGCAGCCTGTTGGTACTTTTTTGCACCTAATGACCCTATGTTTATCCGTTCGGTAATTTCTGTACTTATTATTGCCTGTCCTTGTTCATTAGGTCTGGCGACACCGACTGCTATCTTAGCAGGAACCGGACGAGCCGCAAAAGAAGGTATTATTATTCGGGGTGGAGATATCTTAGAAAAAGTTACAAAAGTAGATTCTATTATTTTTGATAAAACAGGAACGTTGACACATGGTGAGTTAGAAATTGCCTTTTTGAAATCTTTTGGAGAAAAATCTGATACAGAATTTTTGACAATTGTAGCATCTGCCGAAAAACAATCTGAACATCCTGTTGCGAATGCTATAGTGAAGCATGCAGAGAATAATAAGGTTGAGTTTGTTACAATACAAAATATTGAGTCGCTACCCGGTGCAGGTCTCAAAGGTGATTACGACGGAAGAAAACTTCTTATCGGGAATAAACATCTGATGGATCAGGAAAACATTGATATTTCAACAGCTGAAAAATTTGCCGAAGATCAAATGGACAAAGGGAGAACTATTGTCTATGCAGCTTTGGAAAACAGAGTCATTGGTGTTATTGCTCTTGCCGATAAAATAAGATCAGAAGCAAAAGAAGTAATCGGTAATTTGAGAAAAATTATTAAAGAAGTTACTATGCTCTCAGGTGACAGTCGCAAAACAGCATGTGGTGTTGCTCGGTCTATCGGTTTGGAAAATTTTGAAGCGGAAGTGCGACCGGATCAAAAACAAATGATTGTAGAATCTCTCCAAAAGGCAGGTTACACAATTGCAATGGTCGGTGACGGTATCAACGATGCTCCCGCATTGGCAAAAGCAGATGTCGGTATTGCTATTGGAACCGGTACAGATATCGCAATCGAATCATCCGACATTGTGTTAGTACAGACAGAATTATATTCTGTCGAAAAATTATTTGTACTTTCAAAACAAACTCTTCGAGTAATAAAACAAAATCTCTTTTGGGCGTTTATATATAATATCTTGGCTATTCCGGTTGCAGCAGGTCTATTTTATCCTATTTTTGGGATAACTTTATCACCTATGTTAGCCGCCGCCGCCATGTCTTTTTCTTCACTATTTGTCGTTTCAAATTCATTACGTCTCAATAAGCTTGAACTCTAACTATTATTTCTTATAACTCTTAGTATTACTGATAGTTATGCCGTTATTGCGGTTATAGTAAAGCTCTGAAGCTGTTTAACAATTGCACAGAAAATATAAATATTTAGGGTATCATGTCGATACTATACTGTATTGAAACAATAATTTATCATGTATAAAGACCCTGAAAATGACTACTAAAGAAAAAGATATAAAAACGTATGTGGATGAAAATAATAAAAACGAGCAAGAAAATAAATGGCTAGAAATATTTTCTCTTTTTATTCATGATTTAGAGTCACCGCTTGCATCAATGAAGTATCTTTTGAAAATCATTGAAGAGGGAAATTTCGACTATTCAAAAGACCTTCATAAAACATTAGTAGACTCCTCACAAGTTGCCCTAAAAAGAGCTGAATCAATACTATATGATATTATGGCAATTGCCAAATCCGGTAAAGTAGGTATTCCTGTATCACTCGTAACAATAGTTCCTGATACTTTAATTCAAGAAACGATTGATATGATTAAGGCATCTGCTCAGGAACGGAATATCACCGTTACTTTTACAAACAATTCTGGAAATACCCCTGTTACCGCTGACCCGAAACTTTTAAAAAGAGCTTTAGATAATTTATTATATAATGCGATACGACACACTCCTTCAGGTGGCAATATCGCAGTCTATACCGATCTCGGGAAAAAAAATTTGTATATACATATAAAAGATTCAGGTAGTGGACTCGGTGATTTAGAACCTGAATTATTATTTGAAAAATTTGGGCAGATTAAACTTCGTGCCGAAGGAAAACATCGAGGTGTCGGACTTGGTTTATATTTTTGTAGACTGGCAGCAACAGCAATGGGAGGTACTATTTTTGCCTCTGACCATGAAAAGGGAGGAGCTGTGTTTACTATCGGGCTATTAAAGGGAGCAGATTTACATGGATGATACAAAAATTAATGCGGACTCGTATTTAAAAACCGGTTCTAACGAGTTACGGATATTAGAATATCGTGCTGCCGGAATTTCATTTGGGATAAATATTCTCAAAGTTTCAAAAATTGTTTCTCATATAACTCAATTAATTCAAGTTCCCGAATCTCATCCATCTATTCAAGGCGTATTTAAAGATATGAATCGCTTAGTACCTATAATTGATTTAGCAACTGTATTAGGTGAGTATAAAGAAAAAGGGAAACACGACAAAGTTATAGTAACAGAATTTTTCGGACTTTTAACCGGTTTCCATGTAGATAGAATTGACTGGATTCATCATTTTAAATGGGAAGATGTCATTGATGCAAAACATGTTTTTTCAGGCATCGACCAAAAATATGTTCTTGGAATTGTGAAACCGACAGAAGACCATATGGTGCTTTTACTTGATTACGAAACAATACTTTTAGATATTCGACCGGAATTCAAAGAAAATGCAAAAGTTACCTGTACCGACAATATCAATGATATGAGTCATAAAAAAATTCTCGTAGCAGAAGATTCACCTGCTGTGCGTGCTATGCTTGTGAATGAACTGCAAACCTTCGGATGCGATGTTGTTGAAGCAACCGACGGTCTAGAAGGATGGGAAGCATATAAAAAAGAATCTTTCGACCTTGTAATTAGTGATGTTGAAATGCCACAAATGGACGGTTTAGCTCTGACTATGAGAATAAGACAGTCAGAACGACCTGATACACCTGTAATTGTCTATTCTTCTATCGGTGACATGGGTATGAAAGCACGGGCAAAATATTTAAAAGCTGACGCACATATTACAAAACTAAATCTCAACAAACTTATTATTTCGGCCGGGAAACTGATGAACGGTGAGAAGATTGATTTTGATTCTGCCGACAACGATATAGAAACCAATAGCTCCGAAACAGCTACGACAATTACTTTAGATTAAAATTAATATGAACCGAAAACCCGCTTCCGGCGGTTTTTTTTATATCAGTGCAATTTAGCAAACCTTTTGCCTCTCCATAATAAATGTGTTACATTATAAAAAAATATAGGACTGTTATGGCAAGACTTGTGTTATCTTCAAAAAAAGCGTTTGTACTATTTATTAGTATCACGATTCTCCTTATTGCCCAAGCTATTTGGTGGATAACCTTAATGGCTCAACTTTTTGATGAAAAAGTTGAGATGGTAAACGAATTGGGTGCCGATGAAATGTATGTTGAGTTGATTCATCGGGAGGAAGTCTCAAGACAGATAATGATAGGACTTGAAGGTATTTTCTTTTTACTGCTTGTCGGAATAGGTGCCTGGCTTATTTATCGTACTCTTGTAAAAAATGAAGAACTAAAATTTGCCCAACAAAATTTTCTCATGTCGGTAACGCACGAAATTAAAACTCCTTTGGCATCTATGAAAATTTATCTTGATACCCTTAATTCAAAAAAAATTCCTGAAGAAAAAAAACATACTATTATCCCCCGCTTAAAAGATGATGTAAACCGTCTTGAAAAACTTGTTGAGAATATATTAGAAGCTGGCAGGTTTGAAAAAAGTGGCTATGTAATAAACAGCGACTATTTTGATTTAGCGGCAATGATAAAAACAGATTTGGATAAACTGAAAAAATTTACCGTTAATCAAAAACTGGAAATTATAACAGAAAATATCCCCGATGAATTTATTTTCTATGGCGACAGGTTTGCTTTGAGTAGGGCATTTGAAGCAATAATTGAAAATTCTCTAAAATATAACGATAAAGATACAGTTTTAATAAAAGTCGGTTTTAAATCTGATAATAAATACGTATATATTTCAATTGCTGATAACGGTGTCGGATTAGAACAAAAAGACTTGCAACTCATTTTCGACCGATTCTATCGTGTAGGTGAAGTATTGAATATTAGTAAACCCGGAAGCGGACTGGGCTTGTTTCTTTGTAAAGAAATCATAAAAGCTCATAAAGGAACAATTTATGTTGAATCTGACGGTCTCGGTTTAGGTGTTAATTTTAAAATTCAGTTAAAGGTTATAAAACAAAATGAAAACAATTCTTTTAGTTGAAGATGATCCGAATGTTGCCGACGGATTGGTGATAAATTTAGAGGCTGACGGATATCAGGTTATGCATGTTGACAATGGTAATCAAGTCTTACAAGAGTTTGAAAAAGGGAATTTTGATTTGATATTAATGGATATCATGCTGCCGGGTAAAGACGGATTGACTCTCACAAAAGAGATTCGGAAAACCGGTTCTGTTATTCCGGTAATATTTATCACCGCCCGTGACCAAACTGACCAGAAAGTTGACGGACTTTTAGCAGGTGGGGATGACTATATTACTAAACCGTTTGATGTCTCAGAACTTTTGGCACGCATTCAAGGTATTTTCCGCAGACAGGCATGGCTAGACCCGGGTGAAACAACTGAAAACGAATTCGAATTTGACGGTCGTTCTATTAATTTTACTACATATACAGCAAAAGGACCGGGGGGAGAAGTACAACTTACAAGAAAAGAATGTATGGTCATGAAGTATCTTATTGAACGAACCGGAAAAGTTGTCAGTCGAGACCATCTTTTAGATGCTGTCTGGGGGTATCATACCTACCCAACTAACCGTACTATCGATAATTTTATTCTACGCCTACGAAAGATCTTTGAGGATGACCCTAAACAGTCTGTTTATATTGAGACTATTCGAGGTGTCGGATACCGTTTTACAGGAGTAAAAGCATAAACTTCTATTGGACTGATTTTTATTCTCGGTAACTCTTTTATAGGCAGAATCTTAGACAGATATGTCTTTTTAAATAGTCTCAAACCTCATCTTCTGCGTATAATTGTAAACTGTCTTGACTAAATTAAATTCATAAGTATATTAGTCATACATAACACAAAAATTATAAAGAATACGGGTTCAAATTTAGCTGATTTATATGAATTATTTGTTTATAAAAGCCCAAAATGGGGATAAAAACGCCGAAGATAAGATTTTTCAATATTTATTTGTAAGATTTTGTTATCTCGCCAAACAAAGAGTTGGGGAGGGAGCTTGTGAAGATATTGCTCAAGAAGCTTGTCTGACCGTCCTTGAGAAGTACCATTCACTAGCTGCTTCTGTTGAGTTTGAGGCGTGGGCGTATAAAGTGCTCCGTAACAAGATAGGAAATTACTATCAAAAACTTACTTCAGAAGCAAATTATATTGTTGTTGATGATAAGACGGTAGAATATGCTCATCCGAAGGATGCAAACCCAAGACTTCGAGTTAGGATTCTTGATTGTTTGAAAAATGTATATAAAGTAAATCCGAGATATCATCGGATATTACAACTTGTATCTGAAGGATATAAAACTGATGAGATTTGTAGGGAATTAAACGTGAACCCAAACAATCTGTATGTTCTTTTAAATCGGAGTCGTAAACTTTTGAAAGATTGTTTAAAACATAAAGATAAAAACAAATTATGAAAAAAGAATGTATTCAGAAAGAAATCGGTAAGCAGTTACATGCTTATGAATTATCTGCTCTTAATGAAGAGATGAAAGCAGAATTTGAACTTCATATTTTGAAATGTGAATCATGTTTTAAAGAATTACAGGGATTTGAAAAAGAAGCGGCGATTTTAAAACAAGAAATATTTACTGAAGGTCTTGAGAAAGTTTCTTCAAAAAAAGTAAAACCTCTTTGGGAAAATTTCACTATATCTTCTGCTGTTTTGGCAACTTTAGTTGTTATGTTGATTTATCCGGCATTTTTAGGGTTAACAACTACACCTGATTCATCAGTTAGTACAGTTGAATCCATTGTTTTAGTTCCGGTTCGGTCTGCTGATAACAGATACAGTCTAAACCAAGAAAACGACATTGTTATTTCTTTTGTATATCCTGATGTAGATAAAAATAAATCGTATATTGTAGAAATATTTAATAACGATCAAAAAGTTATCACACTTGATGACTATAAAGATTTTGATAGATACAATACAGGCCGCATACTTATTTCAAAAGGAATTCTGACTCCCGGAAACTTTCAACTTCGTATTATAGAAAATAGTGAGAGTTCTAATAATGTAATACAGGAATTTAATTTCCAAATTCTATAATATCTTTTAGTTAAAAGTTGTAGTGTTGTGCCTGCTATACAGAAAATCAATGTTTTCTTTCAGTTATTCATTCAGAAGAAAACATATATTAGATAAAAATTTCAAAAAATCTCCCTTTTATATTGTTTATCTTAACACAAATTTGTCCTTTATAGCAGAGCAGTATTTCGTTCAGTAAAAGAAAGTCTTGCTCTGAGAGATTTTCTTGGTATCTTATAAAGATACTGAAATACAAAAACGGATAATGTCTTTATTCTTTATCAATTCTGTGTTACTAAAGTGCTTTACAAGGGCTTGTATGTCGTTTAATCTCCAAAAAGTTATTTTTATTATTTGTACTGTTCTGTTTACATTTATTCAGGTACATGCTATTTAAAATGTAGAATATCAGAACCCAAAAATCAAAAAAATCTCCAAATTATATGAACTTTCAGATTCTTTATATAATGCCTATAATCTTGAGTCTGCTAAAAAGCTTTATGAGCAAAATCTAGACAAGATTATTGCCGAATACGGCCATTTTTCGCAAGAATCAATTTTTGGCTTTTACAAACTTGCCCTCTGTGAGTTTCAATTAGGAAATTATATGCTTACGGACTCTCTTCTTTCAGAGGCGATTTTGATGCAAAACAGTTTTGATTCTACAAGCTTGATGGCAGGTCGATTATGGTATAAAAAAAGTGAGGTAGGTAATTTACTTTGTGACTGTAAAGAAATTATACCTATAGCCGAGAGGGCGGTTGCATTACTTAAGAAAAATCTCGGGGGAAATCACCCGGAAGTTGCCTATGCTATGGAAATACTCGGTTATGTATTAGCACATGATTACAGATATGATGAATCAGTTAAGGTATTAAAAAAATCTCTCAAAATACTAGAAAATAACTTTGGAGAAAAAAGTGAAAAACTAAGCAGGTCTCTTTGCTATTTATCACGTATCGGAGTTATTCAGTATGATGCTAAAAATGTTTTACCATATTTTAACAGAGCAATCTCTTACGTTACAGAAAATGACATAGAATCAAAAAAAAGAATAGCAGATTTATACCAATTCCATGCTCATCTTTACTATGGATTTAGCGACTATGAAACAGCTCTCAAATCAGCATTGATATCAGTTGAAGCAGGTATTGAATCATTTGGCGAATATCATCCAAGAACTAGTGAGTATATTTCTCTCTTAAGTCGGATCTATCAAAAATTAGGAAAATATGAACTTGCTGAACCACTAATGCTAAAAATTAAAAATATCTATGAGAGAACGTATGGGTTTGATAATCCGGTAATGTATTATTCATATATTAATTTGGGTGAATTATATATTTCACAAGGTAGGTATGATGAGGCAGAGTACTATTTTACACAGTGCCTAAAGATACCGGATATAAAAAAGTCTCTTAGAATTGGGATACTGACCAACTTAGCAGAAATCTATCTTGAATTAGGGAAACTTGAAAAAGCTGAACAACTAAGCAATGAAATTATAGAATTTAGAAGAAAACAATTTGGGGGAAATCATCCGAGTGTTGCACTTTCTCTGAAGCTTTTGGCGAATATCTATTACAAACAGAATAACTTTATTACTGCTCAAAATACATATTTAAAAATTCTTGATATTTTTAAATATAGTTATGGCGATAATTCTTTATTTGCAGCATCTACTTTATCTGACTTAGCTCAATTGTATAGTGCTTTTGATATGCCGAAAAAAGCAGAAGCATGTCTTACGAAAGTTGTCGCTATCAGAACAAACAAATTTTTACCTGACCATCCCTTAGTCGCTAAATCTTATCTTGATTTAGCCGTATCTCAATTGAGTCAAGATGAAACCGACAACGCATTTGAAAATATGTTAAAAGGGCTTCATGGTCGACGAGAATTTATAGATCGTGTTTTTCATTATGCTTCTACAGAACAAAAATTACTTTACACAAAGAACCATCCTCTCATATATGACCCTCTTTTTATTTTGGCTTTGGAAACAAATACACAAAAAACTATCAAGGCAGCATCGGAGATGATTTTGAGAGGAAAGGCATTAGTTATTGATGCTTTGTCAGGTGATAAAGCTATTGCTGCATGTGAAAGTGATAGGGAGATAGTATAATTAGTCGAAAGATATACTGATATTTGTACTCGGATTTCTGCTTTGGCTTTGTCTGCCCGATATAATTCTATTGAAGACTTAGAAGATGCGAAGTTGGAAGAATATTATAAAACGAGAGATTCTTTAGAAGTAGCTTTGAGTATGAGTTGTTCTGTCTTTGACTTTTCACTTAGTCAAAAAGATGTAACTATACAAAATGTTGCTTCAGAACTTTCAAAAAAAACATTGTATATTGAATACATTAAATACCATCCGATTTTAGACAATAATACTGTAACAAATTATTTGGGCTACTCCTTAGATAATACGGGAAGTATTTCAATTGTTGATTTAGGTGATGCGAATGCAATTGACAGATATATATTACAGGCACGAAAGAAAATGCAGGAATCGAGATTTCAAGTATATTCTAAAAAATCAATTTTCTTAGAGAAAGAACTAAAAGAGATTACTAAAGTATTATATGAAAAGTTAGTAAAGCCGTTTAAAAAACAACTTAAAGGGAAACAAAAATTATTAATAGCACCCGATTCTGATTTAAACTTGATTCCGTTTGAGATATTTGTAAATAAGAAAAATCAATATTTAATAGAAAATTATGAAATAAGCTATCTTTCATCCGGTCGAGATCTCTTACGAAAATACGATGAGTTTGAAGAATCTAAAGGTCTAATAGTTGTTGCCTCACCTGATTTTAATAGTAAAAACAGTTTTCAAAAATATATTCTATCAAAAAAATTCAGAAAAGATTTGATTCTAAGCTTTCCCCTGTAAGATCGTTAACTACAAATACAGATTGTCTTACGAGTGCATTTTCTCTACTTTCTTACAGCCAAGAAGAAGGTCAGCAGTTGATTAATCTATTTAAAAAAGAATATGTAAATGAAGTCGCAGAACTTTATTATGATAAAGCTGCAACGACAACAATTTTATCTAAATGGCAGAACCCTCCCAGGTATGTTCATCTTTCAACGCATGGATTCTTTTGTCAGGATGATGATATTTATTTAAAAAATCCACTCTTAAGATCAGGGCTAGCTTTTACCGGGGCTAATTATACTATAATGGGTGACATGGTCACACCATATACGTATGATGACGGACTTTTGACAGCTCTTGAGGTTACCGGGTTAAATCTCATCGGTACAGAACTTGTGACTCTTTCTGCTTGCGAAACGGGTATCGGTGAGACGATAAGCGGTGAAGGTGTTTTTGGTCTGCGGAGAGCATTTCAAATTGCCGGTGCAGAGTCGATACTAATGAGCATGTGGAAAATTCCTGATAAAGAAACTTCAGACCTCATGGTTCGTTTTTATGAAAAATTATTTTCCGGTGCCTCAAAACAAAAAGCACTTCGTGATTCAGAACTTGAAATCCTGAAAGAATCAAGAGTAAAGTTTGGTCACGGTCATCCATTCCTATGGGGCGGCTTTATCTTAACCGGTAATCCGAATTAATATAAACTCTATATTATACCTACAAAATTTACTAATTAAGGGTTTGAGGATTGTAGGTTACTTTGATGTCTTTACGCACAGAAAATTCTGACTTTTTCTTTTTCTGTGTCTATATCAATAGAGCTTTCAGAGAGAGCAAGCATGATAATGTCAATATCTTTTGATTCGATATTATTTAAATCAAGATGAATCCCTTTACTACTCAAGTGAGAATTGATTTCACTTTTTGAACTCTCAGGTATCATCGAACCAAGTTTCATTCCTGCTTTTAAAAGCATAATAGGAATTTTAATATCAACATTTTCATGCTTACTGCCTAAGCCGGCTTCTTTTTCAACTTTAACATGTAAAAACTTCGGTTTTTTTCTATCACTTCGGTTTTCAGCTTTTTGTTCTGCATTGTTTTCAAGAGCGGCAATCAGTCGTTCGGCTTCATCGGCATTGATTGTTCCGGAAGCAAGCATCTCCAGTATTTTTTTTCTTTGTTCAGTCATGGTTCTTTCCTTTTTTTAGTTCTGTAATTGCGTCATCAACAGATATTTCACCTCGTTCTAATTTTTCTAATACTCCAACCCTTTCTACAGTTGTTTCAACTTCTACAAAATCGAGTTGACTGCCGATTCGGTTAAGACGGCTTTTAACTGTCGGGTAGCTGATACCAAAATGTTTTTCCATCTCTTTAATCGAACCGTGCGATTTAACAAATACAGCGACAAAAACCTGGTCATCCTGACTTAATTGAGCTATTGGCGGTAATTCAAACTGACCCTCAATTGTGATATTATCATCAGTTTTAACTTTTATTACTGTAATAGGTTTGTTTTCAGTTATTTTAGTTACATATGACCAATCTTTATTCATAACTACTCCTAAATTAAGATATTTAATATATTATACGATAAAACTTAAATAAGTTTCATGTAAATTAAAATAAATAAGAAAAGTTAATTGCGGTGAATAGAATTATTAAGATATTCTATTTGTAATATGGTTTTTTCAGCTCAACTGCCTGAGTTACAATAACATAAACGGCATATTAATACCTTGACATCTTCCCCCTATTTCGTATATTTTTGCCTGCCTGAAAAGGCTGAAAATTATGATTTCATTGCTCTTAGGTCTCGGAAATATCGGTCGGAAATATCATCATACTCGGCATAATGTCGGAATAGATGTATTAACACAATTTGCCTCTGATAAAATGAAAATGCCCGAACAATGTGAATCATACGAAAAAGCGGAAATTGTTGTCGATGATAAAAATATTATAATTGCTATACCGACACAATTTATGAATAACTCCGGTTATGCCGCGACTGCTCTTTTACATCGATATTCTCTAACACCAAACGAGATGCTTGTTATCGTTGATGATTTTAATTTACCTCTTGGAACTTTGCGAATTCGTAAATCAGGTTCTGACGGAGGTCATAACGGCTTGGCATCTATAATTGAACAGCTTGAAACAAATCAGTTTCCCCGTTTGCGTGTAGGGATTGGACCTCTGCCTGATGATAGTTCTGTTGTAGATTTTGTGTTAGGCACGTTCAAAGAAGATGAGCAGAAGATTGTAAATAAAATGATTACAGATGCTTCCGAAGCTGCCCGGTTTGTTATTACAGACGGCATTGATGAAGCAATGAAAAAATATAATAACCCTGCTTAGCAGTTTTTAAATATTCAGCTAAGCCGTAACCGTTAACCACGTCCGTAGGGAGAATATTTAGTGAGAATCTACGAGACCACTTTTATTATCAATCCTCAGTCTGATGATGCTACAATTGAAAAGCATGTCGGCGATATCAAGGATATCATTACCAACACAAACGGCAAGATTATAAACGAAAACCATATGGGTACTCGTCGTCTTGCATACGAAATCAACAAACTGACTCAAGGTTACTATGCTACATTCCTTTATGAAGCACCGACCGAAGTCCTACCTATGTTGGATCGTCATTTTAAAGTCAACGAAGCGTATATACGCGATTTGACAGTCCGTATCGAATGTGATCCGGAAGATTATCTAAAACAACAGGATCCGTTTGGTAAGCATGGTTCAGAACGTCGCCATGATTCTTCAGGACCTAATAGACCATCTCGAGAGACCGCTTCTGACACAGAAGATAGCGAAAAAGCTGTTGAGGTTGAAACAGTACCGGAAGATGTTCCTACTGAGAAAACTCCTGATGAAGATACTCAAAAGATTGATACTCCGTCAGAAGATAAACCGTCAGATGAGGAATTATAACCTCACCGATTATCGGTGTTGATTATAATATCAACAAACTATAAAGGAAAAGAATAATGGCAGTAATCAGAGGAAAAAAAATCTGTCGTTTTTGTGAAAACAAAATCAATATGATTAATTATAAAGATGAACGTATCTTAAAACGTTTTACAAATGAACGCGGCAAAATTATTCCACGTCGTGTTACAGGAAACTGTGCGATGCATCAGCGTAAACTAACTACCGCTATTAAACGTGGACGGGTGTTGGCGATTGTAGCATTTGAAGCAGAGTCATACCGCTAGAAATGAAAACTTTGGTTCAGAAAAGTCATCTTGCTCCTAAAATCGGATGGGATGTGTATGGAACAATTTTTGCTATGTTCCTCTTTACACTTTTAGAATTCGGTTTAAAGGGAGTAGATTTGCCGGTTATATTAATTCTAGGGATGAGTTCTGTTAGTTATTTTTTAATACTAGTTCTCTATGTCGGAATTGCGACGCTTGCGTATAAAGGTCATACCTGGCTTTTATGGGGAAGCGGACTGGCGGTATATATTGTCGGTTATATGTTTACCGGGCTAGACTTTGTTTGGACAATGTTTTCAGAGTGGAGTATGATTTTTCTTGGAGGAGTAGTCATAGGTCGATTAAGCTTGAAAGAAGAAGCACAACAAAAAGTATTCACGGTCGGTTTGGTTGTAGTCCTGTTGTTTGCAATGGCGATGTATTTACCGCTATTGAAAAGAATAACAGCAGACTTTACAACTGTTTCAGCAGATATGCTTACTAAAGCTGCGATATCATTACCGGATGCAGGCTATTCTGCCGAGGAAACTGCATCACTTATTTCCGGTATCAATAAAACTTTATCTTTTACCGGTCGAGTGATACCGTCTATTTTGTTGTTAAGTTCTGTATTTCAGTATGCTGTGGCGTATTTAATGTTTGTGTTTTTACTTTCAAAAAGAGAAAATACGGAGTCAAAAATAGCACCATTTCAAATGTGGAAAATGCCTTTCTATCTGTCTATAATTTTATTAGTCGGTGCGGGTATGCGGTTTTTCGGAAATGATTCTTTGAGTCTAATTGGCGACAATATTTTGGTCTTTTTGGCTATCTTTTACTCTATCAGTGGTTTATCTCTTATGGAGTACTATTTAAAAAAGTTTAAACTTCCTCCATTTGTTAAATTTAGTTTTTATTTATTGATATTTTTCACGCAACTGTTCGGATTTATTGTAGCCGTTTTTGTAGGTTTTATTGACAGCTTCAAAGATTTCAGAAACAGAGAACAGTTGAATTTACAAAACGAATAATGTAGATTATATTATAGAAGGAAAGGAACAAACGATGAAACTCATTTTACGTGAAGATGTTCCCGATGTAGGATCTGCCGGGCAGACTATTGAGGTCAAAGACGGTTTCGGACGCAATTATTTGCTTCCCCGCAACCTGGCAATTCCCGCAACCAAAGCGAATTTAAAAGCTATTGGCGAGATTCAAAAACAAGCGGAACTTCGTGTGAAAAAACTTCGCAAAGGTGCGGAACTTATTAAAGATAAAATTGAAAAACTCTCTTTATCTTTTGAAGTAAATGTCGGTGAAGATGATAAACTTTTTGGTTCTGTCACAAATGCCGACATAGCCGAACGCTTAAAAGCAGAAGGTATTATTGTTGATAAACGTTCTATTGAACTTGAAGCACCGATTAAGGTCTTAGGCGTATATACTACTCCTATTAAGATTGAAAAAGAAGTTATTGCCAATCTGAAGTATTGGGTAATTAAACAATCATAATGTTATGAGTATGTTAGAAGCAAAAGTTGAAGGTTTAGCGCTTGATATGACAACCAATTCCCCGGTTGTCATACTAGCGCCCCTGACTGTCAATAAGGTGCTTCCGATATGGATCGGTCATGCCGAGGCATGGGGGATTGCAATCCAACTTACCGGGATTGAATCTCAAAGGCCGATGACGTATGACTTGCTTAAAGAAATTATCGATGCTACCAAAGCTACTATTGTAAAAGTAGAAATTACAGAATTAAAAGAACAAACATTTTATGCCAAAATTTATCTGCAATCTTCTGAGAACTCTATTATAGAAATAGATGCCAGACCGTCAGACTCAATTGCTTTGGCACTTAAAATGAAAGCTCCAATTTTTGTTTGCGATACATTGTTAAATGTTTCAGAAGAGCAATCTCAAGCGGAGAATTCTATGCCGACTGACCCTGATTCACTCAGAGAGAGATTGAAAAAAATTAATCCCGAAGACTTTGGGAATTATTCTCTATAAATGATACAAAGTAAAATAAAATTTATTATTATTTTCTCGTTGCTATTATTGATAGCTGTATCGTTGTCAGCGGAGACTATAAATGATACACCTGAGATAGTGTCACTTTATACAAAAGGCAAAAGACTCCTTCGTCAAGGTGATTACTTTCAAGCGGGAAGAATCTTTTCTGAATTAGAGGGAAGATTTCCGGAATCAAAGAATCTTGAGCTCTTTGTATTTCATCGGGCAAAATCAAAATACTACTTTGCTGAATATAATGAAGCAGTAGCAGGTTTTTCATATTTTGTTTCACGATTTAAAAATTCCGCATACAAAGCAGAAGCATATTTCTTTTTAGCTAATTCATTATACTTAAAATCAGATGTCGACAAGGCAGTAAAAACATATATCAATGCTTATCGTTTTTCTACCTCTGACTCATTTGATAAGCTAATTGTTGCTTCATTACAAGCAGCATTTCAAAATGCGTCATCTTTGTCATTAACCGAAGTAGATTTAGAAAAATTATCTCAAGAAAAAAAATGCACCCTTATTAAACCGCTTGCGGATATCTATATTGATAGAGGAGATGTTGAAAAAGCGGAAAGAATTTTAGCTGTCTGTGTACAAAATGTTTCTACATCAGACAGACGGGTAATAGCTGATAGACTGGAAAATAAACCTCTGGAAATTGCGATGGTGCTTCCGTTGTCCGGTGAGTTAGAATCGTATGGTGAAGAAATTTACAACGGTGCCGTGATTGCTGCTGATATATACAGGCAGTCAAATAACAAACTACTAAAAATTGTTCCATATGATACAAAAGGCGACCCGATAGAAGCTGCCCAAATAATTTCGCAACTATCTATTTCTCAAACTACAGATATTATTGTCGGACCTCTTACCAGCGAGGAAGCTTCGGTGGCATCGGCAGTTCTAAACTGCGGCTCACTTCCGATGATTGTCCCTGCGGCAACAGAAGCAGGACTTACGAGATTATCCGCAAATTCATTTCAGCTATCGCCAAACATAGAACTTGAATCTATATCGCTTGCCGACTATGCCTACAATCAATTGAATGCCGATTCTGTTGTTATTATATCGTCATCTATAACAGACCATATACGCATGACCCGAGCATTCGAAACACATTTTAAAAAACTTGGCGGAACAGTTGTTGCTGTTGAGTACTATCGGTCTCGTGATAAAGATTTTGGGAAATATATACGTGATATAAAATCAATTTTGTTAGGACATCCGACTGATTCTACATTTTATATTACTGAAGACGGCGATACGCTTGATTTTGAATTGTTACCAGCATACGTCGATTGTATTTTTATGCCGGGAATTCCGAAACAATTAAAACAATTGATTCCTCAAATTCATTTTTATAATCTGAACGGTTTCTACTTAGGAACCGACGGGTGGGGAGATCGTACTGTGTATAGACTTGGTGAAAATGTTACCAAGGGTGCTGTGTTTGCCTCACCGTTTTTAGAGGGTAAACTTTCCGATGAGTTTATGACATTAGCAGCAGCTTACGATAGTCGATATGGAAAACGACCTCAACGATTGGCCTCTTTAGGGTATGATGCTATCCGTTTGATTACTCAGGCGATTAAAGAGGGAATCAGCCGCGAATCTATTGCCGAACAATTACAACTTATACAGAATTATAGCGGTGCTTCGGGACAAATATCATTTGGTGAATACCGTGAAAATATTGAGATGCCTTTGTACTTGATTCAGAATAAAAAAGCAAACTCGCTTGAATCTCTTGAGACAGAAATAATAGAATAAATTTAGATAAAATATACATTGGAGAATATGATGGATAAAAATGTTGCTCTCAAAATGGTCATAAACGGTGAAGAACGTGATGTGACGTATGAAGAACTTGCTTTATCAAATAACCTTGCTCAGGAAGCACTGGTGCGGGTATTGATTGAAAAAAAACTGATGGAACCGAAAGAACTAATGGATATGATGGAAACTGTTAAAAAAGAACGGTACCGTAAACCGGAATAATTATTATAATGCAAAATAAAGACTCACAAATTATATCATCAACAGAAAACACTACTGCAGAATTATTGCAATGGACAACTCATCCTATTAAAACTCGTCCATTAGCAGCTGTACTGGTTTCTGCCTTTATTTTGTTTATACCGTTTCTCGTTTTGTCATTGACATCTTCAAAGATATTTGGATTTCTTTCATTGGCGGTTCTTTTTGCTTCCGTTGCGAAGTTTTATTTTCCTACATATTTTACCCTAACAGATAACGAAGCGATTATTAAAAGTTCGACTCAGACAATCAAAAAAAATGGTCAGAGTTTCGTTCATACTATCCTGACAAAAACGGAGTGCTTCTTTCTCCGTTTATAGAAAAATCTCGTCTGGAAAATTTTCGGGGTATCTATTTGATTTTTAATGACAACGGTGATAAAGTAATGGAAATTGTTAAGCAAAAAATTACGATGGATACAGAACAGGATAAATTGATATGAGTTTTTTTAAAGGAAGCATGGAACTCCCTGAACCGGAAAAAAATGCACTCCCTCCCGATGAAGATGCTGTATTAGAAAAACTTGCCAAGATGGTAGTTAAGAGGGGTTTTTCTGTCCCTGCTATAATGTTTTTGGAATCTATCAAACCTCTTAATTATATTACTTCACAGGCACTTGTCTTTTTGAACCGATTGTACAAACAGTATTTTCTTTCCAAGATTATGATACTTTTCGTTTGGCTCTTGAAAAACGTGAAACGATGGAAATTATTATTTTAAAGATTGAACATCACGATGCCATAGCTCATCGACGTGAAAAACGTATTAAAAAGTTTTATAAACAAGAAAAGAAAAATTGGAAATGGTACCAACGCTACTTAGGCGTTTTTATTCCAAAAATTGAATATCCTCCCGAAGTATTAAATGACCCTGAAGAATTACAGGAAAGCTCACCGAAAAATCCGCCACCTCCACCTAGCTGATTATTTTTTTCCCTTTTGCAGTATTTTATTTATCTGACGCAGTTTATATTTTTCAATAGCATGAGAAAGAGAGTCGGCATACGGAGATTTTAACTCCGTGAGTTTTAATAAATTGATGTCAGCATTTTTAATATCATTTAAAACCAAATAAGTTTCACCCATATACTCTAGTGCTTGTGCATAATTTGAATCAAGTTTCAAGGCTTGATGAAAGGCAGTTAGTGACAGGTCCGGTTTGCCGATTTTCCTGTAACAGTATCCTAAATTGTTAAATGCTTCTTTCATCGTCGGGTCTATATCTATTGTTTCTTTGAAATCAGAAATAGCCTTTTCATATTCTTTTTTTGCTTTAGCTTCCGAGGTTGCACGGTAGTTATACGCAAAAGCCGAATCGCCGACCTGTATAATTTATTTAGCTTTGCGTATGTGATTAATACCACTTTTAAAAGTAATTTGAGCTTTTTCATTACTTGTGTCAGTATCTGATTTTTTACTAAATATGTTTAGTGTTGTTATAAAAGAAAAAATGATAAGATATAAAACAATTTTAAATTTTTGCATACTAATATCTCTTGTTATGAGTACGTAATAAAAAGGCGGAAGATCAAAAGAAATTCCGCCTGTTTAATGCTATAAGAAAATCCTAGACATCTAAATTACGAACGTACTGTGCATTTTGTTGAATAAATTCAGCACGAGGTTTTGTTTCAGAACCCATTAAAACTGAAAAAAGATGATCAGTTTCGGCGGCATCATCAAGAGTTACCTGCAGCAAAGTTCTTACTTCATGGTCCATCGTTGTTTTCCAAAGTTGGTCAGTATTCATTTCACCGATACCTTTGTAACGCGAGATTGAAATACCGATTTTTGATTTTAAACCTTTTACAATTTTATCTTTTTCAGTATCAGAATATGCATACTGCTCTGACCGTCCTTGTTTGATTCTAAACAACGGCGGTTGGGCGATGTAAATATATCCGTGATCTATAAGCGGTCTCATGTAACGGAAGAAGAAGGTCAGAATAAGAGTTCTAATATGGGCTCCGTCAATATCGGCATCGGTCATGATAACAATTTTATGGTATCGTACTTTGGAAACATCAAAGTCATCGCCGACCCCGCACCCTAAGGCGGTAATCATAGAACGGACTTCGGTGTTTCCTAAAATTTTATCAATTCGTGCTTTTTCTACATTCAGAATTTTACCGCGTAAAGGAAGAATAGCCTGGAATCGTCTGTCTCTGCCTTGTTTGGCAGAGCCGCCGGCAGAGTCACCCTCTACAATATAAATTTCGCATTCTTCAGGGTCACGTAATGAACAGTCAGCCAGTTTTCCGGGTAGGGCGGCAGAGTCGAGTGCTGATTTACGACGGGTCAATTCTTTTGCTTTACGGGCTGCTTCTCGAGCAGTTGCCGCTTGTATAAGTTTATCTATTATTTTTTTAGCAACCGAAGGATTTTCTTCAAAGAAAGATCCTAAAAATTCGTTGGTTGTCTGTTCTACAATACCACGTACCTCAGAGTTTCCGAGTTTTGTTTTTGTCTGTCCTTCAAATTGAGGGTCCCGAACCTTAATAGAAATTACAGCAGTCAATCCCTCACGGGAATCATCACCGACCAAAGTTATATTTTTTTTCTTAAAGGCCGCATTCTTTTTAGCGTAGTTGTTAATCGAACGGGTTAGTGCTGCTCTGAACCCCGAAAGATGAGTACCACCTTCAATAGTATTAATATTGTTTACATACGAATAAACCGATTCGGAATAGCTGTCGTTATATTGAATTGCTATTTCGACTTCAACGTCATCTTCACTCTTTTTAAAATGTATAGGTTTTTTATAAATAGGACTTTTGTTTTCATTAAGATATTCAACAAATGATGCCAGTCCGCCTTTGTAATAAAATGTTACTTCTTTATCATTGCGATGGTCTTTTAAAACAATAGTGAGTCCTTGATTTAGAAAAGCTAATTCACGAAGACGCGATGCGATGATATCAAACTTATATTCTGATTTTTTAAAGATAGTAAAATCAGGATAAAAACAAACTTTAGTTCCGCTTGTTTTCCTTTTACCTGTTTTTTTAACCTTACCGTCTGCGACACCGATTTTATATTCCTGACGATATATCTCACCGTCACGATATACCTCTACCCAGCACCATTCTGATAGAGCATTAACAACAGATACACCGACACCGTGCAGACCTCCTGATACTTTGTAACTTTCATGGTCAAACTTGCCTCCGGCGTGCAGGGTGGTCATAACAACTTCTAAGGCAGAAACTTTCATTTCAGGATGCATTTCAACAGGAATACCCCGACCGTTATCGGTGATTGCAATAGAACCGTCTTTACCTATCTCAACTACAATCTTGTCACAGAAACCGGCAAGAGCTTCATCAACAGAGTTATCGACTACTTCGTAGACACAATGATGTAAACCTCTTTGACCGATATCGCCGATATACATAGCCGGACGTTTCCGAACAGCTTCAAGTCCTTCAAGGACTTTAATCGTATTTGCATCGTAATTATGACCGATATCTTTTTTATCTTTTTCGGTAGTCGCCATCTATATTTCCTTTCAATGTTTTATCAACCTAATCTGTTTTATTGATCGTCCAAACGGATAGCTGTTAATTTGAGAAATTATCTCATCAGATTTCATAGAGATTTCCTGTCTCCAGGCATCATCGGTAACAGCTACAAACAGAACTCCTTTTTCATATCGTATAGCTTTTGCTCTTTGGGCTAATTCTTTGCCTACGATATCAGGCCATTTTTCTACGACCATCCATCCGTAATAAGTTTTAGAAATTCCGAATGTGCTCATTATTTTGCCTATAACACCTGAAATAGGCTGGGGTCTGTTTTTTTTCTGAGAGTTATTTTCCATTAGTTATATCTATTCAAAGTAATTAATTACGTATCTTATAAAGATAGTTCTTTTTTATACGGTTTGCAAGGAAAAAATGTTTCTTAAGATGGTGTGTAACAGGAGGTTATGTGCGTGTGAAAGGGGGTAGAATTAAACAAAAAACTATCTCTAAAAAAGGGAATCAGCAGACAAAAAAATGTCTGCTGATTATGGAGGAGGTCGCAGTAATTACAAAAATTCTGTAAATACCGCTATGATGATTTTTTACCTTTTTCGTTTTTTTATAGAACCCGAGCCTGAAATTTTGCTGTTGACATATTCCGGGTTGCCATAGTAGACAATGTCACCTGAGCCGGAGACTTTGCCGTCAAAACTTTTTTGAGCATATACTAAAATATCACCGGAACCGCTTACTTTGGCATAGACATCTTCGGCAATCAAATCGCGGGTGTCAATATCACCGGAGCCGGAGAGATGGATTTCTAAATCTTTTACTTTTCCGTTTGCTGTTAAATCGCCAGAACCCGAGAGTTGATATTCAAAAAAGTCGGCATCTAACTCATCGATAATTATATCACCCGAACCGGAAAGTTTAACATATTCAAGTTTCGGAACAGTGATTTCGATTTTGCAAGTACGTCTTGAGGAATATGAACCGTGTGAGTCAAGGATTAGAGTCTTACCGTTTACTTCAGTTTCAATTTTATCAAGTAAGTTGTCATCAAATGTCACGTTGACAGATTGTTTGTCTCCGACTGTTATAAAAAC
Organism: Candidatus Zixiibacteriota bacterium; assembly: GCA_024276275.1. Classification (GTDB taxonomy): domain Bacteria; phylum Zixibacteria; class MSB-5A5; order GN15; family FEB-12; genus QQUK01. The sequence continues at coordinate 39,851 of JAJRXM010000016.1, forward strand.
ATCAAACGAACCTGTTGCTTTAATTCTTTTAAAAGAATCTACATCTCTTGTTTCTGTTTGCATATCACCCGACCCTTTTTCGCCTTTACTGAAAAAACTGAACCCGCCGGCGAATGATGATGTTGCGAATGCGAGTATAGACAGGCATGTTATAATTTTTTTCATTCTGTAAATACCTTTTTTCATTTGTTCATGTTTATATTGTATTACGGAAAAATATCTGATGAGTTTCAATTATTTTATGCATTATTAAAAGATGAGATTACCATTCACATAGGCGAACCTACGGCTCGTTTTGTACCTGTAGGTACAGGTTTGCCTGTAACGTTTGTAAAACCCTATGATGTTTCCATAACTACTCTTCTCTAATGTTATCTCAAACTTGATTTGGGAACCATATAATTGAGGCTATTTTTGATTTTTGTAGGTCAGGTCTCCCTGAGACCTGACGATATAGGGGCGTTTCGCGAAACGCCCCTACGAATACTGGATCCGTAATCAAGCTGGGAATTGACATTATAGAAACATGAGATTGCCACACTCCCTTTGGTCGTTCTCAATGACTAAAAAATGAAAGCCGCTTCGACAGGTTCCCTTACTATATAAAAAAAGCCTCCTTATATATAGGGAGGCTTTCAGGAACGTACCATGGAGATACTTTCGTAAGAGTTTTAGATGCGTATATCTGCTACTCTTAATTGATAATTATTTTTCTTTCATAAAACAACAATGTTAGGTTTCCGATCAAGCAGTGAATGACATTGGGGAAGTACGAAATAACATGTGACAGTTAGACCGGTTCATAAGGAACATATTCAACCGTTTTCAGTTTTTTCCGTCCCGGATATTTTGTAGACGGGATAAAGAAATCGGCACCTTCACGTCGACGCATCCGAACCGTAAAATCCTGACATCCCTGACACCTACTGATTTTGCCGATAAATTCTTTTTTAATCCGACGTCTTTTCTTATGAGTAGGGGCGTAGACAGCTTTACCGATAATCTTGTATCCTTTTTGAGGATCATCACGGTCTATAAATTCAACACCGTTTTCAATTTCGTTGCATCCTTCTTTATACAAAGTCGCCCCCGGGCATTCAATAAAGATATACCCGTCATCATAGGTCTCATCATCAAATAGATGCGTATTAGTCAAATCTTTTGAATTACATTCAGAACAAAGCCAAACACCTTGTTTTTGAATCATTTGGTTATTACAGTTAATACAATTTTTTTCAGCCATAGAAGTTCACCCTTCTGTTCTTTGCTGTTTACTACTGATATAAGTTGTTTCACTTATACCTTTTGCAAGAGCTTTGCCAAACCGAAATAATCATTGTAATCAGTTGTGTTTCAGTATGATAGCCTTATAGGCGGGTGTGTTGTAATTTGAGAAAAAGTGAAATTTTATTGGAATTCTCCAAGTCTCTATTGGAGATTATCCCTTAAAAATAAGAAATAGTGAACAGACAGAGACTGTAACAGGTAGAAGAGCTACAAAAGAGTATGGGGCAAACAATGACCCCGCAAATGCCAATACAATAGATGGAATGACTAAGTATTTTAAGGTAGAAAATGCCATCCGTGCTACTAATGAAAGAAGAAACAAACCTAAAGCTGCAATGACAATATACGATGCGTATAATCCGTTCTGCCCAAACTGTTCCAATATGAAACCTTTGGCAGAACCTATGACAGATGAATACTCATCCGCTTTGAGAGTTGCGTTATCTAAAAAACTTTTGGCCTGAGTCATCAAATCAATAGTTTGCATCTTCTTCCTCTTCCAATGGTTCAATGGTCAATGAAGACTCTCCGACACGAGTGAGACCTTCCATCCGTTTTGTTAAGAAATTTTTAGATGTTATCCATTTGTGGGAAAGTTCTAAAATTTCTTCCTGGTCAACATCAGATTCCCAATCAAGAACAACTTGATCTATCGAGTTGTCATTTACAATTAAATCTTCCATTGTGAGCACAAACTTCACTTTCATAACGTACCGTCCTATTAAAAGGCTTAATGTTCACTTTTATTCTTATCCGGTTCTTTTCCAAGGTTGGTGCCGTGTAGGAAAAAAACTTGTACATTCTATTTAAGTTGTTGTATGGAAAGTTGTTAGGTTTATAGAAAAATGATTATTACTGTTTAAATATGGCTATAAATACTAAACGATAAGCAGGAACTATAGGAGAAATCCTATATATTGTAGTGCATAAAAAATCCCCGATAGATGTTATATCTAACGGGGAATTCGTTTTTACGGATGTAGATCGAGTATGAAAATAAATCAGTTTTTTCGGTTTGGACCTGACGAATAAATGAATTCTGTTTTTTGTTAGCGAAAAAACAGCAGATATTTGTCAATACATAATAGCTGATTTGTTTTCTTTAGAAGTCAAACGTCTTAAATCTCTTTGGCTATCTTAAATATTTAATTCTAAAAGATAGTCAAATTTACTCCATATACAATCCTCCATATTGACAGTTATATTCGTGCGGAAAGGCATTGTATGTTACGCGTTGTGGAGCAGTTAAATGAGGATTATCTAACTGTATAGATGTGAGAGTGTTAAGGGAACACAACGCACTTCAATTATATACAATATATTATGCGTAGATATATAGTCAATAAAAGATGAAGGAGTCGCATTTATTGCGTTTATGGTGTGATAAAGGGTGTTATAAATATTGTTGCTCTCTTTCAAATCTACAGTAACCCCCTACCTGCGGACGCAGGTATCCAGAACTTATTTCAAACTTTTTTGTTTTCGAGATATTTTTGATGAACTGTCAGGAACCTATTCCTGACAACAAATTAAGAATTTTCTATAATTTGTATTTTTTCCTCAATCAAATCATATAGTTTATATAAAATCTTTCTATGTGTTACAGTTTTAGCTCCGACTTCTCTGAAAAAGTAAAATAGAGTACTGTTATTTTATTAGCAGCATTTTCTTTTCAGATACGAAATTATCTGCTTTTAATCTATACAGATAGATTCCACTTGACAAATTAGATGCGTCCCATGCAACAGTATGTGTCCCTACCGTTTTATAACTATCTACAAGAGTGCTGACTTTCTGCCCTAAAATGTTGAACACTTCAAGAGTTACATTACTGTTTTTTGGCAACGTAAACAATATTTCAGTTGTGGGATTAAATGGGTTAGGGTAGTTTTGATGAAGTGTGTACTCGCTTGGAATTGATAAATGCGCTTCATCAAAAGCAATATCAGTCGAGACATTATACTTAGTCCAGCGAGCAATATTGTTTGATTCTATTCCTCCAGCCATAAAAAATTGCCCAAAGACATATAATTCATCTTGAAAAACTCGTAAGTCACTAACCAAAGGTACGGGTGAGTTCCAGCCGGGATAATTGGTTATTCCAGAACCAAGAGGTGAAAAAGTTGCACCATCCCAAATGGCAATATTATTTGCTGCTACTCCACCAATTGAATCAAAATTTCCTCCAAGAACCATTTGATTATTGTATTCTACAACTGAACCAATATAATCATTATTTTCACCAAAATTTAAATTAATACTTGACCAATTATTACCATCCCAAAATGCTATATTTTCTGCTTGAACTCCATTTACTTCATTAAAATATCCGGTAATTACAAGGGTGTCATTTTTTACTATCATCTTACCTATATATGAATAATTTGTATTTGTAGATGTTACGAGTGCAGTCCAGTTATTTCCATCCCACATGGCTAAATTTTTAGCGGGTGTTGTACCAACAGAGTCGAACGATCCACTCATAATTAGATTATTATTATAAATAATAAAAGAACCAACATCATCGTTAGGTTGTTGGTCAAATGGAACCCACATATCATTTTCTCGATAGGCGAGTGTTACAGTATCAGAGTCAATAACTAAATAACTTCCACCAACTATAAGTTGGTTATGATAATGAATAAAATCATGAGGTTGACACATTGAAGTAAAACCTATATCAGTCCAAGTTGTGCCATCATACATAGCAGCAGAGTTTACACTTATTCCTCCAATTTCAGAGAACCATCCGCCCGCATAAAGAGTATCTTGATGGCTATATAAACCTGCTACATTTACACCGTCAGTAACTCCTAATGGAATCCATTTTTCACTATCAAACATTGCAATTTTATTAGATATTTCATTTCCTACATAATCAAAAAATCCGGTAATCACAATTTTATTCTGAAACAGTACAGACTCATTTGTATTCCATAATAGACCGTTATCATAATTAAGTTTCCATTCATTTCTGTTCCACATAGCACTTCGATGATAATAAAGTTGACCGCTTAAATTTGTTCGACCAAACACAAAAAGTGAATCACCTAAAATGCCCATTGATAAATCATTCCCAAGTAAATTATCACCAATAGAACTCCAACTAGTGCCGTCCCATGTCAATATCGTTGCCCCGGGTAATAAACTGTCTGTATATCTCGTACTTACTGTAATTTGATTATTATAAATTATTAAATCAGATACTTCATTGAGAGAATCTGAAAAAGGTAAATATCTTAAACTATCTAGACTATTATATACACCAATTTTATTATTCTGGTATAAATCTCCAGCTACCACAAGCATTGTATCCCATACTACGATATCAGTAACACTATACCCAGGTGAATAATAAAAAGTTACCCAGCTATTATTATTCCGTTTTGTCAAAGCATTCATATTTTGTAAATCTATATATGTAAAGTCACCACCTACGATTAATTGATTATTATAAACAGTAAGGGCATTGATTTTACCATTAAATGTACCATCCAATTTTCCCCATAGAGAACCATCCCAAACAGCAATTGACCATGCGTACGAATTACTATCTTTCTGAAACCAGCCTCCAACAAATAAAGAGTCATTCATAACAGTCATTGCTTCAATATTTCCATTTAACCCAGTATCAAGCGTTGACCATGAAAAACCATCCCATTCAGAAATTGAATTTCCATTATTACCATGTCCACCAACTATGAGTTTGTTTTTATATTCAACCATTGACCTTCCATAAAATGAAGTACCATTACTCAGAGGGACATATTCGATGCCATCCCAAGCGAGAATATTAGATATCTTGTTTGGAATAGGTTGATACGATGATAACCGACCACATGCAATTGGTTGATTATTATATACAATCATATCATACACATTTTGAGCTGCTGATGTTCCAGACTGACGACCAAACCCTCTATCCCAATAAATATCATCAGGGTGTTCTTGGGCAATTATCATTGGGACGATACAGATACATATTAAAACATATAATAATAATTTTGTTTTTAACTCTGTTTTCTTTATAGCCATTAGTGCCTCCACCATCTATTTATAGTTATATCATCATAATAAATAATCTAAAATTTCATTTTGAGTTTATCAATATAAAAATAGAGAGCAGTGTATTGTTTAAAACTTGTGAGGTCATTTTCTCTACAACCTTGTACTTTATTCACATCCCACACTCTAACACGTAACACTAAATAAATTTGGAGAAAAAACATGTACAAAAACACTACAATAAATATTATCAAAAATGGCTTTAAGCCATTTTTAAAGGCAAAGCCATTTCGCTCTAATCATATCCTACCGTTTTACTTACAGCGAAAAAGAGCATGAAAAAACAAATAAAAAAAGATGTTTTATATGTGACTGAAGCAATTTTCAATATGAAAAAATCAGCCTCAATGCCCTGTCTATAGTGGTTTGTTGAAAAGTCCAGTATTTCTTTCAAGACCCTTCGACAGGCTCAGGGTGACTTGAAAGACAATAACTTATGATTTGTCATACTGAGTTTGTCGAAGTATGTTCCAATAAGAGAGGGTTTATCAACAAGTCTTATAGTGGCAGAACTTTCACCTGTTGTACCGATAATAGAGAGGTTAATGGAAAATCCCTAAAGTTATGCAGACGTTTTCCGATAGTGTTCTTATATGGAACAAGACTTTCTCATTCAGGAAATTACCAGAGCGGAATCAAATAAAAAAGCCCGCAAGGTATTAGAAACCAAATATCAAAAACCGCTTTGGCGTGAATATTTGGAAACAGCAGTTATCGCATTAGTAGCTGCGATAATTCTGCGTATTTTTGTTGTCTCTGCTTACAGAGTCAGCTCATCGTCAATGGAAGATACAATTTTTGAGGGTGACTATATTTTTGTAAATAAACTCGCGTATGATTTCGGTAACGACCCGCAACCGGGTGATATAATTGTATTCAAGTATCCGAATAACCCTGAAAAACATTATATAAAACGGATTACCGCAACCGGTGCCGATGTTGTTCAAATTGCTGATAAAGTAGTATATGTAAATGAAGAAGTAGCCGAGATTCCTCCCGGTTCCAAACAGACAGATAAACGAAACATTCCGGGTGACCTTTCATTTCGGGATAATTTTGGACCTTATAATGTGCCGATTGATCAGTATTTTGTTATGGGTGATAATCGTGATGACAGCCGTGACAGTCGGTTTTGGGGTTCTGTTCCAAGAGAGAATATCTTGGGCAAAGCTGTTTTTGTCTACTGGTCTTGGACACCCGGTGATGCCCCCGCATGGGAGTTTCCATATATAATCGAAACAGTACAATGGGTTGGATACGGATTGTTTAACTTTCCATCACATATTCGTTGGGAACGGCTCGGTTCTGCATTATAATTAGGGCATGTCAATTTCGCTATATGTCCATTTCCCTTTTTGTACAAATAAATGTCATTACTGCGACTTTTATAAAGAAGTGTATGACTCTTCTCAAGAAGAGATATTCTATAATGCACTTGCTGTCGAGCTAGAACTTGCTGTTGAAAAAATATCAGACCGCACAATTTCTACTATTTTTATCGGAGGCGGGACACCCTCGCTGACCAATCTTGACCTCTTTGAAAAATTTATACAGAAAGTTAAACAAAATTTCAGTTTGGTACCGAATGTAGAATTTTCATTGGAATGTAATCCCGAGTCAATAAATCTTGAAGTTCTCACCCGACTCAAAGAAATTGGTGTCACCCGACCGACTTATGGATTGCAGTCTTTTAATTCAGAGACGCTGAAAACATTAGGTCGTGACCATAATGTGCATCAGTCGCATCAGGCTATATATTTCAGTAATGCTTTAGGGTTTAAAACTTTCGGGGTAGATTTAATTTTTGGCGTACCGAAACAACCCTCTCAAATGTTTTCATCCGATGTTGAGCAGCTGATTGATTTGGATCCGCCTCATATTTCGTTTTATCAATTATTGTTTGAACCAAATACACCTTTGTATACAAAATATATGAATAAACGAATTTTCCCTCTTGATGACGAACTTGTGCTGGCGATGTATAAATCAGGTTGTGAAAAATTTAAAGATGCTGGTTATGTGCGGTATGAAATCTGCTCGTTTGCCAAACCGTATCATGAGTGTCGGCATAATATATCCTATTGGGATGGGTCGGACTATTTAGGACTGGGTCCGTCGGCACATTCGTTTATAGGCGGTGTGCGTTTTTATAACAGTTCCAGTTTGAAGGAGTATTTTTCTTCGCTTGAAAAACGGGAACTTCCGAGAGAGATTGATGAGTCGGGTATTGAAGAGCGGATTTCAGAAGCAATTCTATTGGGTCTTCGTACTGAGTGGGGTGTGAATAAAAAGAAATTTTTCAAACGGTTTGAGAAAGATGTTTTTGACTACTTGGATGAAGTGCAAGTAGATAGGTTACAACAGTCTGGACATTTGATAGTTGATGATGAAAAGTTGAAGCTGACTGATGAAGGTTTTTTTGTCATTGATGAAGTAACGCGTTTGTTGGTGAAGTAATTATTTTCTGAATTTATAATTTTGGATACTGACTCCAATAGAGTGATCAATATTAAAATTGTTTAAGTTGTTTATTTCATCAAGAACTTCTAAAGCATATCTTCTCAAGATAATATCTTGACCGTTTCCAAAGGTGGTCATTAAATCAGAAATTCTAAGAGTAGACATTCCAATATCTTCTTGTGAAGTCAATGAATGCATAGAGACTAAATAATCGGTATATCCATTTTGAGATAAAAAGCTATTTGGTGTTCTATAAGAACTTTTTGGATCATAAGTTTTAGTAGCAGATTTTAGAATAAGAGTATCTCCATTTTGTACAATTATCCCATAAACCCCAAAAGGGTGAAAAAGTATATCAGGGAGTTGTTCAATTTTGTCTATTGTCTTATTTTGTATCTCAACTAATGTATCATTCTTATGTTGAATAGTTTCTAATATACCTTTTATGGATGCTTTTGTTAATCCATGATAATGAATATATGAAAGCCCTAAATTTTGACCGCTTAGTTGATATTTTGCAAAAGGAATGAGAGAAAATTTACTTCCATCATCATTGTTCGGTAAGTCGTCACTGGCATAAGCTAACATGGGTAAACGATCTCCGTCACCAATAGCAAGCCCCGTACTTATCATTTGCCAAAAATACTTTCCTCAGACGCATAAGAAACGCCTACTTCAAAATATGGGTTCCTATTCAGACCAAAAAATTGATTCAAATGGATAAAAGTATTCCAATACTGATTCTCATTGATTTCATTATAATTGACATAAGATAGATGAGAGATAAAAAATGGAAACTGAAAACCACCTCCAACAGTGTTGGTATTATCAATTCCGGTATAATAACTTAATTCTGGAATGATCAAATTTGTTATATTGTTATCGAAATTAAAATGCCAGTTAACAGATATCAGATATTCTTTGCTTTCAAGGGGGCGGGGAGGCAGAAAATGATGTGTTGTTCCGCAACCGTTGAAAAATATCAAAATCAATAATGATGTTATTATTATTTTTGTTCTATAATTCATATTTCTATTCTACAAATCTTCCTGCATGAAAAAATAAGGGTTTTAATCAATATCGCATTCAACAGGAGGTGGACCTTTGTGAAAAATAAAGTCGTATAAATAGTCTAAATCATCTGAATTTAATAATGTGTCACCGTTTGTATCAAAGTTTTGGTCGCAAACAGTATACGAGTAGAATTTATTATTGATTAGACGAGATAACATAACAATATCCGCGATATTGTAGTTTCCGTCTAAATTTACATCACCTCTAAATTCTCGAATACAGCATTTATACTTTTCTATAGATTTCATCTGAAAAACTGTTTTTTTATATTGTCTGTATCCGTGCGAGAATATTGTGGAGGGATTGGAGGTTGAATATAATACGGAACTTCTATATTTGAGACAAGTTTGTAATAGCCTGTTACTAAAACAGTATCACCTGCTGTAAAACGAGTATTATTATCAATTGATACAAGATATGTTCTATATATAGAAAATGAACTATATATTGGACTTAGAAATAGCTTAGCGGGACTACTAGTTTTGTGTAAAATCCCGGTATAATAAACCATTTTGTGATCAGATGTAGAGTCTGAGAGCACAGAACCGTCTGAAATTATAAATACAAGTATTAGTAAAGTTAAACGCAACTTTTCCCCTAGGTTATATTACAAAGTATTTCTATTATAAATAAGATAGATAAACTTGTCAAATAAATTTGTTTTTTTAACTCTTTTCAAGATAATTAATATTTTCTATATTCCCTCTATGAATAATGATAGATATTACGATTACATGGAGCTTGCCTTTCGCGAGGCTGAGGAAGCATATAAAATAAACGAAGTACCGGTTGGTGCGGTTGTTGTTTTTGAAGATAAAATTATCGGACGGGGGCATAATCAGGTCGAGTCGCTACACGATGCCACCGCTCATGCCGAGATAATTGCTTTGTCGGCAGCATATAATCATTTTAATGACTGGCGGCTGGAAAACTGTGTATTGGTTTCGACTTTGGAACCGTGTGCTATGTGTGCCGGGGCGGCGGTTTTGTCGCGCATAAAAACGATTGTGTATGGTGCCACCGATGCAAAGTTCGGTGCCTGTTGCTCAATATTTAGTATCCCTGAAGAAAAAAAACTGAATCATCAGATAGAAGTAGTAGGCGGAATTATGAAAGATGATGTTGCATCGCTAATGAAACATTTCTTTTCTGAAATTCGCAAAAAGAAAGGGAGAATAAATTGATTGAATGGACTGATGATGTAGAGAAAGATTATAAGCGTTCGACGCTATTAGCCCTTATTTTTTTTATCATGGGACCGTTAGCATATTTGATAGTTACTCACTTTGCCCATATAGAAATTACAGCAAACGGTCAAAATGATATTTTGTTTTATATCCTTCTTATTCTGGCAGTTATCTATCCTATCGCTATTCCACTAATAGAAAATTTTCAAATTAAACTGTATCATAAAAATATATCTGAAACTAATGCTCCTAATTTATCGATGTCTGTATTATCAAAGACAAAGAGTAAACAAGCGACACCTTCAGGATTATATCTTATATTATTCATAATCAAAGGGTCGTTTATCGAATCATCATTTATTTTTGGGTTAGTTGTTTATTTAGTTTCAGGTGATATTACGCGAATGCTTTACTTCTATCCTATAGGTATCGCTTGGTCGTTGATACATTATCCTACAAAACCGAGATATGAAAAATTTCTGGAGAAAGTAAAAGCTAATGAGCCTGTCTGAACAAAGATTTGATAAATATAATTTACATCGTATGATTATTAAACCGTTGTATCTTGGGGTTTTACTCAACATTGTCATACCAGGGGCATTGTTGTTTGTCTGCTATTACCTGCATAACAATGATTCATATACAAATCGAATAGTCGAGTTAGAGTCAGCCAACACGCTCTTTATTGTCTTTGCCGTTTTAGCACTCATCAATTCCGGGGCAGCACTTTGGATGAGACAAAAATTGTATGTGACACCGCTGGTTACGAGTAAAGAAAAGCTGGAGGAAGAGCTTACAATCGCATTGCTTGAAAAAATAAGACCAATCTATTTGTTGATATCGTTTATAGCTGTGTATGGTATCAGTTACTATTTTTTAACAACACGGTTTCAAGAGTCGGCATTTTTTGTAGTCTTTTCATTTTTAGTTTTTCAGGTTGTTCGCCCGAGACTCGGCTTTATACAAAAACTTATTGATGCTCAACTGAAATTGCTTGAAACTAAACAGTTGAAGACATAGTAAGTATTATTCCTTTACAATTGCCGTAAAAATGTTAGATTGGGTTTTCAAATTTCGGAGAGGTGGCAGAGTGGTCGAATGCGATGGTCTCGAACACCATTATACTCACAAGGTATCCAGGGTTCGAATCCCTGCCTCTCCGCTTATATCAATGTCACATATTCTATCTAACTGCTTGACAATAACTTATCTTTTTTGTATTTTCTTGTTGTAAGTATTTCTGACAAATATCTGCCAAACAAGGAATTATTTTATGGCGAGAATTTACAGTTATAAGAATAAGAACGGAAAATCTACTTGGTTTCTTGACTACTCTTTTAAAGGTAAAAGATACCGTAAGAGAGTAGGGACTTCTAAAAAAGTTGCACTCCTTGAACTAAAAGATATTGAAGTAAAAATATCAAAGGGTGAGTACAAATTTGAACCTAATCAAATTTCAATTATAGACTTTTTTGAGGTTTACAAAAAATACTCATCTGTTAATCATGCTCATTCAACCTATAATAGATACCGTGCTATTGTTGATAATTTTCTAACATATTTGGATTCTAAAAAAGATATTGTATATTTATCTGATTTACATTCTGAACTCTTTGAAGATTTTAAGATTTTTCGTCGCACCACTCCACTCAATCACAGAGAATTTGCTAAATCTAATACTGTAAATATGGAACTAGTTACACTTGGTACTATTTTTAATTATGCTATAAAGTGTAATTATTTAAAAGAGAATCCGACTAATGGTGTAAGTAAATTAAAAGTAACTGATGCTAAGAAACCACGTTTCCTAACCGAAGAGGAAGTTGACTTACTACTACAAAACTGTGGAGAGTATCTCTATCCTTTATTTTTTACTTTTTTGAACACAGGTATGAGATTGGGTGAGTTGCTTCATCTTACATGGGATGATATAGATCTGAAGCAAAAGAAAATTCATATTGTATCAAAAGAATTTTGGAATCCTAAAACTGGTGAACGAACCATCCCCATGAATGATGAAATGAAGGGATTACTAAAAGAACTCAAATCAAAATCAAATGGTTCAATGTTTGTTTTTCCGGGACAGAATGGTGATAGGTTGAAGATCAAACTTCGTGAGCGGTTTATGATAGTAACAAAAAATTGTGGATTTCCTGATGTTACAAAAATTCATTCTCTACGTCATACTTTCGCATCGCATTTGGTGATGAAAGGTGTTGATTTACCTACAGTCAAAAACCTGATGGGACATTCCGATATTCAAACGACAATGATTTATGCTCATTTGGCTCCCGATCACTTGGCTGACGCAGTTGAGAAATTAGAGTTTTAAAATTTTAATTTTTATTATGGATAAATATCTCTAATATGATTAAGTTTAAGAAGCTATTTTTGTTTAACACACTCAAGACATTCCCATAATATCCTCAGGTGAGTGTTAATTAAAATTACTCAAAAAGCTGAGATAGATAATTTTACTCAGGTGCATTCATTGATACATACTTTTGCTAGTCATCTTATAATGAATGGAGTTGATTTGCCAACTGTACAAAAATTACTTGGTCATTCTGATATTCAAACCACAATGATTTATGCTCATTTAGCTCCTAATCACTTAGTTGAAAGTGTGAATAAGTTAGGATATTGATTTTTTTCTAATATAGTGTCAGGAATGACACTTCTTGGCTTTATAATTCTAAAGAAGTGAGAACTCATAGTTCGGAGTCTGATTTGGATTCTAACTTCAAAAGAATTTATTGAAGCAGCATATCAGAATAAAAAGGATAAAATAACAGGTTATCGATCTATATGGAATGAATTAGAACAAAAATGGGATACAACAGATTTAGTCCCTTTAACATCAAATTTTGCTACTGAAAAATTTACAATTCCTAGTGTTTATAATGGTAGATTCTATCTGGTCGATGCTCTTGAGGGATTTTATTCATTTCAAGTGTATAAAGATTCATTTTTAGGTAAACCTAGCGTTCCTGTGGTTGACAAAGTTAAATTTTATAAAAATAATCTGAGTGATCCCGTTGTGACAGATTTTTCTTATGCCGGTGGTATTATGGATGTTGGTGGTGATGCTTTACGATTTTCGAGGACATCCGTCTCCCAACCTTTTCTTGAAAGTGAATCTTCATCAAAAAGGGGATTATCAATACATCAATTTTTTAATGATATTAAATTCGTTGACCAAGATTTGTTAGTAGTAGATACTACTGAAGGGACGACAACAGATAGTTGTATTTTTTGGCATAGGGGAGTTTGTGCGGTAAGTGTTGATAATCCTATTTTTGATTACATTTTGGATGGAGTTCAATACTACTCTGCTACTTTAGATTCTGTAGAACAATTATCTACGGAATCTAAATTTGATTTTTCAAAGAATTATTTTTCAATTCGTGAATTTGAATATAATTCTGGAAAATTTTATAAAACTTTTCTCGATTCTACTTATAGCAGAACTGACAGCTTAGATTCATTTACAAAGATTGAATATGATAGTACAAATATGCTACCTTCAAGTACTTGGAGAAGGCAAGTGATAAACTCTGATACTTCATATTTTGTTGATTCTGTTATATACGCTTATGAAATTGATACAATAATGGAAAACAGCAATGCGTTGATTCAACCTTATGAACAAATTAGCTTTTATGATTCAGTCCCTAATTCTTCCGGTGATGAAGTTTTATTATCGAAGACTAGAATAGAATACGAAAAACATGGTAGTTGGAAACCTGTAAGATCATATATTTGGAAAGACCTTAGTGACGCAAATTCAATTATAAAGACTTCAGAAGTATCTTCTTTTAGTACTAAAGGATATCCCTTAGTAACTACTGATATTTCTGGAATAACTAATTGTATCAAATTGGACTCTTCAGCTTTTAACGTAATTGTAGAAGCAAAAAATAGTCTCCCGGGTGATCTTCTCGTTCAGGATTTTGAACAATTCAGAAATGATTATCGATGGGATAATTGGGATAATGGTGATATCGTTTTACAATTTCTTGATTCTACAAATGTTTTTACAGGAACTTATAGCTGTCTGTTAATTGACAAACCAAGTTCAGGTCCAACATGGGGTCCAAACAGAACTATTTTGTCCGATAGCTTGACAGATTCTTTATACACTTTTTCGTGTTGGGTTAAATCTAACTATTCTGTTGATATAACAGTTTTAAGCTATTGTGATAACGATAATTATTGTGATATTGGCAATACACTTACTAAAACTTTTAATAATTTAGATTCTAGCAAATGGACTCGCATTGATGGAACATTTAACTTAGCTGAAACCATTGATAGCTTGTATAAAATAAAAGTTTTTATAAACCTCAGTGAATATACAGGTACTGATTCAGTATTTGCATATTTTGATAACTTTAGATTTCATCCATATGATGCCATTGTGTCTACATCGGTTTTCGATAAGAATAATGGCCTTCTTTTATCTTCGTCAAATAATAATAACTACCCATTTAGATACTATTATGATGATTTATTTAGAGTAAAAAATACATCAGATCATAGAAATAAAATTCTAACAAAAATAGACTATCAATTAACCTATGATACTCTCCAAATTTATAAAAAGAATAGCTATATCTGGTCCGCAGAAGCAAAGACTTCAGGATCGAAAATAGTTTACTCCGATCATGATCAATTGATTTCATATTCTTTGAAAATGTATAACTTCTCTGCGAGTGATACGTCTTGGTCTAAAATTTATATAAATAATCAGTGTATTGATTCGCTGGTTGATTATGGAGGAGCTGGTACTATATATGATTCATTAAAAAACACTATTTTTGTCTATAAAAATGATACTGTTTATATTGAAGTAAATTATGCTCCAAATGGTTTTTATGATGGATATGCAACTGCTCAGATAAGTTATGAAACATCAAGATATCCTCCTTACGATGTAGAAAACCCAAACTATGTGTTAACAACTACATTTTCAGATAATGACTCTATAATAACAGCAAATTTTTATGATGGTTCAGGAAATGTTATTCAAACTCGATCCAGTGGTTATAATGACAGTACGGTTTTAGTATCTTTCTCAGATTATGATATCTATGGAAATATTTTGAAAAACTATAAAACTTATTATGATGATCATGCTCCTCTCATTGATACAGTTATTTCAATCGATACTACTTTTGATGGGATTGATGGAGGTTACCATCGTAATAGTGATTTTGCCTCAGATTCCTTAGCAGATATTGATACTATTTACTTTTTTATATGGGAGGATGGATATTTTGACTATAGTTTATCATCGTTAAATAGAAAAACTGATGAAGGAATATCTATTTATCTTAAAGACACTTTGATTATTGATTTTGTAAATCATGATCAAGCCTTAGATGATATCAACCCTTGTTATGCGGATATTTATAATGACTCTGTAGGCACATTTTTAGTGAATCAAGGTGATAATATTAAGATTATACTTAATAATTCAATAACATGCGACCTCTCCAGTAATGAAATAAAAGAAACATATTGCTCAATCTTATATTCTATTTTTACCTATAGCGAATTTGACACTACAATAACAATAGATACGGTAATTGTTAACGGTATAACCGATTATGATTATGACAGTACTTACAGTAAAGTTGATGCTTATTATAGTGATACCGGAGCCGGACTTGATCATGGCGGAGTACCCTATTCCGAGAAAGAATATTCTAAAGGCATAAAATCAAAACTGACAAGATCAGCATCAGCAGGTTCTACTTGGGCTTTGGATTCAGGTTATGAGTCAGAATATATTTCTTATACAGATACTCTTGCTAAAGAATTAGTGAGTATGTCCTATGACCCGGACTCTGTACTAGTTCTTTCAAAAACAGATCGTTGGGGCAGATATGAAAAAAAATATAGTTTGATATGGGATAACTCTATAGATGATTACGATTCCGTACTTACATATTCGTTTAAAGATCGAAAAGGACAAGTAACGTCTGTTTGGATTGATACTTCTCTAGCTGTTACTACAAACGATTCTATCAAAATTCGTGAATATTTCTATAATGATTTAGGTCAACTAACTGCAGAATGGCGAGTTGATTACGGTACTATTCGTATGCTTTATGATTTAGCAGGAAATAAACGGTTTATGCAAAATGATAAACGACTTGCCGAAGATAATTCTGTATATTTTAAGTATGATGATCAAGGCAGGATAATTGAGGAAGGTGTTATCGATTCTGCCTCTATTTATTTCGATCAAACTTATGCTGATAGTCTAAATTTCCCTGAAACAGGTCAGGCTTATACTTATACCTCTAAATACAAATACACATATGACTATATTCAACGTATTCAAGGGACAGATACTTTAGAATGCAATTGTCCCGGTCAATTAGTCCGTACGGAAAAAATAGGTAGCTATCAGTATTTTAAAGAATTTTATACTTTCCCATCGGGTGACTCAGATATGACAATTATTAGGTTACCTCAACCTGTTTTACCTTCTCTAAAAGCTATTACACGTAGATACAATATGGATGGCTCGATGAAATCAATGACAGTATATCCACATTGGCCATCTATTTCTGACAACAGAACTTACTCATACGATTACTATAATAATGGTCAACTCAAATCAATTAATGACGGCTCTTTTATGTTAGATGAAGAGCGTACATTTGCTGAATACGAGTATAATATTGATGGTTCAGTTGATTTAGTCCGATATGGAGTATATCATTCTACTCCTATATCTGGTCCAATATCTGATACTACACAAATCATTCGGTATTCTTATGATACACGTGGCATGCTAACCAGTATAGCAGATACTGCCAATGTTATTGCTTCTAATTATGGTTCAGGTGAAGATTCGCTTCATTTTGGATTATCGTTAGAATATCTTGATTCTGTCAATGGTGGATTTGCCAACGGAAGAGTCCATAAAATAAATAGCAGTAGCTCAACAGGTTCATCTGTATCACAAAATAACTATGAATATGATTATAATAACTTAGGTTGGCTTACATTAGCAGATAACATAACCGATAATAATTTAGATAGAGAGTACATCTACAATAGATTAGGTAACCGCAAGACTTTAATATCCGGTAATGACACTATAGTTTATGTTTATGACACATTAAGTGATTCCGGTTCTTCAATATTGTTAAATTATACCGGTATGAATAAAAACTATACGTATGACCAAATCGGTAATATGACTTCTGATTCTTCAAGAAACATCAATCTAATGACGTATGAATATCGTAATTTAATGGACTACTCAAAGATGACTTCTACGGTTGATGCAAACAGTTCTGATGAATTGTTTATGACTTACGATGAAACAGGAATGCGTATAAAAAAAGAATTTAAATATAAATATTGGGATGATTGTTTTGGAGGTGGTATAGAAAACTTCTCTTCAGGTTCCGGTTCATCTGATTTAACTCAACAAAGCGGCAATTTATCAAATTTTGAAGCATCTAACTTAGGTAGCGGAGGAACCGAAGCATTAGGAGCCGGACCGGGCGGAGAACAATGCCTGAAAACTGCTTCCGTACATACCTATTACCTATATGACAACGGCGTTTTATTGGCGACTTTTGATGAAAACGACAATGTTTTAGAGTCATTTGTAAATTCACAGGAAGGAATGATAGCATCATACAAAAACGATGATGACAACTTACTTTACTATTACCTGCGTGATCAAATTGGTTCACCTCGTGTAATTCTACATTCAACTCCGACAGCCTCTACAAAAACTACCGTTGCTCAAAGTATTAACTATCATCCTTTTGGTGCTGTCTCGGTTGCTATCGGTTCGTATGATACTCCGTATAAGTTTACAGGTAAAGAAAATGACTTACATGGTAATTTTGAATTTACTTATTTTGGTGCAAGATACTATAATCCTGAGACCGGTTATTTCAGTTCAATCGACAAAGCAGGGCAATTTACCAGTGGATATCTGTATGGTGGCAATAATCCGATCAGTACTATTGATCCTGATGGTAACTTTGCGACATGGGTTGTAGCACTTGCTGGTGTTGGAATAGCAATGAATTATCAAGCCAATGAACAACGGATGGAAGGAATTCCTTGGTATATGAATTTAGCCATTAGTTCTTTTCAGGCATATATTAGTTATCAATCTGCAGGAGCAGCATCAGGTTATGGGGGTGCTAATCTACTCTATAGTATCGGAGCAGGAGTTAGGGATGCTACAGCGTTGACTGTTATATCTAATGTATCAAATTTGAACGACCTAAGTTCAATAAAAGTAACTGATCAACTAGGATTTACAATAGCAAGTGGAATTTCTAATGGAGCTCTAAACTCCCAACAAGCGAATAATTTTATTAATACAGGAGAGCTTAGATCGTATAAATCTACATGGGACAGAACTTTTAATGATCTAAACAGGATATTTGCAGGTGAAGTAAGTGGTGAAAGAATGAAAGAAATATTATCTAAATATCAAAAATTAGGTATTATTCCAGCTGGTCGTTTATCACTAACTAATAAAGTTATAACTAATAGAGAAATAAAATTAATTGATACAAAAATGGAAGCTTCGAGTCACATCTCTAAAGCTAGTAAAGCTATTAAAGGTAAATTCGGAGCCGATGTCATCTTTAATTACGAATATTTTGCTTCGGAAAGTGGAAGCTATTTAAGACATATTAATTATAATATTCCTAGAGGTGAACCTCCCCCGAATTGACGGACAGCAAGTTAAGAAGTATATTCCGTTATAGGAGGTGTCCAATGACACGAAGACGTAAATATGACCGTCAATTTAAGATAGAAGCTGTTCGTTTAGTAACAGAGAACGGTCGCAAAGCA
>JAJRXM010000017.1 GCA_024276275.1 Candidatus Zixiibacteriota bacterium
GCGGAGCTTGATACACTTTTGAACAGAACTGATTCTTTCTTTTTCTCTGCATGTACAGATTCTGATAACATCTGATATTCTCCATACCGCCCTACTTACACGTTTCAACTTTCTGTCTCACTTATATTGGCACGGAGGGGAATTAGAACTTGGAAGCGTCGCAGGTGAGTATACACCAAAATCTGTTGTATAAGATAATTGATAAATATTATATGGTTGAGTTGTTAAGGTTAGAGTGTTCCCGGTGGGGTCTCCTGTGACAGCAAAGTAAATAGACACTAAAGCACCGGTGTCCGGGGGAAGATCCGGTAAACTTCTGTCAGTTGATGATACCAATCTTAATGCGATGCGATTATTTAATGAATCAACATTTGCCGCTTCAGCTATATTGAAATAGTCTGTACGATGTCCCGAAGTGGAAATTGAGAGATAATCCAAATTAAATGCCTCCGATGACCAACTGATAGGGATATCAAACTGCGAAACAGGCAAAGAATTGCGAGCCAAAATATCTATTCGCATAGTGTCCTTTTCTATTCCAATCAGTTGAGACGAAAACCCTACAGTATCAGCCACTACACGTACAGGTGTCAGCATCCGCGAAATATAGTTGAGTCCAATGTCGAAGCAGTGAGAGTGATAGTGTAGGTTCCCGTATCCGGGAAGGAATGAGTCGGTGACTGTTCAGTAGAAAAAGTACCGTTACCGAAATCCCAATTCCAGTCGAGGATAGCAACATCCGAAGTTCCTGTGAAGTTAACCGTAAGTGGGAGATTACCAATAGTCAGGTCAGCGTCTGTTTGTGCATGTAGACAAATATCGCCATATCCGTCTTGGTCGGCATCAATTTGAGCCGGATTGTAAATCTGAGGACAATTATCGACGACATCAAGAATACTGTCACCATCATAGTCCGAACTGTCAAAGAGAAACAATTCCGTACGTAGGTTTAACAATGTCCAAATCTGTTTGTCAATTTGTTCCTGTGTGAAAATATCTTTGCAAACCTTGTTTGAATAAGACATAATATTGTTTACCGGCGGATTGTAGGTTTGACTGCCGCATCCGGGTAGTGTTGTTATCTCGTTGTTATAGATACAAGAATCTGAAACTCTATTCTGGAGAGTCGGGTCTGCAGAAGTTGAGCATAATAAGTCCCCGGCTGTCGAACAGTTTGAACCGTCAGGGCATTCGGCACCAAATGCAGTTTCGTGGGTGTGATACAAGAAAAAATAATGACCGACTTTGTGTGTAATAGTCGAACTTTCTCCAGGGAGACCAGAACACCAACTATTCATAATAATCCCCTGCACCGGTGAACTCGGAAACGACGACAAACCGCAGAAAGGAACATTATCAACAAACCAGATATTGAGAGTGTTGGTTACAACATCTCGCTGTCGTAAGAGATTGACCATCTCAAGCGTATTTGTATTGTAGAAAAAGCTGTCACTATGAATTTCATTTTTGTAATATTCGTTCCCGTAGAGAAAGCGGAAAAAGCGAAAACCGACTTGTTCGTAATGCATATTGAGATCAATCTGGGTTTGGTTTAGTTGCTCATCAGTGATACCTCCGGTACCGTCACTTCGACGAACTACATGGAAAGTGACAGGTACATAGTACAATGTAGCAGCTTTTTTACTGTACTGATATGATATGCCGCTCAAGTAATCAGGAAGAGAATTTTGCAGTGCCATTATTTCGGGTGTAACTATCGTCCCGCATTCTTCAGAAATTTCAGAAGGTACAACAGTTACTGCCAAGGCTGTGACAATAAGAGCAGTAAATAACATTTTTTTTAATCGAGAGTATAAAAGAACCATCATTATATTAGTATGACTTTTGAATGCCTGTTTCGTACATCATCTCTTAATTTGAAATAGTATACTAATATATTTATACAATGAGATATGGTATTGTTACATTCTTTGTTTTTCTTTTCTTCATTTTTGTTCGTCATTTATGTAAATCCTGACCAATGAAAGTTACCGACATTTTAATCTTAATATAAAATTAACAGAATCTAAACATAGGTTTAACAATTCTCTAACATCTAACAACTAGTATACATTATAATGTTCTGTCAGTAAATAAATATGTTAACTATACAACAAGTTCTTAAAGCTATTCATGATTACCTCGTTCTATATACAATAAGTTTTATGTTTCTATAAGTATGAAAGAGTATGAATCAATTACTCATAGTTGTATATAAATAGTACTCTTTTTAAATTTATATAAAATATTGTTTAGTAATGTCGAAATAAGTAACACTAAATTTATAGGAGAATTTAATGATAAAAAACAAAACATCAATAGTTTTGGTGTTTACGGTTCTGCTGTTTTTAATTTGTTTATTGCCAATAAATATTAAAGCAGATGATGTTATTGGTACTGTAACTGATAGTGACACCGGGGTTCCATTACCTAACGTGGTCGTTAAAATTTTAGAAACCGGAGATAGCACTAAAACGGATAACAACGGTAATTATTTTATACCTAATGTTGTTAACGGATCTTATACATTATTAGTTGGGGCTTTAAACTATACGCCATTAGTATTCACTCGAACAATAGGTAGTTGTTGTGTCGGAATAAGAGGGAATGTAAACGGAGATCCGGCAGATCAGATTGATATATCTGATTTAGTTTTTCTAGTCGGGTTTATGTTTCAAAGTGGTGTGATACCTCCTTGTATGGAGGAGGCAGATATCAATGGCTCCGGAGGAGTTGCTCCAATTGACATCAGTGATCTTGTTACTTTGGTAGCATATATGTTTCAAGGTGGAACGGATCCTTCGCCATGTTTCTAAAACGAACTCTATATACAAATTTTGGAGAATTTAAAATGAAAGTTACAAATATTATTATATTGTTGACTCTTTTATTACTCGTAACTCCTGTTACGAAATCTGATACAACTTATGTGAATGTTGATATAGTACCTTATGGTACATTTACCGGTAACGTTCAAATAGGTGGATCTGATCATTCCGGAACTTTTATCTCTGTCTCGGGGACTAATATTGTAGGTGTAACTGATGCTTTTGGCGATTATACAATTATCGGTGTTCCAATTGGAGTTTATAATTTAACGTTTACAAAATGCGGTTATACGAATAAAACAATCAACAATCAATTCATCGCATCAGCCGGTCAAGTTAATACGGTTCCGTCGACTACCTTATCAGCAGATAATAATACTGAAATTCAACTCTTTGGGGTAGCGATGGCATCCTACACATATGATGACTTTACTTCTGCGATATCGCAGTTTACTGCACTAATAAATAGTACTCCTACAGGGGTGTATGCTCCGCTTGTTCGCTATAGACTAGGACTATCATATGCCAATCTTGATAATCTTGATTCAGCTATTTCAAATTTTAGTCAATGTATCAATGATTTTCCCTCTGATTCTATTGTACCGATGGCATATTATTGGCGTGGTGTGTATAAAGCAGCACAAAATGATTTTAACGGTGCCTTAAGTGAATATCAATTTGTTGTAAACAATTTCCCTACCAGTACTGTCGCAGGGAGAGCTCAATATAGAATTGGAAGAACTTACGAAGATTTGAATAATACAACTGCTGCTATAGCTGCTTATCAATCGGTTGAAACAAATTATCCACTCTCATCAGATGTTACATCGGCAATTTTTAATGCCGGATGGTTATACTATACCAGTGATAACTTTTCATCTGCAATTGTTGAATTTAGCAATCTTGTAACGAGCTATCCTACTTCTGTTGAAGCGGAAAAAGCAAGTTATTACAAAGGTATGTGTTATTATAATCAGGAGAATTTTACACAAGCTCTTGCTGAATTTAATAGTTCTATCACATCATATCCTGCGGGCGATAAACTTACTGATTGTTGGTATTATCGGTCTAATTGTAAATATAAGCTTGAAGGTTATACTTATTTAGATGCCAAAGCAGACTATCAATATATTGTGACAAATTTCCCGAGTTCTGATAGAGCACCTCATGCAAGATATTACTTAGGAAGTTGTGAATATAATTTAGATAATTATACCGTAGCATTAACTCTTTATCAAAGTTTTTTGACAAATGAACCAACTAATGATTGGGTTCCGCAAGCTGTCTATAAAATTGCTACAACATATTATAAAAACGGTGATTATGCTCTTGCTCTCGCTCAATACACAGCATTTTATAACACCTATGGAAATGATAAAGATGCCGGTGATGCTCATTATTGGGCAGGAAAATGCAATGAGAAACTTTTAAATGATATAGCGGCTCATGATGAATACTGTACTGTTATTTTGCAATATCCAAATTGTTCAAAAATCAGTAATGCTATAACAAGAAGAGACTTAATCGGATTGGCTACATGTCCATAAATCGCCTGACAGCATCAAAATTACTCATCGGAGTACTTCCGGCTTTGCTTATTTTAGCTGCTTCGGCAGTTGCGATGTATAAGATAAAATTTCTTGGATATAATCTTGAAGCTGTAACACAATCCGAGAGTTATCATCTTGAAATGGTTATGGATTTTAACGGTCATAGCTCTCCGGTGGAGATTAGCATGGCATTACCTAAAAGTCTTCCGAATCAAACAGTAAGTGATGAAGCCTTTGGATCTGAAGATTTAAAATTTAGTTTTCAAAAAACAGGTATAAACCGGCGAGGAAAATGGAGCTCTAGTTCTATTGAGGGTAAACGGCAACTTAATTATACCGCTACTATAATAACGAAGAACATTAAATATGAAATTGATTCTACGGTAATGCTTTCGCAGCAGATTCCAAATAATGCGGCACTCTATTTGTTACCTGACAGAATGATTCAATCGGAAGATCCTGCAATCAATGTCTTAGCAGATTCTTTACATTTATCAAGCGATAGTTCTGTATTATATAATAGTAAAATCATTTATGAGTTTGCAACATTCGGTTTGAAGTATGTAAGATATTCGGGAACTATTGATGCGGTAACTGCCTATCATCTCAATGAAGCATCTTGTGGTGGAAAATCCCGTATAATGGCGGCATTAGCAAGGAACTTAGGTATTCCGGCCCGATTAGTAGGTGGGAAAATATTATCTTCCGGTCAATCAAAAGCAACTCATATTTGGGTTGAGTTTTTTGTTAATGGATATTGGGTGCCGTTTTGTCCAACAAATAAATATTTTGCTGAAATTCCTTCTAATTATTTGATATTATACTATGGTGAGGTACCATTTATCACCCATACAAAAGATATCAATTTTAAATATTACTTTAATCTAAAAAAACGATTAACTTCGACTGTTGCCGGTCTTAATAAGTTAAAAAAGAATCCTCTTGATATACTAAATATATGGGCTACATTCAAAAAAGTTGCTATTTCATTAGAGCTGTTAAAAATAATTATCATGTTACCTATTGGAATTTTAGCTGTTGTCTTTTTTAGAAATATTGTAGGACTCGAAACTTTCGGTACATTTATGCCTGCACTTATAGCTATCGGGTTTCGGGATACCGGGCTATGGAACGGTATGTTATTGTTTTCATTGATAATGTGTTTTGGGTCGGTGGTTAGGATTGTCTTGGATAAGCTACATCTATTGCACACTCCTCGTTTGGCAATTCTACTCTCTACTGTTGTTTTGTTTAATCTTGCTTTGACTGCTGTCGGAGTTTCGTTAGGATTTCTCAACTTTGCCCGAGTTGCTCTGTTTCCGATGATTATCCTGACGCTGACTGTTGAACGTCTTTCTATTATAACTGAAGAATCAGGTATTTGGAACGCATTGCGTATCGCATTATTGACAATGATTGTTGCATCATCATCTTATGCAATTATGTCTTCTAGATTTCTACAATCAATTGTCATTACTTTCCCTGAAACAATTTTAGTGGTGATTGCGATATATATTTATATCGGTCGATATAGTGGATTTCGGTTGATCGAATTTACTCGTTTCAAACACCTATTAGTAAGGTCTTAATTATGGCTCTCTTAGATATATTCAAAAAACTTCCTTCTAAAAAAGGGATTATAGGTATTAATAAAAGAAATTTGGATTTAATTTATACTCATAATAAACGAACCTTTTTCCCAAATGTTGACAACAAACTACTCTGCAAGAAAGTATTAAAAGAGCATAATATACCTGTACCTAAAACATTGTATGTAGTTGATTCTCCAAGAATGCTCAAAAAATGGAAACCTGAGCTTGCATCGCTTAATCATTTTGTTATTAAACCAAATCGTGGGTTTGGAGGGAACGGTATTAAGCTTATAAAAAGAATAGATGATATTTTTTATAGTTCAGGTGAAGAAATTACACAAGATGATATCAATTTCCACTTACAACACATATGTAATGGTGCCTTTTCTATCGATAATACTTCAGATACAGCTTATTGTGAAGAGACAATAACCAACCATCCGGAACTTTCTCTGTTTACTTTAGACGGACAAGAAGGTATTACAGATATTCGAATAATTTATCAAGACAATTTCCCTCTTATGGCTATGTTGCGTGCCCCCACAAAAGAATCAGATGGGAAAGCCAACCTGCACCAAGGAGGAATTGGAATTGGTATCGATTTACATTCTTCTTTGACTACAAACGGATGTCATAAGAACAATTTTATTACAGAACATCCTGACAACAAAACAGTTCTCAAAGGACACGAGATTCCATTTTTTCAAGAGATGTTGGAGTATGGGGCAAAGATAAGTGATATCGTAAACTTAGGTTATATTGGTGTTGATTTTGTATGTGATGCCACCCAAGGTGCATTGGTTTTGGAAGTAAATGCTCGTCCGGGTCTTAATATCCAATTAGCTAATCAAGATGGTTTAGGAACTAAAATAAAATGAAATACTATATATTAAATATTGTAGCATGGGTTGCTGCTGTTTGTGTTATTATCTTTGCTGTTGTAAGTTCCGGTTCTTTTCAAGATTCGCGTATAAAAATAATTCACATCAGTAACCAATCTTCTATTGATACTTCTACTGATATGCAAGGAGATACAGAAAAATCAAAGAAGTCTACCCTTGATGAGACAGATAAGATTTTATTTACAAACGATAAATCTGATAGTTTAATTTATTATAGTTCCGTACCGGAAGCAGTTACGCTCAACGATTCGTCATTACTTTTTTTTGAAACGGGAAATTATAAAACTGCAATTGAGTTATTACAGGCTGCACTTAAATTAGACTCTGCCTATGCACGGGCTTACTATAATTTAGGTGTCGCAAATCACAGATCAAACAAGCTTGGGAATGCAATAAAGTTCTATAAAAAAGCATCTGATATAAGGCCGTATTATTACGAACCTACTTATAACTTAGGTGTTTTATATACATCTATAGATAAGAACCTTGAAGCAATTAAATGGTTTAAAAAAGCTGCCTCAATCAAGGGGAATCGTACCTCAGCATCGGCACATTATAATTTAGGGATATTATATAAAAAAATAAATAAACTTGTAAAATCCGAAGCAAGTTATCGTGAAGCACTACGATTGAGACCGGATTATATAGAAGCTCGTTTTAACCTTGCTCTTTTAAAGATAGATCAAGATGACTGCCAAGCAGGCGTGAAAGAACTTGAAAAATGTAAAAATCTTGGTTTCAATAAACCAAAACTCTATCGAAACCTTGGGTTATGTTACAATAAGCTTGGACAGTATGAAAAAGCAGTTTTATCATATCAAAAAAGAGCAGAACTTGAAAATAGTGCTGTGGCATGGTATAATCTGGCAATCTTAAATAAAAAAATCGGTAAATTTGATGCTGCTGTTAATGCTTATGTACGCTGTCTTGAAACTGATAGCACTTATTATCAAGCCAGTTATAATTTAGCGGCATTGTATAATAAGTTGGACAAAAAAGACAGTGCCTTATTTTATTATCAACAAGCAGTTACTTTAAATACTAATTACTCAAAGGCTTTTTATAATATTGCTTTATTACATTATGCAAATAGACAATTTGATTCAGCAATAACATATTATAATCGCGTAATAGAATTAGACCCCGAAAATATGAAGGCTCTTTATAATCTCGGCTTATCCTATAATAAAATAAATAAACTTCAAGATGCTGCCGATATATATACAAAGCTAATTGATAGTGATCCAACTAATACAAAAGGACTTTATAACTTAGGTACTGCCTATCTAAAACTCGGAATTTTTGATTCCGCCTTAGTATGTTTTAATCGTCTCGTAAATCTATCACAAGAACCAAAAGCATTTTACAACAGAGCTAAAGTGTATAGTGAACTTGGCGATTTTGGCAAAGCAAAGCTTGATTATGAAAAGGCAATTGAATTAAAAGTTGACTACGCCAAAGCTTATCACAACTTAGCCATCTTACAAGAAAAATCAGAAAATTATACTAAAGCGGTTATTTTGCTTAATAAAGCAATTGAATACGATTCAAAAAATTGGAAGACGCATTGGAAGTTAGGGCAAGTTTTAGTTAAAATGAACCGAATTGATGACGCCATGAATGAATATGCAATGGCGGCGAATAATAAGCCGTCTTCGAAAAAATTTAAAAAAGAATATGATGAATTATTTAAATAGTAAAGCAAGGGGTGTTGCAATGAACAAAATTATCATTCTATTTATTAGTGTAAGTTTAATAACAGTATCCGGAATATCTGCATCTAATAACGACCTTGATATTGAACTTCAGTATGGAGGGTTCTATGAATCAAATTTATATCATTCTTTTGCTGATTCTCTTGAAGCCGCTTCAATGCTCAATAATTTTAAAATGGATGTTTCCAAAAAAATAACACAGTCAAAACAATGGAACCACAAATTTACCGTATTTACAGATATGGATTTATATCCAAGCTACTCTAATCGTAATAAAACATCATTCGGTTTTGCGTATGAACCTGATTATAAATACAGTAAAAAAGGAAAACTGTCGGGTGATTTTTCTTATTCTCGACGTAACAAAGACTTGATTGATGATAGCGGACAAATTCTTTCAAGAACTTTAAAGAAAAATGATTTAGACCTTAGTGTAAAAAATCGGTATAAATTCAACAAGTTGATTACCAAACAGTTTTTTTCATATGCCGACCATAATTATAATGAGACATATGATACAAATAATGTCAAAGCTACATCGTATGATTATAGTTCTATATTTTTTGGTGGATCATTAAAATATAAATATAATAAAAAAATTACCGCTAAGTTTAAAATTATGTCTGAAAAAAGAAATTATAAAGAACGAAACACATATGCTGTTGTCACAGGTGTACGTGCCGGAGGTCGACTGGGAATTAGAGAATTTCGAGAAAATTCATATACTTTTCAAATAGAATACGAGTTTAACAAACAATATGCTGTAAGTTTTGATTCCGAATTCCGGCGTCGTTCAGAAAATTACGAAAATTTTTATGGGTATGACCAATGGCAGCAAAAAGCAGAGTTAAAACTTGGTCTTATTGAACATAACAATCTCAAAATTTCATTCAGAATTAAATCAAAAAACTATGAGAATTATCATACAATCTATACTCGTGCAATCAGTCCTACTGAAAGAGTTACTATTGACTATACAGATTTTCAGATAAAAAATGAATATGAGTTTTCTCCCTCTTTCAGTTTTCTTTTGTTTGTAAGAAATTTTGATAAAACATCAAATGATCAAACTTTTGCTTATAAAGATATAACTATCGGAAGCGGTTTTACCTGGTCATACTAATCTGCAAGTAGGAAATATGTTTTGAAAACTACTATACAAAATCATAAGTTTAAATCAAAATTCAAATTTTGTATAGTAGTTTTATTATCTCTTATAATTGTTGCCGATATTCAGTCAAAATCTCTTGGAGAGAAAAGCAAGATAATTGCTGAAGCTATCACACAAAAATATGAATCTGTTTTTTCAAATCTTGATATTAAAATTCAAAAACATTTTGCTCTTCGAAAATATCGTGTCTCCGGCGACAGTTCACATATTATCTCTATTATTGACGATTTAAAATTGACAATTAAAAAGTTACAAAGTGATTTACAACACTTTTCTGATACTCTCTATATATATCAAAGGGAAAAAGTATTATTAGAAAAGATGAATCCGAAAACCAGAAAAGGAAAAGCTCGGAGAACTTTATTTCAAGAGAATGCAAAAATGCTCTTCTATCTAAATTTTCTATATAATACAAATACCTTAGCAGACTATAAGCTTGAACTTCCTGTCTATAAGGATCTATTAAAATCCTGCATTTTACATTTGCAAACTATTGATTACCAAACTTTCTTAACAGACACAACCACTCTACGAGTATATGCTCCACAAGCGGTAAATTATGTCTATTATTTACAACAGTTACAAGTCATAGATTTTCGAGAGAACTATCTTTATGCCTTTCAACAAACTTTTCCTGATTCATCAGATTCAAAATTAAATAAGAAAGAATTTCGGGACAAATTGTATGGACTTACTCATTTCATTATATCAGCAAGCAGATATTACCAAATGCCTGTTGATAGTATTGAATTTAAATGGGTATTACAATATTTTGATAATAATAGTAAGAAAATTCTAAATAAAGCTACGCTTGACATAATTGCTGAAGTAGGTATCTGTTATAAATTAGCTGAGTATCAAAACCATAAACCATTAAAAAAGTGTATAAAAAAAGTTATTAGAAGTTTTAATAATAAACATAATATGATTCTTTCTCCAAGCGGTAACTCTGATGTATCAAAAGGAGAACACCGTAATATCCTTGCCATTATGCTGCTTTCTTGGGGGGATAGTTTATTGCAAGGCCCTAATTTGTCTCAACAATACATAAAATAACTTTGAGGACAGGTTGTTGAAGTTGTTTGTAACTAATAGGACTATATTGAGCTTTATTATAATGAAGCCTAGTTGATTAGATAATCTTACAATTTGGCTTAGAAGTAATAAAAATAATTTATACGTTATAGTTAAGGACATACACTCGGAACTGCTCCATCTGAGAATATATAAAAAACTACATTTCCACGGACACCGATACAACAAGGCAAAACAGGATCAAATTTAAAAACAACAGCAACATATAAACCTTGATATGTACCTTGAGTTGAATTCCTACCTTTCTCTCTAATTAACTGCGACTTAACTGATATGGATTTTATTTAAATTCTAACAAATACGTGGTAACTGTTCTCCGACAGGCATGTCAATAATTCTCCAAGTACCTAAGAGAGTTTGAAGTTGTACCAGCCCCGGTTTTTCAGATATAACGTCACCGATTATAGAGGCGTCTTTGCCAAGAGGATGAGAACGCATTGCCTGTAGAACTTCTTTCGCTTTATCCCGTTTGGCAACTACAATCATTTTACCTTCATTGGCAATATATAATGGATCGAGTCCGAGTATTTCACAGGTTCCTGTTACAGGTTTGTTGACTCGGATAAACTCTTTTTTAATTCGTATTCCTACATTAGAAGATGTGGCGAACTCATTTAAGGTAGCCGCAACACCTCCGCGGGTAGGATCACGAAAGGCATGAATAGAAGAGCCTCCAATATGTAAGGCTATTTGTACTAGTTCATGAAGTGCGGCAGTGTCGGATTTAATAGGTGATTGGAATGATAGGCCTTCCCGTTGTGATAATATACAGATTCCGTGGTCGGCTATAGTTCCGCTCAGAATTATAATGTCATCTTCCTGCAGGCAGTCGGCACCGATTTTGTAATCATGTTCTATTATTCCAATGCCTGATGTGTTGACGAAAATTTTATCTCCTTTGCCTTTGTTGACAACTTTAGTATCACCGGTTACAATTTTGATTCCGGCAACAGCAGCGGCATTTTTCATGGAGATAACGATTTTTCTTAAATCTGCAATAGGAAAACCTTACTCAATAATGAATCCGCAGCTAAGATAAAGCGGTTTTGCCCCTGCCATTGCTATATCATTTACAGTTCAGTTGACAGCAAGTTCTCCAATATTACCACCAGGAAAAAAGATAGGGTCAACAACATACGAATCGGTAGAAAAAGATAATCTTAGGTTATCTATGTTTAAAACTGCGTTATCATCTTGTTTATTTAATTCATCATTGGCAAATGCCCAAACAAAAAGCTTTGAAATCAAGTCATTCGACATCTGTCCACCGGAACCGTGAGCAAGTTGAATTCTGTCATGCTCGTTGATTGGAAGGGGACAGTTGAATTCTTCAGGGTTTATAGGTTTTTTCATTTACAGGTTCTCCTGCCTATGATAAGCATAGTATGCGGCACAAGCTCCCTCTGAAGAAACCATCGTAGCACCAAGAGGATTTTTGGGAGTACACTTTTTTCCAAAGGCAGGACATTCATGCGGTTTTTTTATACCTTGCAAAATAGTACCCGATATACATTCTTTCGGTTCATCAACTGAAATATCATTAATATTAAAAACCTTTTCAGCATCATAAGATGCCATTTCATCACGCAGAGTAATTCCGCTATGAGGAATAACACCAATTCCCCGCCATTTTTGATCAGAGATTTGAAATACTTTATTGATTACTTCCATCGCAGGGATATTACCTTCTCTTTTTACTACCCGTGAATATTGATTTTCAACTTCATACCGTCCCTCTTCGAGTTGTTTGACTACCATGAGAATTCCTTCAAGAATATCAACAGGTTCAAATCCGGTAGCAACTATCGGCAGCTTATATTTTTCTGTAAGAGGATAGTATTCTTCTAATCCCATAATAGTACAGACATGACCTGCGGCAAGGTATCCGTTGACCCGATTTTGAGGAGAACTTTGTAAGGCAATAATTGCCGGCGGAACAAGAACATGAGAAACTAAAAGAGAAAAATTATTTATTTTCTGTTCGTTAGCCTGCCAGGCAGCCATGGCAGTAAGGGGAGCAGTTGTTTCAAAGCCGACAGCAAAGAAAACAACTTTTTTATCTGGATTATCTTTAGCAATTTTTAAAGCATCGAGCGGAGAATAGACAATGCGAACATCGCCGCCCTCAGATTTTATCATGAACAAATCTTTCTTCGAACCTGGGACACGAAGCATATCACCAAACGATGTAAAGATAACATTATCACGAGCAGCAATAGCTAAAGCTTTGTCAATTTTCTCAAGGGGAGTGACACAGACAGGACAACCGGGACCGTGTACAAGTTCAATTGATTTGGGAATAAGTTGGTCGATACCATGTTTCATTATAGAATGTGTCTGTCCGCCACACACTTCCATGATAACCCAATCTTTGGTTGTAGCAGTATGAATTTCATCGACTATTTTTTTGGCAATTTCAGGATTGCGGAATTCATCAAGATATTTCATCCTTTATTCTCTTTCTTCAGAGGCATACCAAAAATATCGAGACCTTCTTCTGCAGCTTTGGCAGTCATTTCATCCCAAAGTTCAAATGTTTTTTTTGCTTCTTCTTCATCGATTACATTAAGAGCAAATCCGGCATGTACAATAACATACTGACCGATTTCAACTTCAGGAACATAAGCTAGACATGCCTCTTTGATTGTTCCGGCGTAATCTATCTTACCCATTTTTATACTTTGTTCTTCATTGATTTCTATAACTTTTCCGGGAATAGCCAGACACATATTACACCTCTTTCTTTTGTTCAGATAATGTTGCATCAGCAATAATTATCTGTCCTAATGCCAATCCACCATCGTTGGTCGGTAACTCTTTATGTATAAGTACGGTAAAATTTTCACTTTGTAAACGTTTATAGATATATTCAAAAAAGATTTTATTCTGAAACACACCACCGCTTAAAGCTACAGTCTGTAGACAGTACTTATCGCGTGCCGCTATAGCAGATGCAACAAAATATTCGGCTAATTGGTAATGGAAATAAAGTGCGATTTCAGATAACGGTTTGCTTAGCAAAATCATCTCTACAATAGTTTTTATAAGTGATGAAGTATCAATGACGGAACTAGTCGGTTCAATAGGATGTACCGAAAGAGCAGAAGAGTTCAAAGCAATATTCGCAGCAGCCTCTAATTCAATTGCCGCTTGTGCTTCATAATTAATTTCCTGTTTGATATTAAGCAATGCAGAGACCGCATCAAACAAACGACCACAACTTGAAGTTAGCGGACAGTTGATTTTTTTATCAATCATCTGATAGACTATGTCTGCTTTATTCTTATCTAAAGATTTAACAAAAGGTAATTTGTTTGGGATATCTTTTCCATAAACAGAATATAAATAAGATAACGCCATCCGCCACGGTTCTTTGACAGCTGCAGTTCCACCAGGTAGAGGCACTTGCTTGAGAGAACTAAACCGTTCAAATCCGGATGTATTACCAATTAATACTTCTCCACCCCAGATAGTTCCGTCTGAACCGTATCCGGTGCCGTCGAGAATAATGCCGATTGTTTGGTTATAAAAATTATTTTCTGCCATTACAGAAACCATGTGGGCATGATGGTGCTGAACAGCAACAGAAGGGAGGTTTTGTTTTTTTGCCCATTTTGTAGATAAATATTCAGGATGCATATCGTATGCAATATATTTAGGTTTAATTTCAAGAATTTTTGAAAAATGTAAAATTGAATTTTCAAAAAAACTATATGCCTTTGGATTATCTAAATCGCCGATGTATTGACTGAGAAAAACAGAATCTTCTCTTGAGAGTGCGATTGAATT
The DNA here is from genome assembly GCA_024276275.1 of Candidatus Zixiibacteriota bacterium. GTDB lineage: Bacteria > Zixibacteria > MSB-5A5 > GN15 > FEB-12 > QQUK01. The sequence continues at coordinate 14,643 of JAJRXM010000017.1, forward strand.
TTTTAACTCACCTCCGACAGCAAGGACACCATGCGTTATTATTTTATTGATGAAATTAGGAAGTGGAACGAAGCCACGAGAACGTCTTATGATTTGAGGCAAGTCTGCTGAAACACGTACGATTGAATCGTCACACCGCTGTAAAATATCCCGATTGTGTAAGAGGAAAAAGTCTGCAACCTCTGACAATCGATTGATTGCTTCCTGATTGTCAATAGCGATAGGTTCTTCAGATACATTTGCTGATGTCATGACAAGACAATCATATCTGTCTTGTAACAGCAAATGATGTATAGGCGAGTAGGCAAGCATAAAGCCAAGATACTGATTGTTCGGGGCGATACTTTCAGGAAGCGTGCCGTTTCTCTTTTTCTGTAATAAGACAATCGGTCGTTTGTAATTTTGCAGCAGTTCAATTTCTTTCTCTGAAACATAACAGAACTTTTGTATAGTTTGTAAATCTTTTGCCATGAGTGCAAACGGTTTTTCCGCTCGTCCTTTACGTTCACGAAGCTTTTCTATCGCATTACGGTTATGAGGGTCAACAGCAAGATGAAAACCGCCGATACCTTTTACGGCTACAATTTTACCGTTTAGCAAGAAAGAAATAATGTTATTAATCGGGTTGTAAGAACTAATGGTATCAGAACCGTTGTGTAGTGTAAGTTGTGGTCCGCAGACAGCACAGGCGTTTGGCTGAGCATGGAAACGTCGATTTAACGGGTCGTCATATTCTCTCTGACAATCTGAACATAACGGAAACGAGGACATCGATGTTAACGGGCGGTCGTATGGAATCCCTTTCACGATTGTGTAGCGTGGTCCACAGTTGGTGCAGTTGATAAACGGGTATAAATAACGACGGTCATTTGAATCAAAAAGTTCATGCAGACAATCTTCACAAGTTGCAATATCAGGGGAGATAAATGTTTTTGGTGTTGTGTTATGACTGCTTTTTTTTATGAGAAATTCAGAATCTTTAATGATAGGAATTTCATTGATTGAGTACTGTGTGATTCTTGATAACGGCGGTGGAGAAGACTTAAGACGTTTATGAAATAATTCAAGTTTCGTTTTCTCACCCTCTATTTCAATAATAACACCGTCTGAATTATTGCTGATATATCCACAAAGAGCAAGTTCATTGGCAAGACGATAGACAAAAGGTCTAAATCCCACACCCTGTACAATACCGTTGATGACAATTTTTTCTCTTATCATGCGAATACAAAAATATTCTTTAAATTTCTTTTTTCTTTAGTATCACTTGTTCAAGAAGCCAATCTATCCATGTATCTAATCCTTCACCGGTACGGCAGGATAGTTCGAAAATTTCAAGTTGTCCGTTTATCTGTCTTGCATTTTCTTTCACTTTGTGAAGTTCAAAATCGGAAAATCCCAGCAGGTCTGTTTTGTTTACGACCATAACAGATGATTTACGAAACATTCCCGGATATTTGAGTGGTTTATCATCGCCTTCAGTTGTGCTAATGAGAACAATTTTCATATCCTCTCCCAAATCATAACTTGAGGGGCAGACTAAATTTCCGACATTCTCAATAACAAACAGGTCAATTTCGTTCAGGTTAAACTGCTGTATTGATTTGTGAATCATATTGGCATCAAGATGACAGCTTCCACCTGTTACAATGGGACGTACCAATTTCCCTCCTGCTTGAATCAGGCGGTCGGCATCATTTTCAGTTTGAACATCTCCTACAACTAAAGCTATGTTGAGTTTATCTTGTAAAAGTCCGAGAGTTTTTTCAAGCAGAGATGTTTTACCGGAGCCCGGAGAACTGACAAGATTGAAGACAAATACTTTGTTTTCTTGAAACTTTGTGCGTAACTCTTGTGCCAATAAATCATTTTCTGAGAGGACTTTTTTTTCTATAGCTATTTTATCAGGCATTTTAGCTCCCTTTTAATCTTCTGCTTCAATGTATGCTATTTCGAGTTCATTTCCGTGACTCATTTTAATATCATTAGACTCACAATTTGGACAGATAAAAACAAATTCAAATACCTCAAAATTATGTTGGCAATTATTACAGCAACCTTTTACAGATATTGTTTCAATATGTAAATCTGTTTTTGCCAATATAGTGTCTTTAGTTATAGCTTCAAAACCAAACTGCAAAGAATCAGGGACAACATCTGTTAATGCACCTATTCGCATAGAAACCAACGTAACAGTCTTGAGGTTACGATTCTTGACTTCTTCTAATACAGTCTTAACAATTGAGGATGCGATAGAAAGTTCATGCATGCTAATTTCCCAAAATTTTAATATACATATCAAAAATAAAAAAAACTATCAAGTTATAATCTTATAACGAGTTTAACACAAATGCTATGAACCATACAATATAGTATATTTAGTGTGTGACAGTATACAAAAACAATACTAAAAGAGTAATTTATTGCTTGACTCAAGTCAAGTTAACTTATATTATAATGGATAATAAGATTAAGTTATCTATTTAATATGTTTAATAATAAATAATATATATAAATAAAACATAACTCCCCCAGGAGGGTCTTATGACGGATTCCCCAAAAATAATAACTACCTATGATGTACTTAAGCAACATGGTGTATCTAGACGTTCATTCATTAAGTTTTGTTCAATGACTGCTGCAGCACTTGGGTTGGACTACACGATGGTGCCAAAGATTGTTGAGGCTATGGAAACAAAACAGCGTATACCGGTGCTTTGGCTTCACGGATTAGAGTGTACTTGTTGTTCAGAGTCATTTATCAGATCGTCGCATCCGTTAGTTCAGGATGTAATCTTTAATATGATTTCTCTTGATTATGATGAGACTTTACAGGCAGCGGCAGGGCATCAAGCCGAGGAAATTCGTAAGAAAATCATAAAAGAATACCCTGGTCAATATATTCTTGCAGTAGAAGGGAATGCACCTACCAAGGATGGCGGTGTTTACTGTACTATTGCAGGAGAGTCATTTGTTGATATTCTAGAAGAAACAGCCGAACATGCCTATGCTGTTGTTGCATGGGGGTCATGTGCTTCTAACGGATGTGTACAGGCAGCGGCACCAAATCCAACCGGAGCACAACCTGTCCACGAACTGATTACGAATAAACCGGTAATAAATGTCCCGGGATGTCCTCCTATTGCCGAAGTGATGACCGGAGTCTTAACATATATTCTCACCTTTGGAAAACTTCCTGAATTAGACCGTTTTAAAAGACCGACTATGTTTTATGGGCAAAGAATACATGATAAGTGTTATCGTCGGTCATTCTTTGATGCCGGACAATTTGTTGAGCAATGGGATGATGACGGTGCCCGTAAAGGCTGGTGTTTATATAAAATGGGATGTCGTGGTCCGATGACTTACAATTCTTGCTCTACCATAAAGTGGAACAATGGTGTTTCATTCCCTATCGGTTCAGGTCATGGATGCCTCGGTTGTTCTGAGGATAATTTTTGGGATAACGGCTCATTCTATAACCGTTTGAGTTCAGTTCCTCTTCCAGGTGTTGAGTCAACTCCTGAAGAAATTGGCAAAATTGCTGCTGTAGCAGCAGGTGTTGGTGTCGGTGCTCACGCTGTTTCACATATTATCAGCAAGACAATAAAAAATGCTAAAGAAAAAAAAGCTGAATCTAAACCTGAAGAAAAGGAATAGGGAAGAACTATGGGAACAAAAAGAATCGTAGTTGATCCGGTTACACGCATTGAAGGACATTTGCGTATTGAGGCTATCCTTAATGATAAAGGTGTAATAAATGACGCTATTTCATCAGGTACAATGTGGCGCGGATTAGAAGTAATATTAGAAGGGCGTGACCCTCGTGATGCCTGGGCATTCTGTGAACGTATTTGCGGAGTTTGTACTACTGTACATGCATTAGCTTCGGTACGTTGTGTCGAAGATGCTTTACAGATTAAAATTCCGAAGAATGCTGAAATTATTCGAAACATTATGTTTCTCACTCAATTTGTACAAGACCATGTAATTCATTTCTATCATTTACACGCTCTTGATTGGGTAGATATAGTTTCTGCGTTAAGTGCAGACCCAAAAGCAACGGCAACCTTAGCACAATCTGTTTCACCGGGTAAACATAACGCAACTCCGGGATATTTTTACGATATAAAAAATACACTTAAGAAATTTGTCGATTCAGGTCAACTCGGACTTTTCCAAAATGCCTATTGGGGACATCCTGCCTACAAACTTCCTGCCGAAGCAAATCTTATGGCAGTTGCTCATTATCTGGAAGCATTAAAATGGCAAAAAGAGATTATTAAAATTCACACTATTTTCGGAGGTAAAAATCCTCACCCGAATTATCTCGTAGGTGGTATGGCATGCACTATTGATTTAAATTCTGATAATGCTATTAATATGGAACGTCTCAACATGGTGAAAGATTTAATTGATAATGCTTTTGATATTGTTGAGAATATGTATATCCCCGACCTTCTAGCTATCGCTTCATTTTATCCTGAATGGACAAAATATGGTGAAGGTCTTGGTAATTTTATGTCTTACGGTGATATTCCGCAAACGAATATCTATGATAAGAGCAGTTATAAAATCCCGGCCGGCATCATACTCAATAAAAACCTGAGTGAAGTTCATGAAGTTGACCAAAGAGATACCGGTCAGATTCAGGAAGAAATCTCTCACAGCTGGTATGAATATCCATCAGGAGCAGATTCACTTCATCCTTGGGAAGGTGAAACAAAGCCGAAGTATACCGGACCAAAACCACCGTATAAAAATCTTGATGAAAACAATGCCTATACCTGGCTTAAAGCTCCCCGATGGAAAGGTCATGCGATGGAAGTAGGTCCGCTTGCTCGGATGTTGGTCGGATATGCTTCCGGTGATGATGACTTTAAAGAAGTTGTAAACGCTGCTTTGGGCAAATTGAAACTTCCTGCGACGGCTCTTTTTTCTACTCTTGGGAGAACAGCAGCCAGAGGTTTGGAAACTCAACTTTGTATACATTGGTTAAAACAGGAATATAACAGGCTGATTGATAATCTGAAACTTGGCGATACCAGAGTTGCCGATACTACCATGTGGGAACCGAAAGACTGGCCGAAAGAAGCAAAAGGTGTCGGTCATACAGAAGCCCCTCGCGGTGCATTAGGCCATTGGATTAAAATAAAAGATGAAAAGATTGATAAATATCAAATTGTAGTGCCGAGTACATGGAACGCATCCCCAAAAGATGCGAAAGGTCAACCAGGAGCTTACGAAGCAGCACTAAAAGGAACTCCGATGGCTGACCCTGACCAACCGGTTGAAATTTTAAGGACAATTCATTCATTTGACCCTTGTTTAGCCTGTGCGACTCATGTTATCGGACCTGACGGTAAAAAACTATCTGAAATAGTAGTAAGGTAGGAGGATGATATGGGTGATGTAGTACAACCGATTAATCCGGAAAATGTCAAAGGAAATCCACACGAGTATTTCCGAAGAAAATATGTATGGAGTTGGCCGATTCGTATTTTCCATTGGGTAAATGCGGCTGCAATTATCAGTTTATTTTTTACCGGACTCTATATTTCTCAACCTCAACTTGCTCCTGCCGGCGAAGCGTATAATAACTTCGTCATGGCAAATGTACGGATGATACATTTTGCTTCTGCCTTTATTTTTGTTATTAACTTTTTCTGGAGAATGTATTGGTTTTGGATGGGTAGTAAATATGCCCGTTCAGGATTCCCGTTTTTTTGGAAAAAAAGTTGGTGGCAAGATTTGTTCCGTCAGGTAATGGATTATATCAAACTTGAAAAAGGGCATATTCACATGGGACACAATGCTCTCGGCGGTTTGGCATATACATTCGGTGTTATAGGGCTAGGATGGCTTCAGATTTTAACCGGGATGGCAATGTATTCGGAATCAAACCCGAAAGGGATTATAGCATCTTTGACCGGATGGGTGATTCCACTTAGCGGAGGCTCTTTTCAAGTTCACATGTGGCACCATCTCTTTGCCTGGGGATTTATTGTCTTTTCGATAATACATATTTATATAGTAATTTATGACGGACAAGTTTATAAAAACGGTCTTGTCACATCAATGGTTTCAGGGGTGAAATTTTATCAAGAAGGTGATATTGACCGCGATGATTGGCTTAAATAACAAACCGATTTTAGTTTTAGGAATAGGCAACCCACTTCTTTCTGATGACGGAGTGGGTTTGCAATTACTTGAAAATATCTCTAAGAAATCAAATCAATTTTCTGATAAAATAGAATTTATGGACGGTGGGACACAGGGGATAGCTTTGTTAGGGCGGATAGCTGATAGAAAAGCAATTTTATTTCTTGATGCAGTCGCTCGAGGTGAAGCTCCCGGAACAGTACATGAATTAACAGGTGATGAGATTTTAAACTATAAGTCGGAAAATAACTCTGCTCATGAAAGCGGAGTACCTGCTATTTTACAAACAGCAATGTTAACCGGTGACTTACCTGAGAAAGTTTTTGTTATAGGTATTGAACCTGATGAACTGAAAACGTATATCGGTCTTTCAAAAAAAGTCACACAGTCATTAGATGATGCCGAGAAAAAAGTAGTATCTCGACTTAATATGCTTTTAGAATCTATAGAGTAAGTAGTTGGACAATTATTCGATATCATCCCAAACTTCCGCAGTGTCATCCCAAACTTGATTTGGGATCCAACATTGTTGTTTTCAAATATCTTTTGAATTCCTCTCCGTGCTTGACACGGAGTCCAGTGCAGAAACAATCAGCAGCTATCTCGAAATCATAAAACAAACACACCTCAATTCACTCTTAAAAGAGGGAAAACAATTGTTTCCGATGTTCTCAGGACGTACAGTTGTTTCTAATGTCTCGAGTTGTACTTTGTAGTGTTCAGGCCTGCCTGAACCTTTTAGACTATGTTGAATCCCACTAAGTTAAGTTTTAGATTCTTTCGTGCTGTCAGGCGTCCCCGCCTGACAGCTTTTCGTACATAAGAATTGTCAGGCGAGGACGTGCGACAACACGTGTTAACAACTTCTCTACAAAATAAAAGTAGTTAGCAGCTCTTTCATGTAATGTACGAATACTTTTATGAGAGAGAATATGAAAACAGAACGAGACTATATTATTGTTATCAACACAAAACTTGTAGTGAAAAACCTTTTATCACAAAACGAACCCATTTTTTGTGTCAGGAAAGGGTTCCTGACATCGCTTGTGTGGAAGGGAGAAATCGTGCAAGGCAGACGTCCCCGTCTGCCTGTATTCTCATAAAAGTTTTATCAAAAAGAAGAGAAAACTAAAAAGAACTAAATTTGTACGAAACAAAGCCATTTTGCTGTAAATGAAAGAGTGAGAAAAGATTACAGCGGAAAAGTTCAAAAGACTGGATCCCAAATCAAGTTTGGGATGACATTTTACGATGGAATGGAAGTTTAGAAGAATTGCTTTTGTAGGGGTGTTTCGTGAAACTTCTATCATTGGCAGTCGAGGATGTCTGCCATGCACGCTACTAAGAAAGAATATTAAATGATAATTCTAATAATTCTGTTTTAATTCTATCTGTTAATTCTATTTTTGCTTTTAGTACTTCTGGGGAGAGTTCTGTGCCGTAGTCAAAGTTTTTCCCTTCAATTCCATAAACAAGCATAGTTTTGGGCAACTTATCAAGTGTTTTCGCTAGTTGAACAGCTTCGGGAAGTGCAAACAGGTGTGATGAAGTTTGAAAAAAGTCTGTTTGTAAACTTTCTTTTGATAAATCAATTGTATGAATAGTGCCTGCTTTAGAATCAGATTTTACGGCATCAATCAAAATGACATGATCGAAATCTTCCCACAAATTAATAAGAGCGATACCTTCACCCGATGACCTTTGTATTGTACAGTTTTTAATATTACATTCCGATAAACTGTCGGCTATTTCTAATCCGACAGCATCATCTGAACGATATTTGTTACCTATGCCGATTACCAGAACAGACATACTATTCTCGGTCTATAGTTACTTTTAGAAAGTGACAGGAACATGAAATACAAGGGTCATAATTTCTGATAGCCTGTTCACATTTCCATGTAATTTCTTCATCAGGTAAATCTATGATTAATGGAATCAGTTCCCGTAAATCAGATTCAATCGAATTTTGGTTTTGTGATGTCGGTGGAACAATATTTGCATCAGTTATCAATCCCTCGGAATCAAGATTATAGCGGTGATAACAAATGCCACGGGGTGCTTCGGTGCAAGCGTACCCGACAGATTCTTTTGGGTCGATTTCAATATACGGTGATTTTGGTTCTTTGTAGTTTTCAATTATACGGATTGATTCGTTAACAGCATGCAGTACTTCTACGGCACGAACAATAATACTTTGAAATGGGTTATAGCATTCTTCTTTTAAGCCTGCATCTTTGGCTGCTTTTTGAACTTCGGGAGAGAACTTATCAAAGTTCAAAGAATAGCGTGCTAACGGACCGACTTTATATTTACCTCGTTCTTTTAGTTTGCAATGCAGTGAGGTAGAGTGCTCAACATGTTCTTCTTCAAAATGTTTTTCAAAATCAGAAACATCAATATCAAGTCCTCTGTTTGAAACAAGCCGTCCTTCATTAAACGGATATTCATCGGGATGTCTGAGAGCGACGAATTCATAATCTTGCTGAAAATCAGGATATTCTAATGAAGAAGTAAGCTTTATCATACTGTGTGCGGCGGTTCTTGCCCATTTTAAGTTTTCTAACAAAGAGTGGAAGTCTTTTTTGGTCGGTAATTTATAAAATCCGCCTACTCTAACATTGATAGGATGGATTTCTCTACCACCCAGTAAAGTAACAAGTTCGTTGCCGATTTTCTTTAAGCGTAAACCTTCATTGACAACATCAGGATGATCTTTTGCCATTTGAATAGCATCCTGATAGCCTAAAAAATCAGGAGCATGGAGCATGTATACATGCAGAACATGACTTTCAATCCATTCGCCGCAATAAATCAGACGGCGTAGTTCACGTAAGTTGTCATTGATAGTTAACCCCAGTGCATTTTCCATCGCATGTACCGCACCCATCTGATATGCAACAGGGCAGATACCGCAAATACGGGCGGTAATATCAGGAGCTTCAGAATAATGTCGGTCTCTTAAAAATGCTTCAAAAAAACGGGGTGGTTCAAAAATTTTGAATTTGACATCTTGAACTTTGTTATCTTTTATTTTTAGATAGAGACTGCCTTCACCTTCAACTCTGGCGAGATAATCAACGTTTATAATTTTCGTATTACTTTTGCTCATGGAAGATACTTTCATTTTTAAATTCTTCACTGTTGGCATTTATTCCCCGATATATTCTAATTAATTCCTCTTTAGACATACCCGTTTTTTCAAACTGGCCGCTTAATGATTTAATATTCGGGTCTTCGGAAGGTCCAAAACAGCTATAACAGCCTCGGTTATATGCAGGACAGATAGCATCGCAGCCGGCATGAGTAACAGGCCCAAGACAGGGAATGCCTTTTGAAACCATAACGCAAATATTTCCGCGTCTTTTACACTCCATACAAACAGAATATGTAGGGATATTCGGTTTTCTCCGATTCAGATATGCATTACAAACTTCAACTAATGCATTTTTATTTATAGGACAACCTCGTAGTTCAAAGTCAACTTTTACATGGTCAGATATCGGAGTTGAGTTCTGTAAGGATGATATATAATCAGGGTTGGCATAGACGATATTAATAAATTCGTTTACATCTTTAAAGTTTTTTAAAGCTTGAATACCCCCCGATGTTGCACATGCTCCGATAGTAATGAGTGTTTTAGAGAGTCTCCGAATTTTATGAATCCGTTCGGCATCGTGGGCTGAAGTAATAGAACCTTCTACTAAAGAAATTTCATACGGTCCTCGTATAACGGCTCTGGTTGCTTCCGGGAAAGATGCTATTTGTATAGAATCGGCAATAGCTAATAAGGCATCTTCACAATCAAGGAGAGAAAGCTGACAGCCGTCACAAGATGCAAATTTCCAAACCGCTAATTTCGGCTTTCGTGCTGTATTTAAAGGCATGTTAAATCTCCCTTTTCTTAATTAAATCTTTTACGCTGTCATAATTAAACACAGGGCCGTCTTTGCAGATAATTTTTCCTGTATATTGGCAGTGTCCGCACAAGCCTACTCCGCATTTCATATTTCGTTCAAGGGAAACATAAATATTTTTGGGGTCAAGCTCTCTTTGTTGAAAGGCAACAGCGGTGTATCTCATCATAATTTCCGGACCGCAGAGAAAAGCAGTTGTATTGACAGGGTCAAAATTTGCATTTTTAATAAGTGTTGTTACTACCCCGACATTTCCCATCCATTTTTTATCGGCACGGTCAACGGTAACATATAAATCAAAATCAAACCGCCCTCGCAACGATTCCAGTTCTTTTTGGAAAATAATATCTGACGGCATACGAGTTCCGTATAAAATAGAAATCCGTTTGTACTTTTCCCTGTTATTCAAAATATGATATAATACAGGACGAAGCGGAGCTAAACCGATACCTCCTGATACCACAACTATATCTTGTCCTTCAGCTTTTTCAATCGGCCAATGAGAACCGTAAGGCCCCCGTACTCCAAGTATATCGCCAACTTTAAGCCGACGAATTGCTCTGGTAACAGCACCGACCATCCTAATTGTATGAACCAGTTTATCGGGTCGATCCGGGTTACCGCTTATTGAAATAGGCACTTCACCGCAACCATGCACATAGAGCATATTAAATTGTCCTGGCTTAAAATGAAAAGATGTTTCTCCGTATTCAGCCGCTAGTTCAATAGTAAAAGTATCTTCTGTCTCTTTTCGTATTCTCTTGATTACATACAGCTCCGGTATAAATGCTGAATTTGTAATCTGAGTCTCAATCGGTTTGTTATTTGATAGGCTCATCGTATATATCCAATAGTTGTAGTCTTAACGCCATTAATTCATCTTCCATAAGGTTGACAAATCGTTTCATCATATCATATCCCAATTCATGATCTTCGTCACATTTTTTTCTTAAACAGTTTCCGTCTAATGCAATAGCTCTTGTTAGTTCCATTGCTCGGCAGTCGAAATGCCTGAAATATGGAGCAACCAGCCACGACCATCCTAATACATGGTTGTTTCCCAATGTTTGAAAAACAATACTCCCTTTTGAGGTCGGAAAACTTCCATTGCTAATTTTCCTTCCCGAATAAAGTAAAACAGGTCAGCTTCGTCACCCTCATGAAACAAATATTCGCCCGGGTTTATCCGAACATTTTTTGCACAACCAACAATAAGCTCGATATGCTTCTTATCCATCCCTTTTAAAAAGGGATGTTCTGCTAAATATGATTCTAAATTTTTCATATTAGTTCTCCGCCTGAGCTAATTGCTCGGCTTGAGCAGTTACTTGCTCTTGTAAACTTTTGGTTTCTTCGGTTATATCTATTCCGACAGGGCACCAGACAATGCAACGCCCACAGCCGACACATCCGAGTGTATTAAATTGCTCCTGCCAGCTCGCTAACTTGTGGGTCATCCACTGACGGTATCGTGATTTAATTGATGCCCGCACTGTTCCTCCGTGGATATATGAATATTCCATACTAAAACAGGAATCCCACGTTCTGATTCGTTCGTTATCTTCACCTGTTAATGAAGTGACATCTTCGATATTTGAGCAGAAACAGGTGGGGCAGACCATTGTGCAGTTTCCGCATGAAAGGCAGCGTTTGGCTATATCTTCCCAATGGGGATGGTTTAGATTATCTAGAAGTAGTTCTTTTAGATTCTTTGTCTCAAGTTTCCGTCCCATATTTTCGCTTGCCGATTTAATCTTTTTTACGGCTGTTTCAATATCATTATCTGACGGTTCAGAGAGCGGTAATTTTTTTAAAAATGTAAGTCCGTTTTTTGTGCCTGCTTCAATAAGAAAGTTATGTCCATTGTCATCAATTAATTCTGTTATAGCGATGTCAAATCCACTTTTTGCTTCAGGCCCCGACTGAGTTGATGTGCAAAAACAACTGTTACCTGCTTCGGTACAATTAGTTGTGACTATCAGCAAGTTGTCGCGCTGTTCTTTGTAGTAGTTATCAATATACTCACCCTCGATGAATATTTTATCCTGAATAAGTATAGCCTGCAATTCACATGGTTTTACTCCCAATAATGCGAGTTTATCAACGGAGTCATTTTCTTTGATAATAGTAATTTTCCCGTCAACTCGTTTTGTTTTCAAAATAGTCAAACGGGGAGGGAACAGGTATTTCTTAAATGAAAAAGGGCCGACATTATAGCCAAATAATGCTTTGTCATTTCTTTCTTTTAAGCGATATGAACCTGCTTCATGAACATCGGTTATTCCAATCGGCAGGTCGCTGATGCTGTCCAACTCATCGTAGATAATTGTCTCATCTCTGACTGTCGGGCCGACTGTTTTGAACTTTTGTTCTTTAAGTAAAGTTAATAAAGAATCAATTGAGCATTTATCAGCTATATACTTAGTGTTTTTTGCTATCGTTAACTTCTTCATTTTGTCCTATCACAATTAGTTAGTATATAAAATTACTGTTTCTTACTATTTAATATCGACAAGCGACACCAATTATTCATTTATTTTAAATTAATTCTATGTTAATTATATTATTTTAAGAATTGTAAATAATTTCTCTATCTGCTTCCTCCGATACTGAATAATAGTTGTATATAAATTTGGCTAGAATGCTATACATTTAAGAAATATAATAAATGCAATTTGTAGCTAAAACTTCCGTGTGTTAAATAACTCAAGCTTGTTTTAAGCTACATAGCCTATTTGGCAATCAAAGAAATATTGTTCTTTTATACAAGAATTCGATAGGAGAATAGTGTGGAAAATTTTTGGAGTTAAATAATACTAAATTATAACCGGGAGAGTGAGGTTACTTTAATACAGAGAAACTGTGATAATTTTTATAAATCATCAAGATATAATAAAGTGGGCATGATCGGCGTCTTGGCGTAATACTAATTACTGGTTTGGTTGTTGTTTTAACACCGATGCTTTGTTTTTTCTTACTCAGTCTTTGAATTCTCATTCATGACTTTTATTTTTGGAGTATTGTGCCAATGGCCATGTTCGGCTGACCATGTTTTTCCCTCAGGTACTTCGCCAGGAGGTTGTGGAGTCAATTGCTTTTGTGGCGTCCCCGGTGTTAAACTTGGTTTAGAACCTGAAGCATCATGCCAATGACCGTGTTCCGCTGACCAAATTTTTCCCTCAGGTACTTCGCCGGCAGGTTGTGGGGTCAATTGTTTTTGTGGCGACCCTGATGTCGAACCCGGTGTCAAGTTTTGTACTTGAGTCGGTTGTGATGCAGGGGATTGTGGGGGGGAAGATGGGTTATTGTTCGACCAAAAGTAAGTTGTACCAACTCCTATTACAGCGACAATGATCACGACAAACAGTAATTGGTTCTTTTTAGAATTTGAGAGCATATTTTTCAACCTTTTCTTTTTGGAATGAACTTATTGGCTGCTGATACGACCTAGAACCTTTTGTCAAATCATGAAAAATGGCGGGGTTCATTAGACGACCTTCGCAACTATTTAATGTATGATATAAACTTGCTTTAATCAATTCTTAATTTAAATAAATTTTCTTTGCAATATGTAATAGTATATTTAATTTAGAGTAAATTACATTCAGGTGTGTGAATCTATTTGTAAATATATCAGTTACATTAACTATTGTCTTTTTCAAGAATTCAGTTACTTTATTATGTGTAAGTTCACATTTTAAAATAAGTAATATTCTTTCGACTATGACAAAAACAAACCAATCTAGATATAAAAAACTCATAGAGAGTTGTATTGAAGGTGATGAAAGTGCCTGGGAAGAATTAGTTGAAAAAATAACTCCGGCAATATTGTCTGTTTGTCGCACTATGAGACTATCATCTGAAGAATCGTTAGATATCTTTGGTCAGGTTTGCTATCTGCTGTTACATAATTTATCGCAATTGAAGTCATCTGATAAAATAATTGGTTATGTGTCGACAATTACTCGCCGAGAGATATTAAGAATCATTCGCAGAAAGCAACTTTTTGATACTATTGACCCTGAAATCAGAAAATCTATTTCTGTAACAGAATTCGAAAATCCGGAAGTTTTATTAAAACAATCTGAAAGTTCGGAAAAATTGATTAAAGCTGTAATGCAACTTCCGGAAAAAGAATACAAGTTGATACGACTCTTATTTTTAGATGAAACGGAACCTAGTTATGAAGAAATTTCCAAAAAATTGAATATTCCGGTATCTTCAATTGGACCGACGAGAATTCGTATTTTGAATAAACTTAAGAAAATTTTACAAAGAAAAGACAGAAAATAAATTATGTATTTTATACTCTTGTCATGTCTCTTAAAGAAACAGAGGTGGTAAATGAATTATAATCAAGATATAATTGAACAACTGACTGCTCTTTTAAGAGGTGAGTTAAAGGGAAAACAGAAAAAGACTCTATTAGAGGAGTTACAATTGGATTCTGAATTATCAGAGATGTTTGAACTTTTGAAAAAAATGCATGAAGTCAGACATCCTGAGTCAAACCAGATAATATCTGCCTCCAAAAAATTATCTAAAACTCTTTTTACTGACTTTTTAAAAAAACAATTATCACATAAGACTGATTTTGGTGTACGGGTTTTTGACTCAGCACTTCTTCCGCTACCTGAAGGTGTTAGACCTGCCTCGGTGGATACTCGTCTGCTAAAATATCATGTCGGAGAAGCTATTGTAGAATTAACAGTATATCCGATAACTATTGATTCAGTAGAAATAATAGGACAGATTGCAGGAATTGAGAATAATAAAAGTATTAAAGTTATTGCTGAAGTCAACGGTGAAAAGAAAGAAGTAGAAGTAGATGAGTTTTGTCTTTTCCGTTTTGAGAGAATCGATATAGGGAGTTGTCGTTTATTATTTTCCTCTGAGAATTCTAAAGAAGGAATTATTGAATTAGAATTATGATTGATGTACATATCATAAGGCAGCTTAAAAGCAAAAAAGACTTTAGTGATTTATTGCAGTTAGATTATAATAATGACTGCAAGTTGTCTATTTCTGAACTCAGTAAAAGTTTGAATGAACTGTATCGAATAAGTATCAGCGATGCTGATACTTATCTAAGCACTGTTATTAACTGTTCGAAATATATTCCAAAAGAACATCATAATAAACTTCTAACTATGCAGGCACGTCTGTCTTTGTGGAAAGCTGATTATAACAAAGCCTTATTTTTTTACAATAAAGCCCTAGCCCAAGTTCTTTCTAAAAGAGACTTTTATGCTTCTGCTATGATTCGTAAAGGAATGATAGAAGTTTACATGTACCTTTCGGAATATGATGAAGGTCTTAAAACTGGAAAAAAAGCTTTAGAGTATTTCAAGAGAAAAAATCTACTAAACCATGCTGCTCAGGTCATGACAAATATCGGAAATATCTATCATCGTATGGACAAAAACCGTTTAGCTCTTTCATATTACGATAAAGCAAAAGATATATTTTCTCAACAGGGTGGAGTTGCCTGTGCAATTGTAGATTTTAACAGAGCAAATATATTTGCTAATATGAATGAACTAACTAAAGCAAAGAAATTATATATTGAAGCCGGTTTATTCTATAAGAATTCACAGATGGAACTTGCATATCAACAAACAGAGTATTCTATCGCATATCTTTTCTTTTTAGAAAGTAAATATACCGATGCATTACGTTTGTTTGAAAAAGTTTATGATTCTTTTGAAGAGTTAGGAGATAAAACATCAGCAGCTGTGACACAACTTGATTTAGCAGAGTTAAATTTACAACTAAATCAGTATGGTTCTGCTATTATGCTTTCAGAGATGATAATTCCAATTTTCAGAAAATATAAGATGCCATACGAAGATGGAAAGGCGTACTATTTTTCAGCAATCGCCAAATTAGAACTCGGTGATATTTTTCAAACTCAAAAACTATTGAAAGAAGCCAAAAAAGTTTTTGTGAAAGAGAAAAACAATTTGTGGTTGGGGATGATTGAAAACGCTAACAATTCTCTTTTTATATCAAATAAGAAATATAAAAAAGCACTGGAAGCATCTATATCAGCTAAAAAGTATTTTAGAAAAAGTAAAGATATAAGACGTGAACATGATGCTGATATCTCACATATTCAAGCATTGTTTCTTTCAAAAAATGAAAAAAGAGCTATCTCAAAGTTAAAACAATTACAAAATAATAGTATTACTTTGGAACAGCAACGCAAGATTCATGCTCTTTTGGGTGAATACTATTTTAAAAAGAAAATGTATCAGCTAGCTCAAGAGGAATTTAAGAACGCTGTTCGTATAATTGAAATAATGATGGAAGCACTTTATTATGAAGAGATTAAGTTTTTCTTTGCTGCCGATAAATTTAAAATATATTCTCGTATAGTTGAATGTTCCTTATGCTTAGGCAAAGTAGAGACTTCATATTTTCAAAATTTGAACGCATTATCATTACTGAATGAAAAAATTATCCCAAAAAGTTCTCTAAAAGGGAAAGTACCTGATAAAATTTTATCTCAAATAAATTCACTACGTCATATTTTATCTCAGGCATATAAATTTCCACAAAAAGGAGAACGAAGTGCAGTAGCTGTTCATGATATTCAAAAAACTGAAAAGCAGTTATGGCATTTTGAACAAAAAGCAAGAGTTTCTTATAATTTTGATAAACAAAAAAATAGAAAGACTGTCGATAAAACATCTGTTTTTATACCTAATAAAAATGAATTAGTTTTAAACTATTTTATATCTGAGAACAAAGTTGGTGTTTTTGTGCAATCAAAGAATGATCTTTCATTTATTGAATTACAAATAACCCTACAAGAATTAACCGAACTTATAAGAAAAATTCAGTTTTTGTTTGAACAGTCACTACACAAGACAGGTATTGCAAATTCTATTGAAATCAAAAGAGCATATTTACTGAAGTTATATCAATTACTTATAGCTCCAATTCAAATTAAAGATGAAACAGAAAGAGTTTATATTATTCCCGACGGTATATTAACTCAAATTCCATTTATAGCATTATGCGATGATTCGGGTAAATATCTCAAAGACAGATATGCTGTCTCAATAATAACAGACCCTAATTCGATGAATAATAATGCCGCTGAAAAGATTGATTTTTCCAAATTACAAAATTCAATATTTTCTGTTTCGCACGAATCATTACCTTTTGTCGATATCGAAGGGGATAAAATTCATAATAGATTTAAAAAGTCTTTCTGTTATAAAAGGCAAAAAGCAAACACTTTAAATCTAAAAAGAGAGTTGAAAGAATCTACAGGTTTTATCCATTTAGCTGCTCATGCTTCCAGATCATCTGAGAACCCTCTTTTTTCTCGAATTTTACTTTCAGACGGGGTTCTTTTTCCGTTTGATTTATTTGGACAAGGTATTCAAGCAGAATTAGTTACACTTTCAGGTTGTCAAACAGCCGCTCCTGGGTTAAATTACGGTAATACGTTTTCTTTAGCTAAAACATTTTATCGAGCCGGAAGCAGATTTGTACTAGCCTCATTATGGCCTATTGATGATAAAGTAACTATGATGTTTATGAATGAGTTTTATTATCAACTTTCGAAAATAAAAAATGTTGAGAAATCGTATACAAATGCAATACAAAAAATATCTATACAAATAACCGACCCTGCTTTTTGGGGAGCATTTATTTTAATTGGAAAATAATTTTAACCATAAATATATAGAGTGCCTAAAAAATGAGACGATACTTAAAACAATCTACGTTGATTGCAATTTTTACTCTTCTTTTAATGTTTGGAACAACTATTGCCGGAGGGAAAAAGCCGGTGAAGCGGTTGTAAAAGTAAAGGGTAATACCCAAGCAATTTCTGTTGCGACAGATTTAGATGCTGTTGTTATTGATTCAATACCTTCAAAAAGAACTTATTTGTTTAAATTTTCAAAAGCCCGTTCTGTTGATGAAGTTGTTGCAAAATTAAACAGTAATGCTAATGTCGAATCAGCAACAACTAATACTACTATAGACCTTCCCGAAGTATTTCAGATTAGTCAGGGTTTTCCTGATGAATCAGAACCTATTTTCAATAAAGGAATATCTCCAAAGAATTTTTATGCTCAGGAAGGTTCTTATGATATCGGTATTGATTCAGCACAACTAATTTCTACGGGTAGTAATGTAATAATAGCAGTAATTGATAACGGTATAGATTATTCACATCCTCTTATACAAAATTCTTTGATTCTTACAGGCCATGATTTTATATCAACAGGTAGTGATGCATCTGAACAACCGGGTACCATTTATGGACATGGTACTTTTGTTACCGGTTTACTTCTTTTGACAGCACCTGATGCTTCGATTATTCCACTTAGAGCTTTTGATGGTGAAGGAGTTGGAGATCAATTCAAAGTTGCTAAAGCTATTGATTGGGCGGTACGACACAAAGCAGATATTATAAATATGAGTTTTGGTACTACCGAGATGATTGAGGCGTTACGTATTGCTATTGAAGATGCTACAAACAATAATGTAGTGTTGGTCGCAGCATCAGGTAATGAAGGGAGTGAATTACCGTTTTACCCTGCAGCTCATCCCGATGTAATAGCGGTTGCATCTGTAGATACGTTAGAACTGTTAGCCGGTTTTTCAAACTATGGGGGCTATCTGGATTTAGTTGCTCCGGGAGTGAATATTTATTCTGCTTTAGCAGGTGATTATGATTGGGGTACTTGGAGCGGAACTTCGTTTTCGGCTCCGATTGTAAGCGGTACTATTGCCATGATGAAACAAATTGAACAAGGTTATTCTCCTGCTCAAATACAAGACCATTTGAGAAATACTTCCCGTGTTGAATTGAAATGGGGGGCAGTATCTGTGCCAGATAATCAATACGGGTATGGAATGATAAACTGTTACGATGCTGTAGCACAGCTTTCAATAGGAGACTTAGATAAGAACGGCATTCGGAATATGACAGATTTAACTATAATGGTAGACTATATTACTAACAGAAATTCCGGTGGTAACAATACTGATATAATAAAAACTGAATACGTTATTCCTGAAGCATTAATTGACTTAAACTGTGATGGTGATGTGAATGCCTCGGACGTTGCTGTAATGGTACATCATGTTTTCGTGAAATGGCGTGATTTTAAACCTTGTTATCAGTCACAAGGGAAAAATAAATGATTATATATCACATCTATAGATAGATTGAAAAAAAACCTCTGTTTTTGTTAAACAGAGGTTTTTTTAAAAATTATTAAATTTATGTATTTTTTTCGCATTGTTAATCCTCTTTAAACTAAATCAACATAAATAGGTATTCATACAACAACCGTCAAATGCCTTTTTTCTAAGGTGTCAGGAGGTGGTGGATAAAAACTGTTTTATCTTTACATCATTTTAATAGGAAATTGAATTAACTATCTTGGAGATTTTATGAGAAAAGCTATAACTATTTTGTTCATCAGCGTACTATTAGTTTCAGGTACAATTTTTGCTGCACCGGATTTTAAAGTTAAAAATTCCGACATGCAGTCATCAGAAAATTATGTACAAAATGAAATAATTGTCAAATTTAAAACAGGCGTAGAAAAATCAAAAACAATTAACAGTCTTGGTTGTACAACAATAGAAGAAAATACTAAGGGCGGATTTACAAAGATCGCTATTCCGGCAAATAAGACTGTAGAAGAATTGGTCGCTGCATATAGTGCTGACCCAAATGTTTTATATGCAGAACCAAATTATATATACACATCATATTTTGTTCCAAATGACCCCTACTATTCTTATCAGTGGCACATGCCAATGATAAACACAGAGCAGGCATGGGATCAAAATTCTGGTTCCGGTGTAATAGTAGCAGTTTTAGATGTAGGTGTTGCCTATGAAGACTTCGATGTTTATGCTCAAGCACCTGATTTAGCACAAACAAATTTTGTACCCGGATATGATTTTATCAATAATGATGCTCATCCTAATGATGATAACGGTCATGGAACTCATGTTGCAGGTACAATTGCTCAATCAACTAACAACAATCTTGGCGTGACAGGTGTTGCATACAATTGTTCTATTATGCCTGTTAAAGTACTTGATGCTGCCGGTAGTGGAGCAACCGATGTTATAGCGAACGGAATTTATTTTGCCGCTGACAATGGGGCAAAAGTTATAAATATGAGTTTAGGGTCAAGCTTTTCATCAACTATTATGGAAGAAGCTTGTATTTATGCCAAGAACAAAGGTGTGATAATTATTTGTGCCGCAGGTAACTCTGGTCGTAAAGTTTTAGAATATCCTGCTGCTTATAATTCTACTGTTTCTGTATCATCGGTACGTCTTGATTCAACGTTGGCAGGCTATTCAACATATAACGACTCGGTAGATATAACTGCTCCGGGTGGTGATACCGGTGTTGATCAGGATGGTGACGGATATGTTGATGGTGTTTTACAGCAGACTCACGACGGTTCTAATTATACATCTTTTAGTTACTATTTTTATCAAGGAACATCGATGGCATCTCCGCATGTTGCGGGTGTTGCTGCCTTAGTTATTTCTGCTTCAGGAGGTACATTAACTCCTGATGAAGTTCAAGCTATATTACAAAATTCAGCAGTTGATTTAGGTTCAGCAGGTTGGGATAATCAATACGGGTATGGTCTTGTTGATGCAAATGCTGCAATACTTTTAGTTGCCCCGAATACTGATCCTCCTTTAGCAGCTTTTACCGGTTCACCAACTTCCGGTGATGTACCATTGACGGTAACTTTTACCGATCAGTCTACTAACAATCCAACAGCATGGGCATGGGACTTTGGAGATGGTGGAACTTCTGCTACTCAAAATCCATCTTATACATATAGTGTAGCAGGTACATATACAGTATCATTAACAGTTACAAATGCTAATGGCTCTGATATAAAGACTAAAGTTAATTATATCTCCGCAACAGATCCTCCTGCCAACCCACCGGTAGCGGACTTCAGCGGAACACCAACATCCGGTGACACTCCGTTAACAGTTGATTTTACTGATTTATCTACAAATGGTCCAACATCTTGGGCATGGGATTTTGGTGATGGCGGTACATCTACTGCTCAAAATCCTTCATATACCTACAATACTGCCGGTACTTATACAGTAGCATTAACAGCTACTAACGCGTATGGTTCGGACACTAAAACAGCAATAGACTATATTACTGTTACTGATCCACCGGCAGCCGGAACTATGTATGTTCAGAATGTTGTTGTTACTCGTTCAACTCAGGGAATAAACTCAACCGGTTATTGTACTGTGACTATTTATGACAATGCCTCTCAACCTTTAGCAAACGCTACAGTAAATGTAATCTATGATGGGCCATCAACAGGTTCGGGTTCAGCTTTAACAGGAACTGATGGTACAGTTACTTTTTCTACAGCAAGAATTAAGAGAGCTGTTGGTGAATGGTGTTTTGAAGTAACAAATGTTACTCATGCATCAAACACCTATGATGCCGCATCAAATGTTGTAACCAAAGCTTGTGAAAGTGGAGTTGTATTCTCAAACGGTAATGGTGAGATTTTGGGGATTCCTGGGAAATTTGGATTAAATCAAAACTATCCAAACCCGTTTAACCCAACAACAGAGATTTCATTCAGTTTACCTGAAGCATCAACTATTGTTCTTGAAGTATTTAATATCAACGGTCAAAAGGTAGATCTGTTAGCCTCGGGTTCATTTACTTCCGGTAATCATACAGTAACTTGGGATGCTACTAATAAACCGTCCGGTATTTATTTCTACCGTTTAACAGCCGGAGAGAATATAGTAACCAAAAAAATGCTACTTATGAAATAATATCTTTTTGTTTGATATTAAAAAAACCGGTAATTATTATTACCGGTTTTTTTAATATCATTGATTTCTGAATCTTATAATACTTAAACTTAAGTACTAAATCAAATTTTCTAATAGTGTCTCTCTAGCTTTAATAGCAGACGGTTTATATCTTTGTAAGCGACTTATAAAAAAATGTAAGACCCAATACTAAGTAGGGACAATTAGACGACCTTCGCACTTTTTGATGTATGAATTAAGTAACAATGAGATACTGTAACAAACTCTTGATAGTAAGATAGAGAAGGTTGAAGTCAGCCATGTGAAGGGTTATGCATAATCCGAGACTGCTTTCAAATAACGGTCCCTGCTATCTCAAGGCTATCTTATAAAATAAAAAAATGTTACATATTCGTTGTCGTTTATATCAGCCACAGTTTCAAAGCAAGATTGAACAATATCATGCGTTGATTGAAAAATTTAATCTGCTTATTCATTATTATACTCCTGAAGAACTCAAACTCGAAATTGTTTCCTTTGTAAAACGTTAAGATTAAGAAAACAAGAGAACCAAAAACAAAGAAGAAAAGAATAAAGATTACTGAAAAATAAAGAACTTGTATTAACTGACACTATGACATAATTTAGACTATGAGCTGTCCAAACGCTTCTGACGACATACATACCAAACCACAAAGGAATACAGAATGAGAAAACTATATATTGTACTGGCTTTATTATTATTAGTATCAGGAGATATAGAATCCCAGGAAACGTTTTCACAACAGTATGTGTTATTCAAAGCGGAGCGGTTTGGTTCGAGTGATGCAAATGGATATAAATATGGAATCTACTATGGTTCAGAACGTGGGATTCTACCCAACGCTACAGAAAGAAAAGTCTATGCTATCTACGACAGCAAACGCCCGCTAAATGACCTGCATGTGGGAACTACAAATGTCATTGAACTGGAGGCAAAGACAACAATTCTTAGCCTATCTTTCAAAGACGGCTTCAAGCCAACGGCCAATGAAAACCTTCTGATCGACTTGTCTGTACAACCATTGAATCGATACTACCAAAGCATTGTCTTGGATATTGCAACATTGGCAATTACTTACACTTCTATTGATGGCTCCACTCTCCTCGATTTTGAAAACATGCGTAATGATGGGATATCCTCTGAGCACGAATATCTTACTCTTATTCGTAGAGATGTGAGTTACACCTCTAAGAAGATGCGCAAACAAATGGCTCCACAAACCATTCAAGTCGGGCGCTACAGTGGTCAAGATTTGTTTGATGCTATGAAGGCAGTAACGGTGGAGGAGGTCCGCAACTATCTTCTTTACGTCAAAAAATCACCCAAGAAATTCATAGGTAAGCAATGGATATTTTCAGAAGTATACGCTACCTGGCTTCTTCAGTGAGCGAGCGAAGGGGATCTCTCAGAGCCTATTAGTGGAGATCCTTCAGCAGGAGTCCGTTTGCAGATGGACATAAAATACGGTTTTCCGCGTATTAGCTCCGTTTCTCAAGCACTTCACGGTATGGATATAGATTATTTGCTCAATGCGTTCATAATGTCAATGAACGGGGAGTTACTCTATCAGAAGGATATTGCTGACATAAGGATGATGCTCCAGGGAGAGCAATCTACAATCGTCGATGTTGTACTATTGTCGACTGATGGTCAATTATATTATGGGGGGTTTACCTTACTCCCTTCATCACAAAACCCTGGTTGGAAAAAGGCCGATAAAAATTTACCTCCAGTCTCGCTCTTGCCAGTAAAACGTGGTGACAAGTGGGGTTTCATAGATGTCACTGGTAAAGAGGTGATCCCCTTCGTATTCGATCAAATAAGAGACCGAAAAACACCATTCAAGAATGGAATAGAAGCAGTAAAACAAAGGGATAAATGGGGATATATCAATTTAGCTGGAGAATGGGTGTTGCCCCCCGAGTGGTCTTCAGCGAAAAATTTCCGCGGTGAACTTGCAGCCGTAAATGACAAGGTATCATTCTTAACGGTTGAATGGGGTTTCATTGACAGACAAGGATCTACAGTTATTCGGCCGAGGAAACTTCCTTTCGCCGCATTCTTCTCTGACGGTCTATGCCAAGTATTGGAAAATGATCTAACTGGATTTATGAATACCAAAGGTGAAATCGTTATTTCATGTAAATACTACGATGCAAAAGAGTTTACCGAAGGGTTGGCGTCAGTGCAGCTTGAGAAAAACGGCAAATACGGCTATATTGATCGTACTGGAAAAACGATACTTCCTTACCATTATAGCTCAGCATACCCATTTTATGATGGCCGAGCGCTAGTATCAACTGATGATGGCTCGTTTATCATCGATAAGCAGGGCGATATTAAAGCAACATTCGAAGAAACTCCTGCCCATACTTTTTTCGCCAAACAACGTGTGGTTAATGATCGTATTCGAGCCTCAAGAGATGGTAAATATGGTTTTATGGACGGTAGCGGTAAGCTTGTAATACCCATTCAATATGTAGATGCTAAGTCGTTCTTTGGTGACGGATTGATAGGTGTTACACTTACCGGGATAAAGGGCAAAGGTAATGAAAAAGAGGGTGGCTGGTTTTTTATAGATAAAGATGGGAATACTGTAATCAAAGAAACCTTTGAACAAATCAGCAGGTTTTCTGAGGGACGGTGCTGGGTTAAGAGAAACGGTAAATGGGGATTGATTGACACCGATGGTAAACTTTTGACTTATCTCAAATACAATATAATGCCCACACCCTTTCGCAATGGTGTTTCGAGAGTAACATTGGAAGTGGATTCCGGAGGTCTGTTACCCGAGATATTTTATGCATATGTTTCAAGAGATGGATTAATCATTTGGGAACCATAACGGCTAAATACAAAGCAGAGATACAATCTCAATTTGATTTTAAAGCGGGCGGTTGCTGACGACATTAGAACGTATTTAGATCCACTTGACGAAATATATATTACAAATATAAATACAAAAATTATCTCTTTAGTTGGATGATTCTTTTACTCGAATAATTGAA
This sequence comes from Candidatus Zixiibacteriota bacterium, assembly GCA_024276275.1. Lineage (GTDB taxonomy): Bacteria > Zixibacteria > MSB-5A5 > GN15 > FEB-12 > QQUK01. The sequence continues at coordinate 39,584 of JAJRXM010000017.1, forward strand.
GATTTACAGCTTTTAATAATCAAAATTAAGTAATTGACTATTTCGTAATATCTTTGCTCATTAACTAAATGAGTGACCACATCCCAGATGATTTAGTACAAAAAGTTTTTTCAAGCTTTCTATCTATTTTTGATAGTTTTGCCTCAAATGAAAATCTGATAAACATATCCAACAAAGAAGAACTTGTTGATAGATACAATGAAATGGTAAATTTCGATTTACTTAAATACTATGAGAAAGATGATACTGAACTTACTCAAATGATATTTTCAAGTATTGGTGATTTTTCAGACTTGTTTCCGATGGATAAAAAATCCAATATTCAAGAGCAATTAGCAAATATTGAACGATTGAAATCTGTCAATAAGGATCACATTTCATCCGATATTGTTAGAGAAAGAATGCCACTATGGACTTTAGCAACTAGAGTACTTCGTATCAAATGGACTTGTGATTGTCGGCATAAACTAGATATTGAAGAGTTAATTATTCGATCAGAAAAAGGTGATCACGAAGCATTTCTTAAATTAGTCAAACTTGATTCTATATTTTTAACTTCAGAATATGGTCGGAAAATTCTTTCCGAATGCGAACTTAGAGAAGATCAAGATTTCAAGAAGAAACTATCAAAAGCTTTAAAACCAGATCTAAAGTTTTGGAATATTAGCAGTTATAGAAATTATTTTGCTCTTCATATTTTGTCAAAATTAGGATATGAAGATAAACCATATCCTGAATGGTCAGATTTCCTAGAACAAAACGGATTTAAGAATTATGAAGATGAAAGAACCGTTGCTAAAGCTTGTAATCGTTATAAAGTCTTAAAAAATTATCCTAAATAATCAAAATAATTTCTCTATACACCACAACAATTTAGACATCAAATAACTCATATCGTGTCATAATCTATCTAATAAACTCCGAATATGACAGCAAATGCACTGTTTGCTGTTGGATGCTATTTAGCAAGTCATGTCTATATTTGCGACATGTTCAAAAGCGAAATAAAAGATCCTTGTATAGTTATCGAAGATGATCTCACCGATGAAGATGTCAATCGTCTTTATCAGGTTGTAGAGCTACTCTTTCAATGGGATCAAGACAATCAAATCCAAAAAAATAAATCAAAGGAGTTATCCAATGCAAGATCAGATTCTTGTCGAAATGAAACCATTGCAAAATCAAAATCCTAAAAAAGCTACAGTCGATATTACTTTTGATACTACACACGGAGAATTAACAATTAAAAAGCTAAATGTTATTCATCAAGATGGCAAAGATCCGTGGGTCGCATTTCCTCAAATAAATTATCCTGATAAAAATACAGGTGAATTTAGGAATCTCAGAATCGTTTTCCCTGGATCTCGACTTAAGAAAGCAATCACCGATGCAGTTCTTAACGAATATTCAATCCTTTGTCATACAGATGAAAAATAAATTTTGTAGTCCTCTATACTGGTCACTCAACTTTAGAGGATCTACAGCCGTCCTAGGTGGGTTTAATGATGAATTAGATCCGCCTTTACGGTTTACTAATCGCATTTCAATTTATCTCACTTCCTTTTACCAACTTTCTCTTTTCTCTTTCACACTAATTCCAATTTTTCGAAATACCTTCAGAGGTTAATTATGTCTAATTCTCTTAAATCTTTACCTTCACTTGACTATTATAAGAATAATCGCAACAAATTTTGTGGATGTTGGACATTAAGAGGTCAATTGAAAGTGAATAACAATAATATAATCCGTTATTCACGACTTACATGTAAAAGATGGACATGTCCTGATTGTGGAATTAAGAGAGTGCGGATGTTAAAGCATGCGATAACAAAAATTGCTAGAGAAAAGAACCTCAATCGCTTCTTAACTTTAACACTTGATCATAAAACTTGTACGCCTGAAGAGTCATTAAAGTACATTCGGAATTGTTGGAATAAATTCAGAACATATTTAAAAAGAAAACATGGTCAATCGATCACATTCATTGCTATTGTAGAACCTCAAAAATCTGGTCATGCACATTTACATATTTTAGTAGATAGATATATTGATCAAAGATGGATTTCTAATAAATGGCGTTCTGTTGGTGGTGGTCGTATGGTATTTATTAAACAGGTTGATATTCATCGCATCAGCAATTATTTATCAAAATATTTAACTAAAGAACTCTTACTATCACATTTTTTTAGTAAGTATAGGCGATATACAACTTCTCGTGATATTCAAATGTTTCCAAAACAAAGCAATGGTACGTGGGAATTAATCAAAAGACCACTCAACAGTTTTGTTAAAGCTGTTGGAATTGAGTTTGCTGATTCCTTTGTTAATAAAGATGGTGAAATGGAATGGTTTACAATAATGGACACTAAGATATTATAATTACTTGACAAGCTATGCTTGGCATGGTTATAATTATAACCAATAACAGAAAAAAATAGGTGATTTATGCTGAAAAAAAAATCAGTTCGTAGAGATGGGAAAATGATTCATGTACGGCTTGATGAGAAGTTACATAAAAAACTGAAAATCAAAGTCGCTAAAAATGATTTGACTATACAAGAATGGGTATATCAGGTTATTGAAAATGAACTTCTAAATAAGAAAAAATAAAATATGCAAAACTTAATGGATGACCTCTTAAAGATATTAAAAAAAGACGATAGGTATTTTTCCGAAGGTAAGTTATTAAAAAACAAATTAACTGAATTAGCATTCAAGCTTGATATTGAACTTATCGAGAGTCTTTTATCTGATAAAAACTCAAAAGCTCACTTTTTTATTGAAAAAGATATTAAAAAGAAAAAAATTATTATTTTTGATAAAGACAAATTCATTTCATTTGTTAATAATAAAGAGTTCTTACCTGATTCTTATACATCCTTTAAGAATAGAATCGGTTTACAAGTTAACAATGAAAGTATTAAAGAAAATAATGATGTTGTTTTAGCATGGGCATACAAAGATTGTATTCTCGAAGGTGGTCAGGATAAAGAAGATCAAAAACGGAACGAGATATTTTATAACGAAACACTTTCTCCTGATGAAATAGATAGATTATTTGAACCAAAAGTGTTAACCAATTTCAAAAAATTTAACCGTAAAGGTAAAGAGAAGATCAAAGAGTTTAATAGTGAAGACAATTTTATTATTAAAGGGAATAATCTTCTTGCTTTACATTGTTTAAAAGAAAATTTAGAAGATTGATTAAACTTATTTACATTGATCCTCCCTATAATACTAGAGGTGCCGCCAATACTTTTTCATATAATAATTCATTTAATCATTCTTCATGGTTAACATTTATAAAGAATCGAGTTGAAGTTGCTAAAGAAATGATGACAAAAGATGGGCTATTTATAGTTTCGATAGATCATTCGGAGTTGTTTTATTTGGGTGTTATACTTGACGAAATTTTTGGAAGAGAAAATAGATTAGGAGTAATTGCTGTTGTCCATAACCCTGGCGGAAGACAAGATGATAAATTTTTTCCTACAGCACATGAAAATATGCTTGTTTATGCGAAAGATTATGAACATGCTCAAATAAATACGATTGGAATATCAGATGAGAAGTTATCTGAATTTAAATTTTCAGATAAGTACGGAAAGTATAAACTAAGAGGATTTCGTCGAAGTGGAAGTAATTCTCTCAAGAAAGAACGACCAGGATTATTTTACCCAATTTATTATAATCCTAAGAAGAGTGAATTCTATTTGGAGAATAAACTGGACAGTATCAAATTATTGCCTATTGATGAAAGAGGTGTTGAAAGATGTTGGCGATGGGGTAGTTTAACATTTACTGATCGATTAGAAAAATATATTGAAGTAAAAAAAGTAAAAGAGAAATATGAACTTTACACTAAAGAAAGAGAATCTGATTATAAGGGAGAGAAAGCAAAAACTATATGGAATAAGCCTTATTATACTGGGCAGACAGCCACTAATGAATTAAAGAAATTATTTGGTAGAAAATCATTTAGTTATCCGAAATCTCCTTTTCTTATGAGAGATATAATAGCTATCGCAACAAATGAAGGCGATTATGTATTGGATTTTTTTGCAGGAAGTGGTACTACAGCAAGTATTGCTCAAAAAATGGGTAGGAAGTTTATAGCAATTGAACAAATGGATTATATTGAAGATGTTCCTTTTCAGAGAATATTGAAATCAATTAATGGGGAAAAAGAAAGTATAAACGATTCTTTGAATTGGAAGGGAGGAGGTTCTTTTGTGTATGCGGAATTGATGGAATGGAACGAACGATATATTTCAGAAATTCAAGAGACGAACACAACTCAAAAACTATTAAAGATATACGAGAAATTTAAAGGTGAAGCATTCTTTAGATACGATATTGATTTAAAAAAATTCGATGTAAAAGAATTTAACAAATTATATCTTATTGAACAGAAGCAAGTTTTATATGAGTGTATTGATAAGAACCATCTTTATGTAAATTTTAGTGAATTAGATGACTCTACTTACAAAGTTAATGCGGAAGATAAAAAGCTTAATAAAGAGTTTTATAAGAGAAGTTTATAATTATGGCAAATGGACAAATATTAGTAGAGAAATTAGATTCAGTTTCAAATTTAGGATTTCTAAAACGATATAAAGCGTTGCCTGATTATATAGTTGATAATTTGAATCAGAATTTCCAAATTAGAAAATATCAAAAGGAAGCAATTGCACGTTTTATTTATTATAAAACCGATTATCCTGATAAAACACATCCGATCCATTTGCTTTTTAATATGGCAACTGGAAGCGGAAAGACACTTCTAATGGCATCGAATATACTCTATCTCTTTCAGCTTGGATATAGAAATTTTATTTTTATTGTTAATAGTACCACTATAATAAAAAAGACTAAAGCAAACTTTCTTGAGAAATCATCACCAAAGTATCTTTTTGAAGAAAAAATAGTTTTTAATGATAATGAAGTTTTAATACAAGAAGTCGATAACTTTGAAGGTGTAAATCAGGAAAATATAAATATTCTATTTACGACAATTCAAGGACTTCATTCTCGTGTATGGAATCCACAGGAAAATTCCATTACATTTGAGGATTTCAAAGATAAGAAAATAGTGTTTCTCTCAGATGAAGCTCATCACATTAATGCACTCACTAAAAACATTTCAAAGATGTCTAAAACAGAAAGAGAAGAAAGCACAAGTTGGGAAAAAACTATTAATAAAGTATTTCAAAGTAATACAAACAATGTAATGTTAGAATATACAGCAACAATAGATTTATCTAACAATGACATCCGCGAAAAATATGAAAATAAAATAATATATCAATACACACTTAAAGAATTTAGAGAAGATAAATTTTCTAAAGACGTTCAAATAATTCAATCTGATCTTGATCTAATGGATAGAGTTTTGCAGTCAGTTCTATTGAGTCAATATAAGCGGAAGGTTGCTGAAAAGTATCAAATACATCTTAAGCCAGTTATTTTAATTAAATCTCATAAAACAATTGCTCAATCTGAACAAGCAGAACAACAATTCAACGATATGATAAAGAATCTAAAAGTTATAGATTTAAAAAATATCGAAAAGAGTAATAAGAATGGTATTATAAAAAAGGCATTTTCATTTTTTAAGAATAATAAAATTACTTATAGCAATCTTGTTAGAGAGATTAAGTTTGATTTCTCTCAGGAAAAATGTATTTCTATTAATTCAAAATCTGATAGTGAAGAAAAGCAGATTAAAGTAAATACACTTGAAGCAGATCATAACGAAGTAAGAGTTATTTTTACTGTAAATATGCTTAATGAGGGATGGGATGTTCTGAACCTTTTTGATATTGTCAGGTTATATGAGACCAGAGATGTCAAACATGGAAAAGCAGGTAACACTACTATTTCGGAAGCTCAACTAATTGGGCGTGGAGCAAGATACTATCCATTTGTTAATGAGGAAAGTCAGGATAGATTTAAGCGTAAATATGATGAGGATATTAATAACGAGTTGAGAGTATTAGAAGAACTACATTATCATAGTCTTAATGATTCACGCTATATCTCTGAGATAAAAGCTGAACTTGTTAGATCAGGTATTGCACCGTCTGAAGAAAATAGAAAACAAATTACAGTTTCAATAAAAGACAAAATTAAGAAAACCAAGTTTTGGAAAAATGGAATTTTATTTGTCAATGAGAGAGAAGAAAATAACCGACAATCTGTAAAAAGCATGAAGGATATTATTTCAGAGACTTTATTTCAGCATCGTTTGAAAGTTGGGATAACAACAGAAACAAGTGTTTTTGAAGATACTAAAAAAGATGATCCAACTAATTCAAAATCAGAAATTAAGAGCAAGACAATTAAAATGAATTCAATTGAAAAGCATATTAATAGAAAAGCACTTGATAGAAATAACTTTTACATGTTTTCAAACTTAGTTAAATATTTTCCAAACTTAAAATCAATTGAAGAATTTATTACCTCTGAGAAATATCTTGGTGAAGTAGAAATTGAGATATATGGACTAAAATCTCAATTGCAGGCTTTAAATAATCATGATAAATATAAAATTGCATTAAAAACATTTAATGAATTATCTGATAAAATAAAAATGAACACTACTGATTTCATCGGAACAAAAGAATTTAAAGGATATAAATTAAATAAAAAAATATCAGATATTAAAACGAGTGATATTTTAATAGGTGGAGATGATAAGAAATTTGGTGTTGCGATGAGTAGTGAAAAGACTCCAGAGGAACTTAGATTCAATCTAAAAACTGCTGATTGGTATTTGCAGGATGAAAATTACGGAACTGCTGAAGAAAAATATTTGATTTTGTTTATTCATCATGCAATGGACGATTTGAAGAAAAAATATAAAGATATTTATCTTTTAAGAAATGAAAGAGATTTCAAAATTTATAGGTTTTCGGATGGCAAAGCCATTGAACCAGACTTTGCATTATTTCTGACAGAAAAGAAAACAGGGAAACCTTTATCTTTTCAGTTATTTATAGAACCTAAAGGACAACATTTAATAAAACATGATGAATGGAAAGAAGGATTTCTTAAAGAGATTGAAGATAATTTTGAAATAATTCATTTATTTGATGCTGATAATTATCGAATTATTGGACTTCCTTTCTATAATGAAATGACTACCAAGCAAGAATGTAAGAAGGTGTTTAATACAAAGTTGAGCATTTCAAATGGATAAAGCTCTTATATATACTCGTGTATCTTCTAAAGAACAAGAGCGAGATGGTTTTTCAATTCCAGCACAAATTAAACTATTAAAAAAATACGCTGAAGATAATAATTTTCAAGTTGTTAAAATATATGAAGAATCTGAATCTGCAAAAGGATCAGGGCGGAAGAAATTTAATGAAATGTTAGATTATATTAAATTAAATCCAGATATAAAATATTTACTATGTGAAAAAACAGATCGACTCTCAAGAAATTTCAAAGATATTGCTACTCTTGATCAACTCATAAATGATAATGATCTAACTATAAAATTAGTAAAAGAAAATTCAGAACTTAGTAAAAATTCTCGATCAAATGAAAAATTTATGTTTGGCATTAAAGCTTTAATGGCTAAAAACTATGTAGATAATCTTTCCGAAGAAGTTAAAAAAGGAATGAATGAAAAAGCATCTCAAGGGGTATTCCCAGGTGGTAGTATTCCGCTAGGTTATCTTATTGATAAGAATACAAAAAAGATTTATGTCGATCCAAGTAGATCTCATTTAATAATAGAAATGTTTCAAATGTATGCTGAAAAGAAAGCATCATTAAGTTTAATATCAGCATGGTCAAAAACTAAATCTTTGAAAATGCCTAGAAGCGGTCGATCAGTTTCAAAAAGCCAAGTGGAAAGAATTCTCAAAAATCCTTTTTACTATGGTGAATTTAGATGGGCTGGTAAAATATTCAAAGGATCACATGAACCTATAATTAGTAAATCATTATTTGACTCTGTTCAGAATGCTTTTAAATCTCATAACAAACCTCACTTAAATAGAAAAAGTTTTGCATTTGGTAGTTTGATTGTATGTTCAGAATGCGGTTGTAAAATTACAGCACAAATCAAAAAAGGTAAATATGTATATTACCATTGCACAGGTATGCGAGAAAAACACAGTAAGTGTTACGTTCCTGAAAATAACATAGTTCAACAGTTTAGAAACGGATTGTTACCGATTTCTATTAATCAAAAATCAGCTATTAAAATATTAGATAAGTTTAAAGAACAAGAAGAGATTATCTATTCAAATCAATCAAAAGATAAACATAGAATTGAACAAAGACTTGCTCAATTACAAAAATGGTCAGAGCAAAGTTATATAGATAAGCTTGAAGAGAAGATCACCGAAAGCCATTGGCAAAACATCACCGCAAAATGGGGGGATGAAACATCGACACTACAAAATAGCATGGCGGTGAACGCTTCCCCGATCCATAAAATTAAGACTGTTGAGAAAATATTAGAACTCTTACAAGTTCTTCCGTCACTTTGGGATACAAGGAATTTGACCGATAAAAGAAAAATGGTTGATTTGTTATATTCGAACTTTGTTTTAGACGGTGTAACTCTATGTTATACATACAAAAAGCCCTTCAACAATGTTGCTGAAGGGACTCAAAGTAAAAAATGGCGGGGTCAACCTCACTCTCAGCAAACTTGTGTAATGTTCGAAAATAGTATTTCTATCCGTTATAAATATGAAAACGGGATTAGACAAAAACACATTTTTTTTGAACCAATTAAATCTTAACCTGTAGTAATAGCAACTACTTACGAGAAACACAGTATCTGGTGTTTCTTCCTATTATCTGTTGTTTTTGCTAGTTTTGTTAGAAAACTGTTAGAAAGAAGTGTATGTCAAAATAGAATTATTAATATAAAAGTGAATTATATTTCTTTATTATAGAACCTATCAATATCGGATTGTTTCGGTTTCAAGTACGGATAATTGTTTGTCCGATGTATTTTATTATGACAACCTCTATGAACATATATAATTTCCTCAGGGAAGTAATTTACGTGGTGTCCAATTGAATTATGAAAACACATTTTTTCATTGCAGACAGTACATAATTCATTTAAAGCTTCAGCTGTATCCCAGTCATCAAATGAATGTACTTTTTTCTTACAAACAATACATTCTTGTATTAAAGAATTCTTATAATTTTCTCTACATTCTGTTGAACAATATTCCCCTTCATTTTGAAAGTCCTTTTTACAATAGCAACAAAAACCAATATCCCAATCATAAACTCCATTATCAGTATCAATAAATATAGATATATTTTCAAATTCGATAGAACTACGAGGTGCATAGAAAGAAAGACGACATGAACATTGTGTTTGGAACAGTCTACTTAGTTCATATTTTAATAAATGTCTTCTTTCCCAATTGGGTACGCTGTTTGCGAATTTCCAATAAAAAAGTGGTCGTGTATCATTCCAAATTGCAACATCTTCTGTTCCACGCATATCAGCATAATAACAAGCTTGAGTATTTCTTAGATAGAAAAGGTTTGGTTTATTAGTGGATTCACTATATCCAAGATTAACAAGAAATTTGCCGTTTTCTTTGAGTGTTTTAAAAATATAACTGTATATTTGGTTACCAAACTTATCTCTTGGAATCATAGATTTCTCAAATCTTTTATTTACTATTTTGCAATAGATGTTGATAGTACTTGGAATTACTTTTATAGTCTGAACGTTGTGAACCATATTTGAGATATTCAATAAAATGCTCTTGTGCTGTCGTTTGATTGTCTTTATTCAAAGCAACCGTCATCTTTATCAAATGTCCCCCGGGAGAATTTTTATTTTGAATAAACAAAGAATCGGCAACCAGATTTGCCATGTTATATTGTTTCAAATAAATATATGTTAATCCTAACCCTTCTGATACAAAAGTAGTTTTTGGTGATAGCCGATGTGCTTCTTTAAATACTTTTAGAGCCTCTTGATATTTTCGTTGTTTTTGATACAATTGTCCCAATTCGTTATAAATTACATGATACTTTTTTGTCACCAAGGCTTTTTTATATAAACTTTCTGCTTTATCATATTGACCTTTTTTACTATAAAGAGTAGCCAACACTTGCAAAAAATCAGCCTGATTAGGTTTTTCATCTACCAATTTTTTTGCTAAAACAAACGCTTTAGAATACTTTTTTCTGTTCATCAAATCATATACCTGATTTAATATTTCATATTCAGGAAAAAATCTGTTCATCTCAATTACTGCTGTATTATATCGGTTTTTGTCCCTAAGCCGTTTTGTATATGCCACCCATCCACCTCGGTCTTTATTACCGTAGTGTTTCAAAATTGAAAAAGTTCTCTGCTCAGAAGAAAAAACATTTGTATAAACACTCAAATAAGAAAATGTTATAAATGATGTTAGTATGATGTATATTGTGACAGTTCTCACCGTTAATAGATTTCTATCATCTTTCAATTTATAAACAGCTAATAAACATGGGGTTAATAAGGTTAATGACATAAGATCCCAATCTCTTGCCAAACCTAAAACAGGATCAATTGTTACTAAAAAAAATAATGAACCGATGGAAAATAATATCAGCAATTTCGTTATAAAACCATTAGAATTTTCTTTAAATCGTAATAAATACAAAATTATTATAGTAATTACCCCCGGAAAGATTAAGATACTTAAATTTAGTAAATCTAAAATATGTTTGAAAGATAAAATCGAATAGTCTGGATAATGTTGTTTTCCTTCATAAAACGGCAAAAATATCTGAGCAAATTTGATGTTTAATATATTCAATAAAATTAATACCAAAACACCGACTGTTAATATAGAAATTGTTATGTAAGTAAATTTCTTTTCAAAAATTGATATTATTTTGTCTGAATTCTGTTTGTATATACATAAAAATATAAGTCCTAATAAATAATAAAATGCCTGTAAGTGCATAGACATAGAGATTAATAATAGTAATATTAAGAACCAAAACAATTTTTTCTCTAATACAAAGCATAAAGATATATTTATAAATGTTACTGCTGCCGCCCATAGCAAAGGATAGTATTCAACATATCCAAAAAACAATAGCATGTTGCCCGAGAAACAAAGAGTGACAAATCCAAAAATCCTTGTTTTGGAATTATCACAAATTTTTCCAATAATGGAAATAAAATTTAGCAATACAATAAACCCACTTACTATTGAAATTCCCTGGAAAGCAATCAAAGCTGTTTTAGTACTATATCCACCCAGTAATTGCTGTATATTTTTTATTAATAAAATTGAACCCGGTTCTATCCAGTTATTCGTATACGCTTTATCAAGTCCGAAAACATTTAGCAAAAAATACCCGTCACCCAAAAAATGTGTTTCAACTCTAAAGAGATAAAAAATTGCTGTACAAAAAATAATAAACAGTAGCTTTGGCGAGATTCGTTTTCCCCAAAGCAGATTGTCAACTTTTGAAAATACCTTATCGAAAAACTGTATAGGTATCGGAGCAAACATCAGATAAATAACGATTACAACAACCGCCCAATACAGGTAGGTGAATATACTCGGTAAGAACTGAAGATGGTTTATCCCCCACATTGACTCTAACGGATAAAATGATGCCACTCCAAATAAACACAAGGTAAATAAGAGAGAAAGATTGATTAAATAATTTTTATACGATTTCATAATTCTATACCACATAAAATCAATTAACTATAAAAGCTTCATATAATCAATACTGAAATAAAATGTTTCCCCGATAATCAAAATTTTATAAATTAATTATTTTTGTTGTCAAGACGAGGTTGTATTTTTGGTACTAATCCTCGTCTTGATAGTTGTACAGATAGAACGATGTTCTATTGCGATAAGATTGCTCAACAACCCTTAACGCAGTAGGCCTAGAGATGAGGGACTAACGAGGTATTTTTTCTATACATCAATTAGTATATTTAAGTATTAGATAGAACTTTAATCTATATATAATAAAGTTCAGGAACATACAGGTGCTGATCCGGGTGGTGAACCAAACATATAATTAACTAAATGTACTAAGTCGGAAATATCAATTTGTCCAGAGCCATTAGTATCTCCCTCATCAGGGCATGGTGGTGGTGAACCCTCTTGAAACATAAAAGCAACTAAATATACTAAATCGGATATATCAATAGAATTACTATTATTCACATCACCTGCGAAGTTACAACAGTAGTTGCAGTTATCTTGATATTTACCTATTAATAGACCACACTTACTACTGTCTTCATCACAAGGTGAATAAGAGGAAATAAAGAAATTATTATTTTCAATATCACAAAAGAGAGGGTCTTCAAATATAGTGTTTACATCAACAATTGTAGAGTCATAGCTACCAACAATACTACCTCCGTTATTTTGATAAAAATCATTGCACGAGAATGTAGGTAAGGCATTATTACCACTTACTAATCCTGTAGTACCATTGAATGCAACTATATTTCTCTTGAATTCTAAATTACTGTTTTGATTAAATATTGCTAATGCGGCTCCCCCTAGTAAAGCATCATTGTTTACAAATGTACTTCTTGAAATTGATACATACGATGTACGGTCAACATAAATAGTACCCCAACCATCCGTATAGTTTGACTGAAATAGGCAATTTAATATTTGTACCTCACTAGGTGAATCATAATATATGGAGATTGTACCGCCATGAAAATCAGAAAAATTAGAATCAAAAATACAGTTCTCTATTGTAGCACCTGCATTAGTTGCTAAGTTAATCGCACCTCCAGAACCATTATCAGTAGTTGAGTTATTTTTGAAAGTACAATTTTTAATTATAGGAGTGGCAACTGATGATGAACTAAATACTTGAATAGCACCACCTATTAGTGCGGTATTATTTTCAAAAATACAGTTTTCAATTGTCGGCGATGAACTAATAAATATAGCTCCTCCAGAGCCTATGGGAACATATCCGGCATTGCCATTTCTAATAGTAAAACCTGATAATATTGATGAACTAGTTTCACTATTATTAAATTTGAAAGCCCTTGTTTGACCTGCAAGTTCACAATCAATTATTGTAACATCGGGACCATTAATTGATTTAACCTCAATTGCTTTTCCCATAAAATCAAGATTTACATTTCCTTCCCCTTTATAAGTTCCAGGGTATACTAATATAAGATCACCGTTATTGGCAATATTTATAGCATCTCCTATCTTGTCAGTATTATACACATAAATTGTTGCAGCTTTTATCTGATTAACGAAAATAAAGCATAAAAAAGTAGTTACTAATAATTTAATACTATACTTGGTATTTGATACTTGACTCTTCATGATGCTTTCTCCAGTTAAAGTAATCTTAGTTTTAAATTTTTTTCTTTACTCATAATAGAAACAACTCCTTTGATTTTAATTAGCTTACACAACTCTTAATAAAATCTTCTATTTCACCTCCTAATTATTACTCATCCAGTTCGGCTGAAATGCGATTGCAACAAAACAGCCAAACTAAATGAGGATTGCTACAGAACCAAAACTCTCGAAAGATTCGGTTATTTATGTTTACTGTAAATAAATGTCCTACGCCAAAAGACTATTGCAATTGCTGTGCCAAAGTTGAACAGTAATGCGATAAATCGTATAATGTGTTGAATGCGAACAGAATGTGAAGTGAAGTTGGATTATAATAGACTAGAGTGTTTGTGATAATTCAAGAAAAGAGTCGAGTTTAGAGTCGAGGTGAGTCGAGCTAAAACTTAACGTGTTGTTTACTAAAGAGATAGGAGGACTAAAACTCGACTATGCATAGTCGAGGTGAGTCGAGGTATAAAAGAAAGGATATATATGTAGTAGATTATATTAAAGATAACTTGGATTGGATTGATGAAGATTGTATTTTTTTATTCTTCTGCGTATAGTGGTTTCACTTACATTAAGGATACGAGCAACTTTGCTTTGATTCCAATCGGTCTTTTCAAGTAA
>JAJRXM010000018.1 GCA_024276275.1 Candidatus Zixiibacteriota bacterium
CGGAGCTTGATACACTTTTGAACAGAACTGATTCTTTCTTTTTCTCTGCATGTACAGATTCTGATAACATCTGATATTCTCCATACCGCCCTACTTACACGTTTCAACTTTCTGTCTCACTTATATTGGCACGGAGGGGTATTTTAAATAGAATATTCAGAATTATATAGATGAGTTTAGAATAAGAAACTACTTTAGTTATGTAGGGAAAATGTAAGAGGGGCAGAACGAGAGCCGCTTGTATCAACTAAACTTTCGTGAATAAGTGTAGGTAGTATTAAGAGATTTATTTATTTTCTATTTAAACCACTAAAGTTTCTTGTTCCAAGTTTTTCTTGCCACAACATTTCTCTCTGAATTACTTCATTATTAGATAAAGTTAGTGGAACTATCTCCAAAATAGAGAATTCGAAGTCACTTGGATTTAGACCCTTTAAGTTATTATTTCCTCCATGACCACTACGGGAATAATCTGACCATCTGCCAAATATCCCATCTTCTCCATAGGCTGAGCCAACATATAAATTTCCTCTAGCCTTATCCCGAATCAGATAAATACCATTTACTGATGACAGTGCTGATACCCAAGAAAAATTTGATGAACTTTGTGAAACTAGTTTTTTTAGATCATAAAAACTCAATCTAATTTGATTATATGAAATAAATTCACCAATGGAATTTTTACTTCTTATTTCCAGTATTTCTTTATCTTTGTTTTGAACCCAGGATACTGTGGATTTACCCCAATCAATTACTAGTCTTTCCGATAATTCGTCAGTTGTAGTGTTTCGAACAAGTTTGTACCATGCAGAGTCTGTATGCCATGATTCAGAGAAATTGTGTCTGTCTATAGTTGAGTGCATTTTTTTAGAATAATCGGTACAATCGATGACATCTTTGATATCCCATACTCCTAAAAATAACGCAGTTGTACCTCGTGCTGGAGCAAAGACAGCGATGTGTGAAGCCTTACCGAATTTTCCAAGTCTTTGAAAACTTTGATAAGCTTCGAATTTCTCTCTATTATTTTGATATGTTTCGAGGACTGGTATTTCTTTGTTGCCATGACGGACAAGCTTTACTCTTTTAGGATTAAAACCATAAGTTTCGAGAAGTTGGTGTAATGTAATCATATTTTTTAATCCAGCAAATGATTATGTGGTCTCTATTTTAATCCTATCTCAATTTGTGTTATGTTAGAAAGATACTCTTTTTAAGATTTAAGGTCAATTACAATTAAAGGACAAAGGTTTATGAATTATACTGCCCCAATCCTCACTTTACAAAATATCTACACATCCTCCATTTTTTAGCAACGCATCTCTTACTATGAACGACTAAATTTAGAAAAAGAAAACAACAATGTTGGATCCCAGATCAAGTCTGGGATGACATAGGCGGAGTCTGGGATGGAATGGAATTAAACATGAACAAAAACACTACTATAAATATTACCCAAAATGGCTTTAAGCCATTTTTTGAGGCAAAGCCATTTCGTTGTAACAGGTTAAGCCTGTTTTATTTACAACGAAAAAGAACAGGAAAAAGCACAGAAGTAGGTTCCCTTTATATGTGAAACGAACCCATTCGAGAAATATATATCAGCCTTCAGGCTGTTTTATATGTGACTGAAGCCATTTTGAAAAGATGAGATTGCCACACTCCCTTCGGTCGTTCGCAATGACTCTAAATGAGAAAGGACTGGACCCCGTGTCAAGCACGGGGAGGGGGTTAAGGGGTGTTTGTTTTTGATATTACGTTAGTTTTTCGTCTCGTTTTGCACGCATTGATAAAGCGATGCGTTTGCGAGGGATGTCGATATTTGTTACAGTTACTTTGACTTTTTGATGTACCTTAACAACTGTTGTCGGGTCTTTGACAAATTTGTCAGCAAGTTCGCTGATATGAACCAATCCATCATGATGCACGCCGACGTCTACAAAGGCTCCGAAGTTGGTAACATTGGTGACAATGCCCGGAAGCTGCATGCCGACTTGTAAATCTTCCATTTTAGAAACGGATTCATCAAATGTAAATGTCTCATACTGCTCTCGCGGGTCACGTCCCGGTTTGGCGAGCTCAGCAACGATATCCTGTAAAGTAGGCAAGCCGACCTTGTCAGATACATAAGTTGAGACTTTGATTTTCTTTTGTAGTTCTTCGTTTTGCATAAGTTCAATAAGTTCGCAATGTAAGTCTTTTGCCATTTGGTCGACAATATGATAACTCTCTGGATGAACGGCAGATTTATCAAGGGGGTTCTTAGAATCAGCAACATGCAGGAAACCGGCGGCTTGTTCAAACGCTTTTGGTCCGAGCCGTTTTACTTTTTGCAGTTCTTTTCTTGAGTTGAAAGGACCGTTTTCGTTTCTATGTTCTATAATATTTTGAGCAAGTTGTGGACCTAAACCTGATACATAGGTGAGCAATTGTTTACTGGCTGTGTTGAGTTCTACACCGACTGAGTTTACGCAACTGATAACGGTATCATCAAGCCCTTGTTTAAGCGAAGTCTGGTCAACATCATGTTGGTATTGTCCGACACCGATAGATTTTGGGTCTATTTTGACTAGCTCGGCAAGAGGATCCATCAGCCGCCGTCCGATAGAAACAGAACCTCGTACAGTCAAATCATATTCGGGAAATTCTTCACGGGCAACTTGTGATGCGGAGTAAATCGAGGCTCCCGATTCGTTAACCATCTCGACCGTTATATTTTTGCCAAGTTGTAAATCTTTGACAAATTGAACTGTTTCCCGTCCTGCGGTTCCATTGCCGACTGCTATTATTTCAGTTTTGTATTTTTTTACAAGAGATTTAATTGTTTCGGCAGCATCGTTTAGTTGTTTTTCAGAACCGGTCGGGTAGATTGTTGTATTGTGAATCAGTTTGCCTTGTTTATCCAGGCAGACGACTTTACATCCGGTTCGAAATCCCGGGTCGATAGCAATCATATTTTTTTGTCCAAGAGGGGCAGACATTAAAAGTTCACGCAGGTTATCGGCAAATACCCGGATAGCTTCGGTGTCGGCAGATTTTTTTGTTTCGGTTCTTATTTCAGTTTCCATAGAGGGTGTCAAAAGCCGTTTGTAAGAATCGTGTATAGCGGTGCGGACTTGTTCGGAAGCTTGGTTGGATTGGACAACATATTCAGTTTCAAGAATTTCGATTGCATCTTCTTCGGGCGGAGTTATATGCATTGTCAGGATTGACTCTGCTTC
Organism: Candidatus Zixiibacteriota bacterium; assembly: GCA_024276275.1. GTDB lineage: Bacteria > Zixibacteria > MSB-5A5 > GN15 > FEB-12 > QQUK01. The sequence goes on from JAJRXM010000018.1 coordinate 3,222, forward strand.
ACCCCGTCTGATAGCATGTAGACGATGCGGAGCAGTTTTGATAATCGGCTCGCTCCAGTCAAAGTAATCTTTATATTTTTCACCTTCGGTTTCTTTTCCTGTAATTACTTTAGAGGTTAGGATACCTTGTTGAGCAAAAAGGTTTCGCAGTTCGGAACGTATAAAAGTATCTTCTGAAACCCACTCGGCAATAATATCTCTTGCTCCAGCTAAGGCATCATCGGTGGTAAGAACTTCTTTTTCTTCAGATAAATATTTTTCGGCTTCTTTATAGATATCATCGTCAGGTTGCTCAAATAAGAAATCTGCCAACGGTTCCAATCCTTTTTCTTTGGCAATAGTGGCTCTGGTGCGGCGTTTCGGTTTATAGGGGAGATAGATATCTTCAAGTTCTGTCATTGTAAGAGCATTGTCGATTTGTTCTTTGAGTTCATCCGTAAGAAGTTCCCGTTCTTCAAGAGATTTGAGAATTGCCTCACGTCTTTTATCCAGCTCTCGCAGTTGAATTATTCTGTCTCGGATTGCCATAACCTGAATTTCGTCAAGCGAACCGGTTACTTCCTTTCGGTATCGAGAGATAAAAGGGACAGTGGCATCATCATCGAGTAATGCAATTGTTGCTGTAGTTTGGGACTGTTTTATATTTAGTTCGTTTGCTATTATTTTTGTGTAATCGAGCTGCATTTTTATTCCTTTATAGTTAGAGAAAGAATATACAAAATGATTATAAAGATTCAAGGGTTGAAATAGTTATTTATTCCGGCAAAATACAGTTAAACTTCAGCGTTGTTAATGTGTTGTATAATAGTAGCTTACAGTATTGTTTGCCTGACCTGAAATAAGCGAAAAAACTTTAATCGGAAAGCTCTTTTTTGGGTACAAGTTATTAGAAAATGTCGATAGGTAAAATATGTCATATTTAGAAAATAAAAGAATTCATATAGACTCTGTACTCAAGGATGTCGGGAATACTGCTTTAGACAAGCTTTCTGTTTTGTATGTTCTGCCACTTTTTTTAGATAAACAGCAAAGAGATTTAGTTCAAAGTAAATATATCGAGATGATTGAAGCTGATGAAAACGGTACTCAGAATATATTAAGCTATGAATCATTAGTGAAGAAGAGTAAAGGGTTATCTTTTATCTCTCAATTATTTCAAGAGATTATTACTTTTATTCTGTTTTTAAAGTTATTACGTTCTAGTGTCAAGTCATATACAACAATGCATCTGTTTGTTTTTCCGTCAGTTTCTTTTTTGTTTCAAATAATACCATTAATGATTTTAGGGAAATTTTATAGGAAAAATGTAGTAGTAGAATTCTTTGATTTCAAGAACTACTATTATCCTGAAGAATCAGGAACAATTCCCCGCTTCTTCCTAAAATTGGCAGACGGTTTGATTGTACCGTCTATTAGGCAGAGCAGGACACTAAACCAGAGAAAAATTAATGCCGTAAGTTTTGAGAAACAGGTTCAAACTAATATGTTATCTAAACGAGTAATTGAAAATGTGCAGCCATTGATATTAGTCTCTACATACCTTGAGGATGTCTTTAATGTCAACTGTCTTTTAAAAGCTTACAAGTTGGTGAAGCAGAAATACCCTCGTGCCGAGTTAGTTCTATGTGGTTCGGGTTCACAGCAAAAAGAAATTGAAAATATAATTTCTGATAGTTCTATTTCAGGCATAACTCTGAAAAGTAGTGATGAAGCAGAAAATCTGTTTAGCGAGGCTGATGTTTTTGTACATTGTTATCATATTGAGTATTTTGCCCAAGAAATTCAGCAAGCGATGGCAAACGGTATTCCTGTTATAGCCAGTCCGATTGGGATGGTAAATGATTTGATACAGAAAGAAAATATTTTAATGTATCAGTATAACGATTTTTCAACTTTAGCAGATAATCTCCTATTGCTGATAGAAAATGACTCTTTGACCAGAAAACTTTCCATTAACGGGGCAAAATTTGTATCTGACTTATCTACTTTAAAAAGCTCTGAAAATGTTGTTTCATTCTATCAGAATCTTTCATAATCTCTTAATTTTTAGTTTCTTTCTCAATTCCAATCAATTTATATTATATGAAACAAAGTTCCATATACAGAATGCTATTAAAAGGATTACGATATGACTACAGCTGAGTCAAAATACAAATTAGCCATTATAATGCCGGTTCGGAATGAAGAAAAATTTTTAGGTCAAACTCTGGACCAAATATATTTGCAAGATTTTCCTATGGACAAAATAGAGATAGTGATTGCTGACGGGTTTTCTACTGACAAAACCAGATCTATTGCCGAGTCGTTCAAAGGAAGATTCGGGTCACTGAAAGTTTTGGATAATCCCGGGAAAGTGCCTTCATCGGGAAGAAATGTCGGAGTAAAAAATTCAACTGCACCTTTTATTTTAGTCTTAGACGGTCATACATATATACCGAGTAAAAACTTTCTAAACGATATTGTTGAGACTTTTGAAACTACCGAAGCAGATTGTTTGTGTCGTCCGCAGCCGTTACTTCCGCCTGATATAAACGAATTTGAAAAATCTGTCGCTCTTTGCCGAGGTTCTTCACTCGGGCATAATCCCGGTTCTGAAATTTATGCTGAATTTGACGGAGAGGTTGACCCAACTTCATCGGGGGCTATGTATCGACGTTCGGTATTTGATAAAATAGGTTATTTTGATGAACAGTTTGATGCCTGCGAAGATGTTGAGTTTAATCATCGTGTAAAAACTGCAGGGTTAAAATCATATCTTTCTCAGAAATTAACAGTGCTTTATTATCCTCGTTCTTCTATTCAGGGATTATGGAAACAGATGAATCGTTATGGAATGGGTCGGTTTAAATTTGCCAAAAAACATAATATCTTTTCACCGGTTCAATGGTTTGCCGGATTAGCGGTTGTAGTTTTTGCGATGGCCTTGGTGTTGTCGTTTATCTCTACGACGGTGTATGATGTTTTTCGGACAGTAACCGCATTGTATCTGCTTATTATTTTAGTATATTCTTTTGTCTTGGCAATCAAAGAAAAACATCTCGGGTGTATGTTGTATGGTCTTTTGCTTTTTCCGACAATTCATTTCGGTTTAGGATACGGGTTTCTGAAAGTTATGTTTACATACTTTAAGCATAAAGAGATAAAAGAAATGGAACATGAATGGTAAAACGTTTGGGGAAATACAGCTACTCTGCCTTGGATACTTTTGAAAACTGTCCAAAGAAATTTCAATTTAGCTATATCGATAAAATAAAGCGGGAAAAAAAGGGTAATGCTCCTGCTATAATGGGAGGGATAGTACATAGGGTACTTGAGAAGTTATATAAGCTTGGAGCAGATAAAGTTTTGTTTCCGAAAGAGGATATGATTCGGTTTTATCATGAAGAATGGAATAATATTGTAATAGATTTTATAGAAGTTGTATCGGAGTATCATACGGTTGATGATTATATTAAAATTGGGGAAGATATTTTATCTGACTACTACGATAAATTTCAACCTTTCCAACAATCAAAATTATTAGGGACAGAACTAAACCTATCCTACACATTACCGAACTCAGATTTTTTGTTTAGCTGTCGTATTGATCAATTGTCTAAAAGAGATGACGGTGTTATTGAAATTATTGACTACAAAACCGGAACACATTTAGCAAAACCGACCGATAAAAATTTTCATTTTCAAATGGGACTCTATCTGTTAGCTGTTCGGGCAAATTATCCGAATTTTAAAGAGATAGAACTGGTGCAGTATTTTCTTCGACACGGTGAATCGGTGCGGTATAAAATGCGTGAGGATGAAGAAGAAAACCTGATAGAAGAATTACGGCAGGCGGTTATTGCTACGATACAAGCTACCGATTTACAAAGTTTCCCACCTAAAGAAAGTCCTTTTTGCAGGTTTTGTGATTATGCTGATATTTGTCCGGCAAAAATTCATAATCAAATGTTAGAAGATGAAGAAAAATCATCAGACGGTGATATTTCTCCTGAGAAATTAAAAGATATTGCCAATAGATATATTGAAAAAAATAAAGAAAGCAAAGTACTTAAAGAAGATTTAGATGCTTTAAAAGCCCAGCTCATAGAGATTTCAAAACAGCATAATATATCTGTATTTGAGTCAGACTTTGGCAAAGTCAATGTAAGCATAAAAAATGATTATAAGTTTGTAACTAAGACTGATGATCCGAAGGCATTTTCAGAGTTGAACTATCTTTGCCGTGAAGCCGGCTTGGACGATTTTTTTGTACTAGATAGTAGAGCCTTAATGAAGGACGGAATTAAAAAACAAAGAATTGAACAAGACCTGGTAGATAAGTTGCAACAATTTATTGAAGAAGCTGAAACACCCCGAGTGACGGTAAAGAAAAAATCAGAAAAAGATGATGATAGTCCAAAAATTATCAGGTAGAAAAAATGCAAAGAAAAACCCGTCCGCCTAGGCAGACGGGTTTTTTAGTACATATATTATTTACTTTGTCGTACTACAAAAGCAGGATAAATTTTCAGTCTTTCTCTATCATTAAAATCAATAGTATCGGTACCTTGAATCAAATCCGCAATAACCATTAAAGAGTTGTTAGGGGATGTCGTAGTTGTATCAACTATTAGCTTATCGATTGTTTTATTTTCTAAAGAAGATACAAAAACTGTTACCAGTCTTCCGGCTCCGGGTGCCAAGAAATTATGAGTCGGTCCTAAGTTTGCGACCATTCCTAATGTTACACATTGGATAGAAGTATCAGGACGATAATTCTTAAAAGCAAAATTTTCAATACGTCCACCGGTGTAGATTGCTGAATCAGCAACAATTCTGTTTGGTCCGGCTGTCATTTTTAATGGAACAGCAAAACCGACAACCGGTTGGTCATTGGTGTATGAGATTGTGATGCTCCAATTTTGAGCATCAATTTTTGCCAAGTCGGCATAAAGAGTGTCTGTTTTTCCGAACCCGTCTGTTTGAGCAGAGGCAAGTGCCGGCAGCAAAAGCAGAGAAATTATTAGTAAGATTTTTTTAGCTGTTGTAATCATCGGTTCTCCATTTTTTTATTATTGTACACGTTAGTTTTCTAAAAGATCCTTAGTATTTGCTATTATAGGGGATTTCGCAAGGGTTGATTTGAGTTGTTCAGTTAAAGAATCAGCCTTTTGAGGGTTTTCTAACTTATTCCGGTAAAGCTTGATAGACTTTAATATCGCTTGTTTCCCCTGTTCAGAGTTTGGATATTTTGTGAAAATATCTGTTAATATCTGTGCGGATTTCACAAAGTTGTCATCTCGGTTGTACAAATCGGCTTGATAAAGCATTGAACGTGCCTCAAGTAAGCTTCCTTTGCCTGCTTCGGATAGTTCGTTGAAATAAGCATCTGCTTTTTCAAACCATCGATTCTTTTCCTGATTATTATTCTGTTTTCTAAAATAATCAACTACATACAAAAGAGTCATCATAGATTCTGTAGACCCTTTGAATTTTTCCAGTAGTAGGTTATATTCTTGTTCGGCTCTATTCCATTTGTTTTCGAGTTCAAATGAACGTGCGAAATTATATTGAAATAATGGGCTTTTATCGTAAATATCGGGAAATTTTCTTTTAATATTGTGTAGCAAAGTTCTTGCTGTTTCGTAGTTACCTAAATCAATTTGTATTAAAGATTTTTTGAACATAAGTAGGGACCATAAATCTTCGTCTTTGTCATTTATTCTGTCAAACATGAAATTATACAAAACTAATGCAGTGTCATGTTTACCAAGTTTACCGCCTAAAATATCTGCTGTTTTAAGTAAAACAGTAAAGTAGGATTTTGACTGCGGGTCTGTCAGAAGTTCTAACTGAGTCAGTTCTTTTTCCCAGAAACCTGTTTCTTCATACAGTTTAGCAAGGTTTGATCGCGAGGCTATTTCTAATCTATTACCTTTGAAGTCATGAATGAGATTTAAATAATAATTTTCTGTTTTGGTGAATTCAAATGAAATTGCTTTTCTGTTACGTAGATAGTTAGCCACCCTAAAAGTATAAAGAGGGAGATTGAAAATCGAAGAAATTATTTCCTTCGTATCGGTCAGTGGCGGTGAGAAAATCTCAAGGGCGTTATCATACACAGCATACGATGAATCCCACTCTCCTGCCGATTGTAATGACCTGCCCAAATTGATATACACAGATGCTTTCTGAGAGATAGGGATATTGATTTCAGCTATGAGTCTGTTGTTTATTTGAACACATTTATTATAATCATTTGTTAGATAATATAACTGTGAAAGTCGAGTTGCGGCTTGATAGGTAAGATAATGGAACTCATTAAATTCAACCGGAGATAAAGATGAGTCAGTTTGTGCTATTTGTGAGTAACAAAAATCGACTAATGATTTAAAAAGTTTTGTTATTTCTGTAGATTTTGCAACAGAAAGATTTGGAGAAAATGCTCTGGCATCTTTTAAAGCATTTTCAGCTTCGTGAAACATCTTTTCAGCTTTATATCTTGCTTCCAATGGTTTATTTTCGGAGCAAGAAACTAAAGCAAAAATGAATAAAAGAATAGAATAAATTAAAAACTGTTTATTGTAAGTCATTGTATTAGTATCGGATATTTCTATTTGTGCTATATATTATATGGCAAATATAGAAGAATTTCTTGAGAGTGACAAGCGTATTTTCAGAAAAAAAGGTAAAAAAGAACAAAAAAAAACTCCACTAAATAGTGGAGTTTTAAAATTTTATGTTGAGCTATGATTTTTTACGTCTTCGGTATGCTCCGCCTAAAAGACCTAAACCGAATAAAAGCATTGTACCCGGTTCCGGTACAGCTGAGTATGTAGTTTCCATTAAATCATTACCGCAACCGACATTTATATGAAATGATAATTTACTTAAATCGCCACCGTTAATTAATGAACGGTCAATTTTTAATTCCCAAATATAAGTATCACCGTTAGCATAACGAGGATTCATAAAATCAGTTTCAAGTCCGGCTTCAAAAGTCATCATTGATGAAACATCGCCTAAGAGGTTTCCGGAGCCTAATTCATGAGCACCGGCAGCTGTACGAATGTCGTTATAGTCGTAATAAGAGTAAGGGTCATTTTGAATTTCATTCCAGCTATTAACGGCATATAAACCACCATTTGCTCCGCCGGCTTGTAAATCTACTGCATAAGTGTATTTTTCATCACCTACGCCTATAAAAAGGTCACCTAAACGAAATCCTTCTTGTTCATATCCGAATGAATTAGTAATTGAGACATAAAGAAAGTCATCATCGGAAGCAATATTAAACCCTTCCAAATCAAAGAATTCACCGCCGGGGTTATAATTACCCGGTGAAGGAAGATTTCCTATTCCGAATGGATAACTAATCGGGGCATAGTTATTATTATGGTCAAAGATATTATCCTGACCGAAATCATAGTAAGTATAGTTGAACGCAAATGACTGCGTTGAAGCAAATAATACTAAAGCAAATACGAGAACAATCTTTTTCATGCAATTTACCTTTCTTAATTATACTTAAATCAAAGCAATTTTTATGCCAACATATAGTCCTTAGGTCATTTTATAAGTTATAGTGCTACAACAAGATAAAATTATAGCCCTGTCGGAGTACAAGAGTTGTATGCAGAAGAATACACTTTACCTGCTATATTTGCGTCTTTATATGTCATAAATATGCATTTTAAATATATAAAAAGTGGAGAAAATATATCCCTGAACTTGGTAAAAAGGAGAATTTATGAATTTGTTCAGCAAAAGAAAAAAGCAGGTAATCGACTCGGTTGATCTGAGAAATAGTACAATGTTTAAATCCGGTTCTACCAACAGCTTTCAGAATTCCGGTTCATTACAATCAGTTTTGGATTATTCTATCTCTGACTATCAAAACGGAAGATTCAAATATCAGTTATATCAATTTCTATCAGATTCTGTTCCTGCCGTACATGCCTGTCTTGAAACATGGGTAAGGTTGAGTGCAGCTCCGGGAGAGTTTTCAGTATCTTCAGAAAAAGGTAAAGAGGTCTTAAAACAGTTATCAGGTAGGTTATACAATAACTCATTAGGTCAATCCGGCTCAATGGTTTCATTTGTTTCGGAATTATTTCGATCATTTTATCGAGACGGACTTTTTTCAGGATTTATCTTGCTTGAAAAAAATGGAAAGTCAGTTGAATGTTTTTTGCCGGTACATGCATCAGATATTCAATTAGATGATAAGAATAAGTTTTTCTTAGAAATTCAAGATCATGCAATATCTTTAGATAGAAATGATTTTTATTCGATTCCGTTTAATGCCGACAGAAAAAATCTTTTGGGGAAATCAATTTTACATACGATACCTTTTGTCTCATATATAGAACAGCAGTTAGTCGATGATATGCGTCGTACCAGTCATAACTCAGGTTTTCATCGTTTGCATGTTCAAATTACTCCTCCTGAGAGAATGAGCGGCGAGGGAGACACATCATACATCGACCGTATTAATAGTTATTTTGACTCGACCGTTTCAATGATAAAATCATGTGATATTGATGAAAACCCGGTTACATGGGATAATGTTACAATCAATCATGTCGGTCCGGAAAATGTAAAATCTGTTACAAATAGCTGGTTTATGAATCATCGCTCTATGATAGAGGAAATATGTGCCGGTACAAATCTGGCCCCGTTTTTATTGGGATATTCTTTTGGAGCAACAACTACCTGGGCATCATTTAAATTTGATATTGTAATGAGATCTATAAAATCGGTACAAGCCGAGATATCATCTTTTTTAGAATGGATAGGAAATATAGAACTGGCATTACACGGCATTCATGAAAAATGTACCTATAACTTTGATAATACATTTGCATATCAGGCATCCGATAAATCGGCAGTACGTTCTCGGGATATAGATTCTATTATAAAATCGTTGAATGCCGGGCTGTTAGATAAAGAGGCAGCATCGTTGCAGATTGCGAAACTTTTAAAATAAATATGTCAAATGATATCGATTGGAATAAAGCATTTCAACAGCCTGATTATTTTGCCAAAGAAGTTTTAGGTATAGAACTGCATCCCGGACAAAAAAAATGGTTAGAGAATTCTTATACGAATGAAAATATGCTGGTTACGGGAAACCGTTGGGGGAAGTCATTTGTCTCGGCTATTAAAATTTTGTATAGAGCAATTTTTCGTATACGAGATATAAAATTCGATTTACGAAAAAAATATCGAATTGTAACAGCATCGATTACTCAAGACCAGGCTAATATAATATTTCAGCAGGCAGTCAGTTTGGCAAGAGAGTCAAAAGTCTTGGAACCTTTACTATTGACTATAACAAAAACACCGTTCCCTAAAATGGTCTTTTCAAACGGAGCAACTATTGAGGCAAGGTCAACACAAAACCGGGGAGAGTATTTATTAGGTAATGACTATGACTATTTTATTTTTGATGAGGTAGCCTTTGAAACAAATCCTGAGTATGTTGTCGAGGAAGTGATCCGTATGAGGCTTGCCGACCGAGAGGGTATGCTTGATTTAATTTCTACCCCAAACGGTAAAAATTGGTTCTATAGAAGAATGCTTGAGATTTCTTAAAAAAAAAGAATAGGCTATTTTCAATCAGGGGATAGTAGAGAGAATTCATTTATTTCAGGTGATGCTATAAAAGATCGTATCGCTACTTTTTCAGATAGAAGAGTCCAACAGAATATAATGGGGCAATTTGTTGATTCGGGCGGTGAGATTATTCGAGGAGTGCATGTTGACAGAGCATTAGATGAATATAAAGACAAAATAAGTATTTTTTCTGTTGAACCTGTTCCGTTTTATATAAGCGGCTGGGATTTAGCCCGAAAAAAAACTGCTACTGTCGGAGTTACGTTGCAGGTAAAAGACGGCAAAGCTATAATTGTTTCTGTTGAGCGATTTAAAATGTATGAGTGGAAAGATATTATTCAAAAAATTAAAAATAGACAGAAAAAATACCCGGGACGGTTATTAGTTGATGCTACCGGCTTAGGTGATGTTGTCGTTGAACAATTAAAAGACTACAATCCTACCCCGGTCATTTTTACCGAGTCGGTAAAAGCAGGACTCTTAACTAATGTTGAATTTTTTCATGAACAGAATAAAATATGGTACCAAAGATGGGAACTTCCCGACGGTAACGGAAAAATTTGGGCGCTTGAAGATGAAATGCGTCAGGCAAGATGGGATAACAATAATGAATGTGATTCATTGATGGCTCTTGCTTTGGCGTTATGGCCATTGTATAAAAAAGAAAAAGTTTTTATATCACCTAAAATCGGACGAATATAAAAAACCTTCTTTAGAACATAGCTCTAAAGAAGGGGCAAATAAGGGATAAGTAAGGGGTAATTCTATGATTTTTTCTTACGTGCCATTCGAAGCAAACCTAAGCCACTTGCTAAAAGAATTATCGTACCGGGTTCGGGAATCGAAGTAGGTATATTATCATTTGTGGGATTATGTTCGTTTCTGTAGTCACCTTTAATATTGATAATGTCAATATTCTCGGTAGCATCTTCAGATATTTCAACCTTATTCTCTATATACTCATCGTAAGAATCAGCAGCTTGCTGACCAAAAGGGAGCTGTATGCCGTAGACATCAACAACAGTTAAAGTTAATCCGACAGTTAAGACAATAATCGCAAAAAAATATCTAAATACCGGTACTGTTTTCTTCTTGTATAAAAGCATTATTAATCCTTTTTGATGAGATATTATATTGTCATATATAGCTAAAGCAAAGGGTGTGCCATTTTAAAACAGATTGAACCTAATCGTTTAAGTTGAAAACAGAGAAGAACTTACTATAGAATATATTCTATTAAGTGATTCTTTGTATGATTTTAGTTGCAGAGTAATGTGCAAAAAGATAGACATTTTGGGTAAATGAATAACTGTTCAATTTTTATACATCTTATAAATGGAGTATACATGAAAAATAATATAGGCAAACTACTTGCGACACTAAGCGAAACAGAAATTAGTAAAGTCGATGATTTACTTGAAAAGTTACACGCAAATATAAAACCTGCTGTCAAACTTACAAAAGATGATGTACATATTAGATGTATGTATATTGTATCAGAAGAGATAAACAGCTATGGAGGTAAGTTTCCTCTAACAGAATTATATAAAATCAAAGATTTAATAGTTGACTCACCGGTGTTGGTAGGACATAAAAAAGATCAACTCCCGATTGGAAGAAATTTTCATGCGGAAGTTATTTTTAAAGATAACTCTCATTGGGTAAAAAGTTATTTCTATTGGATGAAATCTGCTGATAGTTCTGAAGATTTACAAAAAAATATTGACGGTGGTATTATAAAAGAATGTTCTATCGGGTTTACCTACATAACTCCTGAATGTTCAATTTGTGGGAATGATATTAGAACGTGCCGTCATGAACCTTTTCGTAACTATACAAGCAATTCGATTTCAAAACCTTGTTATTTTTATTACACACAAATTGATAAAGTATTGGAAACTTCATTGGTATACAGAGGAGCTGTTCCGAATACTTCTATTTCAAATGAATTACAAAACAAAAAAGAGAACTGTAGTGATAATTTTGTTGAAGAAATAACTTCATCGCATCTTTTATGTGAGCAATCAACGTATCTTCTTACTCCTCGGTATATAGGATTAGATATGTTTATCTCAACAACACATGACAATATTGAATTTCATGTTTTGAATAAGATGCAGATACCCAAAAAGATTATCAATAAATTCTTTCGGAAGTATCCTAAGAACCTTCAAAATCACTTTGGACAATTGATAGGTTATCGAGGTAAAGAAAGATGTTCTTTGGTTGAGTTGAAAAAATATCTATCGGGTGAAAATAGTATAGTAAGAAGAATCGAACTTCGACTATTTCCGACCTATGAAATTCTGAAATCTGAATTTCAAAACATAAAAGTGATGCGGTATAAAGTTGCCAAAAAGAATGAAATAGATAAACTATCGAAATCAATTATGACTAAAGAGGGTATACGTCTTTGGTCATTGCAGAATCTACCACCGTATCATCTTGGGTTTTTATATCATCCTCTTCAACATAATCAATTCGTCCAAGAGACATCAATTTCTAAATATCAGTTTGTATACGATAAAGATAAACAGATGACATTTTCAGTCATACAAGAATGCAGGGAATTACATTTTCGAATAAATCGCTTCAACTTAGATTTATTTACAAACGGCAAGAAATTTATTGCTTACAAAGTAGATAGAATAAACAGTGTACATCAAAAACTTACAAAATATAATTCGGGGAAAATTAGGTTAGTCTCTCAAACAAAAGACTCGCTACAAATAGAATTAGATAAGTTTAAACCGAACAAAATTGTAATACAATCAATTTTGTTAAACGGAAAAGAACAATTTCTTATATCGCAGGTTAATTAGAATAATTTACCAGTATTAAAGAACGTCTGAGTGCTCCGATACTCGTATTTTGCTTTACTAAACCGATATTGGGAACAAAAAATTCTGATATTTCAGCTATAGGGTTGTTTCCGAAAGCTGTTGTAAATAGTAAGAGGTCAAATCTATAACTGTCAAATTCTCCTGCGGGGGTTATTAAAGTTTCAACACCGATATATTCCTTTTGAACTTTATATCCAAAATTTGCATAATAAAAAGGCAGATACATAGGAACCGCATTTGGAGCATAAAATGGAGTGTAGTAATCCCATGAAAGCTCAGGGGATAAAGTTCGCTCCAGTAGAAGTGGTGGTGAAGCATAATAAAACAGTGAATCTTGGCTGTTAATTTTTTCCAGTAACCGTTTTGAATAATTGAAGATGATCCCACTTTGAGGTTTATCAGCTTTTCAGCATCTTTGTGAATAATCCAGTCATTGTCAGAGCCGGTAATCAGAATTGATAAAATAGTATCGGTTATTGTAATACCATACGTTTCGGGATTGATAACTGTATCGGTCTGAATGTATACCATTGTTCTTCCGTCTGCCAGACCTAACAATGATAAACCGTCCACGCCTTGAGGAGTGTTAATTACATTACTTGAATCTTCACATCCTATTATTGAGAGTGAACATATAAACAGAAATAATATAAATTTTCGCATCTTGTATTCCTTTCAAATTCAATATCAAAATGATGTTAAATATCAATCTGCCGTCAACTAAAAAAGGGAATTATGAAAAAAAAAGAAGAGAAAGGATTTATAATGCTTAATACTCCGATGATTAAATTCATTATGGTCATTCTGGGAGTGGCGACATCTTATTTCCTCAGTATCCAATCTATCAAGGTGGAACTTGCCGCAAAGGCTGAAATGAAAACTGTTGAGCAGTTAGACAAAAAACTTACAAATATTGAGTATATGTTAAATCAAGGAGTCTTATCAAAGGAACAGTTTTATCTGTTTTCCCAAAACATAGACCGTCGATTGAGTAAGATTGAATTCTTATTAGAAAATAAAAAAGGAGCAGATGTTGGAAACGATTAAACAAGATATTGAAGAGTTGTCGGAAATACGGGTACAGCTTATTTCTGAGAATATAGAAAAAATTGATTTTGATAGTTTGGTTCAGCACTTACAGAAGATACATCTTCTCTATGAAAACTATATCAAAATCAACAATGAACATCAGCAGCTGCAGGAGAGTCTAGTCAAAAAAATCAGAATTATGGAAAAAGCTATATTGGCAGTTACCAGAAAAAGACAGAACATCACAGAAAACGACTTGGAATTGCAAGAGCTTCTAAAACTGAATTCTCAACAACTGTTACAACACTTTGATAAAACCGAATCAAGGTTCCATGCTGCTTTTCCATCTACATTTCGTCTAGCGAAACAAAATAAGAATAATTATAAAGATTATAAATCATACCGATAGTTGCGGGATTTGTATCCCTATACAGCGGGAATTCTCCCTGAAAATATAAATAAACTTTAGAAGAGGTAATTATGTCAGTACGAAATCATAACTTAGAAACAGTTGCACCGGTATTAGCGGCCTTCAAAATTTCGCAAACAGCGAATGTTGATAATTTAAAAGATACGAATATCGGTGAACCGGTTGTATTGAGTGGTAACAGCGAAGTAGGACCGTTAGCATCAGACGGACAGCTTTTAGGAAAGTTAATTGCTCTTACACTTACCGATAATGATGACGGTGAAAGAGTAGCAACAGTACAAGTTGGTGGAATTTGCCGTCTGGCAATAGCGGCAACATACCCGGTTGTTGGCAATAAAGTAGTCGGTGGAGGCAGCGGTACTATTAAACAAGCTCCGACTGTAGCATCAGACCCTGCCGGTGGCAATGTCGCACGAGGTACTGTGCTTGATGTCAACGGTACAACTGATTGTATCATATTATTAAATTAAGAAAGGAATTATAATGGATTTTAATCAATTTTATAAATCGCAATCTGTATTGAACCAGATGCAAAACGAAGAACTGTTTCAATCAGCCGGGAATATAGACCTTAGCAGAACTGCTTCGTTTGAAATTTCAAAAGAACTTTATTCCGAGGCTGATACCAAAGGATGTACTTTATCAGAACTACTTGAATCTGATGAATACGACCCGTCAGGGTTTGGTTCACCCTTAGATGCTTTTGAACGTCAACTCTTATTGGCAGGTGTAAAGCTCTCCGGTAAGTCACCTACAACAGTTGAACAGTTTTATCAACAGGCTCCGGCTTTGCTTCCGGAATTTATGCTCAGAGAAGTAAAAAAAGGTATGTCGATGAGACCTGAACTGAACAAGTTGATTGCAAATTCGACAACCGTAGCCAGTAATTCATATACTCCGTTTTATATTAATACCGATGATACTTCCAAGTTTTCATTACGTCCAATCGGTGACGGTTCCGAAGTTCCGCAATTGATGGTAACTGAGCAGAATCATGCGGTTAATATGGTGGATTACGGTCTTGCTCTGAAAACGAGTTATAAAGCTCTTCGGTATCGGACAACCTCACAGTTTAGAGTTATTTTATGGTATATCGGTTTCAAAATTCAAACCGATAAAATCGGTTTATTGGTTGATTGTATTATTAACGGTGACGGTAACAACAATGCAGCATCTACTGTTAACTCTGCTTTAACCGGAACGCTTACCTACGATGATTTGATTACTCTCTGGTCGAATTTTGCACCGTTTGAAATGAATACGATTATATGCCATGTAAATCAGTTAAAATCAATTTTGACTTTAAGCGAATTTAAAGACCCTATGGCAGGGTATCGTTTTCAGAATTCCGGTGAATTGTTCTATCCATTGGGAGCAGGTTTAGTTCGTTCCGATGAAGTCCCTACAGATTTAGTTATCGGATTGGATAATCGTTTTGCGGTAGAAGAGGTCATCACACAACCTCTTATGATAGAATACGATAAAGTGATTGAACAACGATTTGAGGAAGCTGTCATTTCAGAATCTGTCACGTATGCTAAGATATTGAAAGAAGCAGCAATTGTCTTGGATACCAACTACTAAAACTAAATTGTTCAGGCTCTGAAAAGAGCCTGAATTTCTTTTGGAGAAATATGCAAACTAAACTTTCCGAAACAACAGTTACCGGCGGATTTGGATCTCCTACGGGGAAAAAACTTATGAAAGTTCGAATCGGCAAATATGCCGGGCGAATGATAGCAGTCTATAAAACTTCTAATAACGATATTAAGTATTCATTCTCAAATTCTCCTTATAACAGCTGGAGTGCATTAACAACAATAGCTACAGATTCATCTAGTGATATAATAGATACAGTTATGAGTGACAACGGAGATGTCTATCTTGCCTATTGTGAAATAACAACGAACTATATGGTCTCTATAAAACTTTCTATTACAGATAACGGTTGGACAATCGGTTCAAAAGTGTATGTCTATAATGCAGGATATACAAACACACCTTCAATTACAATTGATACAACAGGCAAGCTGTATATCAGTTTTACAAAGTTCTTTGTAAGTGAGTTTGCTCTACATGTCAAGACATCAAGCGATAATGCTGTGACCTGGGGGGCTTCGTCAACTGATGACGGAGAAATAATCGCAACCGGATTACTAATGGCAATACCAAAAATCATGACATCAGATAATGATTTGTTTGTCGTTTATATAGCTGAGTGGGGATATATAAGAGAAAGGTCAAGACAACTCAACGGGACGGCATGGTCAACAGAATATACAATTGCCTCCGGTCCAAATATTGATAAACATTTTGATGCTACCGTGCTGCCGGGCGGATTTCTTGGAGTCGTCTATGATGATGCCCAATTAAACTATCGTGAGTATGACGGAAACAACTGGAGTGCTATTACAGTATTAGATACATCGGAAGCATTTTTCCCACAGTTGACTTTGATAAATAATATCCCGGTTGTTATCTATCTTTCAGAATTTAATACCGGTCAATTTCTGATGAAACAAACCAATCGACAGGCGGGTACTTTCTCAACTCCTGTTGTCTTGGAACCCAGAGCATCTACGTTTGATTCTCTAATTCTGTATGATGTAAGCTCATCATCATATGAAGATAAAACCACCGAGTCATCAAGTGCCACTTCAACTGATATATTCCATTCGATATCATCGGTACTCTGCACCGCGATAGGTGATAAGATATATTGCGGTTCGGATTTAAAATTTAGATTTATTCGTATGTTGCTTTCTACTGCCGGTATAGGCGGATTGGTAACATACGCATATTTTGATGGCATCAATTGGAAGTCATTTACACCTTCAGAGGGTTTGTTTCACTTAGACAATGCGGATAAAGAAATTTTACTCTGGAATGATTTTGATTCAACTCCGCAAGATTGGCAAAAAAATAATGTAAACGGTGTAAATCGTTTTTGGATCAAAATCGAAGTTACGTCGGCATTTACGACTGCTCCAGTAGGTTCACAGTTTTCGTCGATTTCAAACCTTACATCAACGTCTGTAAGGAGATAAAATGTCATATACAAATATTGATCTTATACGAAATCATATAGAATACATACAGCCTGTTTCAAATTCAATCTCTGACCAACGTCTGGTTTGTGATAGCGATGCATCATTAAAATTTTTTAGCGGTTCTATCAAAGAAAATTCTGTAGTCGTTAAAACTATAACAGATTATGTACCGAGTAGTTTTAATGTCTTATTAACCGTTAATTCTTTTTCAATTTATAGTTCTCCTCTTGTTCGAGGGTCTGTTATATGTGCGTCTGACAGTTCACTTGGAACTATCTACAAAGAAAATATAGATTATCTGATTGATTATGACAAAGGTAATTGTATTCTTAAATCATCGGGACAAATTAATATAGGTATGTCTCTGACTTTTTTCTTTATACCGTACTCATTATATAATGAAAATTCAGACTATAAAATAGATTACAGCAACGGTTTCTTTCAACGAACAGTATCGGGTAATATTCAATTAGGTGAGACTCTTTATATCAATTATGCACCGATTTATAATAATTACACCGATGAAATTTTACAAAATGCAGTTACAGAGGCAAACGCTATTATAGAAAACCAAGTCGATCCGGACAAACAGTTTGGTGCCGATTTAGTTCTTCAGACTGCTGCAACATATCGTGCTTTAGAAATTCTTTGTCGTTCATCGGCTATGCGAGAACTTATCAGTCCTGTAAAAAAAGATACAAGTGCAGCCTCCTGGATAAAACTTGCTGAACTGTATACAAGCAGGTCTGAGAAATTAGTTTTAACATTTAAAGCACCGAAGAACAAACCACATAAACCTACTCATAGTTAATTGGAGAATTGTTATGTCAGGCTATGCCTTAGTGAATACAAAACGAAGTTGGTATATCCCAAACCTCAATATTTATGGGACTGTCGTGTGGGGGGAGTTTGA
Source organism: Candidatus Zixiibacteriota bacterium (assembly GCA_024276275.1). Taxonomy (GTDB): domain Bacteria; phylum Zixibacteria; class MSB-5A5; order GN15; family FEB-12; genus QQUK01. The sequence goes on from JAJRXM010000018.1 coordinate 21,084, forward strand.
ATATATTGTAACAGAAAATATAAACTCTGTTATTTCTGTTCTGTTTAATTCTCTCTCAATTGGAGATAATTCTCAACTCATATCTTATAAAGACCTTATCGATCATAAGGGGAACAATTTGCCTGAGACTCTTGTCAATCCGAAAGTCATTGTGAAACAAAAAAACGAAGAGTCAGCTTTTATAGTCGGCGATGAGTCAAGTAATGGCTTTAAGATAGTTCGTTCCGGCAGTTCTTCAAATCCGGTCCCCGTAGATTTATACATTATTGAAATGGGAGGATAAACTATTTGGAAAATAAAGAAGATGATAAATTTGCAGAATTAGATGTGTTGGATGACCTTATCAAAAACTATTACGAAAAATTGACTGTAAACGGAGATGAAAAAATAAAGTTAGGAGACCTTCTTAAAATGATAGAATTAAGAAGAAAATTATCACCGGAGAATTCAGAACAAAAGAAATTCTGGAAAATGCTTAACAAAATTAGAAAAGAAAACTTGGAAAAAAATAGCAATAAAACCTTCAAACAAAATAGTCAAAATAAAGATGAATAAAAAAACAATATTCAATTGCTTCATTTTATCTCTAATGTTGATATGCTCAAGTATCTATGCGGATAATATAGGATATACAACTGCAGGTACTTCATCAAATACGATTGGTAATAATAACGGTACAAATTTGTACGGTTCAAAATATAGATCCGTAAACGGAGGTACATTAGTAACAGCATTTATCAACGGTCACAATAATTGGAATGGAACAGATACAGTAGTAATTCTAATATATGATGATACAGGTGGCTATCCCTATAGTTTGATAGCAGAAAGTGCTGAAATCGAAATCAATACTAGCACATATACATGGTGGTCTGCTTCTATTACCGGAACAATTTCAGCAGCAACAGATTATTGGATTTTCGTAAGAAATAAAACTATCGATGCAAGTTCGGTTCGTATTCATAACGATGGAAACATAATAACCGGGTACAGAACTTCTGACCCGACACCTTCAAATAATCTGTTTGCCGACGGTGCTACATCAAATAATAATAGCGAGTATTCAATGTATATATCCTATACAGCAGGTGGAGGCGGTGGTGGAGGTATACAAATTCGTAGAAGAGTAATATCTAACATAAGGAGAAACGAGTGAGACTTTTTATTCTATCAATACTAATACCTTTATTCTGTATATCGAAACCAATACAAGCAAATATAGTAAATAATTCAGGAAGCAATGGAGCCGACAGTTTAACACTACAGTTTTATAACTTAGACTCCTTGGGAAGTTTAATAGATATAGCCGCAACAGATTCAATCGGAATTATCACATTCTACCCGGAAGGTGCTGTTGCCTATACAGCTGTTATCTTAGGAAATAATAGTAATATCATAAGTCAGTCGCAAACAAATATAGGAACTTGTTATTCCTATGGAGTTGCGATTGCCGATATAGACGGTGCCAGTCCGTCACAGGGTGTTTATTCCTGGCTTTTAACGGTCAAAGATATTTCGCTTGGTTTGACAACAGTTCATACAGGAACATTTCAACTGTATACAGGGTCTGATTATAATACACGGTTAGATAATCTCGATGCAACCCTTTCCAGCAGGTCGACATTTAATCCAATTTCTGATTCGGTAAATGCCAAGGCAAATATCCTTTCAATATCTGATGACAGCAATGCCGCGGACTCGCTTGAGGCACTTGTTGACGGTGAATCGAACTTTCAGCTTGAGCTAAAACAGCTGTTTATTAATAATCCCGACGGTTCAGCAATTTATGCCAGTTCGCAATCATCAAGTGGACACGGCATGTATCTGGAATCTACCCAAGGGGGTAATGGACTATATGCTTTAAATACCGGAACAGGAAACGGTATAAAAGCGGAGGCAAATGGTACCGGCAATGGTGACGGTTTCACAGTAATCGGTACCGGAAGCGGATTTGATATAAATGCTTCGGAACTTAAAGTATTACAAGATTCAGTTAATATAATAATAGATTCACTCAATAGCACCGGAGCAGGAATATATGCTTACAAAGTTACGGTCATAGATTCAGCAAACAGTTCTCCGGTTCCTGCGGTCTCCGCATATTTACGGAATTTAGACCAAACTGTTCTTATAGCATCGGGACGTTCAAATGCAAACGGAGAACTATCCTTTAATCTTGATCCGGGAAGTTATCTTCTTTTAGCAAATGCTCCGGGGTATATTTTTAATTCGTTTGATACGATTGTTGTTACAGGTCAGGGAGAAGATTCCCTTTTTGGATATACATTTGACCCCGGTCAACCTGCCCAACCGAATTTGTGTCGGGCGTATGCATATATTTATGATATAAACGGCATCCCCGAAACTCAGGCAACTATCACAGCATCACTTCCCGGAGGAGTTGCTCGTTCCGGACAAATTATTGTATCCCCTTTTAAAGTATCTACAATTTCAGATTCACTAGGATATTTCTATTTGGATTTAATACCTTCTGATTCATTAAACCCTTCCGGTCAACTGTATGAAATAACAATAGCAAAAAAAGACGGTACAATTTTAAGACAACGATTAACAATTCCATCAACAACAAGCTGGCAGATAAGCTGGTAAAAAAGGAGTATTTTATGGATTCATTTTTTTCACAGGGAACATCATGGCTCGGGTTACTCAGTTCAGTAGGGATGATTCTAGTTGGACATGTTGCCAACAAGTATGTTATTCCATTTTTAAAAATTGGTAAAAGAAAACAATATGCACAATATATTGCGACAATTGCTGATGAAATTACCGATGATTTAAAAAATAAGTTTCCGAAAAAGGAATGGCTGAAACATCTTGACTCTGCTGTTGATACTCTTATCTCTATTAGTGGTGTATCACCGCAGGTAGCTCGCAGAGCAATATCGGCATCAGCAAGTAGAAAGTAAAAAAAAGCCCGCCTAAGCGGGCTTTTTATATTTTAATAACAAGGAGTAGGAGTCAATCCAAAAATAAAATTTGCATAATATACAATATCAGTGATATTTAAAAACCCGTCACAATTTGTGTCTGCTCGGGCATCACCTCCTACAGGAGGTGGACTTGATTGGTAAAATAATTTACAATATAGTCTAAGTCACTTATGTCAGCGGACCCGTCATTATTTAAATCACCTGCGAGATAAAATTGAGTACAGTCATAAGATAACATTGTTGTATTGTATCCTTTGAGTCCTGTTAGGTCTGTCCCTTCAGATTGAATAAAATAGTCCGAACCCTGCCAAAGATTAGGGGGTGTCCAATTAAATGCCCAACCATTTGTTCTATCTAAATCAGCTCCAAAAGTTGTGAGTTGTGTAGTCCAATTGATTACTCCGATTTCAATAATGATTTCAATAGGTTGCCAATCACCGTTATAAAATATTTCAGAGCCTTGAGTTACGTTGCGTAATAGAACGGTATCAATTGATGCGTTCAAAGGATTGCTTATTGTGATTTGATAAGAACCTGTTAAATCTACGGTTCCGTAAAAACCGTCTATGAGTATCCAATTATTACTTGTTCCGCCTATACCGGCCATGATAACTTTACCATTAACTTCCATCTGAGTTCTCAAGTCTAAATATGCAGGATATCTTTTGTAATCAACCGATAGTGCATTACCGACTGTAGGACTAAACTCTTTCAGTCCTTTGAAAATATTTTCATCATATACACCGCTGTCAGCAGCAATTGAAAAATATGTAGCCATTTTGTAAGACATCTGAGTAGGTGTAATTGTGTTAAAACCTTCTTTCATTAAATAGGCGTTCCCTCTATCTGCCAATGCTTGGATTGCCAAAGAAGCTGCGATTGCTGATGAATAGAAGTTTCCATAACTTGATAAAAGTAATGTCTGTGCGTTGATTGAATAATTAGGTTCAGAGCGTTTATACATTAAACTTATAGACAAAAGGTCTTCATCACTGGATGACATTAAAATATCAAACGAAGGACAGAAATCAGAACCGAACGACGGTGTCGTTATTTCAGCAACAGGAGGTGTCGGTTCTAAGAAAAGAGAGATTACATCTGATGCTTCTCTGCCAAGTGTATCAACTGCCGTTACCTTGATATTATAAGTGCCTTCAGGAATTCCTGAAAAATCCCAACTATAATTATACCCGCTTGCATTTAAACTTGGATTCAAACCGTCACGAAATGCTTTAGTACCGTCATAGTCTCTACCGACTTCTATAAAGTTAGTATCAGATGCATAAGAAAATGAGATATAGTCAATTATTGATGATCCCGAAGTTTCATCTACCCAAATCTCAACTGTTTTATACATCTTATCATTATTATTCGGAGATAGAATAGTTACGGCAGGTGCTGGTTGCGATGCTGCACCGCCGGTAACGCCAGAAGCATACAGAACTAGTTGTCCGGGGAAATTATAAAATGTGTTATTTATTAAATCTATAAACCCGATTGTATCATCCCAGACATTATATGAAGCACAAATAGATAACAAACTACTATCTGTTACTACAGCAGGATTACTATTCGGGTTTGAAATATCACCGAGAAAAAATCCTGCAAAAAACGGTTCAGTAACTACTACCGGTTGGTCAAGAGGTATCCATATATTATAAAGACCGGGGCCGGGTATCGAAATAGAGTAACTAGATGATATACCCAGCATGATAGTATCGGGGTAAGGACAATTCGGATTTGTATAATCAACCTGTTCTACATCTACCGATGCTACTATAGTAGTTGTGTCAGAAAATGTCATTGGCATATTAATTTCTGTGATAGTAAAAGGATATGGATTAACACAACCGAGAGAAGGGTCTATAAAACTTTTATACAATTCATTTCCGACAACCCAGCCATTAATTTGAAATATAACTCCTTGGTCATGACGTACAATACAAGTGTCCGCGGTAGTGAGAGAGGGTCGTACACGAATATCTGTAATAGTTGTATTATTGACTTTAGTAACAGAGATATTGTTTTTCCCTGCCGATTGTGTCGGTCCTGCAAAAGTCAGAATTGCTATGCTGAGGAAAATAATAAATTTCCGATATATCATGGAATATCCTTAATTGTCAAATGTTTATCCTTTTTCTTGATTATCGAGCAATTTCGATTATACTTGATAAAAAATGAGTAAAATGTTTAAAAACTTACTGACTGAAAGTGACTATAAATCATAACTTTACAATCCTATGCATCAGAATAAACGAAGAAAACCGGATTGGTTAAAAATTAAAGCTGTTGGGGGAGATAAGTTTAAAGAGGTTAACCAATTAATTACAGAATATGGTGTTCAAACAGTCTGCCAAGCTGCCAATTGCCCGAACAGGTCAGAATGTTTTGACAGAGGTACTGCTACTTTTTTAATATTAGGCTCAAAATGTACCCGAAATTGTCGATTTTGTGATATTGAAGCAGGGGTACCGCAAAGTGTTGATTTAACAGAACCAAAACGGATTGCGGAAATGTCAGCTAAACTCAAATTAAAACATGTCGTTATTACATCGGTAACCAGAGATGATCTTGCTGATGGAGGAGCTTTACAGTTTGCTGACTCTGTAAAAGAAATTCGATTACTACTTCCTCAAGCTGTTATCGAACTTCTAACACCTGATTTTTTACATGCTCCTGACGGTATAAAAATTATTATAGATTGTACACCTGATATTTTTAATCATAATTTGGAAACCGTAGAATCTTTGTATTCTGTTGTAAGACCTCAGGCAAAATACACATCTTCTTTACAACTTTTAAAATTTGTTGCTGATAATTCTACTATTAAAACAAAATCAGGGATTATGGTTGGGGTCGGTGAAACTAAAGAAGAATTAAAAGTTTTGTTCGATGACTTGGCAGAAGCTCATGTTTCAATCTTAACCATTGGACAATATCTTGCACCCTCTAATAGACATCTACCTGTTATAAAGTACTATCATCCCGATGAGTTCTCCGAATTGAAACGGATTGCTGAAAATTCAGGGATAGCTAAAGTAGTTTCAGCTCCCTTAGTTCGGTCATCATATAGGGCAGACCAGATATAATTGGTCCGATAAGCTCAACCTTTATACAGAATAAAAATAACTATCTACCCGAGTGGATTTCCTCCGATATTGAATGAAGAACGTATTTAGGAAGGAAAGAACCTCAATGTCAAACATCTCTGTTTCTCAAATTGTTGTAGTAGATGATGAAAAGTATATTTGTGATATAATTAAAGAAGCCCTTTCATCATTTGATTATAATGTACATACATTTTCTAATGTCGCCGAAGGAATTGAATTTATCAAAAACAACCAAGTTGACCTAGTGTTAACCGATTTGGTGATGGGCGAGTATTCTGGCGTAGATGTCATAGATGTAACTCAGGAAAACCATGATGATGCTGTTGTAATTCTTATGACTGCTCACCCGACGGTCGAAGCTGCTATAGAAGTACTTAAAAAAGGTGCTTACGATTTTTTAGTCAAACCGTTCAAACTTGATTTATTAAGGGCAACAATTAAACGAGGCTTAGCTCATCAGCAAGTTATTCGGGACAATGTATCGTTAAAAGAGCAGGTTGCATTCTTGAAAGTAACTAATGCATCTGCCGCTGAAGACAATAAAGAAGAGTTTATGCGATTAGTTGCTCAATCGTGTAAGAAAGAACTTTCAGCTGAAGCTGTCTCTTTGTTTTCTATAGACACAAAAACAAAAAAAATTAGTGCTAAAATTAATGACTGTGATGATAATCGATTTTTGGAAACAGTTTCTGATGAATCTGTCATAGCAAAAATTATAAAATCAAAATCTCATTTTCCTATTATTACAAAAGAATCAATCGAGATAGATGGACAACAACTGATAAAAACATTTATTACACAGCCTATTTGTAGTCGACGTGAATTGATGGGTGTAATAAATCTTATAGTTGTTAATCGTTTTGATAATATTACATCCGGTCAACTTGATATACTTATGTTATTAAGTAACTCGGCAGCATCAACATTTATGAACTTTAAACTATACCATGATTTGGAGCATTCGTATTTACAAGCTTTTTCAGCTTTGGCAAATGCTATTGAAGCAAGAGATGCATACACCGCAGGACATACATCCCGTGTTTGTCAATTGGCAGAGTTTATCGCTTCCGAATTAGGATGGAGTTCACAGCAGCTTTATCACTTAAAAATTGGTTGTACGCTTCATGATATCGGCAAAATAGGGGTTCCTGATTCTATTTTAAATAAACAGGCTAAACTGACTGATAAAGAACAACTTAAAATGAATAGTCATCCTGATATGGGTTTAAAAATTATTCAGGGAATTGAATTGTTTAACCCGGCTATTCCGTATGTAATTGCACATCATGAAAAATTTGACGGTTCAGGATATCCAAATCAATTGGCAGGGGAATAAATTCCTTTAGAAGGTAGACTACTTTCTGTTGCTGATACTTTTGATGCTATTATGTCCGACAGACCATATCGTAAAGGGCAGTGTTTACGGGTTGCAGTAGAAGAATTGAGAAAATATAAAGGAACACAATTCGACCCTTTGATTGTTGATACATTTATTTGGATTATTCAACAAGGCAAAATTGATTTTGTTCAGATGTACGGTCGGGAAGAGGATCTTTCTCAGTTAAAAGAAATTGTATCTACTGAAAAGGAATCGGTGTAAAAGAGAGAATTAGTATAATCAATGAACTAATCCCGAGTATTATAGCAGTTTTAGAAAGTTTTTTAGAATCGTTTAAAGTGGGAGGGTGTTTGACACCAAATACAACTCCCATTAAAGCAAACATCCACCAGAGTGGTGATTCAAACCCTAGAAGAAACAACCCCCCCATTGAAATAAATGCTACGATATGTTGTCTCTTCGGAAAAAGACCATAGACAATATGTCCACCGTCAAGTTGTCCGATAGGTAGCATATTTATGGCAGTTACAAGCATTCCTACCCATCCGGCAAATATTGCATCATTTAATTCTATTACAAAATGTTCTGAATTTATATTTAAAAGAAAAGTTGTAAGAAACTTGAATATCAAAGGTTCACCTAAAAATCCGGTTTCCATCGGCGTTGTCAAAGGTACTATTAATGCAGTTTTGATTCCATAAATAGTCCATCCTAATGCAACAATCCATCCTGCAATAGGTCCCCATGCTCCTACTTCAATTAAGTCTCTACGATTCCAAAAAGGTGATTTAGATTTAATGACAGCTCCAAAAGTTCCTATGATATTAGGTGCCGGAATAAAATACGGCCAAGATGTAATTATATGCCTTCTTCTGCCGGCGATATAATGTCCCATTTCATGAACAAACAAAATTGAAATCATAGCGATAGTAAATAGAATATTTTGACCTCCCAAAAGAGATTGATAAGTTTGAGAGAAAATATCCGTTAAAGAAGTATCACTATTCTCAAAATAAGATTGCAAAAAAACCGGAACAACATAAACAGAAAACAAGGTGAGAAAAAATAATATAATATTTATTGCGGGGATTTTGAAAGTCGGTTTTGAATTTACTCTTAATAGAATATGGTCTTCTTCATTTTTTATTGTGTATTTGTAGCCGGCTATATCAAGCCTATCGATAAGTAGTTTTACCGAAACTTCTCTATTGTATATCGGAAAAAGGGTCAGGACAGTTTCATTTGACAAATCATATATTGCGGTGATGTTAAAAAGGTCACCGACTAATTTATAAGCTGCCTGATTTTTCTTGTCTAATTCTTTTTGACACATGTTTTTAAATATACTTCTTCACGCCAAAAATAAAATATAAAAAAGAAGCGAGGAGTTAAACTCCTCGCTTCAGTATTACTATAAAATCAAATTACTAAAAACCGGTGTTTAGAACATCCAGTCTCCCATTGGGCAAGGACCACAATTGAAGTAGTAATCGACTAAGTAATTTATATCACCGGCATCAATAGCACCATCAGCGTTTACATCACTTAAGTGAGCAAAAGGAATAGCACCATTACCGCCGTTGACTGTACCAGCTAGATAAATAATGTCAGCTAAGTTAATACTGCCGTCATTGTTTACATCACCACGACCAAAACCGGCCCATTGGTTAACTAAGTTAGCCATAGGAGCAAGTTCGGCACCAGAAGCGTTGTCTGCTAATCCACCGGTAATACCGAAGTTAGCAACACCAAGTGAATATGTACTGTTAGCAGTAAAGTTATGACCTGCATAAGTTACATGTAATTCACCATCACTAACGTTTGAAGGTTGGTGAGGAAGGTATCCAGGTGTGCTTAAGTAAATATATGCAGAATCAAAATATGCATCAATATCAAATAAAGCACTTGCACCGTTTAAGCCTTTGATAGAATACATTGGATTGTAATCAAAGTCTTGTCCGGCACCTACTGTACCACAGCCAAATGGAATCTTAATAGAACCCCATGCAGCATCTCCACCAGGATTGATTGACCAAGCAGCAGAAATGCTTTGATCCCATCTTGCGGAGTCACCACCTACATCAAAGTCAGTAATTTGACCAATATACCAGTCGTCAACGTTAGTTGCGTTCCGGTTAGTGAAGTCCATGATTTCAAGAGTCAAGTTAGCAAGTCCCGGTAAATCGGAAACACCAATAACGCGAGCATTGACTGTTAGACCCATTGTAAGTGTATCATCAAATGTTCTTCCTGCAAAATCACCCCAATCCCAGCCTCCACCGGCATCAAAGTTTTCTACAGAATCGATGTATGTTTTACAAACCATATCAGCAGAGATAGGATCATAAGTAGCACCACCGTCAGATGTGATAGAACCTACAGAAACAGCAGCTGTTAAAGCTGGTTTACATGAATTATCACAATAGTTAGGATCAGCTTGCATAGATGTCCATGCTTCAGCTTCTCCACCGCCGCCAGACCAATCTTGAGTATTCAAAGCAATAGAATACAGCGATGTACCATAGATATAAGAACCTTGGTAATACGCAGCATCGTCACCGTCAATATCAAAACCGTGAGGAGACCAGTCACCTGTACCTAAACGGCCGGTGTTAGTTACTAACTGAATGTTAGCAGAACTCATACCGAAGTTTAATTCAGTAGTATCTGTTAAACAACCACCGACGATAGTCAGCTTGATTTCCGGAAGGAGACCGGCAGCATCAGCAGCAGCGTTTAAGAAGAAGTCAGGATCATTAGAATCCCAGTTGATATAAACAGACTGAGGACCACGGTTAATCAAAGTTTGATTAACTGTGATAAGTAAGTCAGCAGTATCACCTGGAAGGATTGTTGTTCCGGCAATAGGAGCGTCTAAAGAGACAAACCATGCAGGAATACCAGCAGCAAAGCTGGATGTTGATTTTTCACGGTCTAAAGATCTGACGTTGAAGACATCTTCAGTAGTATTAAAGAGTCCTTTTTCAACTTGTCTGAATTTAGAAAGGAATGCTTCACGTTGCATATAATCAGCAATAGAAGCAGCACGTTCCATGATATCATCAGCGACATAACCTGCAACAAAGCTAGGTTGAGTAGATCCGGTAATCGGAAGTTCATCAACAGCTGAAGAAGCAATGATTAAGTCAGTACAACCAGTATTGACCATAATAGGACCAATATTAACCGGTAAAGCAGGGTTTCCACCAAACTCAACAGCAACACTAGGTTGGTAAGTTTGAATTTCCATGCGAGGTCTGTCAGCACCTAATTTGAAGTCATAAAGACCACCATAGAAGTCACCAAACATCATATGAAGACCGTCTGTAGCTGTCATAGCCATAGCACCGGCAAAACCGATTTCTCCGGCACCACCACCGTGATCAACACGACGACGGAAGATTTGTTCACCTGTTTCAGTGTTATAGCTTTCAAAGAAGCCACTGGCATTGAAGATGAATAGGTGATCAGGTGAATCAGCTGTTAAACCGTCTGGTTCACATGATAAAATACCTGAGCTATAATAGTTCGCATCATCGGCAGTTTTAGCACCCCAAAGTTGCACACCGGTAGTTTTATGGAAAGCAATTAAGTTTCCGCCGGTAGGATCTGTTGGGCTAGCCCACTGTGATAATGTAGGAGCATATACAGCATTTTTATCTACAACAGGTGTAGAATAAATAGCTCTGTTAGTTTTTACAGGCGGAACAACATGTGCACCGGAAGCAGCATTAACAGAGTAGTAGAAACCATCAATAGGATGGTCAGAAATACCTAGATCGTTTGCCCATGAAACAGCATATAAAACACCGCTTTGATAAGCAACACCACCACGGAAACCTTCAGGATATGAATAACCTGCTTCAAGAGGAGCAGCTAAACCACCGTTACCTTGAAGAGTCCAATTAACAGCACCTGTGAAAGCGTCTATAGAATAGATATCACCTTCTGTGGCGGCTGTTTGAGAGGCATAGAAAAGGTCAGTTCCGTCAGTAGCACCTGAAATATATGGGCTACCTGTTAGGTATACCGGGTTGGTTGCCCAACCGGCATATAAGGTACCTGTTAATGCATTAACAGCAGCAACAGCACCATTATCAGTTGTAAAATACAATACATCGTCAACGCCGTCGTTTAAGACAGTCATGACAGCAAAACGTGTTTGACCAAAGAGTCCGGAAGGACCTTCAGAAATAACAGTACGCTGCCAAATAACAGCACCGGTAGCAAGATCAAAAGCACCAATACCGTTAGTTGAACCACCTGATGCAAACATTATGTCAGTACCACCAATGTTAACAATGGTTGGTGCACAACGAATGGAAGAACCAAGTAATTGTCCGTCACCGGCTGTAGCATCTAATGTATAGAGAACAGCACCGGTAATAATATCAAACACTTTATAACTAGTTGTGAATGCACATACAGCTTTATCACCATAAATAACAGGACCTGTGAAGGAAATGCTATTAGGGCCATCAAAGCTCCAGTTCAAATTCAAGTTACACCAAGCATCACCGACCGCGAGGTCAGAAGCACCGGTACGTTGTTGGTTACCTTGGAAGGTAGCCCAACCGGCATCGGTTGATGGTGAACAAACTCTTGGAACTTCGTCAAATGGACGACAACAAAGAGAAGATGTTACATCCCATCCATAGTCCGTACCACCATAAACTGTTGTAGGGTACCAACCGGATAATCCTGAACTAGGGTTAAATAGAGCAGCTGAACGACCACCATTATCAAAAGTACCGTCATCGGAGTTAAATCCAATAGTACTTGGATCACCTGGCGGAACCAGATATTCAATTACAGCCCAGTAATCACCAGTGACATATACATCTAGTCCAGAGAAGTCTGCAGTAGTGTAAGCAGGCCATGCATTGTAGTCAGCTGGTGTAAGAGTTACAGATGCTAATTCTACACCAGGTATACCGACAGCATCTGTATAAACAGAAACTTTAGTATCATATGTAAAATCAGGAGGTATTGTTGAGAAATAATCATCAAAAACGAGGGCTACATCGTTAACCTGACAACTTTGACCATTAGCGTACATTTGAACACCAATAGCTCTAAATTGACTAGTAGCATCGTCACCCATTGACCATGTAAACCAATTGTTACCAAAGTGACTTTCGATACTACAGTCAGAGAATTGGTCTCTACAAAGATTTGCATCAATCAAGAAGTTTACATCAAGTCCATATATAGAACCTGTTGTTGCCCAAGCACCAGAGAAGAAGGTACTAGCACGGCCTTCGCCGGCAGTTCCATCATCAGCACCGAGATATTCCCAGTTTACTAAGCTGATAACTTCAACAGTAACATGGAAGGTTTGATCAACAACAATTCCAACAGGAACTGTATTAAAAGAACCAGGACCATAAGTTCCTGCAGCAAGAGTAGTAGTAAATAATACAGTGCTACCAGGTAGTCCGGCATTATCGTCAACAATAGAAACGATAACATCGTCATCACCGTAAGCTCCGTTACCCGGGTCATAAAGAACCACGTCAACAGAAACTAAGGTTTCAGGACCACCGACATCAAAGCGCATTGCCTGAGCAGTAATAGGCGCACCACTTGAATTAGGAGTCGAGAAAATATAGGCAAAATTTGCCCAATAACTTTGAGTATAGCAATCGGTAAAAGGTATTTCTCCTGCACAATATTCAGAAGACTGAACCATTGTGTAGTCTGTACCATATACACCTAACATTGTCCCCCAGGCAGTACCAGGTACATCCCAAAAAGACGTACGAGCTTGTCCGTTATTAGGACCAGTTCCATCATCAATGAGCATCGCGATTTCATCAACTCCAGGAGTATTTTCAATAACACGAACACCATAATGGTATTCTTCGCCATCAGAAAAAACCCAACCATCTATAGGAGCGTTTGGAGAACTTTTGAAATCAAAACCCATCCATGTATATGTAGTTGGAAGGCTTGCATAAGGAACAAAAATTGAGTCTAATGCGGTTCCTGGATTACCAAAACCATCATCATCCCATAAGTATACCATCATGTCTGGTGTACCGGCCATTGCAGGTCCGTATAAAGCCAACCAGAAGGTATACAATGTGCAACTAAAATTATCTTCAGTTGTATATCGAACATTGTAAAAATCTTCGCCATATAACGTTGGACTCATTGTCCAATAAAAAGCAGCACCACCGTCATACCATAAGTCATTACAAAATGACGCAAGTGGTGGGGCAGGATGCGTTACGTTATCCGGCAATTTAACAACATTGCTGCCAAGAGGTCTTGAGGCTGGCTGATTTGGTGTAGCACTTTCATAACCATTAGGCACAATAGCACTATTAAAACGTTGTCCAGCTCTTTGACCATCAAATTGTGGATATACATCTGAAAAAGCTGTACCGGTAAAAGCCATTACAAAGCTTAAAACAAGTACTGCAATTAACAGTTTTTTTAACATTTATTTACTCCTTAAAATAAGGAAAAATAGGGTTAATTCGTTTTCTTAAAATAAGTACACTACCGGACCAAAAAGTCATAAGGCAGAATACGGGTTCCCTGATTGTCTAGGGCAGGGGATGTTCTCTAATAAACGAATTGTTATTAATGTCCTATTATCGGAGTTGGAAAATACCTGTTCAGGGTACTATCCTTAGTTGCAAAAATGTGAGAAAAATTGCTTCTGAAAACCTCTAATTTTCAGTTTGGTGTCGTTTTAAATTTCAAAAAATTGAAATATCAACAACGAAAGCAATGTAGATAAGGTAGGATTTGATAAATTACATGATAACAGATTTAAACAGTCAAAGCAGTAGATACGGCCGAGCTGTCGGCTAACTAAAGCAGATAATGTTATAACCGGAGCTGTCCGGCTTCAAATCATTAGCAAGTAAGGTATTTGTTTAAAAAAGTTGGGTTAGTCGTCACATGAACAAATCAGATTTGGCTCTCGGATTTAGTATGCAACTTCACACGCTTGAAGCAAGTATAACGATTATTCTTAAATTGTCAAGAACTTTTAGGAAAAAATTTCCACTCTTTCTCATTGCCCGTAACCCGTTGAGTATCACATATTTTGATACATCACTATCTAATTTGTCAGAATCTCTTGACTCATTTTATTTATCTGGTTATTTAGAAATCAATTATGAGACTTATTTCACTTGAAATTATGAATTTTCGGGTTATTAAATCATCTAAAATTGAATTTCCCGACAAAGTTATCGCTATAGTAGGGAAAAACGGCTCAGGAAAATCTTCTATTATTGAGGCTATATCTTGGGCTTTATACGGTAATCAAGCTGCCAGATCAGGTAAAGATGAGATTAAGTCTACATTTGCTTCAGAGGCTGAAAATTGTGAGGTGAAAGTCCAGTTCTATATTAATGAGGAAAAATTTACCGTAATTCGAAGATTGGTCGGTCGTTCAAACAGGGCAGAAGTTGAGCTTTTTAGAAGTGGAAAGTCAGAGTCCGTCGGTGTAAATGAGACAAAAGCACATGTCGGACAGCTTTTAGGGCTCGATTGGCGAGGTTTTTTAAGTTCATTCTTAGCCCGTCAATCTGAATTAAATGCTCTTTCGGATTTAGTCCCGTCAAAAAGAAAAGACCATATCGCCGGAATGCTTGGAATAGAAAGGCTCGATAAAGCTATTCAATCAGTCAAACAGGACACCAAGCTATATAAAGAGAAAACTCAGTTTTTAGAGCGTTCACTGTCAGAAAAAGACTCTATTGAAAAAGCTATAAATGAGCTACAATCTAAACTTCAGAAAATAGAAGTAGAAATAGAACCTCAAAACGAAAATTTCAAAAATACTCAAAAAGAGTTTGAGGTATTCAAGGAGAGATTTGAGGATTATTCTGAAAGAAAAATAAAGTTTATCAAAGCTGAATCAGAAATAAAAGCACAAAAAGGTACTTTAGAGCTTCTCCAAAACCAGCTGGAACAATTGCAAATAGAAAAATCTAAACTATCAGAACAACAGCTTGTTTTGAAGGAATTACAATTGAAGCAGGAAGAATTCAAAGATATCCCTGTAAAGTTAGAACAGTTTAAAAGACAGCAAAGTAATAAAAAATTCGTTGATAATCTTAAAAGTCAAAATACTGCTATTTTACAAAAGGTAGAGCAAAATAGGAAAACTGTCGAAAATCTGAACTTAAATTTGGAGGAACTTGAAAAGAAGGATCTCAGTTTTCCGACAAATTTATCTGAAAATATACTAAAACAGAAGTCATTATTAGAAGATAAAAGGTCTCAATTTAGTGCTTTAAAAACTGAAAATAAGCGGTTGGTAACAGATATTGAAAAACTGAGAATTCAACAGTTAAATATAGAAGAACTTAAATCGAATTCCGTTTGCGAAAGATGCCACCGTCCGTTAGGTGATGATTTTGAATCAATAAAAAAACATATTGAAGATGAAATTTTGTTGCTGGAACAAAAACTCAATTCAAAAACAAAAGACCAAAATATTGTTTTGCTTGAAGGCGAAAAACTGAAAAAATCAACAGAACAACTGGAACTTCTTCAAAAAGAACAATTATTGTTAAAACAGCAGATAGAAACGACTCAAAAGGAATTACTCCGTTTTCAACACTTGGCAAAAGAATTTCTTGCTCAGAAAGAAGAAATATCTAAAAAATCAGAAGAAATCGGGGAAGTAGATTTTGATGAAAATGAATTTGAGCAAATATCTAATAAATTTAAGCAATTTGAGTTGAATCGAAATGAAATAAATAAATATCAGGGGCAATTGGAAAGACTTCCGGTACTTCTTGAAAATATAAATACTACAAATAGTAAAATAATATCTACTCAAAAAGTTCTGAATAATGAAACAGAAAACCAAGTGGAAATCGGTTATTCAGAAGAAGAGTTCAAAAAAATTACTTTACATTATAATCAAGCTCAGAAAAAATTAGAAGATTCTAAAAACAGGTTATTTGAAATACAAAAAGAAAAAGAATTAACTTCATTATCTTTGTTGGAAAAGCAAAAACAACAGGATATATTTAAAAAAAGTGAGATTGAATTTGAAGAAAGTAAGACTGCTCACTATTACGGTGAAAAGTTAAGCTCTCTCTTCTCATTATATAGATCAGATTTAATTGCCTCAATCAGACCGACACTTGCTGATATTTCATCCCGTCTGTTTAATGAAATGACGGGTAATAAATACGCATTAGTAGAACTTGATGAGAAATATGAGTTACGAGTTATGGATAACGGGCAATTTTATGGGGTTGAACGGTTCTCCGGAGGTGAAAAGGATCTCGCTAATCTCTGTTTACGGTTGGCAATATCGTTGTCTTTGGCAGAATCGGCAGGGTTAAACAGGTCATTTATTATACTGGATGAAGTATTCGGTTCACAAGACCTTGAAAGAAAAGATCTTATTTTAACTGCTTTAGCAAATCTCAAAAATAGATTTCCACAGATAATACTCATTACACATATAGAAGATATCAAAGATGGAGTAGAACAAGTTTTAGAAGTACGGCAAAATGATTTAGGTTTTTCTGAGGTAGTCGTACATGGGGCGTAAGAAAAAGAAAATAAGTCTAATTACTTTAATACTGTTTATCATTGCATTAATCGTTTTTCGGTTTGTTGAAGATATTGATAATGATATTCCGCTCCGAGACAGATTTAAAGTTACCAAAGTTATAGACGGGGATACTATTGAATTAAAAGGTGGAGACAGAGTACGTCTTCTCTCAATCGATACACCTGAAAAAGGGGAGTTGTTTTATCAAGAGGCTAAGGATTTATTAAAGAAATATACACTACAAAAACAAGTGGAACTATCCTATGCTGAAAAACGACGCGACCGTTACGGTCGGCTTTTGGCTTATGTGTATGTCGATTCTGTTTTTCTGAATAAAATAATTTTAGAAAACGGTCTGGGATATTTATATCTCTTTAAAGATACAGAATCAAAAAGGAAAAAAACTCAAGAACTTCTGATCGCACAGCAGAGTGCGATAGACGCATCAATCGGTATTTGGTCATTGCCGTATTCAGCCGAAGCATATTATATTAATAAAACAGGTTCCTTTAGACTACATCGACCCGGGTGTAACTCAGTAAAAAAACTTATTCCGGGAAAATATCGGAAGTTTGAAAGTCGCATAGATGCGCTTAAAACAGGTTTGTCACCTTGTCGCAATTGTAAGCCGTAATTTCACACAGTAAAAATATAAATAAAAAAACTTGCGTACCTTGTCTTGTTTTACTATTTTCTATGAACAATATATAAAAATAAAATATCAAAAATCTAAAAGACGAGAAAGTAATCGTATTTTTATGCAGTCAATCCTTCGATGTTCTGTAATTAAGGAGGTGATATACATCTAGCACTCCTATTGCATTTTCAAACGTAATAAATAACATGTAACTTTTTAACCTCTCCTCCAGGAGCAAATAATGAGAAAAACTTTTATTTATTTAATCGTCAGTATTCTATTATTATCTTCATTTGCTGTTGCAGCACCACTTTTTAAAGTTAAATCAACTTCACAAGTACAAAACAAGCAGGATTATGTTGAGGGACAAATTATTGTAAAATTCAGGGAAGGGTTTGATGACTCTAAGCTTATCAGTAGTTTATCAAGTGCGGTAATCGGTGAAGATGTAAAAGGCGGATTTAAATATATTTCAATATCAGCCGGTAAAACTGTTGAAGAGATGGTGGCAGCATATTCAGCCGATCCAAATGTTTTATATGCCGAGCCGGATTATATCTATAGATCTTATGCTGTACCTAATGACCCATTCTATGTGTATCAATGGCATATGCCAATGATAAATATGGAACAAGCTTGGGACCAAAATACAGGCGCAGGTGTCATTATAGCTGTTTTGGATGTTGGGGTTGCGTATGAAAATTTTGGTGCATTTTCTCAAGCACCTGACTTAGCACAAACTAATTTTGTCCCAGGGTATGATTTTATAAATAATGATACTCATCCTAACGACGACAACGGTCACGGAACCCACGTTACCGGTACTATAGCACAATCTACAAATAATAACCTTGGTGTAACAGGTATTGCATATAATAGTTCAATTATGCCTGTAGAAGTTCTCGATGCCGCCGGTAGCGGTGCAAGTAGTGTTATTGCCAATGGTATCTATTTTGCAGCTGATAACGGTGCCCAAGTAATTAATATGAGCTTGGGGTCAAGTTTTCTCTCTACAACAATACAAGACGCATGTAATTATGCTAAGAACAAAGGTGTAACTATTATATGTGCGGCAGGTAATTCAGGACAAAGAATTTTAGAATATCCTGCTGCTTTGGATGCTTGTGTTTCTGTGTCAGCAGTACGTTTTGATTCTACTTTAGCCGGTTATTCTACCTATAATGATTCTGTAGATATTACTGCTCCGGGTGGTGATACTGGTATTGACCAAGATGGTGACGGTTATGTTGATGGAGTTTTACAACAAACTCATGACGGTGTAAATTATTCAACATTCGGTTATTATTTCTATCAAGGTACATCAATGGCGTGTCCTCATGTTGCCGGTGTTGCTGCATTGGTAATCTCTGCTTCTGGGGGTACATTGACTCCTGATGAAGTACAGGCTATTCTACAAAATTCAGCTGTAGATTTAGGTGCTGCAGGATGGGATAACCGATATGGTCATGGACTTCTCGATGCTAATGCTGCTGTTCTGGCTGTAGCTTCTAATACGAATCCTCCTATTGCTGATTTCTCAGGTACGCCATTGTCAGGAACAGTTCCATTGACGGTTAACTTCTCTGACCTTTCTACTAATGCTCCTACTTCTTGGACATGGGATTTGGTGACGGTGGAACTTCCACTGCTCAAAACCCGTCGTATACTTATAATACTTCCGGTACTTATACAGTAGCGTTGACAGCGACTAATGCAAACGGTTCTAATACAAAAACATCTGTAAATTATATAACAGTTAACCCTTGTGTTAATCCAACTGCATCTTTTAGTGGTTCGCCTACCTCAGGTACAGAACCGTTGACAGTTAACTTCTCTGATGCATCTTCAGGTGCGACATCCTGGAGTTGGGCATTCGGTGACGGTGGTACATCTACGGCACAAAACCCGTCATATACGTATGCTGCCGCAGGTACTTATTCGGTAACATTGACCGCTACTAACTCCTGTGGTTCTAATACATCTACAATGACTAACTATATAACAGTTAATCCTTGTGTCGGACCGACAGCAGGGTTCTCTGGAACACCTCTGTCAGGAGATTATCCATTGGTTGTCAGTTTTACTGACGCTTCAAGCGGTGCGACATCATATTCGTGGGACTTTGGTGACGGTGGAACATCAACGGCTGCCAATCCTTCTTACACATATACTGCTGCAGGTACATATACAGTTTCTCAAACTGTTACGAACTCCTGTGGTTCAAATACATCAACTCAACTGAACTATATTACGGTTACTACTCCGCCATGTAATGCTCCGGTTGCTTCTTTAAGCGGTAATCCTACATCAGGAGACTATCCGCTTACTGTAAACTTTAGTGATGGTTCTTCCAATAGCCCGACCTCATGGGCTTGGGACTTTGGTGATGGTGGAACTTCTTCTGCTCAAAACCCATCGTATACATATAATTCAGCCGGTACATATTCTGTATCACTGACAGCTACAAATAGTTGCGGTTCAAACTCAACTACGATGACAAACTATATCACTGTAACTACCCCACCATGTAACGCTCCTGTAGCGTCTTTCTCAGGTTCACCTACAAGTGGAAATGCACCATTGGCAGTTTCATTCAATGATGCATCTTCAAACAATCCAACTTCATGGGCGTGGGACTTTGGTGATGGTGGAACTTCTTCAGCACAGAACCCAACATATTCGTATGCTGCTGCAGGTACTTACACAGTATCTATGACAGCAACAAACAGTTGCGGTTCTAATTCATCTACGATGACTAATTATATTACAGTTAATTCAGGTCCGGTGACCGGTGAAGGATTTATCCTTTCCCGTAATGCTGATTTCTCTACCGATGACAGGACTTTTGGCAATGCTGAAACTATGTATGTCAAGATGTGGTCAGACCAAGTTGACTTTAATGATATTAGTAGAGCTCGGTTTGAATTGAGAAATGCAAACGGTGATAAAGTTAGAACTAATTTGACTAACCATTTTGATAACACTTATACCGGTTCGTTTAATATGGCGAATCTTCCTACCAATGATGTTGATTGGGAGTGGAAAGGTGAAGTCAAAGATAATCCGGGTAATAGATATAAACCTGCTACATTTATTACAATAACAGCAGGACCTCCTCCGGCTCCGGTTGCTGATTTCAGCGGAAACCCGACTTCCGGATTTGCTCCACTAGCTGTCAGTTTCTCTGATTTATCAACCAATTCTCCAACCTCTTGGGCTTGGGACTTTGGTGACGGTGGAACATCAACAGCTCAAAACCCATCTTACACGTATGCCTCGGCAGGTTCTTATACCGTTAGCCTTACAGCAACGAATGCCGGTGGAACAAATACAAACACGAAAGTAAATTATATTACTGCAAATGTTTGTACTGCTCCTACAGCAGGATTCTCCGGAACACCTGTTTCAGGTGATGCTCCGTTGGCAGTCAGTTTCTCTGACGCTTCTTCAGGTGCAACATCATGGTCTTGGGATTTTGGTGATGGTGGAACATCTTCTGCTCAGAACCCTAATTATACATATTCTACTCCGGGTACTTATACCGTAAGTATGACTGCGTCTAATTCTTGTGGTTCAGATCAAATGATTCAAACCAACTATATAACTGTAAATACTCCTCCATGTAATCCTCCGGTTGCTTCATTCTCAGGAACACCTACAACAGGTAATGCACCTTTGAGTGTCAGCTTTACCGATGGTACTTCTAATGCTCCAACCTCTTGGACTTGGGACTTTGGTGACGGTGGAACTTCTACAGCACAAAATCCAACTTATTCTTATGCGGCAGCAGGAACATATACCGTTTCTATGACAGCTACTAATGCTTGTGGTTCTGATATATCCACAATGACTAATTATATAACTGTTAATACCGGTGGACCTGTTACCGGTGAAGGATATATTCTTTCTCGTAATGCTGATTTCTCAACAGATGATCGTAATTTTAACAATAATGAAATCATGTATGTCAAAATGTGGTCTGATGTTGTTGATTTTAATGATATTAGTAGAGCACGTTTTGAAATGAAAGATGCTAATAAGAATAGAACCAGAATTGACTTAACTAACAACTTTGACGGAACTTTTGTCGGTCAAATGGACTTGATGACTTTACCATCAGGTGCTTCAAGCTGGACTTGGAAAGGTGAACTCAAAGATAACGGCGGAAATAGATACAAACCTTCAACCAATGTTACTATAAACATGATTGCAAGTAATTCTGTCGGTAATCTTTTAGTCGTAACCTACGGTTTACGTCAAAACTATCCGAATCCGTTTAACCCGACTACAAGTATTTCGTTTATGTTGGAAACAGCATGAACTGTCAAACTTGAAGTTTATAATACAAACGGTCAAAGAGTAAAAACTCTTGTAAGTGGTTCTTTAAATGCAGGACAACATACATATGAGTTTGATGCTTCGAAATTATCATCAGGTGTTTATCTTTATAGATTAACTACTGACGGTAAAGTTGAAACAAAGAAAATGTTATTGCTGAAATAGCAATTACTTTACCTTAGCTAAAAAACTCGTCAGCAGGATGCCGGCGGGTTTTTTTTATTGTGATTTATCGATTTTTAGCTTTACTTACCCGAATGAAAAAACAACCTGATAAAATTCGAATTTGTGTGGATGCTATAATATCTATAGACAATAATATTTTAGTCTGCGATGTAGAGGATAAATCATTTACATATCTACCCGGTGGAGGAATAGAAGTAGGGGAAACTATCCCCGAAGCTTTACACCGAGAAATTCAGGAAGAATTGCAAAAAGATATAGAGATAGGCACATACGTAGGATATTTTGACCAGCAATTTGAATTAAATGGAAAATATATTCATGAAATCTGTCATATTTTTAGAGTAAATTTAGTAGGTGTTGATACGACAGAACCGTTGGAATCGTTTGCTGAAGTTCCTTCTGTGCAATGGGTGGCAATAGATGAACTAACTGATGCAAATCTGAAACCGGATATTTTACGAACTAAAATACCACAACTGTTTAACAATAATTTTCAGGAAACTTGGCATATATCTCAAAATGAAATTAAGCTGAATAAAAGTGTATAATAATTATGAAAAAAATTATTCTAATATTTGTTAGTCTCGTACTAATTCAATCTACATTAGCCGACTCATTTATAGATTTGCAGGTTATTCCATATGATTCAGCTAATGCTGAAAATATGAAAATTTGGTTTCCGGTAAAATCAAAATCTTGTCAGGTAAACATACGGATTTTAGATTCTAAAATGAAACAAGTCAGACTCCTGCTTCATAAAAAATTAAAATACAATTTTTATAATATCTACTGGGATAAAAAAGATGATTCGGGAAATTTTGTTGCTGAGGGTTCCTATAAGGTAGGTATTATGTCATGTGATTATAAAAGAATAGTACCGATACATGTTAATTATTCTAACGGCGAAAATGCTGCTCTTGTTTCTGTCGGAACAGATATAAATAACCCGTCTCTTGTATTGACTTTACTTAAGGATTCTTTATATGTCTCACTGGAAATTATAAACCGAAGAAAAATACATACAGCGACTCTTTTTACCGATAGTTTAATAGTTCAGAAAAATGTTTCTTTAAATTGGAAACCGGATTCAGTTGTACCTTCCGGGAAGTATTTTTATAAGTTGAAATTTAATGATTTTACACAATTGATACCTTTTAGATATAAAAAATGAAACCATTATTAAAAATTGTAATTCTTACTATATCTTTCTGTTTACTTTTACTTATGATATCTTCTTGTGGTAAGAAACAGACTCTCATATATAATAATCCTGCTTTGCAACACGGGACAGGATTTTATGAACGAGCCTGGGTAGACCCGCAAATCAAATATACCGATTCTTTGATAACTATTATAAAGGCTTCCCGAGTTGATTCTTTTTATGTAGATAAACCTGCCCCCAAATTTAAAGATGGTTTAATCTCTTTAGCTTTTGAAGTGAAAGAGCCGAACTGTTTCACTTCGGTACTTCCGTTGGATAATTTTGGAAACCTACTTTCAGTTTTGGTCGCCGATGAGTTGTCTGTTGGTTATTACAAGGTAACTCTGCAATCATCACAAATTTCATACGTGCAACCGTCTGCCGAACGTTTCTTTTTGAAAGTAGATTTTTGCGGATTCTCTGTTATAGAAGAGATCAGATAGTTCTCTTAGTATAGAGAATGTCCAATAATAGTACAGCTTATCAGCTATATCTCAATTGTTTACAACCGATAATATAAATAAGTTCACCGATTTTGATGAGTCGGTTTGGAAGGTAAAAAAGATTTAACAGGAGTAAAAATGCCAAATATCTTGGTTGTCGATGATAAAGATTCGATGCGCAATATGCTGACCGAGACCCTGCATGAAGAAGGGTATCGAGTTGACTCAGCCTCGTCCGGTAAAAAAGCTCTCGATTTAATTCATAATAAATCATACGATTTAGTTCTTACAGATTTAAAAATGCCCGATGTAGACGGACTGGAAGTCTTAGCTAGTATCAAAGATTTAGATAATGAAACTGCCGTAATACTTATGACTGCATTCGGTACTATTGAAGATGCTGTTGAAGCTATGAGGCTCGGTGCTTATGATTTTATTACAAAGCCGTTTGATACAGAACATCTTTGTGTATTAGTAAATCGTGCTTTGGAAAACAGGCGGTTAGTAGCTGAGAATTCTCTTTTACGTCAGGAACTGTTCGGGTCATCTAATTTTGGACAGATTATCGGTAAAAATGAAAAGATGATTGAAGTAAGTAAACTTATTCAAAAAGTTGCTTCATCAGATGCCTCGGTTCTACTGCAAGGCGAATCAGGTACCGGTAAAGAACTATTTGCCCGGGCGATTCATACTTTATCTTTTAGAAAAGATAAACCGTATATAGCTCTCAACTGTGCCGCAATTCCGGGTGAGCTTTTAGAAAATGAATTATTCGGTTCTGAAAAAGGTGCCTTTACCGGAGCGCATGCTCGTAAAATGGGTAAATTTGAAATTGCTCATACCGGTACTATTTTCTTAGATGAAATAGGTGATATGGATATCTCTTTGCAGGCAAAACTTTTAAGAGTATTACAACAAAAGAATTTTGAACGGTTGGGTGGAACAAAAACTGTTGATGTTGATGTTCGGGTTGTAGCCGCTACCAATATGGATCTGCCTGAACTAATTCGTCAGAAAAAGTTCCGTGAAGATCTGTTTTATCGCTTGTCTGTTTTTCCGGTTGTTATACCGCCTTTAAGAGACAGGTCCGATGATGTCAATGAATTGGCAGAGTTCTTTATTGAAAAGTTCTGTCGGGAAATGAAAAAGCCGATGAAGTCTCTTACAAGAGAAGCGGGGAATTTACTGATGAAATATCATTGGCCGGGAAATGTTCGGGAACTTGAAAATACTATGGAACGGTCGATTATTTTAGCCGAGGGTAAAAAAATAACTCCCGACCATTTGGCGATTAGGCTCAGACGGGATGACGAAGTGCAGTTGCGGGAAGGTGCCGGTCTAAAAGAAATCGGCGGTCATGCCCAGCATAGAGCTGAGAAAGCTGCTATAATAAGAGTCCTTAAGGAAGTGAGAAATAATAAACGGAAAGCATCAAAGATTTTAAAAATTGACTATACAACATTGTTTGACAAGATAAAAAAGTATGAGATAGATAAGGCCATGTCGGAGGGGGCATAGCGACTTCATAGGTATATCAGAGAAAAAAGGCTGTCAGTTTTGACAGTCTTTTCCACATCTGGAATATAGATGGAATTTATCGGCACATCTTTCTTATTGACAATCGTCAACATTATTTCGACCTTAACAGCAAGTACTTTCATAGAGTCTTACTCACAAATTGCCGGAAACATCTTTGTCCGTCACCTATTGCCGACCGGCATACTTTTATTTTATGGAGTGTCGTTAATGAACGGCTCAATAATAAATCGTTCGGTTTTAATGCTGAACCAAAACTATGAACCTCTCACGGTCTGTTCTGCCCGTCGTGCAATTGTGCTTTCGTTTCAGGGTAAGGTCGAGATTATTGCCAATAAACAGGATACACCTATCCGTACGGTAAGAAAAGATTATGCTCTTCCAGCGGTAATCAGATTATGGCAGTACAAACATGTTCCTTTTAAACGGATTGTTTTAACACGTAAAAATATTCTTATAAGAGACCACAAACGCTGTCAGTATTGCTCTACTACAAAAGGGATAATGACTGTTGATCATATTATTCCGAAAACATTGGGAGGAAAAGACAGTTGGGAAAATATGGTCTGTTCCTGTGCTAGGTGTAATAACAAAAAAGGGGATATGACCCCTGACAAAGTCGGAATGAAATTGTTGCGAAAACCGACCCGTCCGACTTTTATTACATTTATCCAACGAAACTATTCTGTTGATGAACTTTGGAAACCGTACCTTTTTATCGACTCTACACAGTTCTCCGCAACAACTTAGGCACATTAATCAAACAAACTCACTTAGATTTTAAGTTACCGATTGAGGGTAAAAATAAGATAGTTTTTAATTGATTTTATTTACCTTTCTGTGTACTATTTGTCTGGAAAAGTCCGGTAATTTGACAAATGAAAGAACTATCAGCAATGACAGATGCTATAAAAAAAGAAACAATCCTTTCAGGCATGCAGCCGACCGGGTCACTTCATGTTGGTAATTTAGAAGGTGCCTTACGGAATTGGGTCGAATTACAAGACAAATATTGGATGTACTGCTGTATTGTTGATTTACATGCTCTTACCGCTGATTATAAAAATACAAAACCATTAAAAGATAAAATATTTCAAATGGCTGTCGATTTTCTTTCAGCCGGTTTAGACCCTGAAAAATGTGCGATATTTATCCAGTCGGAAGTACCCCAGCATGCCGAACTACATCTGCTCTTTTCTATGCTTATTACTGTTCCGACATTGACCCGCATGCCGACCTATCAGGAGAAAAAAGAAACACTCGACTCTTACGGGTTTTTAGGTTATCCGGTTTTACAGGCAGCAGATATTTGTCTTTACAATGCCGATAAAGTGCCGGTCGGCAAAGATCAGGAAAAACATATTTGGCTTGCCAAAGATTTAGCACAACGGTTTAATTCTATTTATAAAAAAACTTTCAAAGAACCGGAAGCTCTGTTTACGACAATTCCTCTTATTTTAGGTTCAGATAATCGTAAAATGTCAAAGTCGTATGATAATCATATACCTTTAGAGTTCACTGAAAAACAGACAGAAAAACGGTTAAAGTCATTTTATACCGACCCGAATAAACAACGCAAAGGCGACCCGGGAAATCCTGACGGTTGTCCGATATTTTTACTGCACAAAGTGTACTCTGAAAATCCCGAACAAGATATTGCCCCCGAATGTAAAAGTGGTGCTTTGGGATGTGTCGATTGTAAAATGAAACTGAATAAAAATCTCAATGACGCCCTGAGACCTATTCGGGATAAGCGGATTGAACTTTTACAAGATACCGACCATGTCTGGGATGTTTTAGCAACCGGAGGAGAGCGGGCAAGACAAAGAGCATCAAATATGATGGAAAAGGTCAGCTCGGCTATGAAAATATCCTATCGAAAGAAGAAGTAATGGAAAACGAATTACAAAATAACGATACATAAGTACATAATTCAGATTATCAGGTTGACCTGGCTGTTTTTCACGGACCTCTTGATTTACTTTTATATCTTATCAAAAAAGAAGAAGTTGATATTTATGATATTCCTATTGCCAAAATCACTAAGCAGTATCTTAAATATGTAGAAATGATGACAACTTTGGATTTAGAAATCGCAGGTGATTTTATATTGATGGCAGCTACACTGATACGTATAAAGACAAGACTGCTGTTACCTCGTGATGTGGAAAACGAAGATGAACATGATCCGCGTGAAGAGCTTATCATGGCTTTAATTGAGTATAAAAAATATAAAGAAGCAGGCGAGATACTAAAAGATAAAGCTCTTATGGAAGAGCAGAACTATATTCCGACCTCACCGGTAACAAAAATTGACGGCAAAGTGGAATTACAACAGGTAACTACGTTGTTTGATTTAGTAGGAGCTTTTAAAGATATAATGACTGCTAAAAAAGAAGAGACCTTTCATGATGTTGAAAATGAAGAGATTTCAATTGAAGAGCGTATTATTTTTGTCTTGACTGCTTTGAAGTTGAAAGAGTTCGCAACATTTCAGGAATTGTTTTCAGATATCCCGAAAAAAATTGCAGCGGTTGTAACATTTATAGCATTACTGGAACTGACTCGTTCAAAACGTATTGCTATCTTTCAATCGGCTCCGTTTTCAGAACTTCGTGTCTATCGGGGTGAACAATATGATGCCGGAAATTTAGATATCGATTTAATTGATGTTACTGCTATTAAAAGTAATAATGTGGAAGAATAGATTATGAATGATACGTATAAAACTTCAGTAGTAGAATCTCTGATTCTTGCTGCTCCCGAACCTCTGACGGGAAAAAAAATTGCTGACTTGCTTGATGATTTTAATAGCTCAAAAGTCTCAAAAGCAGTTGCCGAGCTTAATAACAGATATGTAGAATCCGGTTGCTCGTTTCGTATCAGAGAACTTGCCGGCGGATATCAATTTTTTATTATGCCTGAATTTACCGGGTTTGTGCAAGAGATGTTTTCCCGAACACGCAAACTTCGTTTAACTCGGGCAGCACTTGAAACACTTGCAATCGTTGCCTATAAACAACCGGTGACTAAAACTGAAGTAGAGTTGATTCGCGGGGTTGCCTCTGACGGTGTGATTCATAACCTGATGGAAAAGAAAATGCTGACTATCAAAGGTCGTGCTGAAACTGTCGGGAAACCGTTACAGTATGGTACTACTGATGAATTTCTAAAATTCTTCGGTCTTAACAAAATAATCGATTTACCTAAAATGTCTGAAATTGAAGAACTGGTTGCATCTTCCGAATCACAAAATCAAACAGAACTGGTATTGTCTGAGTATATCAATCAATCTGAGAATTTAAAACTAAATGTCACTGATAATTCTATTGAGCCGGAATCGGAAACTGAAACGTCTGAAGATACAGAAAAAGTCGAAACAACTGACTCAGAAACAGAAACAGAAGAAATTGACCGTAATGTCATAATCGACGTTGACCAAACATAAGATTGTATTAAAGTATTACAAAAAAAAATCATGAAAAAAAATATAGTGCGTATAAATAAATATCTCTCGCTTTGCGGAGTTACCTCTCGTCGCGGTGCCGATAATCTAATCTCTGAAAAACGTGTGACTGTTAATGATATAACGGTTGAGAAACTAGGGCAGACTATTGATACTGACCAAGATGTGGTCAGAGTTGACGGAACGATTGTTGAGCTTGTAGAGCATAAAGTTTATGTTGTTTTTAATAAACCTCAAAAAGTAATGACAACATTACATGACCCGTTTAAAAGAAAAACGGTATTAGACTTTTTAAAAGATTTACCGAGTAGGGTCTATCCGGTCGGCCGTCTGGATTATGATACCTCAGGAGTTTTACTTTTGACAAATGACGGGGATTTGGCGTATCAGCTAACGCATCCAAAATATCAAATTGAAAAAATTTACGATGTAAAGGTAGTCGGACATTTTACCGAAGCAGGTTCTCAGGCAATAGCCAAGGGGATAAAGCTTGAAGACGGTGCTGTCGGAAAAGGAAAAGTAAAAATAGTAAGTCGCTTAAAAAATGCTACCAAGATTATTATAACCCTTACCGAAGGTCGTAAACGAGAAGTGAAACAGCTATGTAAAGCTGTCGGGCATAAAGTTCTTAGTTTACAACGAATAGAATTTGCGGGTGTTACGACTCTCGGATTAAAGCCGGGTAAATGGAGATACTTAAAACCTATTGAAATTGAGAAACTTAAAAAGAAAACAGAACAGGATATTACTCAATAAAACCAGACCCTTCTTCCTGTGCTACTAATTTCCGAAATGAACAATTATTACATGTATTTGGGTCTTTGGCAAATGCACCACTCTTATCAAACTCACAAAAAGAATCTGTAACCTCCCAACAATATCTGCCTCCGTTTACTCCTCCGTTTATTTTATTGAATTTAGTTTCTATAGCAACGGAACAGACACCGAATTCTTTTTCATTGTGACCTCCCGGTTGTCTGCCACATAGATTAACTTCCCAACAATTTTTTTTTCTCACTCTTTAAATGCTCTATTTATAGTTTATTATATAATTATTTCTTATTTAATCTATTTTGATAAACGGCTCCCAAACAAACATTGCATATCCCCATGGAATAGCTCCGGCAGGTATAGGTCGAACAATAGAACTGTCCCTGAGAGTGTCACTTAATATCGGATACGATATAATAAGTGAGTCACGTCTGATAGAAAAACTTAGTTCCTGCCGTAATTCCTGACTTGTTGAGTCATAAAAAAATATAGCATTCTTAATAATTTTAAATGTTCCGCTAATTTGTTCGATAGCTTCAGAATAAAATAGGGGTGGAGCCATAGGTGGGTCAAAAACAAATTGATATTGATTATCTTCAATAGTCAAAGTCGAAGTCTGTTCAACTTTAGCTGGATTGTCTTCAATAGTAATTTGTGCGTCTCTTAAATATGTTGACTGCCAAGTTCCCTCTAAGCTAATTGTTTCTTCTGTACTGCTGTTATTCGGGATGAGTGAACAAGAAAGCAAAGAAATTAACAGTATTATGATAAAAACAGATATTTTCATAATAGTTACCTTCTTATACAAATGTATTAGATACAAAACAATATAAAATAGTAGAATAAAATGTCAATTATATTTTTTATAAATATGACACTTAAATTGTCCTATAAAAAGAACTTGCAGCACTAGGTCTGATTTGTTATACTTTTACTTGTGAAATTATTCACAGACATATAGGTCGGTTTTGTCTGTGGAAAACAAATAACAAGAATGGAACTATTCTGTAAAGAAACTATTATTGATGTATAAAATGCTCATAATAAACCCGGGGTCTACATCGACCAAAGTTGCATACTTTGAAGATGCTACAATGCTTTCAGAAAAGCAGATTCGCCATAATACCGAAGAACTGTCCGTTTTTGATAATGTCGCCGATCAGTTCCGGTTGCGAATGGAAACTATAGATGCTTGGATTGATTCATTACGTATTAAAACCGACTCTCTTTCTGCCGTTATCGGTCGGGGGGCTCCTCTTTGTCCGCTTGAGGGGGGAGCGTATGCGATAAATGAGAAAATGCTTCAAGACTTGCAAACAGCACGGTTTTCAAATCATGCTTCGAATTTAGGAGCAATCATTGCCGATTGTCTATCCAAAAGATATAATGTACCGTCTCTTATTTCCGACCCGATTACTGTTGATAATTTCTCTGATATTGCCAGAGTAAGCGGCGTACCTGAAATTCTTCGGAAAAGTCGGGTGCATGCCTTAAATATAAAAGAAGTATGTAGACGGGAAGCAGAAAAAATCGGGAAGCAATTTGAAGAACTCAGTTTTATAGCTGTTCATATGGGAGGAGGTATCTCGGTTGCCTCTGTTCAGAACAGTAAAATTATTGATGTCAACGATGCTCTTCTCGGGATGGGTCCGTTCTCTCCTGACAGAGCAGGAGCTTTGCCGGTAGGCGGGTTGGTCGAACTTTGTTATTCAGGGGAATTTTCCAAAGATGAGATGATTGCGAAATTATCAAAAAAATCAGGATTGCAAGCATATCTCGGAACTGCAGATTTGCAAGAAGCTGAGAAACTGATTGACGATGGTGATGAAAAGGCACTTTTATATTTTAATGCTATGGCATATCAAATAGCAAAAGAGATTGGGGCGGCATCGGTCGTTTTGCAAGGTTCTTTTGAATCAATTATTTTAACAGGGGGAATGGCACATTCAACAAGACTTGTGAATGAAATTAGTAAATATGTTTCATCTTTGGGGGAAATTATAGTTTTACCCGGAGAATTAGAAATGGAAGCTCTCGCATCGGCTGGACTCCGTTATTTAAAAGGAGAGGAAACCCTCAAAGAATATATCGGAACAGCATGAACAAAGAACCATTGCAATCATCATCACAACTTATAGAACAGGCAATTGCAATCGCTCAAGCCGGTAGAAAAAAAAAGATTGTAGTTGCGGCTGCTCAAGATGCCGATGTGTTAGATGCGGTCTCACAGGCAAAGGCCGACAATTATGTAGATCCTATTTTAGTCGGTGATAAAACTAAAATTATAATGCTTGCCCAAGAGAATAATATAGATATAACAGATATAGAAATTGTAGATAAGACCGATGTTTCAGAAGCGGCTCATACCGCTATTCGTCTGGCTGCAGATGGTGATGCCGATGCGGTTATGAAAGGTTTTCTTCCGACATCAGCACTATTGAAAACTTTACTCGATAATAAGTATAATCTAAAAGGGCAATTTATTTTATCTCATTGTGCAGTTTTAGATATACCGGGTTATCATAAGTTGTTAAATCTAACCGATGGCGGAATGGTAGTACAACCCGATGTTGAGCAAAAAAAAGATATTATTGAAAATGCTATTCTTGTCAGTAAAGCACTTTCACTTTCGCCTATAAAAATTGCAGTTTCGGCACCGTATAATATTGTCTATGATAATCAACAGCATGTTAGGGATGATATAGAGAAATTACTTCCGTATATATCCGAAAAACAGAATGATGTTGTCATACAGGCACCGATACCTTTTGATTCCGCTGTTTCCAAAAAAACGGAAACAAAAACATACAACAAGCAAGAAGTTATCGGTGATGCTGATATATTTGTATCAAACTCAATCGAAGAGTGCAATATCATCGCAAAGACTCTGATCCATTTTGCCCAAGCTGTTTTTGCGGGTGTCATTGTCGGAGCAAAAGTTCCTGTTTCTCTTGTCTCACGTTCTGATACGGTGCAAAATAAAAAGACCTCGATTGCTCTGGCTGTTTTGATAGCCGATTACTATCAACAACAGAATATTTGGGGAGACAGATAATGCCGATGAAAACTTTTTCTGATATAGAACAACATCTGATTGAGAAAAATAAAAAATATAAGACAGCTATTGTTGCCCCCTCTGATATGAAAACTTTACGGGCGGTCATGACAGCCTTTCATAAAAATTTAATAGAGCCAATATTTGTCGGCGATGAACAACTTCTGATTAAAAACGCAGAAGAAAAACAAATTGATATTTCAAACATTGAAGTAATAGATTTTCAAGAACCGTATAAAGCATTAGAAACAGCAGGGAAACTTGCATGTGAGGGAGAGATTGATATAATTATCAAAGGAAGGTATCATCCTGCCGAATTTGTAAAAAGACTCTTTCATGAAAATTGTGAGTTTTGTAACTTGCAAAATGTACAGCACATTTCCGTATGCATGGCAAATGAGTATAAGAAGTTTCTGCTACTTACCGACGGATTTATACATTGCCAACCGGATATAACGGTTAAGTCAAATTTGATTAATGGAACTGTCAAACTTGCAAATCAATTTGGAATATCTCTTCCAAAAGTTGCTTTGCTTGCCGCGGTGGAAGTTATTTATAAGCAAATGCCTGTAACAGTCGAGGCAGATATATTGAAAAATATGTATAAAGACCGTACCGATTTCTGTCTTGTCGACGGTCCGTTATCATTAGATATAGCAATCAATAATCAAGCTGTCAAAGCAAAACAGTTTAGGGCTTCTTCTGTTGCCGGAGATGCCGATATTTTGGTTGCTCCAAATATAGAAACAGCCAACGGTATGTATAAAGTCCTCTCTCTGTTTTCAGATTCAGAACTTGGTGGAGTTATTACAGGAGCAAAAGTACCGGTAGTTGTTCCTTCACCAATCGACTCTGAACAGACGAGGTACAATTCTATTTTACTCAGCCTAATAGCTTATCATTTGTCATACTGAGCTTGTCGAAGAATTTTCATATAATGAGAGCATTCTCAATACTAACTACAGCATAAATTAAACTTGAAAATCATCTTTATCTTATATACTTTACGTCCAACAAATTGAAAAATAACTTTTTTGGAGTGATACAATGAAATTACTTTTAGTCGGTTCAGTAGCAGTTGATACAATTGATACACCTTCCGGTCATGTCGACCGAGCCTTAGGCGGTTCGGCTACCTATGCCTCGGTGGCATCGTCATATTTTACCACCCCAGGTATTGTTGGAGTCGTTGGCAATGATTTTGAAAAAAAACATATCAATATGTTAAAAAAACGTGGTGTCGATTTAGAGGGATTACAAATTGACAAAACCGGTAAAACATTTTTCTGGTCAGGGTACTACGAGGGAGATATGAATCAAGCGATAACCAGAGATACACAGCTGAATGTTTTTGAATCGTTTGACCCGATAATTCCCGACTCATATAAAAATGCACCGTTTGTGCTTTTGGGGAATATCCATCCTGCCTTGCAATTACGGGTGCTGGAACAAGTTAAAAAACCGAGACTGACTCTCTGCGATTCGATGAATCTCTGGATTACTCTTGAGCCGAAACTGTTGGAGAAGGTATTCCGCAAGGTGGATGTTATCTGTATCAACGACGGTGAAGCAATGCAGTTTTGTAATACTTCTTCTCTTCCGAAAGCAGCAAAAGAACTGCTCAAACTTGGTGCCAAGCGGGTTATAATTAAAAAGGGAGCCCACGGGGTACAGCTATTTGGTAAAGACAGCTTTTTCTCGCTTCCTGCTATACCGCTTGAAAAAGTGAAAGACCCAACCGGTGCAGGTGATTCTTTTGCGGGTGGGACTATGGGCTATTTGTCAAATGTACAGAATATTTCCGAGAATAGTTTCAGATGGGCGTTAGTGCTTGGGACGGTGATGGCATCTTATTGTGTCGAAAATTTCAGCTGCCGCAAAACTGCTTCGCTGAAAAAAGCAGATATAGAAAAAAGGGTGTTGATGCTCAAAGAATTTAACCGGATACCGTCATTTCGGGTAAAAACAAAACTTCGGTAGGTTTGTAGTTATCAGGTTGTAAAAATCGTCGGTCAGGTCTTATCAAGGCCTGACGGCTAAATATATTCTCCTATGTTACACTAAAGAAAAATTAAATATAGACATAATAGGCTATTAAGCCCCATGAATTTAATTTCAATATTGACAAATATTTTGTTTTTTGTATAATTTTATTCTACTATAAAAATTGAATACTTACTCAGATTAGTTTTTTTAAGTAAGTAATATATATAATAGGAAAAATAAAAATGCAAAGTTTTTATAGCGTTACAAAATCAGTAAAATCTATCAAAATGACACATATCATAATACTGCTGTTATCTCTTATTGTTGCAAGCTCTCTAAGTGCAGAAAATGACAAGAATGAAAAAAAATACACCTTTGACTCATTTGTAAAATTCGTAGGCACTTCGTCAAATGAAAGAGTGAACAGAGAAAAATTTAACTTTCGACGAGAACTTGAAAGCTATTATGTGTCAGGCAAAGGGTATGACCCCGGTTTTCGTTTTGAAAGCGAAGATGGTCTCATATCTATGATAACAATATATTTTGAAAAATCTACTAGGTATTTTACCAAACATCTTGATTTTCCCAAATTAAATAAAGCAAGACCTTCAAAAAAAGATGCTTTAAAATTTATTAAATCGTTTGGTGCAGACTTTATTATTACTGAAAATAGAAAAGGAAATAGTGGTAATATTTTTGCTACTTATAAGAATAATTATGAAGCTGTATTTGTACTCACTGGTAATAAACTGGAATGGATTACAATAAGACCAGGTGATGGAGCTCCGGATTTTACACAAATAGAATATGAAAAATATGGTCCTCGGGGGATATTAGGGGAATCGTATACAATAAAGGATAATGTCATATCAATTATACCTAGTACATATTCTTCAAAAGCAATAAATTTTGGAGATACTCTGTTTTCAGCTGATATTGGTGAAAATAGGCACTTTGAGGGAGTTTATAAACGAGGGACAAGCAGAGGGAAATATACATTTACTGATTATCTTCATACATACAGAGAAGGATACTTCTCAAAAAAAAGACATATCAATAAAAATATGCCGACAGGTACATTTGTTTATGAAGGAGAATTCAAGGACTGGTATGCCGAGGGAAAAGGAAAGCTCACTTATCCGAATGGTGATGTCACAGTAGGGACTTGGAGAAAGGGTTACCCAATCAAAGTTGATAGTATGAATCGAAATGGCTGTATTTACACAGGTGTAGTAAATCGAATATTGGAACCTGATGGTGACGGTATAATTATCTGTAGTGATAGGACAATAAAAGGGAATTTCAAAAGTCATAAAAATTTCGAAATTATCGGAGAAAATTATTATTACTACGGAGAGATAGATCTAAACAACTACCAACCATCTGGAAAAGGTACTTTAAATTCTAAAAAATACTCTATTAAAGATGGAAAATTTAAAGATGGTATCCCTTGGTCAGGTAGAGGGGCAATACTCCCTGAAGGTCAAAAGGATATTAAACTGATAGGGAGATTTGAAAAGGGTGAGTTTATTTCTGAAGGATCAAAAAAACTTGATAATGACATAGTTTATCAAGGAACTACTGATGTAAATGGACTCTATCACCAAAAGGGTGAGTTTATTTTTCCGAATGGTGGATATTTAAATGTTGAACATGATCACGGAAAATTTATTTCATCTTCAGGTACGATAACAAAAAGTGACGGCAGTAAACATTCTGGCCACTTTAATGAACAACATAATCTTGATGGTAATGGATATATTGTATTTAAAGATGAAAAAATACTAAACGGTGTCTTTTCAAACGGTGTTTTTCAAAGTGGTAATGGTGATGTTGAATTCAAAGACGGACTTTATGAAGGAGATATCAATAAGTCTTTTATCCCTAACGGTGAAGGTAAAATGACTTTGCATAACGGCAATGTTATAGAAGGTCAGTTTGTCAACGGCGAATTTCAGAGTGGAACTGGTGTGATTGCGTACAACGACGGTACTTATAAAGGGGAAATAAATAAATCTTTTAAACCTCACGGTGTTGGTACGTTTAAAGATAAGGATGGAGTTACCTTTGATGGTAATTTTGTAAATGGGTCCTTTGTAGGTGGTAAGAGTAATAGGAAACTAGCAGACGGTTCAACAATTGATGTCGAAGTAGATGCCAATGGTAATGCAAACGGTTATGGTGTATTAATACGCAAAGATGGTTCCTCTTTTGAAGGTGAATTTGTCAATAACAATTTTACGGGAGGGACCGGAACTATCAATTATAGTGACGGTACCAGCTATAACGGTGACGTGAATGCGAATTTTCTACCACATGGTCAAGGAACTAATTACAATGGCTCTCCATTTGATGCAGAAGCATATATCAGAGGTACTTTTAATAATGGTAAATTAGTTGCCGGATATGCTGAACGAAAGTACAGTCAAAAAATTACATATACAGGTATTGTTGATGCGAATGGAAATCCGAATGGTGAGGGCGTTCTTGTAAAAACAAGCGAGCCCTATAATATTGTTTTACCAATGAGATTGGTTGTTACCGGTTATTTCAGGGGTAATACTGCTGTCGGAGATGTAACTTTAAAGCTTAGAACGGGTAGTAAAAAATATAGAGATGGTTATGATTATATCGGACCGGTAGATTCAAACTTTGAACCACATGGTTACGGAAAGTTTAAACAGTACAAATCAAGCAAATGGGAGAATCTTACTTTTGAGCATGGCAAAATTAAATAGTCTATTCTCAAAGCGAAAGTAAAAAAATTATGTCTCTTTTTGAATATAAACTTAAAGAATTAAAAGATGTCTCCATGTGGGGAGATGAATCTAATAAGCATTTGCATTGGTATGGATTAACTGACGGTTCATATTTTTTCAATCTCAAGGACAAAAAACTTTTTCAATATTCAGATAAAATTATTGAATTTTGGAAAAAAGATAAGAATGAATTGAATCTCGAAACAAACTACGTAACGTATCAAATAGCCAGACTGCATGAAGACTTGTTAGAAATTATTCCCGATATATTACAACCTATCCCCAAAGATATATTTAAATACATAGAAAATTATGAAAAACAGACGAAACTCCAAACTCATTTGCAAGACCTGTATGAAAGCTTAGATGATGAGAGTGATTTACTTGATATCTATTCTCTTGCCTCAGACTGTCTGGACTTAAGACGTTTATCAACAGGACATTTAACAAATGGACCTAACATTTGGTTTCTGCTCTGTGATGATATAATTTATATTCGTTGGAATAATGAAAACTCGACTGAAAAGGGTATTCCGATATGGTCATCTCTGGAGGGAGAAATAACTTTGACGAAGGATGAGTTTATTGCTGAAGTTCAATTATTTCATCAAAGGCTCATGTCCGATATGGATAAACGAATTCAAACTATCATAAACAGTAATCCTATTCCTCAAATTACGATTGATATTGATGTTCTAAATGAAGAACATGAAAAAAGAAAAAATACATTAAAACAGTCTTTCACCTCGCCAACTGATAAAGTTGCCTGGAACCTCGTAAACAAAGCTCTTGATACATTACTTAAAGTTTAGATATAGAAAATTATTTCAGTCTATTATTTTATGATTGACAAAAACGGTATTTTTTATGTTATTAACTTATTCAATTTCAGAATAAACTACATAAGAGTATTTAAATTTTATGTAAGTAGTTATGAACAGTATCTTTATTAATATAGATGGAGAAAAGTATGAAGTCTATTTATAAAATAGTGATTGTTTCGGTAGTTATAGTTCTAAGTTTACATGTATCTGTATTTTCAAAAAATAAACTTGATAAGTTCGCGGAAGAATATGCTAAAAACTTAATTGAAATCATGAAAGTATATGACACCTTAAAATTAAAACAACTAACAGCAACTGCCGATGAACTTTCTCAATATATTAAATCGATGAGTCAGGAAGAACAAAATTCTATAAATGAAATGTATCCTGATTTAGAAGAATCAAGTCAAATGACTTATAAATCTTTAAAATACAATTTCAAGGGGATGAAGTTGAGTCTATTGCTGATGCAAATGTAATTATTCCAATAGAGAGAATCAAATATAAATCACATATTATATACGATACGGTAAGTAACTATTCAAAGCTCAATTTTATAAGTCATAGGATTGATATTATTTTCGCAATTCCTTATGAAGGTTTTGGAGAAATACTTTTTAAATTTCCTACTTATGTGACATTAAGCGATAAAAGATTTACTCTTAATAATTTTTTAATTTATAAAAAAATAGAAGAGTTACCTTCAAAGCAGATGAATTCGTACGTTCAAACATTTATGAAAACGATATTCAGTCAGGACAGTGTGCAATTTAGAAAAAAATTACGTCCCGATTTGGACAACTTTTTATGGAATATTGATAATCGAATAAATCTGTTTGCTCGTAATTCATATAAAAAAGATCCTTCCGAATTCGGAATTGATGAAAAGAATTTTAATACTGAAATAGTAAAAAGTTTTGATAGTGAATTTTTATATACTGTCAGTCTATTTAATAGCATAATTGTTTTAGATTCTGTCAAAGAATATAAAATAAAAGAATGTGTTCCATTGAATTCCTTTACTTTTTTTGAAAAGGGTACTATCAGGTTTGATTATGATGTAACCTATACAACAGTCATCTCAATTGAATTGTCTGTAACATTTTCAGATGAAACTACGAAAGATTATACTTTTATAACGAGTGTGATGCAAGGTAAAGATAAATACTATACCGGGTTTTATGAAAATATCTATCTTGGTGAAACAGTAATTAACGAAACAGAAAACGAACAAGCTATTACGACTGAAACGAAAAACGAAGAAGTTGTCCCATCAAAACCCAAAAATACAATTCTCTATTTTGGAAAAGATAACGAAGGGTACCAAGTAAAATGTCCAGAGCAAAAATCTAAGATATCTATGTTAAGAATTGCTTATATGGATGATAAATTTGTTGATGTTATTGATTATGCAAAAACAATTTTAGAATGTCCTTATGGTTTAAAGTATAAAGACCTTATAAGAGTACAGATATACAACGGTGATGCGTATATGAGATTGTATGCTGATTCAATAAACCAGAGAAACACTAAATACCGCTCAAATCCAAATCATTTACTTGAAGCTATTGATTCTTATATCACTGCATATAAGCTTATTGACGATGTAGATTTTCCAAACTATTCTCGAAAATATCAACGTTTTGATGATCAACATTACAATGCTGTTATTATGGCATATAATCATGGTGTTGAATTGAGTGGTAACAATCAGGTGGATAGTTAATTGATTTATTTTGAAACGGCTGCTAACGGAGCTGAGTTTATCGTTTTAGATAAAGATAATGAAAAGAATGCAATAATGGTAGCAGCGAACGCGGGGAACAATGCCGGAGATATTAATTTTAGGCTCGAGTTGGCAAAGATAACTATCTTGAACTACTCAAACGAAAATATGCCGACCCGATGGATTTCACCGGTAGACCTCTCAAGGGGATGATATATATTTATTCGGGAGGAATTAAAACGAAGAAAAATTTACAATTTTGGCTCGACCAATCTCTTGCGTTTGTAAAAACTTTGCCTAAGAAAAAAGTCTGATTACTGTAACTATCTAAATAAGTAATCGTATAAAATATATAATAGAGAAAAATTTAATCAATTGATATAAGGTTTTATAATGAAAGCTATAGTTTATCACAATTATGGTTCTCCCGAAGTCTTAAAACTTGCTGATATTCCAAAGCCGGTTCCAAATGACAATCAAGTATTAGTGAAAGTATATTCAGCTTCGGTTAATCCATTAGATTGGCATTTCATGAGAGGAAAACCTTTTTTGGTGCGTTTTATGGGGTCCGGTTTTTTTAAACCAAAAAATGGACAACTCGGTGTAGATATCGCTGGCAGAGTCGAAGCGGTAGGTAAAAATGTAAATCAGTTTAAAATAGGGGATGAAGTCTTTGGCGGAGCAAATATCAATGGATTTGCTGAATATGTTTCTATTGTCGATAAAAGATTAGTATTAAAACCTTCAAATGTTTCTTTTGATGCTGCTGCCTCGGCACCGATTGCTGCAATTACAGCCCTTCAAGCACTTCGTGATAACGGAAAGATACAGTCAGGACAAAATGTTTTGATTAATGGTGCTTCAGGTGGAGTAGGCACATTCGCCGTACAGATAGCAAAATCATATAATACTGTAGTAACCGGAGTTTGTAGTAGTAGAAATTTGGAAATGGTAAAATCAATCGGTGCTGATAATGTTATTGATTATACAAAGGAAAATTTCACTAAGAATCAGCTAAAGTACGATTTGATTCTTGATACAGCAGCATATCATTCAATGGCGGATTATAGACGTGTATTAAACTCTCAAGGGAGATTTGTGATGGTGGGAGGTTCTATGGCTCTTATGATGAAGCTGTCGTTATTTGGTTTTGTAAACTCAATGTATGGGAATAAGAAAATGGGCGGTATGGTGGCAAAAATCAATAATGAAGATCTGCTTGTTATAAAAGAGCTTCTTGATTTGGGAAAAGTTAAGGCTGTTATTGATCGTACCTACCCATTAGATGAAACTGCCGATGCGATTAGATATCTTGAAGAGGGGCATGCTCGCGGGAAAGTGATTATAAAAATATCATGAACAGCTTTATGTTCTTTTGGAAACTAGAAAATGTTAAACTTGACAATATCTATCAAATAAGTCACTTTATATAAAAGTAACGCACCTGAGAATGACATCCTTACTATGATTATATAGAGATATGAATGAATTTATTCCAGCGTTTATCTTACTTAAAAGAGTGGCACGATAGTAACCACACTTTGTATTCTGAAAATAGAAACAAATTCAAAGAAGCCTTCAGCAAAAAATATAAAAACGAACTCAAAAGATATACCGAAGAATTAAAACGTCTCAAAAGAAAAAGAGCTCAGGATATGATTGAAGAGAGTGCTTTGTCATATCAAGATTGGGTCGAAAGAAACTTTCAAAAACTGCTCAAACAACTTTCACATACTGTTCTTGAATCTAAAAAAAATGAATTACTCGGAAATTTTGACCGATGGTTAAAAGATTTTGCAACTCTTGATTACAAATTTCGGGTCTACTCACTGGAGTTATACTATAAAGTCGAAATAGCCCGTTATAACGCTCAGTTTGACAGATATATTATAGCATTACGGGACGGTCAGGCTGAATGGTTAATTCAAGAGGATGAACAATATAATCAATGGTCTGAAAATCATCCATTGTATAAAGAATTACAGGAATTAGAATATCAATATGACAGGTTATCAGATGACGATACGGTTGGGCAAAATTATGCCTATAATCAAAGAAAACAATTTCATAAGAATATGCATAAATTCACGAAGAACTATCACCCGACTCGTAAAGAAAATCTCACGATTAAAGTAGAAAAACCGCTATCGGTGAAACCGTACACGCCGTCATATTTTTAATTAGTTTTGTGCGACCAAGTCTACTTTAAATCCATCAAGTCCCATAGAAGAGCAGGAGGAAGTGAACCGTACGAAAGCAGTTTGTCATGAAATTCCAAGAGCGAAAAGTCCGAACCTTTTTTAGCTTTGTAAGCCTCAAGAAGTTTTAGGATTTCTGTTTTACCTGTCAAATATGACATTGGCATTGTCGGATACATCGTATATTTTCGGACTTGTTTTTTGATATATGCTCTGCCGGATTCGGTGTCAATATCCAATGCGTCATTCATCCAGGCAACACATTCGTCATAACTGAATTGACCGTTATGTAGTTTCATGTCGGCTATAATACGGGCAGCACGGAACCGAATACCGCCTAAAATTCCGAGCCATTGATTGTGGTCTTCTTCACCGAATAATCCCTGCTCATACATCATTTGTTACGAATACAAAGCCCATCCCTCAATCATCATCAAGTTTGTCTGCCACTTTCTGACCGGGTCGCTGTTCTTGCCGGCAATTTGCATTTGTAAATGATGTCCCGGAAAAGCCTCATGCACAACTGAACCCTTGAAACCGCGACGGTGGATATATCTAAATCGACTTTCAAGCATTTTTCGGGATAAATCGTCGGGGATAGGGCGAACATAAAAATAGCCGTGCTGTTCTTTGTCAAACGGACCTGCGGGTTGATAGGCGATACCGGCTACCATTGAACGTAAAAACGGTGGTGTTTCAATTACTGAAACAGGTGCAAGATTTTCGGGAATTGTGACTATTTCATTCTTTTTGAGAAATATCTTTACCTGTTCAGTTTCCCAGTTATAATAATCCAAAATATCCTGTTTGGTAAAAACAGAGGGAACAAAAACAGAATCAACGCCGTTTTGGTGATGAGATTCGACATACGCTTTATATTCATTGTATGCTTTATTAGCATCATCATAAAGAGCTTCACCGATTTTTAAGAGAGAATCAGAATTGTAATTTAAAAAATATTCATTTTGTAATTTGTAATCAAGTTTTTTAGTTCCAATTGCAAATGATCCTTCTTTGCCCGGATTGATTTCTAAAAGATATGTAATGAAGTCATTCATCGCATCGCGTGCAGCCGAAGATACTTTTAATATATTGTCAGCACGTTCCGGAAATTTATTCATCAATTCCCCGGCAACTTCTTTATAAAAATCTATCGCTGTTTCCAAAGATTCTAAGGCAGCATCAATATATATCTGTGGTGGGTTCTTAATATTTTTTCTCGCAGTAGCAAATAAAGAGGGAACAGCTTTCATACGACTGATAAGAGGGACCACTTTTTCAGAAAGAGGAGCATGGTTTGAAAGGATAAGATAATAAATCCCGTTGACTGCTTCATCAACATACAACTGCGGCGATTTTTTATGCCATTGTATCTGTTTTAGGTCTAACAAAGCAACATCGGCATTTGACTTTAAAAGCTTG
The DNA here is from genome assembly GCA_024276275.1 of Candidatus Zixiibacteriota bacterium. Classification (GTDB taxonomy): domain Bacteria; phylum Zixibacteria; class MSB-5A5; order GN15; family FEB-12; genus QQUK01. The sequence goes on from JAJRXM010000018.1 coordinate 64,573, forward strand.
TAATTAATTCTTTCATTTATAGAAAGTTTGGCACCTTTGTATTTGTACAGTTTTTTTTCATATTTAGTTAGAGCTTTTATCATTGTTTTTACAGACTTAGCAGAATAGTCTGTAAAACGATGGTCGTACGCGTGAATTCCCATTTCAGTAGAATGCACAGGATAAAATGATTGGAGAGTTTCTAATATGTCATTGCTTAATTTTTCGAACTTCGTGCTTGTTTGGGCATTAAGAGTTGAAGCTATAAAAAGTATAGTTATAATTCCAAATAAAATAATATGTTTAAATCTACTCATTTTTTCTCCTGTTTATTTTCAAGGCAAAAATGTAATACAATTAAAATTTTTAAGCAAGTCTCTCTTTTTTATAAAACATAGAGGCTAATTCAATATGCATGGTATGCGGGAACATATCGACCGGTTGGATTTCGGGAAGTTCATATCCGGCATCTACCAATTTTTGAGCATCACGGGAAAATGTCGCCGGGTTACATGAAATATATAGTATTTTTTCAGGTTGTAATAAAATAAGCTGTTTGAGAGCTTTTGGATTTAGTCCGGCACGAGGCGGGTCGATAATTGCTATGTTATATTGATTTTCTTTCATGAAATCAGATTTTAGAAATTCTTTCACAAACCCTTCAAAAAATTGAATATTTGAGACTCCGTTTTTCTGGGCATTGACTTTTGCAGCCTTGACCGCATCGGGGACTAATTCCACTCCGACGACTTCCGAAACTTTGTCGGCCAGTAAAATACCTATTGTACCGGTGCCGCAATAAAGGTCGAGCACTTTGTCATCTGCTTTTGGTTTTAGCATATCAAACCCGGTTTGGTACAGCACTTCTGCCTGAAGTGAATTTGTTTGAAAGAAAGAATTTGCTGATATTTTAAAAAGTTTCCCCATCAGTTTTTCTTCTATATATCCGGGTCCATATAATATTTTTTCAATCTCACCAACAGCAATATTTGACTTTTGTCCGTTTTGGGAATGAATGATTGTTGTGATTTGTGGAAAGGCTTCAGTTATCTCAGAAATAAATTTTTCTTCTTCAGGGAAATCACCATAGTTGGTGACAATGTTTACCATCAACTGATTTGTCTGTTTGGTTGGTCTGAGCATAATAAATCGAATATAACCGACATGGTTTTGTACGTCATAGACCGTTAACTTATTGTTTTCAATATATGATCGCATCCATTTAACTAATGCACCGTCAGTTTTTTGCGAAATATGGCATTCATTTAAGTTGAAAATATCCTGATACGACCCGCGACTGTGTAAACCGAGTGTGAAACCGTCTTCTGTTACATTCGATGAGTATTCCATCTTATTTCGATAGTGATATATTTCTTTTGACCCGATTATATCCAGTATTTTTACATTTTGCAAAGCACCTATTCTTTCGATACAATCGTTCACCTGTTTTTGTTTATAGGCGAGTTGGTCTTCATATTGTAAATCAAGCCAGGTACAACCGCCGCATTCATGAAAATGCGAACAGACAGCTTTAACACGTTTATCCGATTTTTTTATAATTTCTCTTGTGATACCGTTGAAATATCTTGCTTTTGTTTTTGTGATTTCAGCAAGAACAGTTTCACCGGGTAAGCCGCCTTTGAGAAAAATTACTTTACCGTCAATATGTCCGACTGCTTTGCCGTCAAAAGCTAAATCGGTTATTTCTACTTCTAATAGTTTAGTGGGAGTGGTGTTTTCCATTGTGAGTACATAGTAAATCCGAGTTGTCGCATCTATGAGTTTCAACCTGAATAGTTCCGTGTCCTATTTTAAATTTATCTTTCAGCATCGCATTCAATGCTCTGGTAAGTGCCGGTGAGTTTGTCAGTTCGGAATCATCTACACAAACATGACATGAGAGAGCGATCTCTTTTGAAGAGAGAGACCAAATATGTAAATCGTGCACATCTATAATTTTATCAAAAGTCATCATCTCTGAATGGACTTTATCAAAGTCAATTCCCGGAGGTACTGCTTCCAAAAAGACAAGGGTTGCTTCTTTTAGGACTGAGTATGATGACCAAAGAATCATAAGAGCGATAATAAACGACAAAAAGACATCAATAAGATATATGTTTGTCATGATAATAACTATACCGCCTATTATAACCGCAACCGATGAAAGAGCATCGTATGCCATGTGCAAAAATGCGGTTTTCATGTTCAGTGATTTCCCTTTTTCAGACTGCAGCAGCACAATAGAAACGATATTTCCAATTAAACCGATAACGGAAACTGTTAAAAACATAACAGGATATTTTAACTCCTGTGGATTATAAAACCGGTCATACGCTTCCATCATAATATAAATCGATATTACTACCAATGAGACTGCTGAAATAAAAGCGGTCATTACTTCAATACGGAGATATCCGTAAGTAGATTTTTTAGTAGGGGGGAGTTCTGAACCTTTAGCACCCAGCCATGCTAAAATAAGGGCGGCAACATCGGAAAGGTTATGTACCGCATCGGCAATTAGAGCTAAATATCCCGAGAGAATACCGCCGATAAATTCGGCAATAGTAATTATCAAATTAAATACAATAGTCCAGAAAAGTTTTTTCCCGGAAACTTGCTGATGATCGTGTGAGTGTGCCATTGCCAATAATATACGGAATCTAAAATTTGAATGTAATAATTATTTTATTTGCTTCAAAAGAAGATTTATAGCGTTCATATGATATACCTCATGATATGGAATTGCTAATACAGCATCATGAAACGAGAGTAAATTCATCCCGAATGAAACTAAAACAGCACTTTCATACTTGACATCGGTATATCTGTGTAAGTCGTTTTCCAGTATTTGCAAAGACTCTTTTAACTCAGAAAGTAGGTTCTGAAATGTAGGAAGATTAGAGTCAAAATCCGACGGGGAACTGCCCTTAGCAAAATAATTGACATATCTTGTGTCGATTAACGGCATTGCAAGGTTTGAGCGTTTATACAGAAGTGAAAACTGAGTAGTTAAAATATGACCTGCCTGCCAGAAAAGGTTGTTTGAGAACTTATCGGGAATAATTAGTGATTCTTCTTCTGAGATATTTTCTAAAAGCGAAAGATTTTTATTCCGTAAAATTGTGAGATGTGAAAATGCCTGCTCTCGTAATTCTTTTTCCATCGTTATCCTTTAATAAGTTTCAGGGCAAAAAATCCAAGAAATAGAAGGACAATAAAAGCGACTGCCAAGAGATTAAAATACTTATCAATAAATTCCTGAATTTTATTACCGTATTTTTTATACATTATTCCGATAAGGCCCGAGACGACAAAAAATCGAAGTGCCCGAGCAACAATTGAAGCAAAAACAAACGGAAGAAAACTCATTTTGAAGAAACCGGCGGCGATAGTAAATACTTTATACGGTATCGGTGTAAACCCGGCTATACCTACAGCCCAGGGACCAACTTTTACACCCCATATCTCTTTTTCATTAAACCAATGTTGAGCAATTTTCATCAGTTCCTCAGGACTGGTACCTGATAACGAGGCGGTCAAAGACATCATGCTTTCTCCGACAAGTACAAAGGCATACTGCCCGATTAAATATCCGAGAATACCCCCCAGGACAGAACCTACGGTACAGATTATTGCAAAACGGTACCATTTTTTATGGTCGCCCATACATAAAGCAATTAGGAGTGCATCGGGGGGGACAGGAAAAAAAGATGCTTCCGCTAATGCTATAATAAAAAGTGCTGCTTGAGAGTTTTTTGAATGACTCCATTTTAGGACCCAGTCATAAAGTGACCGCATCCAACGGAGCGGTGCTTTTAGTATAAATAGCACTTTTTATTCCTTATTATCATTGTTGTCTATTTGTTTCGTTTGCAAAAGTTCAATTTTAAGACGTGTCAATCTGTTTTCTTCTTCTTCTAGAACTACAATCTTAATATCATCGATTATTATTTCATAGTTTTTTTTTGGTATAGCTCCGACATAATCGATAACCAGCCCGGCTATTGTTTCAGCTTTATCTTCCGGAAGTTTTGAGTTTAAAAGCTCATTGATAGCTCCAACCCATACGGATCCTTCAGCAAATACGATATTGTCAGAATGTTTAACCAGCGGTTCCCTTTCAACATCATACTCATCTTGTATTTCACCAACCAGTTCTTCCAGAATATCTTCCAATGTAATAATTCCCGCCGTTCCGCCAAACTCATCAAGAACGATGGCAATATGTTGTTTTTTCTTCTGAAAGATATTTAACAGTTTAGAGAGTGGCATAGAATCAGGCACAAACAAAGGTTCTCTCAGTAAATCAGAGAGGATAATAAGTTCCGGATTGAGTTTATGAATAATAATATCTTTGGTGTATAAGATACCGACGATTTTATCAATATTATTTTCATAAATAGGATAGCGGCTATAACCGTTTTCAATAATAGTATTAAAAATTGTTTTTTGATTCGATTTAATATCAAGAGCTTCCACATCAATACGTGGTGTCATAGCTCTTCGCACAGTTGAGTCGGCAAAATCAAAAACTGATTTTATCAGTTTTTCTTCGGTTTCATCGAAAACACCTTTTTGTTTCCCGTCAAATATCATTTGGTTTATTTCATCTTCAGATACCACCGTTTGTTCATTGGAAGTAGAGATACCGAATAATCTTAAAATCATTGTTGCTGATTTACTTAATGCTATTGAGAAAAAAGAGGTCAATTTTATAAATAGTGTAATAGGTCTGGCAACAATCTGGGCATACCGTTCGGGATTTGAAAGGGCAAGATATTTCGGAACTAACTCACCGATAACAACCGAGACGATTGTAATGAGAATAGCGACTATGGCTACTGAAAACGGTTTTGCTGAATTGTGTATATATTGAGACGGTACTTCTAGAAGCAGAATCTCTATGGATTTTACTAAAGTCGCTCCACCGAAGACTCCTGCGACAGTTGCAAATAGAGTGATACCGACCTGTACGGTAGCTAAAAATCTTTCGGGTGTGTTGTGTAAATCTAAAGCTGCTTTGGCAGATTTAGAACCGTCTTCCAATTTGGAAACAAGTTTACTTTTTCGACTCGCAATAATAGAAAATTCAGATAGGGCAAAGTATCCATTTGCAATAATAAGTGCCAGGATAGCAAGAATTTCGTAGCTAAGAGTGCTCTCCATGCTAGAGAGTCTCCTTCGATGTCGTCAGGGGTATCGGAACAGGGTCCGATTGTTCGGCCGATTTATCCAATATTGGCATATCCTTGATAGATAGATTCTTTGGCAAGTTTTTGTAATTTTTCAATACGTTCTTCAACAGGAGGGTGTGTTGAGAAAAACGATTTAAATTTCTTTTTACTTACCGGATTGGCAATCATAAGGTGTGCTGTTGCCGGTCTCTTGTCGAGATTTAATCTAATCGGGGCAGAATGCAGTTTTTTTAATGCCGATGCCAGTTCGTTGTAACGTCCGGTCATTTTTCCGCCTTCGGCATCTGCTTTAAATTCACGTTGTCTCGAAATTGCCATTTGAATAATCATTGCAGCCAATGGAGCAACAATTGCTCCGATAATCAGCCCAATCATACCGCCGCCTCGGTTATCATCACGGCTGTATCCTCCAAAAATAGCACCCCATCGTGCAATAGATGCTAAAATACCGATTGCTCCGGCAAATGTTGCCGCAATAGTTCCGATCAACATATCTTTATTTTTTATGTGAGCCAACTCATGCCCGATTACTCCTTCAAGTTCGGCATCAGTTAGTATTTCCAAAATACCTTCTGTACACGCCACAGCGGAATGTTCGGCATTACGGCCGGTAGCAAATGCGTTGGGTGCTTTGGAAGGAACCAAATAAACCTTTGGCATCGGCATTGCTGATTTAGTAGTAATTGATTTAACAATGCGATAAAGTCTTGAGTTTTCATTCTCGGTAACTTCTTTTGCTTTGTACATTTTTAAGACCACTTTATCGGAAAACCAGTAGGTGCCTACATTCATAAGAGTAGCAAAAAAGAAAGCAGCAAAAAGTCCTATGCGACCACCAAGCATAAATCCGGCTGTACCAAACAGGATAATCAGCCCTGTCATTAAAAGTGTAACTTTAAAATTATTCAAAATTCTCATTTCGTTAGTGTCTTATTATTTTATATATAGTATACAACTTATTTCTAAGATAAATCTAAATAAATCATAATATACGTCAAGTTTTTTTATTCAGGCAGTTTAATTTATTACCAAGTTAATTAATTATGATATTGTCATAATAAAGCATCTGAGTAAATGAAATATTGGGATTTCTGTACAATCCAAATTTAAAGTAATGGGAGGCTTTATTAAGCATATTCGCACCATAAGTTTTATCGTTGGTTATTTCGGACCCATTTTTCCATACCTGAATATAACCGTCATTGTTTTCAGACCACTTGATGTTAAATTTTAATTGTATCCATTCACCTTTTTTAACTTCAGATATAGATATTGATTTGAGACCATAGGAAATAGTTATGGTAGATATGTTGTTCCAAGTTGTATCAAAACCGTAAATTGATGTAATTTCAGGGTTTACTAAAGCTGCTCGATAGTGAATATCATCAGTAGAAAAATAATTGTAATAAACTGCAATAGGTGGAGATTCTCCGATTCCGGTATAAGAATCCCAACTTCTCACCTTCACTGATAACAGGTTGTTGATGCCATTGCCCAACGACTTGCCAGTTAGGAATACTATTTTCATCTTTTAATGTGACATCGGGATATTCGGTCGGGATATAAAAGCTCCACTCATACCAAGTTATATCTCCCTGAACGGCAAATTGGTCAAAAGTTAATTCTGCTCTATTTCCTCCGGCAGTAATGCTTTCTTGAGAAACAGTAAACTTGCATGATTTGTTACCTTCTGAAGAGATATCATTGGAAATAATAATATCATTATCAAACTTTCTTTCGCCACTACCACCGAGAGTTGTCCAGTCTTCTAAAGATGTTTCAAATCCAAAAGATACGCTTTTAACAGGTATTTTATTTTCAACAATAGCTTTATTTTCACAACCACCTGAGAAGAATAAAATCATAAACATTGTTAAATAAATTAACATGCTTATTTTTTCCGCTTTCCCCGACCAAACGACATATTGTCTACAGGAAACTCATTTTTTTCAACTATTGGTGTTTCAGTCTCCAAATCGGGAGTTGAGGCAGATTCTTTTGTTTGTTTAGATGAGCCTTTTTTTGCTGATTTACGACCGAAAGAGGGAGAACTGTTTTTATCCGGTGAAGCCACAACCACCGTTTCCGAGACGGTTTGTGATATAGGTTCTTCTATGGTAACATTGGAATTATCAGAATTTGTGTATCGGTCAGTTTTTTCATCTGAAGAAACTGTTTCTTCGTCAGCATAAAAATCTATTTTGGTAAATGTATCATCAGGTTTATTGTCAGATGTTTTAACTTCAGAAATTTCCGGTAATTCGGTACTTACCTGTGGAATATCCTGTAAAGATTCTCTTTCTCGCATCAGATTAAGTTGAGCAGCTATTTTGGCACGCTCACGCTCAATAGTATCTTGAGAAAGTATAGCACTGGCTTTTGTCATAATAGAATCATCATCAGTTTTTTTTTCTTTAATAATCGGAAGAGGCGGTACTTCTATTGGTTTTTTATTCACAACATTTACTGGAGATACTTCTACTGTTTGTTTTTCAATTACTTCGGGTGTTGGTGGATTTTCAATAGTTTGTTTCTCTTTAATGACAGGTAGTGGAGGTACTTCTATTTTATGTATAATCGGTTTCGGTCTTGCCGGTTTCTTTTGTTCTATAGTTTCTTTTTTAGTAGAATTTTGAACAGGTTTTTGAGCCTTAATCTCATGTTTTACAACAGGTGATTTAGGTTTTTTCTGAACAGGTTTTGTCGCTTGAGTTGTGGCACTATTTTTTTCTGTCTCGGATAAATAGTTTGTCTCAGGAGAAATTTGAAACGGTGACTTTGTAGTCTTGACCGGTATCTCTTTTTTTGTAACTTCAACGGTTTTTTTTCTACCGTTAGTTGTTTTAGTCTTTGATTCAAATTTTCTTTCTTTTCTCACTTTTGGAGAGTCGGATTTATATTTTTGACTGTCTCGAGTCGTTTTCCCTTTAGTATAAGAACGTTTGACAGGTATAGCAGCTTTTGCCGAACGAGCTGTTTTAAAGTCAAATGTATTAGCAAGAACAGCAACACCGACAACGTCGGACCAAACGTCAACTACAGAACGAAGTCTTCCGAATAAGAAATCAACCAACACCAAAAGTCCAATTCCGGCGACAACATCAATTTGAAAGTTCGCAAGTGATAAAACAAGGGCAAGTACAAACAGAGAGGCAAAGGGAATAAATGAAGTGATAGTTGCGATAAAAAACGACCCACCGATTATAGCCATTACTTGTCCAAAGCCGATGGAATGTCCATAAAGTTGTGCTATAAATATTGCCGAGGCAGACAAAAAGAGAGCTGTGCCTGATGCATTAAATATGGCTCCAAGAGGAAGTACAAAAGCAGATGCTCTTTCATCAATAGCAGTTGTTTTGACACATTCTTCAGTAATAGGTAATGTAGCTGCTGCCGAATTTGTAGCAAATGCGGTCGACAAGGCAGGAAGCATAGAATTGAAATAACTGTATGCAGAAACAGAACTAAACATTTTGGCAACTATAGGTAACAATACCAAAGCAAAAAATGAGAGTCCGAAAATAATTGTAGTAGTAAATAAAACAAGAGAGCCAAACAGCATTTCTGTTTGTTGCCAGTTTTGGGCAAATATAGTTCCGGAGAGGGAGAACAATCCTATCGGAGCGATATACATGATATATTTCATCAAACCGGACAACATCTGCTTTAAAGAAAGAAAGAAATCAAGGACAATTCTGTTTTTTCTGTCAACTGTTGTCAAAACTGTTCCGAGTAAAACAGCAAAAACTATAACTACAAAAAATTGCATCTCAAGAGATGCGGATAGAAAATTTTCAGGAATTAAATTGCTAAAAAGGTCATTAAAAGAATAGTTGTTGAAAAAAGGAAGCACCTCTTGGGGAATATACGCACCTTCTTTAGAGGCATTAATTCCCGGTTGGATTATTAATGCGAGAATAGCTCCTACTGCGGAGGCAGTTAATGACACCGAGGCAAAGTATAAACCTGTTTTTCCTAATGAGCGTTTTACCTTGTCAATAGAACCAATTGATGCTACTCCGGCAATTATCATTGTAATCATAAATGGAATAGCGATAAATTTCAAACTGTTAAAAAAGAGTTTTCCGATAAAAGATATCGAAAGCATAAAATCAGGCATAAAATAGCCTGCGATCCCGCCCAAAACTACTGCTGAGAGAGTGAAAATGAGTACCAAAGGTGATAATTTGTTGTTCATACAACCCTACCAATTTTACCGGCTGACTCTTTCGTATTACCGGAATTTCTTTTATCTACTGTACGGTCGTTAAAACTCAGAAATTTTTCTATCTTTACAGAAACGTTAGTCTATTTTTTAGTTATCAATTTATATCAATAATATAAAATGAGTTTTTAACACCGTTTTTTACTTTATTATAGGATTTTTCATTTAGAGTCATTCGTGTAAAATAATGCCGTATCGGCAGCATGTAATCTAATTACATTTTAAACCTATATTAAAGTTATTTTATAAGATAAAAACAGATGAAGATATTCGCAATAGTTATTTGTTTGTTTCTCGTAAGTTATTTCTCCGATTAAAGATACGTTCTTAATGCGGGTTAGTAAATGAATTCATAAATAGCGTAAAAAAAAATAATATTCAAGTTGTGATTGATAAACATTTATTAATCATTATATTTTCATCATGGATTTGTTTCAGAAAAAGATAAAAACATCAGATATTGACTCAAATTTAGGTGTTCCTTTAGCAGAGCGGATGAGACCGACTAATTTTGATCAATTTTTTGGGCAGAAAAAAATAATAGGACCAGGTACTCCTCTTCGAAAAGCTATTGAATCCGACCAGATTTCATCGTTTATCTTCTGGGGACCTCCAGGAACAGGGAAAACAACACTTGCAAAGCTAATGGCACAGGCAACCAAAGGTCAATTTCTGTCATTCTCAGCAGTTATTTCAGGTATCAAAGAATTAAAAACGGTCATCTCAAAAGCAGGTGATTATTATAAGCTGACCGGATTAAAAACATATCTGTTCATTGATGAATTTCATCGATTTAATAAAGCCCAACAGGACGCTTTTTTGCCGTATGTTGAAAGTGGCGAGATTGTCTTAATCGGAGCGACTACAGAAAACCCGTCATTTGAAATAAATTCGGCTCTTCTTTCCCGAATGAGAGTTTATGTCTTAGAACGTCTTACCGAGTCTGAATTAACAGAAATAATTCTGTTAGCTTTACAAGATGCAGAGAGAGGTTTAAAAAAATTAAATCTTTCAATCGATGATGATGCCTTAGCGTTTATAACAGCAACAGCAGACGGTGATGCTCGTCGAGGCCTGGTATTACTTGATACCGTGGCAAAATTCATTGGGGAGAATTCTTTGATTACTCTTGAAGCTCTCAAGCAAATTCATCAAAAATCATTTGCTCTCTATGATAAGTCTGGTGAAGAACATTATAACCTGATTTCTGTTTTGCATAAAACAATTCGGGGTGGCGATCCCGATGCTGCTCTTTATTGGCTGGCACGGATGCTGGACGGGGGAGAAGAACCTATGTATATCATCAGGAGATTAATTCGGTTTGCCTCAGAAGATATCGGACTTGCCGACCCTTATGCTCTTACGTTGACATTAGCAGTTCGAGATACATATCATTTTTTAGGCTCTCCCGAAGGTGAACTGGCAATTGCTCAGGCTGTAGTTTATATGGCTACTGCACCAAAATCAAATGCGGTCTATACCGCATTTAAAAAAGCACAACTGGATGCCTCCGAAAAAGGCTCTTTACCTGTTCCGCTAGGCTTGAGAAATGCTCCTACATCTTTAATGAAAGATTTAGGCTACGGAAAAAATTATCAATATGCTCATGATTATAAAGACGGTCTGACAGACCAAGATTATTTCCCTGAGGAACTTGTCGGAAGAAGCTATTATAATCCGACAGAAAAAGGGCGTGAAAAAAGTATTTCTGAATATCTTAAATGGTATAAAAATCTTCGAAATAAATCTAAATCTAAATAAAAGACTTAAATAAATCTCCTCTATGTATTTTGCCGTAACCGTTTATCAATCAACATTTTAATAGTTAAAGTTCTTTCGGTCTTTACCGATATATAATAAAATAACACAAAAAGGGTAAATTTCTGAATCCAATGAGCGAATTGAATTCTGATTACTAGATTTTAGAAATATATGAGAATTGTATGAAACCAAAAAATAAATTATCAATGGGTAGATATCTCAACCATTATTTCATTGAAATTTTAGTTATTCTTGTAGCTGGTATTGTCGTTTATAATATATCTCATTATTTAAATATGTATGAAAAACTTCATATATTATTTAGGGAATATGAGTATTTAGATATTGATGAGTTATTCTTAACTGTATTCGTTATATCAATTGGATTAGTGTTCTTTTCAATACGTCGATATCTTGAATTAAAAAGAGAAATGCTCATTTCTTCAATTACAAAAATAAAGCTCCAAAGAGAAATAAATGAGAGAACAGAAGCTGAGCAAGAATTACAAAATTCAACCGAAAAATACAGAGCATTAATCGAGCAGGCTTCAAATGCGATTTACCTACAAGAAGGCAGTAGCTACGAGGTAGTCAATAAGAAATTTCTGGATCTATTTGATATAACTATCGAAGAAGTTAATACACCGGGATTTTCAATCTTAAACTATACTCACCCTAAATCACTTCAGCTATTGAAAGATAGAAAACAGAAAGTAAGAGCCGGTGAGAAGGTTTCTGGAATGTATGAATTTACTGCTATTACAAAGAATAAACGTGTTATTGAATTAGAGGCATCTATTTCATACATCTATTCTGACGGTAAAATAAAAACACAGGGTATTTTACGGAATATTACTAAACGAAAACGGGCAGAGAATATCAAAACGGCGATTTACCGTATTTCTGAAGAAACTAATTTGACAGATAATTTGCAAGAACTGATAGAAAAAATCCATCTGATTCTAAAATCAATAATGTGCGCCAAAAATTTCTATGTAGCATTGTATGATGAAAAAACAGATAGATATAGTTCTCCTTACTTTGTTGATCAATATGATTCTATAGACGATAAGACTATGAACTTAAACGGATCTCTGACTGACTATGTAAGAAAAACACGTAAAGCAATCATCGTTGATCATAAGAGACATGCAGAATTAGTTGAATCAGGGAAGGCTGCTTATATTTTAAAGCCACCTCAAGTATGGATGGGGGTTCCATTAAAAACAGCCGCAGGAGTTTTTGGTGTTATTGCTATGCAAAGCTACGAAGACCCTAAACAATACTCACATGAGGATTTAGAGCTTCTAAACTTAATATCCGATCAAATAGCAATCGCAATAGAAAAGAAAAGAGCTTCAGATGAAAAAGAAAAAAATAATAAATTTTTTGAAATTGTAATTGATTCATTAGCAAAACCTCTATATGTCATAAATGTTGATGATTTTTCAGTTGAGGTGGCAAATAAATCCGCCAGAGAGTTAATTCTTAATAATAGCAATTATAACTTCGGACATTGTGAAAAGCTGAAAAAAGGATGTGATGAATCAAGTTGCTCTCCATCACCTTCCTGCCAAATTGAGAACATTCTTAACTCCAAACAACCGGTTAAGTTTGAACATTCTATATTTGATGATTCCAACAATGAAATTATGTATGAAGTGCATGGCTTTCCAATTTTTAATGAAAAAAATGAGATAAAACAAATAATAGAATATTTTGAAGATATAACTGACAGAAAACGGGTTGAAAATAAATTAATTGAGCTTGCAAGTTTTCCGGAAGCAAACCCTAATATTGTTCTCAGTATTAATAGTAATCAAGAAATAACTTATATGAATATGGCTACTATTTACATTCTTAGCGAAATAGGTATATCTAAAGAGAATATGAATTTATGCCTGCCTGAGAATTTAGGAGAATTGATTGAAATAATGCTTTTAGAAGGTAGTGGGATGCAAAATATACGAGTGAAAATTGAGAACCATACTTTGGCATGGTCTTTTCAACCTGTGGCAAGGCAAGATATTATTCATTGTTATGCATATGATATTACACAACAAGTACAGCAAACAGAACAAATCAATAAACTTTCTATGGTGGCGACACAGTCTTCGAATATTATTATGATTACAGACATTGAAGGGGTTGTTGAATACATTAATCCATATTATACTTTAGTGACCGGGTATGAAAAAGAGGAGATAATAGGTGGAAAGCTATCTGTAATAACTTCAGGAAACATGCCTAAAGAATTATATGAAGATTTATGGAGTACAATAACAGACGGGAAAACATGGAACGGCAAAATTGAAAATAAAAAGAAAAATGGCGAACTATATTGGGAGAGGAAAACAATATCACCGATTTTCAATGAAGTCGGAAGCATAACAAGTTATATCTCAATTGGAACTGATATAACAGCCGAACTACTTACCCAAAGGCAATTGGTTGAATCAGAAAAATTCTCTGCTATAGCTACTTTAGCAGCAGGGGTTGCTCATGAATTTAAAAATTACTTGGGTGGAATTATTGGGAATGCCTCGTTTTCACTTGACGAAATAGATTCAAAAGATGGGCTTTCTCTTGCCAAAGATACTCTTTCGAGTATTATTGATATGGGTGAACGAGCAAACGATGTTGCTATGTCATTACTGACTTTCTCAAAGGCAAAACCTGATGATCGTAATAAAGAGGATATAAAAAAGATAGTAACACAATCGATAAAGTTAATAGAAAAGGAACTCGAAACTCTTTCTATTGAAGTGGCAACACATTTTGATGAGGTACAACCTCTGGAAGTCTCTCTTTCTAAAATCCAACAGCTTCTTTTGAACCTTTTTATAAATGCAAAACATGCAATTGGAACAAACGGTGTTATTACTATTGCTCTGTTAAACAAAGAAGATTATGTTGAAATTCGTATCGGTGACTCTGGTGGTGGAATAGAAAAAGAACCTCTAGACAAAATTTTTGATCCTTTTTATTCTACAAAGGGGGTCTGGGGTGAAGATGCTGTTTCAGGTACAGGTATGGGATTATCTATTTGTCGAAATATCGCTCGTGAACATAAGGGAGATTTAACTGTTGATACTATTATCGGAGTAGGTACTGTATTTACTATCACTCTTCCGATTTCCACAGATAAATCAATGGCTACAATAAATACTGTTAAACATGACAATCAAAATGTAATCTTTTTTACATTGAATCACTCTATAGTAACAAAGTATTACAATGATATTTGTAATTCAAATCTACAGCTTTTGCTTGTTGATAATTTTCATAAAATTGATAAAACTATTTTAGAAAAAACAGAGTATGTCGTATGTGATGCGAAGTTTTCAGCTAAACTCGAACTGTACCGTATGGTAGAATTTTGTATTGAAAATGGAATGCCTTATGTAATGGTAAATTGTGGTACGATGGAATATCAATTATCCGACCTTTATGATAATTCAGTTGCAAATTATAAAGAGTTTCCTGATTTTGACAAAATAATGCGGGACTATGAGTCAGTACCTGTAGGAGTTAAGTCAGAACAAGAATTATAAACAGATGTTATTCTATTTCGGGAAATGTGACTTTTTGAGGGACTATATTTTTAACAGTCGGAAGTTCTTTTGTCGGCATACTACCTGTTAATTCATTACCTAAAATAGACAACCCGACATTATTTAGAGATTCTAAAAAAGTTTCAGTATTAAAAGGTTCTACAAATAAAGTTTGTTTAGGCTTTAATGAGTTATCAAAAGAATCTTTATAGGTTAATTCAATAGTCTTCTGTAGGTTATACTCTAATTGATCAATATTGACATGAACCGATAATATACCTACACCGTTAGCATCTAAATCAAAACATTCAATTATAGAAATAATATATCTATGGTTCGTAGTATATAGTTTCAACAGAAAACGTAATTTGAGACCCTCAGAAGGTCTTTTGCTTTCTGATATCGGGTCTTCAAATGACTCAAGACATTCTTCCCAATTTGAGCAGTCGGGATATGCTGGTAATTTGAATTGTGATAGCCAAAGAAGTAACTCGTCCTTAGTTCTTTCAAAATCAAATCTTTCTATATTTGAATTGATAATAGCGGTTTTGATTTTTTTTAGTTTTTCTCTTGAATCGCTCACAATAAAGTACTCCTTTTTATTATTATCGAATAAAATGACAATAATATTAGATTCAGAAGATAGTATCTATGTCTATTTGTTTTTCAGTTTTTCGACAGCTTTTAATCTGATAACTGAATAGTTTCTATTTGAAACAAGATGAGCATTGGCTGCTTTAGAATAATAAGAGATAGCTCGCTCAGAATCACCCAGATATTCAAAGGCTGTTGCAATCCGATATAGATTATAAGGGTTGTCTTGATTTGATTTTCTAAAATACTCAATAGCTTTATTATAATCTTTTTGTTCAAGAGCTATAATTCCAAACAATTGATTTGATTGTTTTAAAAGAATCGGATTTTCTTGATCTTTAGCGTATGTAAGAAATTTTTCAGCTTTTTGTAAGGCATCGACAAACTTCTTTCGCTTTACATCTAGATAAGCAAAGTTATATAATATGTTGTTTTTGAAATTTGATTTTATAAGCCCGGAATAGTTACTCTTTTCGGCGATTTGTAATCCTTTTGTAAATAATTCTTCGGCTTCAGAAAGTTTACCGCATTCCGTATATAAATTCCCGAGACTTACATATCGGGTTACTAACATAAGTGTGTCAGGTGATTTTATTTCAAATTGGAGTAACTCTTCTGAAATTTTAAGAGCCGCGGCATAATTACCTTCGTCAATATATGAAATAATTATACCTTCATAGGCAATTCTTTTTTGATTGTAGTTTGTAGCTGTTGTTAATAACTGCTGTAAACGGTTTCGTGCTTTTACATGTTCACCTTTATAGTTTAAGTTCGACGCAATACCTAAATAAGAGAAAGTAAAATATGGGTTTATTTGGAGTGCTTTTTCATAATTACTGATAGATTCATCGAACCTTCCCATTTGTAATAACAGTTCACCATAGGAATCATACGGGTTTGGGTCATTTGGAATTAATTCAATATACTTTTGAAAATTCTTTTCTGCTTCATTATAATTTTTGAGATATTTATATGTATACCCAAGTAGGTTATATGACGGAGAGTATTCAGGATTGATTTCTATAGCTTTTAAATAGTATTTTATAGATTCTTTATATTGACGGGTACCAAAATAAGTTGTTGCCATAAAATTTTGTACTCGTTCATCATTTGGATATAACGTAATCAGTTTATTCAATATTTTCCGGGCTTCTTCAGTCTTAGAATTTATTTGAGATTCTGTTGCTTCAATCCACAATTTTTCACCTTCTGAAACGGAATCTTTTAATTAAACAGCTTTTTGTATAAATTGAAAAAACTTGTTCGGATATTGCTGTGAAACTGCAAGTCCCAAATATGCCATGGCAAAGTTTGAATCAAGAGCAATAGCATCTTCAAAATAAGAATAAGCCTCAAATCCACGTAACCGTTCGGTCAAGGAGAAACCTTTTAAATATAGTTCTCTAGCCTCAGGAGAGCTTGTCGTAACACGTATTTTTTCTAATTCTTTACTGCATGCAGAGAGTAAGATAAAAGAAAATAGTAATACCGAAATTACTTTATAGTTTTTGAACATTGTATCCTCAAGTTGTATTAACAATAATTTTAACTAAAATATACTTCAAAGAGCAGTAATCAAATATAAAAGTACAATATTTCTACGAGTATTAAATTAGTTGGTTTCAGTTGCTTTTAACTATTTTTTTCGCAATCGGGAGTCCGGAAATCAGAAGAGCGGCAAAAATCAGAAATCCACCGATTGCACGGTGAGTTACAATTTCTTCACCTCCGAGAGTCCAGGCAAACAGAGCCGCAAATACCGGTTCCAAAGCAAAGATTAAAGAAACCCGCAAAGGAGAACGGATTTTTTGAGCAAACATCTGAATTAAAAAGGCAGAAAGAGTAGGAAAGAGAGCCAGAAAGATAGTTACTTTCCAAGCATACGAAGTCGTGATTTCAATCGGGATATCAAAAACAAAGATATAGCAAAGACTCATAAACCCTACTATGAGAAATTGCTGGCAGCTGATAACAACCGGGTCAACCCCTTGTTTTATGTATTTATCAGAATATAAAACATGGAGAGCATATGTAACGGCTGCTAATAGTGTCAGAGTATCCCCGAAATTAATATCTGTCAATCCGCCTGTTAAAACCCAAAGACCGATGAGGGATATAATAGAGGCGATAATTTCCATTTTGTTAGGTTTGACTTTGAAAAGAGTCCAGAGAGCAAGAGGTATAAATGCTACAAATAATCCGGTTATAAACCCGGAATTAGATGCGGTCGTATATACTAATCCGATAGTTTGCGATATATATAAAATCCAAAGAATAACCGATAGAAATAACGCTGATTTTAGATTGACGAAGATACTCTTCTTTTTATAAATCAAATATCCGAGCAATATTAATCCTGCTAGTAAAAATCGCAATGCTACCAATACTACAGGGCCTATCCCATCAAGAGCGTTTTTAATAATATAAAATGTTGAACCCCAAATAGCGGCGGCATAAAAAAGACCGGTGTCTGCCAAAATTGTTTTCGATTTTGAAATTGCCATTGGAGTAGTGTATCTAATTTGAAGAAAATGTCAATAAAAGAGAAAAGCCCGACAGATAATATCTGTCGGGCTTTGTGTGAAATTCTAGTTTAGTTTTAAACAGTTGCTGATAAACAGAAGTTTTTCAACGATTCAATATTGTTACTTAAATTCAGTTTATCCAAATACTCCATATCAACTGCGGATAAATTTTCTTTTCGTATATTATTTTGAATATCATAATTAAGAGCGTACCCCAAATGGACCGCTGTTAAAACATTAGTAATCGGGGCGGGAGCATTATTAGGATTATAATGTAATGCTATTGCTTCCAGAATTGAATTCGGAAGTCCCCATAAAGATAAAAGATGAGCACCGATTTCTGCGTCACTAACTCCTAAGATATGTTTTTCAGCTTCAAAGAGAGGAATCTCTTTTTCAGTAGATAGTTTAACTGATTGCTTGAACTCTTCAGGGAAGTAGGACAGCATAACTAGTTTTCCGATATCATGCAGCATACCTGCCATGAGAGCGTCTTCGGTATGTTTTGTCATTAAACCGAATGCATTAGCAAGATGACGAGAAGATGTTCCGACCGCTAAAGAGTTTGAGTAAATTGATTCAACAGAATATCCCGGAATTCCGGGGTCTTTAAACAAATTAAAAACACCGGCTGTCAACACCATACTTTGTACCGTATCGATACCGAGTAAATTTACAGCGTGGAGCGGGTTCTCAACATGGGTAGGAAGACCAAAAAATGCGGAGTTTACCATATGAAGAACTTTAGCGGTAATCGAAATATCTTTTTTAATTAAATCAGCTACATTACGAACAGAGGGATCTTCTTTTTGTAATTCAGTTACAAGTTGATTGTAAATTTCAGGAGGATTTGGAAGGTTCGTAATGCCGGAAATTCTATTGTGTAAATCTTCATTTGCTAATACCGATTTTAACCCAAAGGCATTCTTTACAATTTGAATGAATTGTGCAGGTTTACATTCTTGATTCATATATTGATGGATATAGCCGGCTGAATTATAGACAATACTTTTATCATTATCTTCAGTATATAAAAATCTTATAATTGAGTTATGATTTTCACATATATATTTGTGTAAATCAGTACCGGTGCCATCGGGCAGTTCTAGTATTGCTATTACTATGTTGATAGATTCTGCTTCAATTATGGTCTTTGCTTTTTCAATCGTGTCAGCTTCAAAACAGGTATATTCATTTTTGCAAAGTTGAAGATATCCCGGAATTTGTTCACTGGAATTGTTTGGGTTAAATACAAATAAGGCTTTCTCGGTTGTCATTTATATATGTCTCCTTTAAGTAGTATTACCCCCAATTCCTAATAGCTACTAATTTTTGTTCATCGGAATTCGAACAATAATTGTTGTATTTTTGACTTCATTTTACCCTACGATGGGCGTTTGCATCTACTATCGGCGATTTTTAAAGAATTATTTAGAGAAAACCTAAAAATTCCATAGCTTTAAGATTGAAAGTCGTAACTGGATGTTGTTGTATGTTTTAGCAGAATACATATAATGAAACATATCTTATGAAATGATTAAACTATTAATATCTGTCAGGAAATGAGGTATGCTTTTTCAAGCGAGTTATCCAGCTGTCAAACCCTTGTTCTTCTACGAATCGAACAACCCGTCTGAAACCTTCACCGTATTCGGGGTCTGAATCTTTAAAGAGATTATCAATCAGGTGTTCTGCCTCAGTTTCGGTGTATTGCTGCAATACCAGATAAGAGACATAATTACTGCTGCCTTCGCAAAAAGCACCTTTAATCTCATGAGAGCTATGTAATCCCTGCCAGACATGATTAAACTCATGGGCAATTATTTTTATCATCGACATTCTTGGAACACCAAATAAAAGATATACATTTATTTCTCTTTTTAAAGTCATCCCGAGCATGTTCTTTTTCTGATAAAATGTAGTATACCCCTGGGCATTTGATATTTTGTTAATCATTAATCTATCTAAATCTATTTTGTTTACTAAATGTATCGAAACTTTATCTAACGGAATATCTAATGCATATAGTTTGAGTTTTTCATTTACTTCTACTAACAATGGCTCAACATCTGCCATGTTTATTATTGCATCTTTTGAACAGTTGGTACAAATACCCCGACCGTCTGAGTATACAAATCCTTTTTTTTGTGAACGATTATTAAAATACCCTCCGCAATAACTGCATGATTCACTGTCTTGTTTATGAGAGATATGATAATTATTTTTATATCTGTCATAAAAGTAATCTTTGTCAATAACCTTTGAACATAAAGAGCATCGTAGTGCTATATTATTTGAATAGCACAAATCATGGTAATTATTATTTTCATAAGTTATATAGCTGTCGGTAATATTCTCTTTACAGAAATAACAGGGAAGAGCAGATACAATTTCATAACAGCTTTTGTGATAATTGTTATTCTCATAGATAGTATATCTTCCCTTAATGTCTTTGCTGCAATAAGAACATAGAACTCTATTTGCGATTTGGTAACAACTGTCATCATAAAAACGATCATTCTCATAATAATAGGAAGTTCCCTCTATTGTCGATTGACAACGATAGCAAATGAAGTGACTCGGATGGAAGTAAAAGTTGTTTACTTTTATAAATAGTTTTTTAATCTCTTGCGAACAATGACGGCAAACTTTTTTCTCGGCAGCACTAATTGTAGATGAAGCTGTGAGAATAATGAGAATACTTATCAGGAGTATCCATATTTTTTGTTTCATGTTTTAGTATACAAAATTAAATGATAATAGATTACAATGAATTTACCAGGTCAACCAGTTGAGCTTTTATTTGGTCACGAATTTTACGGAATTCGTCTCTGATTTCTTCTTCGGATCCTTGAGCATCTGCCGGGTCATCAAAAGGGATATGTATTTTTTTTCCGTTACCTCGGAAAATTGGACAATTCTTGTCAGCGTTGGAACAAACGGTAATGATATAGTCAAAATTTATATCTTTATAATCATCAATATGGTTTGATGAATTCTCAGAAATATCTAAACCGATTTCATGCATAACCATAATTGCGAACGGGTTTACATCTTGCGGGTTAAAACCTGCCGAATAGACATCTCCTTTGTCACCTATTTCTTTTTGTAAAATAGCTTAAGCCATTTGTGAACGGCAGGAGTTGCCGGTGCAGAGAATTAGTATATTCATTTTCAATCCTTATTTTTGAAACCAATGTGATGTTTTCAAGCAAAATTTTACCAACAATAACATTAAAGGTACTTCTATAAAAAGTCCTACAACAGTAGCAACTGCCGCACCGGAGTTTAATCCAAATAAAACAACAGCGGTTGCAATGGCAACCTCAAAATGATTTGAGGCCCCAATCATAGCAGCAGGTGCAGCATCGGCATACTTTAGTTTTAAAAATTTTGCAATACCATATCCGACCGCAAATATAAAAATAGTTTGTACAATAAGAGGAACAGCAATCAGACCAATATCTAGAGGTTGATTTATTAAGATATCTCCTTTTAAAGTGAAAAGAACTACTAAAGTACTCAAAAGAGCAAAAATAGAAATCGGCGTTAAGCGGTGCAGGGAAACGTTGTTGAAATAATCTTCTCCCTTTGTCTGAATCAATTTGAGCCTTGTGAAATATCCGAATATAAGAGGTAACCCGACATACACCGATACAGATAAAACAATTGTTTCCCAAGGTATCGGCATCTGATTTATAGAAAGTAACAAGGACCCTAACGGGGCATACAGAAAAAGCATGAGAAGAGAATTAACAGAGACCATGACAAGTGTCAGGGCATCATTACCTTTTGCTAAATATCCCCACAGTAATACCATTGCGGTACACGGGGCAATTCCAAGTAAAATAGTACCTGAAATATATGAACGGTACAAATCAACCTCGACACCGTTAATAATTTCAGTACCGTGTATAAAATCCTTAAAAAGAACTCCTAAAAATAGATAAGCTATCAGATACATACTGAAAGGTTTTAAAAGCCAGTTAACTGCCAATGTCAAAAGAACAGGTTTGGGCGAATTTGTGACTGCCCGCAAACGGCTGAAATCAATTTTTACCATTATTGGAAACATCATAAAAAAGAGACAGATAGCAATCGGCAACGATACTTCTGCAATGGTCAGTTTATTTAAAATGTCAGAAATATGAGGGAAAAAATAACCGATTGTTGTACCAACTATGATTGCTAAAAAGACCCAGCCGGTTAGATATTTTTCAAAAATAGATAAACCTTTTGTGCTCATTTTGTAATTACACTTCCTAAATTTATATTCTGAAATTATTCGCAGTTTTTTGTTTGTAAATGCAGAGCGAGGTTTTCTCTATCTTTTTGATAAGGCAGACGGTCCCTGAATTGGTCTAAAGTATCGGTCAACATAGGGATACGTTCGTTGATGTCGTTGTGGATACGGTAATGCACCCATTTTCCGTCTCTGCGGTCGATTACGAGTTGTGATGACCTGAGTTTAGCCATGTGTCTCGAAACAGATGATTGGGGAAGGTTTAAGACCTGCATCAAATCACAGACACAAAGCTCACCTTCCGTTAATAAAACCATTATTCGCAATCTGATTTCCTCAGAAATTGCTTTAAATATACTTGCTTCTTGTAAGTCTATCATATTCATATATCCGAATATATGAATATGATAGCGGAAAGCAAGAGTTTTTTTGTTATATTTTCAATAATTTGGAACCTAGGGATGCCTATTCTTGTTTAACATAGTAACAAATCAGAGATTTCTATCCTAATGGTCTTCAAGGTAAGAGGTTAAGAAATTCGATATTTGAGTGAAACTATTATTGACCGATAAAACTGATTGATTATATTAAATAGCTTATTAAAAACACTAACAGTATTAAAGGAGTAACATCTTGAAAAAAATCTTATCACTATCTATCATGGCGGTAGCACTTATTGCTTTTGCGTCATCGACTGCTTTTGCCGGTCCAAGTTGTGGAGCCGACAAAGCAAAATCAGCTTCTGCTGAAAAATCTTGTTC
>JAJRXM010000019.1 GCA_024276275.1 Candidatus Zixiibacteriota bacterium
GTACACAGAGATATCAAACCCTCAAACATAGTGATCGATGCTCATGGACTTCCTAAAATACTTGATTTCGGTTTGGCCACAATTCAGGGCAGAGACCAAATTACCAAAGTCGGTTCCGTCTTAGGCACTGTTGGATATATGTCTCCGGAACAGGCACTTGGAAAACAAGTTGATGATCGAACTGATGTCTGGTCATTGGGTGTTGTTTTATACGAAATGCATACCGGTATGTCACCATTCCGAGCAGATAAAGAACAAGCAGTAGTGTATCACATACTGAATACACCGGTAATTTCGGTAACCAAACAGAACCCAAATGTTTTACCGGACCTTGATGGGTTAGTAATGAAGATGCTTGAAAAAGAGCCATCCCTGCGTCCGTCTGCTAAAGAGGTCTATACAGTACTATCAAAGAATATAAATTCTGATATATCCCTTTACGAAGACTCAAGTGTATCAGAAAATGTACCCACTATGGTTGGAAGAGAGGTTCATGAGGGTATGATGGGCGATGTCTTCCAAACAGCAGCACAAGGTCATGCACGTCTGCTCTGCGTTACCGGTGAGCCGGGTATTGGAAAGACAACTCTGACCGAAGACTTTCTCCGTACTTTACGTTCGGAAAAACAGTCTCCGCCTCTCATTGCTCGTGGACGATGTTCAGAACGACTAGCCGGAACCGAAGCCTATCTTCCACTTTTGGAAGCCCTTGAGAGCATGCTGAGAAATCATCATGATGGACAAGTAGCACTTACCATGAAGCAACTTGCTCCGACTTGGTTTTTCCGAATTACTCCTCCCCAGTCCGGAGATGCATCAGACATTCAGTTGGCTGAAGATGCACGTGCAGCATCACAGGAAAGAATGAAGCGAGAGCTCTTTACTTTTCTACGCGAATTATCCCGCAGTACAACAGTTGTCTTTTTCTTCGACGATATCCATTGGGCAGATATCTCTACCGTGGATCTTATTTCCTACTTGGGAACACGTGGAGATGATTTGAGAATACTAACTATAGTAACATATCGTCCCTCAGAGCTTCTCCTTGCAGAGCATCCTTTTATCGGCATTAAACAGGAACTACAAGGGCGGGGTATCTGCGAAGAGGTAGCCTTGGATTTCCTGGGTCATGATGATATTGTTCAATACCTCGATATTGAATTCCCCGGTCATTCGTTTTCCTCAAGTCTAATTGATTTTGTACATGCCCGGACTGAAGGGAATCCACTTTTTCTTTCTAATATACTCGACTATCTTCAAAACGAGGGTGTTATTACTGATAAGAAAGGATGGCACTTGTCACGACCCCTTTCTGAAATAGAGGATGATATACCACAGTCAATCCGTAGTATGATTGCACGAAAAATAGATCAACTGGAAGATAAAGACCGACGACTTCTTATGACAGCGGCAGTACAGGGTGCCGAGTTTCATGCAGCTATTATAGCAGGTGCAATGGATGCTGATGAAGTCGATATTGAGGAAACTCTCGAAAAATTACAGCAAGTACATACGTTTGTACGTAAAGTTGGTGAAGAGGAGTTACCGGACGGGTCCCTTACTTTACGATACCGTTTTGTGCATGCTTTGTATCAGAACTCTCTGTACGAGGCGTTGACTCCTGCACGCCGGGCGAAAATGAGTGTTGCTGTGGCAACAGCTTTGGCTAATTCTTACAGGGATGACACCACACCGATAGCAGGTGAGCTTGGAATGTTATATGAAGCTGCCAGAGAATTCGCAAAAGCTTCAAATTCGTTTGTGCAGGCGGCAACAAAAGCAACTAAGGTTTATGCAGTACATGAGGCTCTAGAGCTTTATACCAGGGGAATTACCTGTGCGAAAAAACTCAAGGGTCTTGAGCGTGAACAACGACTCTTAACAGCGGAGATGGGCTTAGCTCATGTTTACGCATCAATGGCTTGCTTTGAGGATGCGGTTGAAGCTTGCAGGCGTGCTGAATCAGCAGCCGAAGCGGCAGGAATGGTCGAGGAACGTATTAATGCTATTTGTGCCAAGGGGATGATTCTATTTAATTTGAAAAAAATAGACGAATTGCGATCTGAAGGTGAGCGAGCTATGGAGTTGGCTCGTTCTATAGACTCGGCCGTAGGGACGGCATCTGCTGAAATGGTTTTGGCATCTTCGGGACTTTGCCTTGGGGAGCTTGAGGAGGTTAAACCTTTCTATGAGCATGCTGTTCCAATTCTTAAAAAAGCAGGGCTACCGGAACATGTATTAGTTGGTTTGATGCTTGGAGGAGGTCGCCATGCATGGCGGATGGAGAATGAAGAAGCTCATGAAATATTAAAAATAACAATTGAAAGAGCTTATGAGCTTGGGACAGGGTTCGTGCTTGACGGGGGACTTTTCTTCCAAGCAATGGTGTTTGGGAATCAGGGACAGATGGGTAAAGCATTTAACTTACTTAATGAGGCAAACCGTTTAGCTGAACTTAATCAGGATGCCTATTGGTTGGCTCGTTTACCGAATACATTTGGCTTGGGCTTTGAATATCTTAGGAGAGATTGCACTGTTAGAAGATAACGTTACCGACTCTCGAAAGTACTATGATGATGCCTTAAATATATTAACAGTTAGTCCATGCCCGACTATTGCCTGGAAGATTCTAATAGCTCGGGGAGACTTATTTAAGAAGCTTGGTGATGATACGAGTTCGGACGAATGTCGTGGACGAGCACGTTCTTTAGTTAAGAGTTTGGCCGATTCTGTTGCCGACGGAAAAATACGCACCACGTTTTTAAAGTCACGCATTGTCGAATCGATATGAACTCATGGCGAATAGCTTATAAAAAAGTAATCACAATATAGTTAATTTACTGTGTCTGCAATTTTTTCACATTTTAAAATTCTATATATCGTATTCAAATACTTTCTCAGGTTTTCCTGACATATATATTTAAACAAGTAGCACTAAAACTCTCACAAAATTACCATATATACTAAACGA
Source organism: Candidatus Zixiibacteriota bacterium (assembly GCA_024276275.1). Taxonomy (GTDB): domain Bacteria; phylum Zixibacteria; class MSB-5A5; order GN15; family FEB-12; genus QQUK01. Next base: position 2,972 of record JAJRXM010000019.1, read on the forward strand.
CTATTATTCGATAAATATGAATACTGGAGTTGATGTGGAAATAATTCAACAATCATGTCGGCTTCCGTTTAAGCTTATGTAAAGTATTGTATAGCAAAAAGTAAAAGCAATACAACTAACAGGTATCTTCACAGTATGTTTAACTGTCTATAGCTATACTTAATCGTTGACAAATAACACCATTTGTGTTATTATAGCATATATCGTAGGTATACTAAACAGTATGCCGGTTAGGTATTTGACTTAAGCAGGGTTAAATAATAAGTTTTTGTCGCAAAATCCAAAATACTTTTACATCTCAGATATTGATTCTGTGCCGTCAAGTCATCAAATGTTCTGTAAATATACTTGATGAATCAGAAGTTTACATAGAGAAAATTGATAGTGAGTATACTGTTTGAGTTTACATTCTTACAGCCTGAAATGAAATTTTCACTAAGATATTATAAAATAAAAAATAATAAAAAGACGATAAGTCCACTTTGGAGGTATTATGCGATTCTTAACTAGTTTCATTTTAACCACACTGATATTAATCTCTACAAGTTCGGCACAACCTGTCGGAGACATTTCATTAGGTCAAATTATAGGGAATTCATACGGTGATACTGTCGGACTCGGTCCTTTATCTTTTAATTTTAATTATACCGTTGGTTCTTCAAGCGATACTATTAAAGGTATTACTAATGGATTTCGGATATATTCTCCCGACGGTGCTACTTGGGAAAACCTATACGGTGATACAATAAACGGTTTTGGCGGTTCAGTATTTGATTTAGTATTTTCAATTGACAGTTTTAGTACTGACGGTATCGGGAGCGATACCTTAGGTTTTGGTGGTGCCGTAATGTTAAACCCGGGAATGCAACCCGGATTTTCACAAGAAATTATTTCTATAAATTTGGAATTTCAAATTGAGGATAACGGTAAAACAATTTGTATTGATTCATCTTTCTACCCTCCAACCGGAACTTGGTTGTGGTCATCCGGTTTTAATAATTCCGGTGTTCCGAGTTGGGGAGGTCCATACTGTTTTACAATAGATGCATGTTTCGGAGATCAAACAGATAGTGATGGAGACGGCATACCTGATATTTGTGATATCTGTCCAAATGATCCTAATAACGATAGTGATGGAGATGGGTTCTGTGGTACAATAGGAGATATTTCATTAGGGCAAATAATTGGGAATGCATCCGGTGATACTGTTGGTATAGGTTCTTTATCATTTAATTTCATTTTTACCGTTGATTCATTAAGTGATAATATTAAGGGATTTACTAACGGATTTCGGATTTACTCTCCGGATGGTGCTACTTGGGAAAACTTATCCGGTGATACAATAAACGGTTTTGGCGGTTCAGTTTTCGATTTAGTATTATCAATAGATAATTTTAGTGTTGATGGAGTAGGATACGACTCTGTTGGATTCGGTGGTGCTGTAATAATGAACCCGGGATTACCTGCCGGATATTCACAAGAAGTTATTTCTATAAACTTAGAATTACAAGCCGATGATCACGGCAAAACAATTTGTATTGATTCTACTTATTATCCTCCTGCAGGATCTTGGCTGTGGTCAGCCGGTGCCGGTAAAACCAGTGCACCTAGTTGGGGAGGTCCATACTGTTTTACAATAGATGAGTGCGGAGGTGATCAACTAGATAGTGACGGTGACGGAATGCCGGATGTTTGTGATATATGTCCCAATGATCCCGATGATGATATAGACGGTGACGGTATCTGTGGTGATATCGATAATTGTCCGACTGTGAACAACCCGTCTCAACTAGATAGTGACAGTGACGGAATAGGTGATGTGTGTGATACCTGTCCCAATGATCCCGATGATGATATAGACGGTGACGGTATCTGTGGTGATATCGATAATTGTCCGACTGTGAACAACCCGTCTCAACTAGATAGTGACAGTGACGGAATAGGTGATGTGTGTGATACCTGTCCTAATGATCCTGACAATGATATAGACGGTGACGGTCTCTGTGGTGATATCGATAATTGTCCGACTGTGAACAACCCGTCTCAACTAGATAGTGACGGTGACGGAATAGGTGATGATTGCGATACCTGTCCTAATGATCCTGACAATGATATAGACGGTGACGGTCTCTGTGGCGATATTGATAATTGTCCGACAGTGTACAACCCGTCTCAACTTGATAATGATGATGATGGAGTCGGTGATGACTGTGATGCGTGTCCCGGTTTTATTGATAGTTTAGATGCTGATTCTGATAATATCCCCGATGATTGCGATGCCTGTCCTAATGACCCCGATAATGATATAGACAATGATGGGATATGTGGTGATTTAGATAACTGTCCCGACAACTTTAACCCAAATCAAGAGACTTTTACTTTGACCAGTCCGGCATCAAATGAAACTATTAGTGCGTTGACCAGTTTTAGTTGGACAACAATTTGTGCAAGCAGTTCTTATAATATTGTACTTTGTCAGGACTCAGCTCTTACGAATATTCTATGGTCAAAAGAATTAACTAATCCTACTGTTGACTATGATGGTCAACCGTTACAACCGGAGACCAAGTATTTCTGGTCGGTTAGAGCATATTTAGGATCAGGATATTCTGACTTTGCCCCTTCATTCAGTTTTAATATAGCTGCACCGGCTGATACACTTGCTGCTCCAAGTTTAGTCTATCCCGCAAATAATGATTCATTGGTATTACCTGCGACGTTTACCTGGAGTCCGGTATTTGGTGCAGTAGGCTATGAGATTGAATATTCATTATCCAATACATTTTCATCAAAAGATTTTTCAACTACAAATGTAGGTGCTACAGTAACTATTCCAAATGTCTTTACTATTGGTACTTCTGTTTATTGGAGAGTAAGAGCTATCGACAACTTTGGATTTGCAGGGCATAATAGCAGCACAAGTTTATTTTTTGTCAAAGAGACAATTTTAATTCCTAATGCTCCAACAACATTTGCTCCTGATGATTCAACCTATACTGATTCAGTTAAGTTTTATTGGAGTAATGAAAATCAAGTAGAGTGTTATAATGTAGAATTTTCGACTGATTCACTTTATAATGACCCTGCCAGTAGTTTTTCAGTAGACGTCTGTACAGGTGATACATCTCTTTCATTGTACCAGACCAGGGGGGCGGTTATTTATTGGAGAGTGCAGTCTTGTAATTCAGCAGGATGTAGTCCATGGTCTCTAGGTATTGGTGGAAATAGCCTCGCAGCAGGTGGAGGTATCGGTTGTACCGGTTGCCCTGGTGAAAACAGCGTTAGCACAGGTCTTAATTGTATCGAAAATGCTCAAATAGATATAAATAAGAGTGTAGTAGAAATTGAATTAAATGATCTTTATTCGATGTCGGCATCTTTTTATGTCTCCTGTTTAGAAGATGTTCGAGTGGAATGGCTGATTGATGGGTTAGTTTTCTCTAACGTTAATTTTGAGATTATTGAAGATTCGATAATTACTGTCTATTCGCCATTACTTCCTACATCAGTTGTAGATTTTTACACAGTCAGTGTAAAAATTTATGCTTCCTCAGAATTTATAACTGTCGGTTCAGTAAATGTCGATGTTATAGCACCACCCTCTTTGCCTGTCGACCATTTAAATATTACTACAAGCAAATCTTCATTATTGGCGGATGGTGTTTCAACTGCTTTGATAACAATCGAAGCGAGAGATAGCCTTGATAATGTAGTGTATTCTGATAACGGTAGAACTGTTGGAGTATCGTTAGGCGGTTTACTGGGAAATATTGACTCTCCTACAAAAACGACCGTAAATGGAATAACTATTTTCACATATACTACCGGAAACAGTCCCGGAATTGAAAATTTAACAGCATCTTCAAGCGGTTTACCTGATGCTACAGTTTTATTAACTTTAAATGCTACAACACTTATTGATCTTAAAAATAACTACCTTGCTTTATCTAGCGAATTATTGGCATTAAAACTTGAAAATAATTTAGGGACACCATTATTAACGGATAATTATTCGCTTGGGACTTTAGCGGATTTCTATAATACAAGGATTGATATTGCAAGCCCGACTGATGCTGATACTTTATCATTAAGGCGAGCATTGCTTGGGTTAGATGTGATGTTACAGAATTATAATCACTTGAATGCTCAATCGTATGAATATGATGATGACTTTACAACTACATATAGTCAGCAACACTCATCGTATGATATTTTGTCAAATCTTCAATCATTTTTAACTCCGATAATTGCTTCTGCTGATATTATATATCAAGCTATACCGGATTTACCTGCGGAACTTCAGCAAAAATATCAAAACAGACTCTCAGAATTATATAACAACCTTTCTCTGAGACTCAATATGGAATATATTTTACTTTCGGATTATCCAAGGAATGATCTTAAATCAGCTACTGATTATATGATGACAGCAATTAAAAATATGTTATTTTTTGGAATGTCTATGGAAACAGCGATTATTGATGAGCAAATAAGTGCTGATAACAATGATTATCTTTTAAGCAGATATTTTAACATTTCGCAACCTGTTATAGATAGTTTATCCGTTTGGACTGTCAATAATATTTATACCGGTACTTATGACGATGCGAAAGTAGCGTATGATTCATTATTAGCTATTTTTAAGGGTAACGGAAATGTAGTCAGCGGTCGGTATAATAATTTAAAAATTGATTCCGTTAATAGCTATTATATTGATAAACTTAATACTATTTCAAGTTTATCTGCCGAACAGAGAGTTGATAATGCTCTAATCATTTCCGGTGAAATACTGTCTGACAATTCATATTTTGACGGTATAAATCTTCTCGGTAACTATATGAGCAATATGAACTCTAATCTTTATAATTTAGCATCTGTTTCGTCCGGAGGACCTTCTCCTTCTTCTGCTGTTAATAAGAATTTACAAAGTAGTTTACTATCAAACTCTACAGCTGATTATCAGGTTGTAAATAAAAAACTGAGCAATCAAGTGTTAGAATCTTACTCGTTGATAGATAATACTTATGAAACATTGACCAGAGAACTACTCAATAATCTCGGTAACTCTGACTATACCAATCTTCAAACAAATATGGATCTTATCGAACAGCATAATGAAGTTCTGACACAGACTCTTAAAAATATATTTGGGATTGTTTATTCAAGTGCAAATAAGGCTAATAACACATTGACCGAATTCAATACTCTTTATAGAGATGTACTTAATTATTATACTGAATCGTCTTATGCCAGAGGGTTGCTTGATTTGTACTTAGCGTAATTTAACGCAAATAGAACAGATGAAAATGCCAGAGTTAAAGCGATTAATCAGGGTAATTTGGCATTAGCTCTTACAGAACAATTACAAACAAATTTAGATGCTATATTTGGAATTGTCTTTACTCTTGAATCGGCTCCAACTTTGTTAGTATCAAGTGATGCTATTTTAGCTTAAGATTTATTTGTAAATGTTGAATATACAATAAATTTCTGGATATTAAATTATGGTTCAGGTATTTCAGAAGGTAGTTATGTGAAAATATTTGGTGATGGATCCTCAAGGATAATATCAGGAGACTCAACATTTATCGGATCGTTAGCTTCCGGTGACTCTGTTCAAGTTACTGCTACTGTAGAATTTTATGAGCCGGTCGAAAGCAATAGAGTTAAGAAATCTACCAATACTTCTTCTGCGTTTGGATGGAGTTCTATTAGTATTCTGCCAAGTAATAATAATGGTTTATCGGTTTCCACTATTAACTCATATGGCTACCAGATTTCTTGTTGTATCGGTATTCGGGGTAATGTTGATGGTGATATTCTTGATGAAATCGATATATCTGATTTAGTCATATTGTCAGCTTATTCTTTCCAAAATGGAACCGAACCTCCGTGCATGGAAGAAGCTGATATTGACGGTTCAGGAGGATCTGTACCTATTGATATATCTGATATTGTATTACTAGTTGCATATATGTTCCAAGGTGGAGCAGCACCGGCACTCTGTCAGTAATAATGAATTGATACATATTTTTTTAAGTATACGAAGCCAACAGGTTATCACTTGTTGGCTTTTTTATTGTATTCTTAATGATGTACTTCTTTCTTGTAATATTGATTTCCATAATCTAAATTAGATATATATGAGTAATATATATAAACAAAAACTTATTGATACACTTCATGAAGTGCGTCCGAGATTATCTACAACACATAATTTAGAATTTAAAAGTTGTTTTGGAGCAATCGCTGGATATTTGAACGGTAGTATTTTTATATCCTGTGGGAAATTTGGGTTAGCGTTAAAACTTCCCCCAAAAAATCTTGAGAAACTATTTCAGGAAGAAGGAGTAAAACCGCTTCAATATTTTAAGAACGGTCATATAAAAAAAGATTATGCAGTAATTCCTAAATATATATTAAATGATAAAGATAGATTTAGAAAATTAGTCAGTATATCTATTAAGTTTATTTCTTCATAGTTAGGCTTTGTCGGCTAGCCATCCATCTCGGCTTCAAGATATTCTTCTCTATTTTTAATAGATAGATTCAGTCGCTTTTTAATTGACGATATACATACAATGAGTTATAATTTTAGTTCTAGTAAAACACTTAAAAAATAATAATTGAGAAAATATGACAGATAATAATGAAAAAAATATACCTGAACTTTTTTCTAACAATACGATCATACAGCATTACCGTATTATAAAAAAAATTGGCTCCGGTGGTATGGGAGTTGTATATCTAGCTGAGGATACAAAACTTGATAGGCAGGTTGCTCTGAAGTTTTTGACTCTAAATCAAAAAGAAAACTCTCCAGAACTGATACAATTCAGGAAAGAAGCTCAAGCAGCAGCACGACTTCAGCACCCCAATATCATAACTGTCTATGAAGTTAATGAATACAAGAACTGCCCGTACATCTCAATGGAATTTATTGAAGGCCAATCTTTGCAGGAAATTTTAGGTAGTAGAGCCTATTCTATAAATGAGATAATTGAAATTGCTATCCAAATCAGTTCAGGTCTTGCCGAAGCACATGAAAAAGGAATTACTCATCAAGATTTAAAACCCGGAAATTTGATGGTTGATCAAACAGGTACAATTAAAATTCTTGATTTCGGATTAGCATTATTATCGGAAAAAAAATCAAACCCTGATTCTGAACGCACTATAACGAGCAACCCTTTTGCTGATAAAATTACCGGCACCATTTTGTATATGGCTCCTGAACAATTACTGGGACAGGAGAGTAACAATCAAATAGATATTTTTGCCTTTGGCATCATACTTTATGAACTTATAACAGGCGAACATCCTTTTACAGCTCCGACTGTATCTGAACTTACAGCAAAGATACTTCGAGACACACCTAATAATTTATATGATAAACGAAATGATGTACCCTATGATCTTAATCGTATTGTGTTTAGATGTTTGAACAAAAAAAGCACAAAACGATTCCAAACAGCTAGAGATATATGTAACGAACTTGAAGAGCTGTTAAACCTATTAAAACAGAATATAACAGTAAATGTGAGTAGTAAAGGTGTAGTAAAAACTACTACCACTCTTACTGAAGAGTCCTATGTACTGACTACTGAATTAGTTCGCGAACTAACTCTCAAAGATCCAAGAATGATTGGAACGAAGCTTGCCTATATGGATAACAATGTTGTATCGGATAAACTTGTAGTCTACTTACATGGAATTGGTGCAGATCATAGACAATTTTCTGATGCTTTACGGAAATTACCATATAGAGCTGTTGCAATATCATTATACGGATTTGATGAAAACGCTCAACTTCGAATTCCATTAAAACTGGAAGATCACTCTATTTTACTTCACGCTTTGATAAAAGATATAAGTGATAGGCTAAAACCAAAAATAAATATACTGGTAGGATTTTCCTCAGGAGCAGACCATTTCCTTCATTGTCTTACATCAGAATTATTTGATGATATTAAAATAAGTGGAATGCTGTCTCTAGGTTGTAATATCCATATAGAAGATTGTTTTGCAACAAGTAAGCTGTCAGAACTTACTTCGGGAGATGAAAATCAAATTCTTTCAATTATAAAATTGTTTAGCCAACATGCATCCTCAATAAGTGACTGGCTGATATTGCATAGCTATCTGGTAACAGCATTTTCCAAGTTTTCTGATCAAACAAAACCGTTTAGCCAATATGCGTATGATATATTAAAGCCATTTAAAGACGGTAACTGGGAACTGTTTCCAAAATGGTACCAAAACTGCATGAAAAAAATTCCTCATGTTCGGTTTATAACTGATACAGGCGGGTACAATACGTTAGATACTCTTATGCTGAAGCATCTGGAAAATAATATTCTGGGAGATGATTTTTCTGAGGATTCAATAATGAAAGTTCCTGATTCGCATATGGATTTAGTGAAACCTGAAAAAATAGTTGCACAAACGATAGACTTTATGAAACTGTTTTCGTAATGTATTTACTGAACTTTATGTAGTAGTCCTACGAGGTCTTTATAATCCATTATTTCCTTGACAGAAATTTATATTTTATTATTTTATTTCCTAATATACCCATTATATATAAAAGGTTAGTATTAAAATTCTTATGGAGAACTATCAGCCATGAAGCATGTCATCGCAGCTATCATATTTATATCCTTTTCATTTGTTTTAAACGGATGCGGAGCGATGGCACTCAATGCCTTAGTTAAATCAGAGGTCAGTAAAATAACGGACTATTTGCTTGAGGGTGGGGGGAATTGGAAATTTGATAAATCAATTCATTATGATCTGCTTATTCAAAACAGAATTATTTTAGACACTATCGTACTTGATACGGCTTATTTTCAGATTTCAACTTATAAATTTAACGATGATAAAGGTGATGATATTTTTAGAAGCGGATTTAGGATGCTTGAAGACAGTACCGTTGAGAACTATGAATGGGTTGTTGCTGAATATGGTGAAAACAGGTTTCGCTTAGAAATATATTTTCCTACCGGAGCATTACAAACAACTTCTGAAAAAAATGTAATTCTTGTTTGGAATAACAATCAATTCAGATTAGTACAAGAAGCCTCAAGCTTGACAACGTATGATTTCTATCATCATTACTGGAGCAGAAATAATTAAAATTTATTATACTGAAAGAGTCAAAATAATAGGATCATATATGCATATTATTTATAAAATTACGATAATTACAACTCTAATTATTGCATCTATCGGTACAAACCTGAATGCTCAGGACTTATCAGAAATTAAAAACTTATTATTAAATGAACAAGGGGACACTGTTACGGTTGGTTCACTAATTAAAGATAATCAACCTTTATTGATTCAATTTACAAACAGTTATTTAGAGAGGACAAAAAATATTTTAAAAGTAGTTCCTGCATTTAAAAAAGAGTACGGTCTGCAAGATATAATAATCTGTGGAAATTTTTACGGAATTGAAACAGAGTTTCATCAAGCTGTTTTGAGTAAAGCAAATAAATACTTTCAAAAACCTGTCTACTATGATTTAACCGGTAAAATTGAATATACCTATGATGTAAGCAGTCGACGGGTAACGGTTTTGTTTGACAAAAACGGAAAACTTGTTTCAAACTATTATCCATATTCGTTCCAAGATATTTATAACACTCTGACTACTTATCTAGGTGTAGTGTTTTCAGATGATTTTGATAAAGATGGTGTCTTAGATATGAATGATGACTGTCCTGAAATTGCCGGGAAAAAAGATTTTTCAGGGTGTCCCCAAAAAAAAATAAGATGATATTAGATGTAAAACCTATAAACTTTCGTAAAACGTTAATTTGTGGATATATTAGCAATTTAGCTCATATCTCTAGTTCGTATGTGATTAATAAGAGACATGACTCTTTAAAGCTTGTCGATGTATTTAAACCCGCATCTAGGAATTTAGTTGTTGTTGTAAATACCAGAGATAGTCATGCATGCCTGGAGTATTTACAAGAAATAAATAATCGGGCAAAATTTTGGCAGGAAAAACTCGGGTATAACCTAACTGTTATTGTATATAAAGATGATGTAGATAAGATATTAAAATTTGCTGAAAGAAAGGGATGGTCATTTCCACTGTATGCTTCAGAAGATTTTCCCGTGTATGATTATTTTAGAACAGATACTGATAAACTGTTCCTTCTGTTTGATGAAAACGGTCAACTTGAATGGTACAATAAAGATAAAGTTAATAGCAATACAGATATTCCGCATGTAAGGCTTATGGCACGAGCAGGTGTCGACAAGTCTGTTGACTGGGATAATGACGGTATCTTAGATTTTGAAGATAAAATAATTAACCCGTCAAGAAAACAGACTTCGGCCGACGCAAATGAAATGACTCAGGGGCTATTGTTTGAGAACAGTAATAGTAAAAAAATAGATTTGTATATAAAGCCTGAAACAACAAAAGAAACAAAAAAAGAATCAAACTGGGTCACAAAAGGATTTGCGGTTGATGCCAATGATGAAGCAACGAGTTTCAACAACATTATTGGATTAGAAGAGAACAGCAGTGAAGTACAAGGTTTTATCGCTTCTTTAGGAGAACCGACAGGTAGTAGCGATATAGTAGAACGTGATAAATTAAAAAATCTAGGGTTAGAATTATTAGGGAATAAAAGAATAATTTGGTATGATAAAGGTATTGAGGTTTATATTAAATCACATGGTAGAAAAATGATAGTGTATAAAGTAACATATCATAATAAAAAAAACCGATGGTCTCAATACGATGGCCAACTTCCGAATAGCATTGATTGGAATACTTCAAGAACTTCTATTAAGAACAAATTTAATGCTTCTTTAAAAAATGAAAATATCTTAACCTGTCAGCCGAAATCACCAAGAGAACATATGCTTGATTTTTACTTTGACGATAGTGTACTTAATTTGGTAGTGTTTTCACTTGTAAAAAGAGAATACCCACCTTTGACAGTTGATGCAAACAGTTCAACGGTTGAAATGTATGAGGCTGTTATTAATGATGTGCAGAATCAATTTCGAGGTTTTAAAAGGATAGAAGTTAAGGAAGATATAAATTCTTATTATGCTCCCGACTTTGAAAATGCAAATTTTGGTAGAATGAGATTAGATAGAGTTTCTAAGCAGCTAACCGTATATGTTTATGAAGGTCCCGATGAAACCAAAATGACGGAAAAACTAGATTTACATTTAGGTGCTTTAATTACCTGCGGGACAGATAAACTGGGATACAATTTTGAGTATGAAATTGACGATAGTGTAGAAGGTATGATAAAAATGATACTAAAGCCGACCGAATATTTAGAATTTCCATATTCAATAACATTAGTAAAATTTATCACATTCGACTATAACGAAGATACTAAGCAGCTTGATGATATTTTTAACTTAAAAATACTCATTAATATTGAAAAAGAATAATATCTAAATTATTATAAGAGGATTAACTTAGCGTAGTTTGTCTGAGTATTTCAAATAGAGAAATATAGTTGACGTGGATGAATGTAATCCATATATTTCATTTTAGAATAATATCAACACACAATGTTAATATTCATAAAAATGGAATAAGTTCAGATGAAAAGAACATTTGATTGTAAACGGCTATTATTACCTCTTCTTATAGTATTTACCTTAATATCCCCTCTTTCTGCTCAAGTCGACTGGGATGCTGAATTTGTTTTTGACCCGTTTCCATCTCCGTACCTTTCCGATTGGGAATCAAACGGCAATATCGGTTCAGTTGCGATTACGAATAATACTTCCTTATCTATTGATGCTATAATATTTTTCACATTAGAAGAATCAAGTCGCGGCGAGATAGCATCTGCTCAAAGCAATATATTTACATTCCCTCCCGGTTCTATTGAAAATATCTCTACCGATGATATTATAGATTATAACAGTTTAGATTATAATACAGATTTAGAAGATTTAATTATTCGCACCGGAAGACTACCCGAAGGTGACTATACCGCTTGTATCGAATTACAATTGACAGACGGGACAGTCTTATTTACCGATATTTGTGTTTCGTTTTCGATTGTCTATCCCGACCCTCCGTATCTTATTTTTCCGTTCGATAGTGATACACTTATCGATTTGTTCCCTCTGTTTCAATGGACTCCTGTACAGGTACCGGTTGGTTTTCCTATACATTACTCTCTTAAAATTGTAGAAACGTATGATGGTCAAATTCCCTATCAGGCTTTGCAGGCAAATCCGGTTCAGTATGAAAATACATATTTAACTGAAACAAGCTTGCTGTATCCTTTAGATGCCTTAGAACTTATTAAAGGAAAACGATATTCGTGGGAAGTACAAGTTCTTGATGAGGTCAATACTCCTCCGTCTTCAAATAACGGTAAAAGTGAAATCTGGTCTTTTATATATGATCCCGATACAACAACACCTCCTGAAATGTATTCTGTTAGTGGAAGAGTTTGGTCAGCTGAGACAAAACAGGGAATTAGCGGAGCAGAATTACAATACCAACCTGTAGAAATACATGTTAACGGTACTGATACAAGTTGGATTCCGTACGGTGAGATAAAAACAAGTATATCATCGTATGGTATGAGGTCACACGTCGGCAGAACTGTTGACGGAAAATTTTCTTTTAATGATTGTGAAGAGGGAACATATTTTCATATTCTTGTTTCAGCAGAAAATTATAAAAACAAAACGATACAAGGCACAGAGTATTATTTACGTGATAACATAACAAGTCTAAATATAGAATTAGAGCTTGAACCTCCCGGGAATAAAACTATTTCCGGTAAAGCAGTAGATTTCTTTACGAATAAACCTTTAGCAAACCAAACAATTGTTTATCATCAAGTTCGAAAAGTATCTAATTCGTTTATTGAGCAAAATTTAAAAAAATTAGAGACTATAACTGATGATGAAGGAAACTTTAGTTTTACTAAAACTGCTGACTCATCATATTTTTCTCTTCGTACCGACGAGACACCTACTCACATATCAAAGTTGGATATTGGCAACCATATGTATCAGAACGGAGATATCGATTCGGTTCTATTTTTAATATCTCCAAAAGCAGGTGGAATTGAGGGTTATGTTGTATCAACACTGGGTGGGGATACTACTTATGTGAAAGATGCTAAAGTTGTATTTGCTAAAGTCTATACTGCACAAATTAAAGAAACTACAACTTCTTATTTTACAATGTTTGGGAAACGTCTTGGTGAACAAACAAAATCTGAGACGAAATCAGTAACAAAGTATTCCGGTCAGAAAATTTCTGTACAGACAGATGAAAACGGTTATTTTATTTGTGATAATATCCAGCCGGAATTTAATGTCACTTTAGATGAAAGCTCATATCGTGCCGGTATAGTACGTAGAGAAACTAAACAAGAACTAATTAGCTTTACCGATAAAAAACTAACTATCACAGTAGAACATTCTCAATATGATAAGTATGTTGCTCCTGATTCTATCGACTATATCATGGGTGTGATTACTGATGTAGGCACTCATGTTCTAGCTTCAAAAATAGGTTCTGTAACAGGTCAAATTGTTAGTACCGAAGGACCTGTTGAAAATGCGGTTGTACGATTATTCAAACAGGGTGAGTACCTTATTGATTCTCTTTCACCATCAAGCGATTCAGGTGCTTGGGGGGGAGCAGCAGAAGCCGGTAATTCGTTTGCTTCAGGTGCGAGTAATGCGTCCGGCACCTATCTGTTAGGTAATATCCCAATTAACAATCCGAATCAGGTAAGTGATGAATACATAATGGAGGTAACAGCTGACGGTTATTATAAGCAAGTCACAGAACTTCGATTAACAGAGAATGGTCAGCTCATTAGAAAAAATTTCACATTAGCAGATAAACCGTCAATCGTTTCAGGCCAGGTACAACTATTTTCCGGTTCTTCTGTATCGGGTGCCAGGGTTGTACTCTCTAAAAAGATTGATATCAAAGTCGAAGAGTTGAATTTAGATTACAAAAATGTATTTATCACAACGCACTACACTCTGACCGACGGTTCTGGAAATTATTCGTTTAGTGACGTTCCAAAAGGAACGTATAAAATTACATCTGTGACACCGCAAAATATTAAAGCAGTTTCTGACTCGTTTGCTGTAGCCGGTGGACGTACTATAATTATTCCATTAGTTACAAAATCTCAAAAAGGCTCATTGGCGGGTGTGGTGAAGTCATCAAACGGAAACCCATTGTCAAATGTTGTCATAAAATCAGAAAGTCTACCGTCACTCTTTATAACTACAAATATTAAAGGTGAGTTTAAACTAAAAAAGGTTCCGTCAGGCAAGATGGATCTCATACTGACGCGCTTTAATCATACCGATACTACTGTTGAAGTTGATGTACCTGTTGATACTTCAGAATTTGATGACCTTCTGTCAAAAGAGGGAGATGCTGACAAAGTTGAAATTATCATGGAACTACTCACCGGCACCTATAAAATAAAAGTAGTTGATATGGCTTCCAATTCCTCTCTTGCTAACATGGAAGTTTCACTTGGTAAGGAATCAAAAACTACAAATTCTTCAGGGATGGTTACATTTAAAGATATCGGTGTCGGTCGTCAAGAGTTAAAAGTATCACCGCCTGAATCTGATACCTATGATAAAGACTATGTACCTTTCTCTTCAAAAGTGACAGTTAATGTCGGTCTAAACAGCTTAAAGACTATCGAACTTGTTCCCGGAGCCAGAATGTCCGGTAAAGTTGTAGATGTTAGCGGAGGAAAAGGGATTGGCTCAGTTGCGGTTCATATAGACGGTAATAAAGATATAAAAGCTAAAACCGCTAAAGACGGTACTTTTACGCTGAAGAATCTACCTGCGGGAAAACCTATTACCTTGGTAGCACAAAAACCGGGTTATAAAATAGCAAGACTTTCAAAAAACTGGTCGATAACTGCCGGTGACCATATTAAAAATGTTACGGTCAAAATGGAAGAGTCACCGGTTGATTCAATCTTTGGCTTTGCCATAGTTCTTGATTCGATGACAAAAGCAAGCGGGAACAATAACTATCTTACCGGTTCTCTTATACAAATTAAGAACTCGTTCGGCTTAAGTTTCAAGGATAAAGAGGTCGAACTGCGTTTTATAAAACTACTTGTAGATGAAAACTACAAACCGATTAAAGATAGTTTTAATCTGGAAGTAAAAGAACTTGATGTAACTGTTTTCGGTTTTGAAGGCAATATGCAGCATAAGAACGGTCTTAAAGTTGAATGGATAGATTCCCTCTCTGTAGGACGGATAGTCGGTGATATTACAATCATGGATGCTACATCGCTTATATTCCCGGAAACTAAACTGGGAAATCTGAAAATTCCAAAAAAGAAAACACCAACTTTTGGTCGGATGGTGTTAATAGGTCTTTACAAAAATTCGGGCTTACAGCTACCGACACAGAATTACAGGCAACATTTAAAGGGGTAAAACTTGCTGTTGATTATACCAAAACAAATATCGATTCAACAGGGCTTCATTTTTGTGGTTCGATAACATTTAAAGAAAAATTCAAGCTCGGTTTTAAAAATCTGCATTTAGCTAATATTGAAGATGGGTTCCTTGAACTAAAAGGTATTACGATAGTAACAGACCCTGTTCCAAAAATTCCGTTTGGGGTCTTTACGGTGTATGACAGTTCCGCAACATGGGATGAAACAGGTTTTTGGATTAACGGTTCTTTAAAAATGAACAAACTTTCTGATAGGGAGTTTGGTATTAAAGATGTTCATGTATCAAAAAAAGGAGACTTCCTTTCAGCAACTGTTACCGCTGAAGGAGATAATGGTGAAATATCTGTCCATGGACAAAAATTTGCAATTGAAGAGCTGACTTTTGGAACAGATAACTGGGATGTTGATACTGTTGCGAATGTACAATATCTCATGATGTCGGGCAAGTTGACACTCACAGGTCTTGACAAACCGGTCGAATTTCAAAATCTTAAATATACCGAAACAGATATTTTCACCGGTACAATTGCTTTCAACCAGACAAAAACATTTAAGAAAATTGTTTCTGTTAGCTTAGAAGAGTTAGTTTTTGGTATTCATGATACAAAAGGAAAATTTGTTTCTATAAGCGGTGGCGTACAATTTGGTGCGATCAAAGGTGTCAAAATGGAAGCAAGTAATCTGCAATTCTATTATGACGGTAAAGTCGCTGTTGATGAAATAGGGCTTGGATTTTTTGCGGGTCCTACAGAAGTAGAGATTAGAGTCCGTTGGACAGATACAGAGTTTGAAGGTGAGGGGCTTTTACAGGTAAAACCGGTCATCACAGTTGGTGCAGAATTTAGATATGCCGGCACAAAAGACTGGTGGGTAAAAATTATTTCCGGAACTCGAATACCTGTCGGTCAGGTAGATATTGTACAGACGACCGGTGGAGTCGGACTCAAAGATGACACCTGGAGGTTTATGATTGGCGTAACTATTGCTCCTAAAGGTGCCGATAAAGGTCTTTCAATGGCAGTAGAAGTAAATGTATACCTAAGTCCGGTGGGTGTTATTCTTACAGGTGCTGCCGATGTTGAAGTAGCAAATTCCTTAAATGTCGGTCATGGTGAATTCAAATTTGATATAACAAAAGGTGAACTCGACGGATTTATTATATATGTCTATGACAATGATGCATTAACTATGAACGGACAAATAAACTTTGGGGCTCATTTTGGTAAGTTTTGGTATATCCATGGAACTGCCGATGTTAATTTCTTAGAGTTCTTTTCAGCCCGTGGACTTGTTGTCGCAGCACAAAATTGGCCGTACTACTATAACGGTGAAACAAAAATAGTAAACGGTCTTATCATAGATATCTCCCGTAATTTTAGTATAGGCGGAGACTATGGGGTCGTTGGCTGGGGGCTTAGTTTTAATCAGCATGGGGCAATGGAAGCGACCTGGTCGGGTAATTTCAGAGGTCAAATTGATATGAATGGCAGAGCTCATGCATATATCGGCTTTGACCCGTTTGGTACTCTTAAGGCAACCGGGGGCTTTGACCTTGGTGCGGGATTAAGTAAAACAGGTTCTGAATGGAGAGCAAACGGATATGGACGTTTTTCTTTGGCAGCATCGGTGGGAAGTTGTAATGCAGGATGTAATTCCCTTTGTGCCGGTTGTGCTAAAAAAGTATTGGGTGTTTGTGTCTGGCCGAAATTTGGCGGTAAAGTATGTGTCGGTTTGAAAGCAGATGTTAAGTTCTCAAGTAGAACAGGTACTGATTTTAGAGTGAGTTTCTAATGAGTGGAGAATATAATAGAATGAGTAAAAGTAAATTCAAATTTTTTATAGTATACCTAATTGTTATTATTTTAACTGTGACTTCAAATGCTCAGGTTGATACAACTAGCACAGATTTACCGTTTCAAGTATTTGCATATTCAGCACCCAAGGGAATAATGCTTGTAATTGTAGGTGACTGGATTATCCCTACTAAAGGGGATAACCTTTCAGGTTATAATATCTATAGAAAAGAGAATGAAAAAGATACGTTTAAGAAAATAACACCGTTTCCGCTTAAGGCATCATCTACATATTCTGATATGGTGGACAAAATTGGGCAGAGTTTAGACGGTATGTTTCCGATAGTAGGTGTTGAAGATTCCGCACAGTTTTGGCAGTTATTAGTTAGTCAAGATGAATCTATCGCGGTATGGGGAACTATGTTTAAAAAATTCCGTGAAGCGATGGGACAACTTCTTTATGACTATGAGATTGAATCAGGGAAAACATATACATACGTTTGTACCAAAACAGATGCATCAGGGGTAGAGTCGGCATTCTCCTTAGAAATTTCAGCAACTTCCGGAACTCCTCTTTTTGAATTGTTAGGTCCGGTTGATGTTACAGCAGAGGCTAAAGATAATCAAGCGGTGATAACGTGGCATGTAAACGAATTTGATTCAGCAGCTTTTTCATACAATATATATCGTGCTTATGATTCACTTGGACGATATACACGTTTGAACAGTGAAATGATAGTACCTATGTTCAATGACGGAAACGAATCGGCAACCGAGATGAGTTTTGTTGATACTCTTATGAAAAACGGCAGAAAATATTATTACGCCGTTGTATCTGTAGACTATGCTGATAATGAAAGCAGCAGAAATAATATCCTTTCTGTATTTGCTCAAGATACAAAAGCACCTGCAGTTCCAAAAAATATCAAATCTGAATCTGGTAAACTTGGTATTAGCATCTTATGGGATTTATCCCCCGAAGATGACATCGCAGGGTACGCATTGTATCGTTCAGTAGATGTTGACTCTGTATTTGAAAAAGTTCATACAGATTTACTTCCGCTAAATGTAAACAGATACGAGGATGTTACTGCTCAATCAGGTGATGAATATTTCTACCGCTTAACAGCAGTTGATCAGGCAGGTAATGAATCTGAGCAATCGGCAAATGTTTATGGGTTTTATATCGATCCTTCTCGTCCGTTACCGCCGATGAATTTAAAAGCTGAGGCAGATAGTTCTCAGATAACTCTTTCGTGGAGCAAAATTGAAAACAATGAAATTTTAGGTTATTATGTTTTTCGAACAAGCTCATACAAAGGTGAATTTTCACAGGTTTCAGATTTAATACCGAGAGAAGATACTCTTTGGACAGACACATCATCACTTTCATCATTAAGCACATATTATTACGCTATGAAATCCTCTACTTTAAACGGTAACTTTTCATACTACAACGAAGCTGTTGCTGTAAAACCATTACCAACCGAGAGAGCCCTTCCAACTCCTCCCTCTGATTTTTATGGTTATGCCGATTATACCGGTGTGAGACTTCATTGGAAAATGCCGTTAGACAAATCTGTATATGGTTACAATATCTATCGAATTACAACTAGTGAGAGTTCTCTAGTGAAATTAAATGATTCACTTTTGATATTCTCTACAACATCGTTTTTAGATAAGACAGCAAAAAAAAATCAAACATATTCTTATTATATTAAATCTGTTCATTTTGAAGGAATAGAAGGTAATGCATCGCATGAAGTAGAAATAACACCTCTTGCAGCATCTCCTGAACCGCCAGATAATTTTCGTGCATTTGTTCAAAACGGTATTATTACTCTTAAGTGGAGTAAGATTCTGCTGGATGATATGAAAGGGTATAATATATACAAGCATACCGGGGATGGATTGCTTAAGAGAGTTAACAAAGAAATTATTGCATTAAACAATACTGAATTTAAAGATGGTGATATAAGCTCTCAACAAAGATACTATTATTCTATATCTACAGTATCAATAGATAACCGAGAAAGTTTTCAATCGACAGCAATAGATATTATGTCAAAATAGTGGAAAATTATAATTAATGAATAGATATTATACAACAGTACTTTCGTTTGTCATTACAACGCTGTTTATCTCTGTTGTTTCAGCACAAACAGATACACAAATGAATGATAATTCTAACAAAACTGAATATATAAAACTTTCAGGTGATTTTGGTGTCTATGGTGAATTGTATTCAATCTCAGGACGGGAAAAAAGAAGACCGTCATCAACTGAAAGAATGTTTTTTAATCCGACTGTTTCATTTTATAATGCTTTGCAATTAGATTTTAAATTTGTATTCTCATCAGAAGGAAACTCATCTCGACAAGATATCAACCAACTTGATATCAATCCAAAGTGGAGTTGGGGTGAGATTCATGCCGGCGATTTTTCACTTTCTTATTCTCCATTTACTGTATCAGGTATAAAAATTCGCGGTGGTTCATTTGACATTAATCCGGGTAAGTTTCGTTTGGCATCGTTTGGTGGTATTTCTCAGAGGGAAGTTATAACATTTAATAAACAACAAAGTTTTAAAAGAGAAATTTATGGCGGACTTATAGGGCTGGGTAAAAGCAACAAATCTCATATACAACTTACTGTTTTAAAAGCAGAGGATATTTTTAATACTGTTGAGAATATCATAATTGATACATCGGGTTTCTCAGACAGTTTGCTTGCTGACTCTACATCAATCCCAGAAGTTACACCTAAAGAGAATGTCGTTACCTCACTAAAAACAAGACTCGATATTTATAAAGGCAAGTTCGTTCTCAATACCGAAGTAAGCGGTTCAGCCTACACCAGAGACCTTGAGGCTACTGACTTAAATCCTGATGAGGTTCCTTCGGGTGTAAATGATATTTTTACGTTGAAAACAAGCTCGTCTTTTGATTTTGCTTATAAGTCAGATCTAAAATTAAAATTTAAAAATATGACTATCACCGGGAAATATAAATTTATAGGCCCAGGATATGTATCGCTTGGAGTGGCATCGCTACAAAATGATGTAAAACTTATTGGAACCGGTTTTTCTTTCCGTCAAAAGAAGTTTATGTTACGCGGCAATGTTGACTTACAAAAAGATAATTTGATAAATCAAAAAATATATACTACTAATCGTAATAGATATAGTTTCAGTATTAATTACCGTATTTCCAGAAAATGGAATATGAATAATTCGTTGAATCTTTCAACAATGAAAAATGATGCGGTATCAGATGCTCTTCTGCTTGACTATACATCTATGGTTCTTCGCACCGGAAACCGATTGTCTCTTTCAAAAGGTATCGCCCGCTCTTTATCGTTTGACTATACCTATCAAAACTCAAAAGATTCTAACCCTCTTCGGACAAGTTCTAAACTTAACTCACATTCGGGTTCAATCGGTATACAGCTTACTCTCTCAAAAAATATAAATATATCTCCTATGCTAAAAATTCTTTTAAATAAACAAGGTTTCTCAGAACAAAAAACTATTCAAACTTATTCGCTGTCAGGTCGGCATTATGCCAAACAAAAGAAACTGTCTACAAGTCTCCGGCTCTCATATTCAAAACAAGATGATTCTGATAATCTAAGAGGTTCTATACGAAGCAGATACTCTGTTGAGAATTTTGGTTCAATCGGATTAGAAATTTCTTTCAATAAATTTACAACAGATTTACTTAACAGAACATCTTTCGACGAGTCGTTTATTAAGTTTACCTATAATAAATCATTTTAAAAGGATACCGATTCAATCAATTATTTAATCTGTAAGGCTAAGGCTCTCTAAGGTTTAGTGGGTGAGGTTTTTGAGCAAAATGAAATAATCACAATAATTACAAAATAATGTATTGACATTAACAAGTACATCTATATATTAGACGCAATTAGTTGCACATGCAACAGTCGTAAATAGAACTATATGGTGGGACGCATGAAAGAAACGGAAAATATCCTTGGCATACTTATCGGGGCATCTTGGCGAAGTATGCGGAAAAAACTGGCACATAATATTGCTCTATCAGCCTATAATATTTCTGCCGAACAAGGGATTATAATTGCCATGTTGTCTCACTACGATAAAGTAAATCAACAAATGCTGACAGAATTTCTGCAATGTGAAAAAACTGCTATTACCCGGTGGATTGATTATTTGGAATCAATATCTCTTGTAAAAAGAATTCCTGACAAAAATGATCGCAGGCAAAATATTCTTAAACTAACACCAAAGGGCAAGAAGTTCTCGGTTGAATTTATTAAAATAGGAATTTTAACTGAATCACAAGCCTTGCAAGGAATTGATAAAGAAAAAGCAGATATATGTAAAGAAGTTTTAAAGCAAATTATTTCAAATTTGGAAACTACACAATAGCATAGTAGAGGTCGTAATGGTAAATTACTAAAATACATAATACCTATTCTCATAATAGCAGTAGGTTTTTTGACGATGAATTGGCTGATTAGTTTAAAAAAGAAAACTCCGAAACAGGAGCCTGTTATAACATCAAAAATTGTTGCGACAGAAATTGTAAATCTACAACCTATAATTTCACAGATACAACTTTTCGGACGAGCCGCTACGTCGTCTCCGGTACAGTTAAATTCTGAAGTAACCGGAGTTTTAGAAAAAGGTGATATTGAATTCAAAGTATCAGAAGAGTTCTCAAAAGGGGATTTATTATGTAAAATTGATGACCGCCAGGCGAAGTATTCTTTAAATTCCGCCAAAAGTGATTTATTAAATGCTCTTGCGAACATGCTACCTGAAATTAAAACAGAATTTCCAACAGAATTTGATATATGGCAAACCTATTTTAACCAAAGTAATTTTGAATCTAAAATTGCTCCACTTCCAAAAGTTACTCATGACAAAATACACTTGTATCTATCAAGATTTAATGGTTATAAACTTTACTATAATGCACTAAACCTGGAAATTATCTTAGATAAATATTATTTTTATGCACCGTTTGACGGCTCCATAACATCTACAAACATACAAGTCGGCTCTTCGGTACGGGCAGGAACTCAAATAGGTGAAATTATCAATATAGCTGATATGGAAATAGCGGTACCGGTTGAAACAAAAAATATCCTATGGGTTGACCAAGATAAAGATGTATTAGTTAGAGCATCAGAATTTTCAAAAGAATGGACTGGAACTGTCACTCGGATTGGAAGCAGTATTGATCCAAAAACTCAAACAGTAGATATCTTCGTTAAAGTTAATCAAGAAACAAATAACCGATTGTTGAACAATGTATTTGTCGAGGTTCAGTTTCAGGGAAAACCTGTAGAAGATGCTTTTGCAATTCCTCCGATGGCATTGTATGAAAATTCTTTTGTATACCTTCTTAAAAACGGCAAGCTGCTAAAACAAAATGTAAATCTTATTAGACGTGAAAACAATAGAGTGATTATTAAAGATGGAATAAATACTGGAGATACTATTGTTGTAGAAGCAATGCAGGGCGTAGCTTCGGGCATGTCAGCTAGTTCTAAAAAAGATATAGTTGGAGGGAACTAATGCATAAGCTGATAGCATATTTAATAAGATATCCTATTTGGGTATCTGTGTTTATGGGAAGCGTCATTATCTTTGGGCTTATCTCTCTTACACAAATACGATTTTCATTTTTCCCGGAATCGATTCCGCATATTATAAAAATCGATGTTTCCTATCCCGGAGCATCACCTGAAGAAGTTGCCGAGGGTGTAGTTTTAAAGATAGAAGAAAATTTGGAAGGTCTCATTGGAATAGACAGAGTAACATCGGTATCAAAAGAAAACATAGGTATCGTAACGATTGAAACAATGATTGATACCGATATTGATAAATTGTTAGCTGATGTAAAAAATGCAGTGGACCGAATTATATCATTCCCATTGGATGCCGAGAAACCTATAATCTATAAACAAGAATTTAATTTACTCTCTCTTGTTATAGGTATCAATGGCGAAACAGATTTATATAATTTAAAATTTATAGCAGAAAAATTTCGTGATGATTTATTAGCAACCGACGAAATCTCACAAGTCGAAATCACTGGTCTTCCCGAACTGGAATTTTCAATAGAACTCTCAGAAGCAAAACTAAGAGAGTATCAACTACGTTTTGAAGATATTCGTCAAGCTGTCTTAAATTCCAACCTTAATATATCCGGTGGAAAGTTTGATACCGAAGACGAAGAAATTCTTATTCGTGCATGGGGAAGATCCTATTACTCCGAAGATATTATGAATATCCCTATTCGGGGGAACAGCAACGGTACAGTAATACTTCTTCGCGATGTTGCATCCGTTTATGAACAGTGGGAGGATGTCTCAACAAAACAATACTATAATAATAAATTTTCTGTCTCAATAAATATTTCACAAACTTCCAGTGAAGATATTTTGGCTATCGCAGAGAAAGCAAAAGAGATAATGCATACATTTAATGCCGAGCATAACTCTCTTGAAGCTGTTATTTTAAGAGATATGACAATTCCTCTTTCACAGCGTATAGAGCTGCTTTCCAAAAATGGTGTTATCGGTTTGCTGCTTATAGTAATATGTTTAGGTTTTTTTCTAAATCTTAGACTTTCATACTGGGTTGCTATGTCAATACCGTTCTCCTTTGCGGGAATGTTTATCGTGGCAAACTTTGCAGGTATTACAATAAATATTATGACACTTGCAGGGATGATTATTGTTGTTGGTATTTTGGTTGATGATGCTATTGTTGTCGGAGAAAATATATTTGCTCACTTTGAACGAGGTAAATCTGCCTTGCAAGCAGCTATTGACGGGTCTAAAGAGGTACTGGCTCCTGTAGCAACATCAGTTTTGACAACGGTAATTATTTTCTTAGCGTTTTTCTTTTTAGAGGGAAGACTCGGTGAGATGATGTGGCAAATGGCACTTGTAGTAGTTGCATCGCTTCTATTTTCTCTAACAGAAGCATTTTTAATTCTACCCTCTCATTTAGCACATTCAAAAGGTTTGAAACGTGACAATAAAATATCAACAATAAGAAAAAATATTGAGTCCGGTATAAATCATGTAACTAAAAATATCTATGGTCCTATATTAAAGATGGCTTTAAAATATAAATGGATAATAGTTGTGATTCCATTTGCTTTTGTTATGATAACGATAGGTTTAGTAAAGGGCGGTCTTGTAGGAGTTACATTTTTTCCAAATGTAGAAACAGATGAAATTCCTATCAATATATCGTTAGTAGCAGGTAGTCAGGAAGCAAAAACGGACTCTCTTTTAGTAGAGATAGAAAAAATCTGCTGGCAAATTAATGATGAAATCAAAGAAGAACGTGTTGATAAAAAAGATGTCATTATATCAGTTCAGCGTGAAATAGGAAGCAACAAGCTTGGAGAGTCGGGAAGTCATACCGGAAGAATATTAGTACAGCTTCTTGATGGTGAAGCTCGCGAAATGGCAGCTTATCTGATTTCAAACCGTATTCGTAAGGCGGTAGGATTTATACCTGAAGCACAAAATCTTACTTTTGGAGAGAGTAACCGATTCGGTAAGGCAGTTTCAATTTCTCTATTAGGTGAAAATATAGATCAATTAGAACAAGCAACTCTTTTACTGCGAGCAGAACTTAAAAATTTCAAAACACTGAAAGATATAACCGACACAAATCTTAAAGGTCGTCGTGAAATTAATATAACCTTAAAACCTTTAGCTCATGCCCTTGGACTGACTCTACAGGACGTAGTCGGACAAATTAGACAAGGTTTTTTTGGTCAGGAAATACAACGAATTCAAAGAGGTCGAAATGAGATAAGAGTTTGGGTTCGGTATCGTCCCGAAGAGAGAAGCTCATTAAATAATCTTGAGCAAATGCGTATTAGAACTGTAAATGGTACTGAATATCCGTTTGCGGATTTAGCAGAATATACAATTGAACGAGGTATAACCCAGATAAATCACCTGACTCGAAAACAAGAAATAAAAGTTGAAGCAAATCAGACTAGTATTAAAGATGACTTACCGCCTATTATTGAAGAAATTTCTACTGAAGTTCTTCCAAGAGTTTTGTCACAAGTCAAAGGTGTAACAGCACAATTTGAAGGGCAATCTCGCGAAGAAAACAAAATGAAAAATTCTATGATAACTGCCTTCGGTATTGCCTTTCTATCAATGTTTATTTTGATAGTCCTTGTCTTCAGATCTTATGCTCAAGCAGGGATGATATTTTCTTTGATTCCACTAGGTGTTTTAGGAGCAATCTGGGGACATGGAATTCAAGGTATCCAATTAAATCTATTATCTGCTATCGGTATGCTTGCCCTTGCCGGAATTATTGTTAATGATAGTATAGTCTTTGTAGATCAAGTAAATCGTTTTCTTAAAAAAGGGCAAAAAATAGAAGATGCTATTTATAACTCTGGTCTTGCAAGGTTTCGTCCAATTATACTCACGACACTTACGACTGCCTTGGGCATGGCACCGCTTATATTTGAAACAAGCAGACAAGCGAAATTCTTAATTCCAATGGCTGCTGCTGTTGCTTATGGCTTAGTCTTTGGGACAGTTATTTTATTAGTAATTCTTCCGGCATATTTCTTATCATTTAATACTATTAGATTAAAATATGCACATATTTATTTAGATAAATCTGCAACCCGTGAATCAGTTGAGCCGGCAGTTAAAGAACTAGATAATATCTTAGATTCATACTAAATGTGTATCTTTTATGAAAATAGATAAAGCAGAAATTAGAATATTTCAAACCAAAATTAGAAAGTTCTATCGTTTGAAAGGAAGAGAACTTCCGTTTCGTATGATAGACGACCCTTATGCAGTAACTGTTTCAGAAATAATGCTGCAGCAAACTCAAGTTGATAGAGTACTACCTAAGTACTTACATTGGATAGACAAATATCCATCCTGGAAAAAATTATCAGAAACCTCTAATAAATCAATTCTATCAGATTGGTCAGGATTGGGTTATAACAGAAGAGGTTTATATCTAAAATCTATTGCTGAAATAGTTACTAACGAATTTGGTGGAATCATACCTGCAGATATTGAAACTCTTAAACAACTGCCCGGTATCGGAACTTATACATCACATGCGATTCTTATTTTTGCATTTAAAAAACGTTTGGCAGCGGTAGATACAAATATACGGAAAGTTCTTCTACACAGTTTTAATCTTTCTCCGGAAACTTCCACTTTAAAAACTCAACAATTAGCAGAAACGGTTCTCCCGAAAACAAAAATTAGGGAATGGCATTACGGTCTAATGGATTTTGCTAAAACGCTTCCGTCTGAGGTTCATAAAAAATACAAAAATAAATTCAGCCAATCAAAATTTGAAGGTTCCATCAGACAGATTCGCGGTGAAATTATAAGACAACTGGTTATACACCATTCAGTAACAATTTCGAAAATTTCAATTGAAATGAACCGTACTCTAGATGATGTTTCCCAAGCCCTTTCAGGTTTAGTGAAAGAACAAATAGTTTGTTTAAGTAAAAATAAGATTAAATTAGTGAAGTAACCTGTAATAATAAAAGAGAGTTATAAATGTATAACTCTCTTTAGTTTCAAGATTTATTTTTGTAATTTATTTTATAAAAGATAAAGGAAGCATCACAGAAATAGCACCCCGAACATCACCTATGTTATATCCTTCTTTCTTACGGCCTGCTATATCAAGAGAACCGACAGGCGTTCCATGACACTTAAGACATGCTTCTTTTATATAAATAGGTTGCATATAACGGTAGACTTCTTCACCGTTTTTTTGTGCGTTAACACCATATCCTACATTTTTTTCAAATTCATTATTTTCAAACTTGGCTAATATTTCAGATTCAAAAGCATCCGGTTTGTTGGCACGATTTCTGTATTTACTAGAAGTTTGTTTTAATTTAACACCTGTCTCTTTATAGAAAGCATCACCGACTTTTTTGCCATATACAGCAGGAATAAATCCTTTAAATTTAAGTCCTTTTGTATTTATTAATTCCTGTTTGTCGTTGATAACTTCTTTTACAACCTTGACATAAGCAATCAATAATTTGTTTAATTCATTGGTTGGCTTTATGGTGGCAAGATCAATTCCGGTTTTTTCATTATAATTTTTTGTCAATTGTGCAACAAATAAATCAGCAGTAAATCCTTTGTCACCTTTTGCTTCGTCATTTATAAGCCCTTGATTTACAGCAGTCACATAGCGACCGGAAACTAAAGCCAAAGCAAGTTTTTGAGCCATATCATCTGATTTTTCAGCATGCACAAAAGAACCGATTAACATTGCCGGGAATAATATCCCGATTAATAAGTTTCTCATTGAAAACCCCTTTCTTGTGATAGTAATGGTCTAAATAAAATGAAATAAATACTTACATAAAAAAGATAATTAAATCTAATTATCTATATTTTCGGTTATTAGAAATGTTCCTTAACTATCTGAATTGTATAAGAAATTAAAAAGATTTATTCGAGTTTCATGTTGAAACAGAAAATTTGAAAGGAACTCTTTATTCTCTTAATTGGTACAAGTTTACAAGTCTTACATAGAAAGGAATTGTATGAGGATTCAGAAAAAATCAAAGCTGGTTCTTACGACTTTAGTTGTTCTTGCCGTATTTGTTATGTATAATTCACTTATCTCGCAACCTATAAAGGAATCAAAGTTGGAAAAAAATAAAAAAGAATTAGTTCCAAATGCTGAAGGTAAAATTGTATTAACAGACGCCGAATGGAAAAAACGGCTTACTGATGAAGAATACAGAATATTACGTAAAGGCGGCACCGAGCGGGGAGGAACAGGTGAATTTTATCATAATAAAAAAAATGGAAAATATCTTTGTGCCGGTTGCGGATATGAACTTTTTAAATCTGATACGAAGTATGACTCAGGTTCAGGTTGGCCTGCATTTTTTAAACCTGCTTCTGATTCATCAGTTGCTGAAAAAAGTGACAATACTTTCGGCATGAATCGTACTGAAGTTAAATGTTCTCGCTGCGGTGGCCACTTAGGCCATGTTTTTGATGACGGACCTAATCCGACCGGACTTAGGTATTGTGTAAATTCCGCTTCATTAAACTTTGTACCCGATAGTATTGATAAAAAATGAATGTTAAATATGTAGTCCTAGATTCATAACAATTATTTATTAGACAGGCACATATAAATGATGCTTTAGAAATAGCTGATTATTTTAAAAGAAATCGTCTATTTCATAAACAGTACGACCCTGTCCGTTCCAAAGAGTTTTATACTGAACCTTTCTGGACAGATTTAATTTTGACAGATTTGCAAAAGTTTAGAAACGATGAATCTTTACGATTGTTTCTTTTTAAGAAGGATATCCCCCAAAGAGTAATCGGTATGGTTCATTTTTTCGGATTTACAAGAGGAGTTTTTCAAGCGACTTATTTAGGATATTCTCTTGATGAAGCAGAGCAGGGGAATGGGTATATGCATCAGGCTTTATCTGTTACAGTCGAATATATGTTCAACGACTTACATTTTCATCGTATTATGGCAAATTGTATGGTAAGTAATAAAAAGAGCTTACAAGTATTACAAAAATTAGATTTCGAAATTGAAGGTACAGCAAAAGACTATCTATTTATAAACAGAAATTGGGAAGATCATATTTTAACAACTCGAATAAACTATAAACATAAATTTAATCAATAGAACCCGGTTCGGGTTCATTAGGAAAAGGCTCAAATTTCGTTTGACCGGTTTTAAGCATCATCTTTACGTACGGATGACACCGCTTACAATTTTCACCAAATCGCACATGCTTCTGTAAATCTTCTAGCTTGTTGATATTATGTTTTTCAGCAATTTTTATTAATTCAGTAAATTTTTTTCCAAAACAAACACATCGCGTAACCAAATTTATTTCCTTTTGCTCGTTAGTATTTCAATACAAAAGAATATATTTTAGTTTATTCATAAATACAATGTCTCTTGTAAAAATATTAGCCTTCTGAGCATGAAGTGCCGGAGGAAAAACAGGAGAAACAACGATGATGTCCAAGCATAACTTTGATATTTATAGATTCCTTGAGCGTTTTACTCAGGTTATATTGCTCATCATCATCAACTAGAGTACAGGCATAGACACCTGTTTGCCCGTTCTTTTTTACAATCATACGACTATAAGCACACATAAATTCAGCTCTGGATATTTCGTTTTTATATGTTGTCATACAATTTTCTGTAATATGAGGAACTTCAATAGATTTATTTGCTTTAAAAAGATTATAGAACACAATTAGCTTTGTATCTTCGGGTATTCCGGCATTCTTAAAAACTTGTTTAAATTTCTCTTCAACAGCACTTTTGTCTTCACTTTGACGACCGTACCTTGCGACAGAAACTGAAAATCTGTTTTGATGAAGCATCCCTAATGTTTCAAGTGCTATTGCAAAAGATCCTTTACCTCGACCGTTATCATGTTCTTTTTCATCAGGATGGTCTATCGAGATTCTAAATTTTAGATTATTTGGTGTTTTTTTTAGTTGTAATACTTCGTCAAACTTACTTCTTATAGGTCCGGTACCATTGGTTAAAACTAAACAAGGGCGATATTGTAAGGCATAAGAAAGTATCTTAGGAAAATCATTATTTACAAACGGTTCTCCACCGGTAAATGAAAAGCGTTCAACTCCCAATTCAACCGCTTCATCTATATATTGTTTTGCTTCATCAAATGTAAGTAGTTCTATTCGTCTGTCACCCGGCTTTGAATCTTCAAAACAAAATGAACAGCCCAAATTACAATCGGTTCCGGTATGAAACCAAAGCTCAGTTAATTTTTCAGCTTGTATATATCCACGTTTGACCCCATCAGGAGTTAATAGCCAATTATTCTCAGTTGTATGATGCATTAGTATATTCTTATTTTGTTTAGAGTTATTGTTATTAGCACAAACAACAACATATTATAAATGTTCCTTAAAAATAATATAAAATTAAATAGAATTAAGTCGTAATTGTTTAGTATAAAATATTTTATATAGTATTCTAAGTAAGAATTAGTAAATTAAATAAGTCGGGCAGAACTATAATTGAGATTATGTATGAGCAAAATAGAGCAATTAAAACAACTACTATCTGAAAAAATCCTCATTCTAGACGGTGCTATGGGGACTATGATTCAAGGGTATAAACTTTCAGAATCAGAATTTCGAGGTAAACGATTTGCTGATCATCCCGTTGATTTAAAAGGAAATAACGACCTCCTTTCACTTACTCAACCTGAGATAATTGCTGAAATTCAAAGAGCCTATCTATCAGCCGGAGCAGATATTATAGGAACCAATACATTTAACGGTACCTCAATTTCTCAGTCAGACTACCAAACAGAAAAATATGCCTACGAGATAAATCTTGAATCAGCCAAAATTGCCAAAAAAGCAGCAGAAGAATTTACTCTGCAAGACAGTAGTAAACCTCGTTTTGTTGTAGGCTCTATGGGACCTACAAATAGAACCTGCTCAATCTCACCCGATGTGAACAATCCCGGATTGCGAACAGCAGATTTTGAAATGATGCGGGTTTCTTACTATGAAGAAGCAAAGGGGCTTCTTGATGGCGGTGTAGATATTCTGGCACTTGAAACTATTTTTGATCCTTTAAATTCCAAAGCAGCTATCTTTGCTGTTAAACAACTACTAGATGAATATAAAATACGAGATTTTCCCATCTGGATATCAGGAACGATTACCGATAAAAGTGGGCGTACTCTTTCTGGCCAAACAACAGAGGCGTTTTGGAATTCAGTTCGTCATGTCAATCCGTTTGCGGTCGGACTAAATTGTGCTATGGGGGGAGAAACTCTCAGACCGTTTTTAAAAGAATTATCGGAGCTTGCTGATTGTTATGTCTCAATTTATCCCAATGCAGGACTTCCAAATCAGTTTGGTGAATATGATGACACCCCACAATATATGGCTTCAGTTCTAAAAGAGTTCGGACAATCAAAACTGTTAAACATTGTTGGCGGATGTTGTGGTTCTACTCCCGAACATATCGCAGAAATTCATAATGCTTTTCAAAGTATAAAACCGAGAGAAATTAAAACAAAAGAACGTCTGACCCGTCTTTCCGGCCTAGAGCCGATGGTCATTCGCAAAGATTCCTTATTTGTTAATATAGGCGAACGGACTAATGTTGCAGGTTCTGCTCGATTTGCAAAACTTATCAAAGCAGGTGAGTATGAAAAGGCTCTTGATGTAGCCATGCAGCAGGTACGCAACGGTGCCCAGGTTATTGATATTAATATGGATGATGCCATGCTTGACGGTAAAGATGCTATGGTTAAATTTCTCAACCAGGCAGCCTCGGTACCGGATATTGCAAAAGTTCCGTTTATGATAGATTCATCCGACTGGGAGATAATAGAAGCCGGGTTAAAATGTCTACAAGGAAAGGGCATTGTTAATTCTATATCTTTAAAAGACGGCGAAGATGCATTTCTTGCAAAAGCTGAAACAATAAAACTTTATGGTGCCGCTGCTATTGTTATGGCATTTGATGAACAAGGCCAGGCAGACAGCTATGAGCGAAAAGTTGACATCAGTAAACGTGCCTATAAACTACTGACAGAAAAAATAAACTTCCCACCCGAAGATATAATTTTTGATCTGAATATCTTTGCTATAGCAACAGGTATAGCCGAACATAATTCCTATGCTATTGATTATATCAAAGCCTGTAAAACTTTAAAAAAAGAACTTCCGTATATCAAAATCTCCGGTGGTGTCAGTAACCTTTCATTTTCCTTTAGAGGTAACGACTACATTCGAGAAGCAATGCATTCTGTATTTTTATATCACGCCATAAAGGCAGGAATGGATATGGGGATTGTCAATGCCGGACAGTTGACGATTTACGATGATATAGAACCACAACTACGGGAGGTTATTGAAGATTTAATTTTAAACCGTTCTGATTCTGCAACTGAAAAACTAACTATTCTTGCCCAAAAAACAAAAGGGAAAAAGAAAAGTTCTGTCGCCGATGATGTCTGGCGTAAATTGCAGCCGACCGAACGTATTTCACATGCTTTAGTGCATGGTATTACCGACCATATAGTAGCAGATGTCGAGGAGTTGCGTTTGTCAGGATTTATTCCTCTTGAGCTTATTGAAGGCCCCTTGATGAACGGTATGAAAATTGTCGGGACACTTTTTGGTGAAGGCAAAATGTTTCTCCCTCAAGTCGTCCGTTCGGCACGTGTCATGAAAAAAGCAGTTGAATATTTGGAACCTTTTTTGGAGGCAGAAAAAGGAACCCGTTCATCGCGTGGAAAAATTCTTTTGGCAACTGTCAAGGGAGATGTCCACGATATCGGTAAAAATATTGTTGGAGTAGTATTAGGTTGTAACAACTATGAAATTGTTGATTTAGGTGTTATGGTTTCCGCAGAAACAATTTTAGAAACGGCAATTGAAAAAGATGTTGATATTATCGGATTAAGCGGACTTATCACTCCTTCGCTTGAGGAAATGGTACATGTTGCCAAAGAAATGGAACGCCTGCAATTTAAGAAACCGATACTTATTGGAGGAGCTACAACCTCTCGTTTACATACTGCTGTCAAAATTGAACCGCAGTATAATGGGAATACAATTCACGTTGCCGACGCTTCCCGATCTGTTGCAGTAGTAAACAATCTAATGCAAAAAGATAAAAAAGATTCTTATACTGCCTTTATTAAAGAACAGTACGAACAACTACGAAATGACTATACAAAGAAAAGCAAAGATTCAAAACTTCTTACTTTTGAAGATGCGAAAAATAATAAGCTACATATAAATTGGAAAAACTATAAACCTGTAATACCCCAAACATTAAAACGCCAGGTTTTAAACAATTATCCGATTACTGAACTCAGAGAATTTATTGACTGGACACCGTTTTTTAAGGCATGGGAGCTTCCCGGGCGATACCCGAATGTGTTAAAATCTACACATACAAAAAAAGAAGCAAATAAACTCTTTGATGATGCCAATAGTATGCTTGATAGAATTAATTCAGAGTCATTACTAGAAGCCCGAGCAGTCTTTCAACTGTTTCCGGCTCAATCAATAGGTGAGGATATAATACTATTTACTGATGAAAACTGTACTGACACACTCGCAACCTTGCATTTTTTACGCCGTCAAAAAGAAAAATCTCATGGCATAAACTATTCACTTGCAGATTTTGTTGCACCACAAAAATTAAATATTAAAGATTTTCTTGGTTTGTTTGCCGTAACAGCAGGCATAAATGCTGAGCAGTCTGCTCAGAAGATATTTGAGAAACATGATGAATACTCACAGATTATGCTCAAATTACTGGCAGACCGTCTTGCCGAAGCTTTTGCCGAACGGTTACATCAGTTGGTTCGTACGAAATATTGGGGATACCGACACGATGAACATCTTACCAATGATGAATTAATAAATGAATTATATACAGGCATCCGTCCTGCTCCGGGTTATCCGGCTTGTCCCGATCACTCAGAGAAAAAAACTATTTTTAATCTTTTAAATGTCACCAATCAAATTGGAGTATCACTTACCGAAGGATGTGCTATGACTCCGACAGCATCTGTTTCCGGTTATTATTTTGCTCATAATGAGGCAAAGTATTTTTCTGTCGGAAAACTTACCGAAGATCAGATTATTGACTATGCCAAGAGAAAAGAGATGTCTGTTAAATCAGTAGAAAAATGGTTGAGTCCAAACTTGGCATATCAAAAATAATTTAGTTGATTTAGATAGGTTTCTGTAACTATTTATATAGAAATAATAATTTATATAAATAAGGCATATAGAACAGCTTGCAAGCTGTGAGCTTGTCGAAGTATATTCAGCTATAAGGAATAGATGAAAAGAAAATAATGTATATTATAGAGCATTTACAACAAGCAAAAAAGCCGTTATTTAGCTACGAGATTATCCCTCCTATGAGAGGGAAAAACTGTCGCGAGATTTTGGATATAGTAGAAGAACTGCTACCGTATGATCCGCCGTTTATTGATGTTACCGCACATTCTGCTGAAGCATATTATGAAGAATTAGATAACGGTTCTATAAAGAGACACGTGCGCAAAAAAAGAACGGGAACTATTTCAATATGTGGAATTATCCAAAATAGATACAATATTGATACTGTCCCTCATTTGTTGTGTCGTGGGTTTACCAAGGAAGAAACCGAAGATGCGATGATAGAGCTGGGTTATCTTGGAATTCACAATGTTTTAGCTATACGGGGTGATGAATCAAACTATATCAAACCTGTTGATACTGCTAAATCTGTAAATTCTTACGCTGATGAGCTTGTAACGCAGCTTAATAATCTTAAAAAAGGGATGTATTTAGAAGAAATAGAAAATTCCGACCCGATTGAAATGTGTATCGGTGTAGGCGGTTACCCTGAAAAACATCTGGAGGCACCGAATTTAAAAACAGATATTCAATACTTAAAAGCAAAAGTCGATGCCGGGGCAGACTATATTGTAACTCAAATGTTCTTTGATACTTCATATTTTAATAAATTTGTATCAGAATGTCGCAAAGCAGGTATTAAAGTTCCTATTATCCCGGGTTTGAAGATTATTAGCGGTATCAAACAACTTTCATCACTTCCGAAAAATTTCAATGTAACAATTCCCGAAGAATTATCCGATGAAATAACATCAAACCCGAAACATGTCAAAGAAATTGGCAAAAACTGGGCATTAAAACAATCTGAGGGGCTTTTAAATAGTGGGGTTCGCTGTATTCATTTTTATATTATGAATGATACCAAAGCTGTTACATCTGTAATTAAAAAACTTTAAAATCTTTTTGTATAACCAAATAATTATTGTTGATATTATAGAGTAATTTATATAGAATAAAATATTGCTTATTGTAAAAATGTGGGCAGCTTACTTATACTTTGTTTGCTAATAAAATATATGACAAAAGGAATTGTCAGAATGAAAAAACAAAAAATTGTTTTAATCGTTGGTGCCAGACCAAATTTCATGAAATCGGCACCTTTGATGCGAGAACTTTTATCTAATAAAAAATCTTTTGATACAAAACTAATCCATACCGGACAACATTATGACCATGCTTTGTCGCAACTATTCTTTGATGAGTTAAAAATGGCAAAACCGGATATTTATCTGGGCGTTGGTTCCGGTTCACATGCTGAACAAACAGCAAAAATAATGATTGAACTGGAAAAATCTTTTACTGAAATAAAACCTGATTTGGTTATGGTCTTTGGAGATATAAATTCCACTCTTGCCGCTGCTATTGTAGCTGCTAAAATGTGTATTAAGTTAGCACACGTCGAGGCAGGACTTCGGTCATTTGATCATACAATGCCTGAGGAAATCAACCGAATTGTAACAGACCGTCTTTCAAATTATTTATTTGTCTCAGAAGAATCAGGGTTGATAAATCTCAAAAACGAGGGTGTCCCGGAATCTAAAATCTTTTATACCGGCAACATTATGATTGATTCTTTAGTTTCAAATTTAGAGGTTGCATCGCATTCTACTATTTTAGAAAGACTTTCATTGGAACCTGAAAACTACATAACAATGACAATGCATAGACCTGCCAATGTTGATTCTGAAGAGACGTTAAAAGAACTATTTAAAAGTATAACTGAAATCAGTAAAGAAATACCGATTGTTTTCCCATGCCATCCACGCACAAAAAAACGTCTTGAAGACTTTGGTATTAAAAATAACGACGATTCACACGGTATCAAAGTTATAGAACCTCTTGGGTATCTTGATTTTTTGAAATTACAGTCTAAATCAAAATGTGTCTTAACTGATTCCGGCGGGGTACAGGAAGAAACAACGTTTTTACAAATTCCATGTATTACTATGCGAAAAAACACCGAACGACCTTCAACGGTTGATATCGGTTCAAACCTTGTTATTGGAGTTGACCCGAAAGTTATTCAGGATACAACATTAGATTCAGTCCGTGGTAATGCAAAAGTCGGTTCTATTCCAAAGTTGTGGGACGGCAACACTGCCGGTCGTATAGTCGATATTATGAAAACAAACTTATAATATAAATTGTATTTTCTATTCTTATGACAGTTTCAGGAAATCTCGTTGCAATAAGTAGATCTGATAAAGCAGAGTATCCGGCTGATGCTCCGTTTCATCCGCAGGATCAATTCCCTGAATATAAATTTTCAGAATTCAGTTCAGAAAAAAACTATATCTATAATGCTGTTCGCCAGTCATTTTATCTTTTAGGTTTGGATAAAGAAAACTATGGTACAAAAAATTGGAATCCGTTAAAAGAGTTTATCCACAAAGGTGATACAGTATTACTGAAACCGAATTTAGTAAAAGAGTTTCATCCGAGGGATAAAAACGGATGGGAATATATTCTCACTCATGGGTCAGTTATTCGAGCTGTTGCCGACTATGTTTTCTTAGCATTAGAAGGTGAAGGAAAAGTTATCTTAGGCGATGCTCCTCAAACAGACTCATCGTTTACAACTATTGTAAAACTTCTCAAACTGCAGGAAATAACAGACTATTATAAATCAAAAGACCTCGATTTCTCATTACTTGATTTCCGAAAAGAAGAATGGGAAAATAAAAACGATGTTATCGTAAAAAGAACTAAACTTACCGGTGATCCGTATGGCTATTTTGCTTTTGACCTTGCAGAGAAATCAGAATTTCATTCTCATTCCGGTGTCGGAAATTATTATGGGGCTGACTACGATTCTGATGAAGTAAACAGTCATCATAACGGCCATAAAAATGAGTATCTTATAACCGGTGCTGCTATCAAGTGCGATGTCTATTTTAACATAGCGAAATTAAAAACACACAAAAAAGCCGGTGTTACAATAAACTTAAAAAATTTAGTCGGTGTAAACGGCGACAAAAACTGGCTGCCGCATCATACCGAGGGAGACCCTACAAGCGGTGGCGATCAATTTCCCGAAATCAAAATCTCACAAAAAGCAGAAAACTCATCGGTTCATTTACTAAAAAAATTAGCACTCGGCATTCCCTTTATCGGTCCAAAAATTATGCAGCTAGCCAGACCAATCGGAAAAAAGATTTTTGGTGATACTGAAAATATTATCAGAAGCGGTAACTGGTACGGCAACGATACTGTATGGCGGATGTGTCTTGATTTAAACAAACTTGTATTATACGGTCATAACAATGGCACTTTAAAAGAAGATACTCTTGCTAATCGTAAAAGATATTTATGCCTTGTTGACGGGTTTATTGCCGGTGAAGGTCGGGGGCCTATGAATCCCGATCCTTTTGATGCTTCTCTCTGTATCTTTGGAACAAACCCGGTTGCGGTCGATGCTGTTGGAGCGACTCTTATGGGATTTGACATAAACAAAATTCCGATTATCCCAAATGCCTTTAAAGTAAAGCACTATAAACTGGTTGGTTTTTGTAAAGATGAGATACTATGTCAAAGCAATGTCCCCGATTGGTCAAAAAAAATATTTGATATAGAAAAAGAATCAGTCTATTCGTTTAAACCTCATTTCGGTTGGACCGGACATATAGAAAAAACGGGAGCTGCAGATGTCAAAGTCAATACAACTGTATCATAAACTTCCGTATTTTCTCAAACAACTCATCTGCTCCTATGAAGGAAAAAAAATTCAAAAACGCCGTTATGATGATTCTTTTTTGCAACTTCTAAAAAAATACAACGAAAGAACAACAATAAGCAAAGAAGATCTATACCAATTTAGAGATGAGAGCTTAATAAAATTTATCCATTATGCGATAGACAATATACCTTTTTACAAAAAGTATAACAAAAATGATTTTAAAACATTTGAAGACCTATCGAAACTACCTCTATTAACAAAAGAAACAGTCCACAATAATATAGAACAGTTCAAATCTGCTTCATATAGTCAATCTGATTGCATTACTTCCCATACAAGCGGAACTACCGGAGCGGGACTTGTTTTCCCTGTTTCAAAAGTTGCCGAAAAACATCAATGGGCTGTTTGGTGGCGGTATCGAAATAATCTTGGAATCAAGTTCAAAACCAAATGCGGTATTTTTACAGGTCAACCGATATTAAACCCTACCGAAAAAAATCCGCCATTTTGGATACTGAATAATGCGAACAATGAAATTATTTTTAGCGGGTACCACCTGCATGTTAATAATATTGCTCACTATATAAATGCTATAAATAAATATAAAATAGAATGGCTACATGGATATCCCTCAAATTTGGCACTACTTGCAAAACTAATGTCAGAAGCAAACCTGAACATTAACCATAAAATAAAAATTATTACTACCGGTGCTGAGTCTTTATTGATGTATCAGAAAAACCTGATAGAATCACAATTTCAAACAACAGTATATAATCATTATGGACTTGCCGAGGCTGTTGTAAATATTTCTGAATGTAAAAATGGGAACTTACATGTTGATGAAGATTTTTCAGCGGTTGAATTACAGCACCTAGAGGGAAACCGATACAAAATTATCGGAACCAATTATCATAACTCTGCTTTTCCTCTTTTACGCTATGACACCGGTGATATTGCTACTATTGAAAACGAAAAACTATCTTGCTCCTGCTCCTATCACTGCAGAATTGTAACGTCTATAGACGGCCGCAAAGAAGATTATATATATCTTTCTGACAATGTACCAATCGGACGACTTGACCACTTGTTTAAAGATTTAGTCCATGTCAAACAAGCTCAGATATATCAAAAAGAGATTGGGAAAATGGAAATCCGAATTGTAAAAGATACTCTATATTCAAATGCCGATGAAAAGAAACTAATTTCAGAAATAAATATGCGAATGGGCAGTAAAATAGAATTCAAAATTTTATATCTTGATGAAATAAAAAAAATAAGCAGAGGGAAATTTCGTTTTATCCTTTCTGATGTTAAGAATAACAATATTAAAGAGATGGCAGAAAATTACTGATGTGTGGAATTGTTGGAGCATTTTCATTTGGCAATAATACCTTTGAGATAACAGAGCCATATATACAAACTATGCGGGACATGATGACTCATCGGGGACCGGACGGTGCAGGTTTGTGGGTCTCCGATGACAAAAAAGTCGGCTTTGGACATCGCAGACTTTCAATTATAGATCTTTCAGAAAAAGCAGCACAACCGATGTCAAATGAAGATGATTCACTATGGGTGACCTTTAACGGGGAAATATATAACCATGCTGAGATTAGAAAAGAATTACAACAAACAGGGAATCATCATTTTAAAACAGACCATTCTGATACTGAAATAATTCTCCACGCCTTTGAAGAGTGGGGTATTACCTGTATAAATAAATTTCGCGGGATGTTTGCTTTTGCTCTTTACGATTCAAAAAAACAAGAGCTATGGCTGGTACGTGACCGTATAGGGGTCAAACCTTTATATTATTCTATTCATAATGGACGGATTGTTTTTGCCTCAGAAATAAAAGCTCTCCTAAAAGATAAAGATCAAAAAAGAAAAGTAAATGAACAGTCGCTGTTTCATTTTCTCTCATTTCTTACAACTCCTGCACCTGATACACTATTTGAAGGTATAAAAAAACTACCGTGCGGTTCTTGGATATGTGTGAATAAAAATGGAGATATTCAACAAGAAAAATACTATGATGTTTTAGATCATACATCTGACTTATCAAACTTATCAGAAAAAGATATTACGGGAAAAATATTAGATGAACTACGCAAAGCAGTTCAACTTCGCAAAGAATCTGATGTACCTGTCGGCGTTTTTCTCTCAGGCGGTATAGACTCAAGTACCAATGCCGCTCTTTTTTCAGAGAACTCTCAAAATAATATAAAAACTTTTACAATCGGCTATCAAGGTGAATATAAATCAAACCCAAGTGAAACAAAGTATGCCAAACAGATGGCAGAAATTGTTAATGCTGAATACCATGAACATCTTCTTTCAATAGATGACTTAATTGATTTCCTCCCCGAGATGGTAAAACTACAGGATGAACCTATAGCCGATCCGGTTTGTGTTCCTGTCTACTATGTTTCAAAACTTGCCCGTGACAACGGTGTCATTGTTTGCCAGGTTGGTGAAGGTGCCGATGAGCTATATTGGGGTTACAATGAATGGAAAACAATGCTTAATCTGCAAAAACTATCCAACCTACCGTTATCAAAAATCCCAATTTCTATTTTAATACTTGCAATGAAGCTTACGGGTAAAACAGAAAAACCTTCGTATGAGTATCTTCGCAGAGGACTTCACAGTCAACCTGTCTTTTGGGGTGGGGCTGAGGCTTTTACCGAAACAGAAAAGATGAATTTACTTTCTCCCAGGCTCAAAGAAAAATTTCAAAATTATTCATCGTGGGAAGCACTGGCACCGTTGAGAAAACAGTTTGAGGAAAAAGCTGCTGAAAAATCTGACCTAAACTGGATGACATATATTGATTTGAATCTAAGACTACCGGAACTTCTCTTAATGCGGGTAGATAAAATGAGTATGGGAGTTTCGCTTGAGGGAAGGGTTCCGTTTTTAGATCACAAATTTGTCGAATTGGCCATGTCTATTCCACAGAAGATGAAAACAAAAAATGACACACTAAAATATCTTCTAAAAAAATCAGTTCGAGGCGTTATACCCGATGAATTGATTGATCGAAAAAAACAAGGCTTTGGAGTACCTGTATATGAATGGCTTTTTGATAAGCTGGGTGATAAAATAGAAACAGAGTTGTCACAGTTTTGTGATAAAACAGATTTTTTTGATAAAAAAGAAGTAATGCGACAAGTTGAATTAAAAAACGGACCTAAAATCTGGTATCTCTATAATTTTGCTCTTTGGTGGAAAGAATATATCGAATAAAGTATAAATCAGGTAAATCTTTCTGTTCAATTTAGAATTATTTTCCTGTTTTATAAACAGCAATATATATAAGCATATAAATACAACAATTAACTTGTTATTATATATATAGTTAAAGTTTATCGCATTGTCGGTTTCAATCAGGCATGGTGATTGCATATACAAGTAAATGATATGGAAAAAATACAATTAAAAAAGAATTCCGAAAGTGCTGCCTCACCTTTTTTCCAATCGGTGCTGCTGCCGCTTTTGCGATATAAAAAAATGACCTATACGATTGTGACAGTTACTCTTATGGTCACATTGGTCTATTGTCTTTTGATACCTAACTGGTATACATCAACTGCAACAATTCTACCTACTGCAGGTGGCAGTGGACTGTCCGGATTATCAACATTTGCAGGTTCACTTGCCGAACTAGGATTAGGTACAATGATGCAGGCTGATGAAAACTCATCGGCACTATTCCCAAAAATATTGAAAAGCAGACTTATATCTGAAAAACTTTTAGACCACAAGTTTGATTTCAAGTTTGATGGTCAGAATAAAAGCATGACTTTAGATGAGTACCTGGGTGCCGACAACCGAGACAAAGCGATAAAAAAACTTAACAAACTCGTAACAATTGATGTTGATAAAACTACCGGTGTTCTCAGACTTTCAGCAATGACAGAATATCCCGAGTTATCTGCTTTGGTTGTACATACATATTTAGATGAATTGAATGACTATAATATGTATACAAGAAAGTCTAAAGCTCAGGAAAACAAATCATTTATAAATAACAGACTCTTAGAAACTAAACTGGAGCTACTCTCAGC
Organism: Candidatus Zixiibacteriota bacterium; assembly: GCA_024276275.1. Classification (GTDB taxonomy): domain Bacteria; phylum Zixibacteria; class MSB-5A5; order GN15; family FEB-12; genus QQUK01. The sequence goes on from JAJRXM010000019.1 coordinate 44,955, forward strand.
AGAAGAAAACTTAAAATTATTTCAAAATAAAAACCGTAACTATCTTTCATCTTCAGACCCAGCACTTCGTCAAGAGCATCTCCGTTTACAGCGTACTGTTACTATAAAGGAAACTATTATGCTGCAGCTCACTAAACAATTTGAATTAGCCCGTGTAGAAGCTGCCAAAGATATTCCTATAGTACGAGTGATTGACAAAGGCTCGGTACCGATTATGAAAACAAAACCGAGTAGAACAGTATATATGTTTATGGCATTGTTAGGTTCGCTTTTTGTATCGGTTATTTTATCTTTATGGTTTGAAATAGTAAATAAAAGAGGTATTTCGTCGCAATTAAATTCTTTGCTCGCATCACCTGAAATCGAAATGAATAAGTTTGAAGAAAAGTTAATTCAAACAACCTCTCATACAGTCAATAGAATAAAAGGAACTATAGAAAAAACTGACAGGACGTCGGTTTAATTTAGAATAGGAACAAAAAAAGATGAAATCATTACTACGCTCAGGTGCAAAAACAGTTTATAAGTATATGACAGAAATACCGAACAGGTTTACTATTGCAGCCGGTCGAATGGGTATGATAGAACTATATCAACCGATTTTCGGGGAAGAAGAATCCGGAGCCGAAGCACAAAGAATGTGTGCGGACAGATGGAAACAAATGAAAAAACATCTTCCAAAAGATAAGTTTTCATTTATGGATATCGGTTCACAAATCGGATATTTTACTTTTCAAGCAGCCAAAGAGGGTGGTGTATCTTTTGGAATAGAACGAAACAAACGATACTGTGAAGTTGCCCATGCTATTAAATCTATGCGAAATATGGATCACGTTGCATTTTTAAATATCGGTATTGATTCATTTACCGTAAAAGGTTTACCGAATGTAGATGTGCTTTGTTGTATGTCGATTTTTCATCATTGGGTTCGCGAAAGCGGATTTGAAGAGGCAGATAAAATTTTTACAGAACTTACAAACCGTACTAACGCAATATATTTTGATACCGGCCAATCAAATGAACAGGATGTTGACTGGGCTAAAGACCTTGAATTTATGAATCCTAACCCGGTTGAATGGATCGAAAAATATCTCAAGTCTAAAGGATTTACAACGGTAAAACAGTTAGGTGAGTTTGCGACACATCTCTCGCCGGTACCGCGTATGCTCTTTTTTGCCTCAAAAGACAAGTAAAACTATTCAATCGAAAGTTTTCAAATGGGTAAAATAGCTCTTGAGAAAAAGGAGATTGAAGAATGTTTTAACGCTCTGCATCTTTTATCTCAAAATAATTTTGATTCAAAAAGAATTCGAGGGTCGTTTTCCAGATTTCCGAACGGATTTTTTATAAATGACTCAATCGATGCGGACTCTTTTTTTACTGAAACAATTAAAGAACCGTCTCGAAAAGATAAACTATCTAAACTCCTTTCCTCAATCCGACTGGTAAAAAAACTGGGAACAACATCATTTGAAATTGCAATTCCTTCATCACTACTTGAGATAAAGGAAAAAATTTGTGCATTAAAAATGATAAACGATTCATTAATTCTATGGACAGATAATTTTGTGTACAAAATTCCTGCCACTGAAAAAGCAGTAAGACGAACCAATAAAACAAAAGATAATTTAGTTATTCTAAAAAAATTAGATACTGACATACAGGAATTATTCCTCATCCCCCAATTTATCGAAACCTCAGACATGGTACTACAATGCAGTGTCAAATGTTTAACCCTGTCTTTGGATAACGAAAAAATTTCGGAAATTGATAATTTCTTGAATACCTATTTTTCAAAAGTGTTTCAAAGTGCCGAACTACAAAATTCAATTTACCGAGGTCTCCAACATGGCGATTTACATTTTAGAAACCTGTTAAAACGTAAAAATAATAAACTCTGTATTACAGACTTAGATCTCATTGAAGAGAACGGTTTTCCATTTTTAGACCTCATGCATTTTGCTATTCATCTTACCCGAACTATTGAAAAATCTTCTCAATACCAACCTTTTGAATCTTTCTTAAAAGAAAAAAGCTATTTGTATAATAAACTAAAAACATATAATTTTTATAAAATTTCTGAAATATGGCTGCAGTATTATCATGACGATTATATCGCTTTATATATTCAAAGCCAGATTGAATGGTATCATTATAACAAAGCAACCTCTGATGAACTTATACAGCTTGAAAAACTACAAAAGAAATATGTGTTATGATTTTTTCAGGTAGAAAAAAAGATGCTGTACTCGTAGCAATTTATACATATAGCGGACTTGTTATGAGTTTTGTATTCAGCTCATTGTTTATACGTTTTGACGGGGGAGAGTTATACGGTATCTATGCTCACTCGTTGGCAATACTTAGCTTTATTGTTGTCGCACTCGGATTTGGTTTCCAAGTCGGATTAGTAAAGATAAACATTTCACTCGAAAAATATAAATCAATTGCAACTACAACAATGCTTTTTTGGTCATTGGTTGTATTAGTTGGAATGCTTTTTTACTATTTAGTATATTTTAACAATGACTTCAGCTCATCATTTTTATTAGTTATTGCTGCCGGATGTACTGCCTTAACAGAACTTGTAGCAGTAGTATGGCAATGGATGAAAAAAATTGTCGAATTTCGCGGCTATGTTGTTTTCCGTTCAGTTGTCAATACCTGTTTAGTGCTTTTGTTAATTTATGAGATTATAAATATCGAATTATTTTTAATACTTATATCTCTATTTGCGATAACTCACTTTAGTTTTTTAGTTATAAAAAGCGGAGCAATTTCGAGTATAAAAAACTTATCACACATTCAGCAAAACTACCTGGAGATTAAAACTAATCTTTGGAGCCAAAGTAAATTCTTTTGGGCTTCATTATTAGCCGTTGCGGTCTATGGTAAAATAGGTATTGTCATGCTTAAATTCTTTTCATTTTCAAACAGTGAGATAGGTAGATATGCCTATTTATACACAATCATGGCGGCATTATTAATTTTACCTTCTGCTATTCAAACGTATCTCATGCGTCCGTTATTTGCTAAAGATATGGACGGTACCGCTATGTTTAAAAGAATACTTCCTGTATATATTATTATAGGAGCAGTATGCTCATTTCTCTTTTGGAAATTTCTTCCGTTAGGAATTGAAATAATTATTGGTAAAAGTTCTGATCTTTTAGATGTATATCACGCTTTCGCCCCAACAATTCTGATTGTATACATTGCAAATTTACTTGGTATGGCACTTATGACAGAGGGGCATGAAAAAGAAAGAGCGTTTATTCAATGGTTTGCAGCTATCTCTCACATTTTATTAAATCTAATCTTGATACCTATATTTGACTTAAAAGGTGCCGCACTTGCTACAACAGGCTCATACTTTCTTTTACTATGCGGCTTTCTTTATGTTACCTATATAGACAATATCTGGAATACAAAAAAGCAGATTGCTGTATTACTGTTTTGCTCGCTTGCATCGGTTGGATTTTATTTTCAGGAGTATATTATCTTGCTGCCGATAATTATCGCATCGAGTATGTTTTTCACACAGCATTTCTCCAGAAAAACAGCGTAATTCTACATTTTTTTACTTGGGTAAAAATTTCCAAAATCAGAAGAATAAATTTCCGTTTCAAGCCTGAAATTTATAGACACAAACCTGTTTCGCACAGTTAAGTCTTAGTACTACAGTAGCTTAGTCAATATGTTTCAGTTTGGCACATCCTTTGATATGTATTAAGGTGAACCTTAAAACTTGTCATGGAGTGACAAAATGAGCCGTATTAAGTATTCAAAAGACCATAAGAAAAAATCATCATTTTTTGCCTTTGTTCCTCAGGGAACTACTCTGGTAGAAGTATTAACATCTCCCAAAAAAGTTGTAGAAACGCTTCGCAATAATTCTCTTGATGTGAAGAAAAATTATAAGATAAACAACAACTAAGGATTTATATGCTCCGGGTTTATCTTATCAAAATAAAACAAAAATTACAGCACTTGGCTAAAAAATATAAATCGCCGATGAAAGTTCTTTCGATAGAGCAGTTTTACGCATCTCGATTTTTAGGTGAAAAACCCTGTGCTTCCTATTTCGTAAATCGGAAAAATCCAAAATTCTTTTTTAACAGCTCTGATTATGAATTGTACGCAAAACATCTGCAGGATGTATATCCAAATGCTTCCTCAAGAGCAGTTAGCAGAGCAGAAGATGCCTTAAATCATACGTTTGATTTATTAGGTTCAGGAAAAACAGCACTAGGTAAAGTTATAAACTGGCATAAAGATTTCAAATCAGGTAAAACTTGGAACAAAGCACATCACACAAAAATACAAATTATAGACCAAAATGATAACTCCGATATCAAAGTACCGTGGGAACTTTCACGATTACAGCACTTCACAGATTTAGGAAAAACATTTTGGCTAACCGAAGATGAATCATACCTTCGTGAATTTATAACAACAGTTCAGCATTGGGAAAGAGAAAACCGAGTAGGCTATGGACCTAATTGGACCTGTCCGATGGATGTTGCTATCAGAGCAATTAATATAATTTACGGTTTATATTTCTTTTCAGCTAAAAATTCTCTCTCTGAAAACTTTATCCAACAAGTAATTCGTTTACTCTATTACCATGGTCTACATATTGAACAAAATTTAGAACTGGTTGAAGATGGAGCTAATAGTAATCATCTGTTATCAAATTATCTCGGACTGTTTTATCTCGGGTTATTGTTTCCTGAATTTGACAGATCAAAAAAATGGAGACAGATTGCCTGTGCAGGCTTAGAAAAAGAGATAGTTCTTGAAATAAATAAAGATGGTGCCGATTATGAATGTTCGACATCGTATCACCGTTTAGTATTAGAAATTTTCTTATCAGCTTATATTCTTGGCAAAAAAAATAATTATAAATTTTCAAAGACCTACAAAACCCGTTTACAGAAAATGCTCCATTTTTCTGAGTCAATTACTACTCCAAACGGTATTACTCCGTTAGTAGGCGATAACGATGACGGTTATATAATTAAACTTTCAATTGATAACCCGGCATCGCATAAACATTTAATAGAGCTTGGCTCCGAGTTATTTAAAACTTCTCAACCGAATTTTATAGAGAAAACAGAAGAATCTCTTTTTTACTTTGGTATATCAAATAATAAACCTGCCAAGAAAAGAGCAGTCAAATCATCGTTTTTTAAAGAAAGCGGTTATGCAGCAATTCGTTCGGAAAAATTACATCTATTGTTTTCAGCTACTAAATTAAGCAAAAAAGCATTAGGCGGACACAAGCATAACGATAATCTGGCATTTACTCTTGAGTATAATAAAATTCCATATTTTATTGACCCCGGTACATTTTGTTATACTTCTGATTATAAAAAACGAAACCTCAACCGCTCTGTTGTATCACATAATACCGTTGCAATAGACTCACAAGAACAAAACAGATTTTTTGACTCACGACTATTTTATCTCTTTAACGACAGTAAGTCAGAATTAGACCTTTGGGCAAATACAGGTAAACAATTTATTGTCAGCGGTTTTCACAGAGGATACGAGCAAAACAATAAGATAATCCACCGAAGAACTATACTTGCGAACCTACATGAGTCAGTCATTGAAATTACAGATGAAATCACAGGTGACAGCAACAAAGAACATCTTTTTGAAACAAGATTTATCACACCTGTAGCAAATGTTATAGTGCATAAGAACAGTGTGATAGAAGTTGTTGAAGATAGTAGTAATAAAATAACAATGGCTTTTGATGCTGACTCAAACCAAAAAATAGAAATTAAACAGTCGGAATACTATCCACGTTTTGGAGTTGCCAAACCGGCTCAAGTGATTACACGAATACAAAAAGTAAAATTACCATTGATAAATAAAACAACGATTGAACTAACAAAAGATGAAATAGCTGATTATTCAAAACAGAAAATTCATAATAGAATAGCAGAAAACAATAATACAAGTACTGCGGTAAAGATATAATGGATACTTTAACAGTAAATTATCAATCAGAGAAATTTCTCAAATTTTTATTAGGTGGAATAATTACTGCCACTGTTATTTATGTTTCATTATTTATTCAAATTACTTTAAACCAGATTTTTGCACTTTTCTTAGGTGCGGTTGTTATAACATTTTGGGCGCATAGCAAAGTATACGGTTTAACAGCTGCCGTTATTTTCTTTTTGATTAAACCTTTCTGGCTACGTTTGGCATATCATGTAGATTTATCTATGTATGGATCATCTGGTTTTGACCTACTCGGTCTGATGCCGACATTAATTCTCGTTAGCTTAATTTGCTCACATCTTTATATGTCTATTATTGATAACAAAAAATTGTGTCCCGATAGAACAAGAATTTTAATCTCTTTATTTTCTGCTCTTTGTTTTCTCTCAATCTTTTTTCCGACAAATTCAATTATGATCGGGTTGGCAGGATTTCAAAGAAACATTCTTCCAAATATGCTTATTCTATTTCTAGCTGTTTCAGTTTTCAAAAATGAAAAAGATATTCTAGTTTTAGTCAAATCATTGGCAGTTGTCGGCTTAATTTCAATTCTCTACGGAATCGGTCAGTTTATTACCGGAATATTTCCTTGGGAAATCTTGTGGATGAAAAATGTCGGTTTTGCTACCTCTACAGCCGGATGGCTTACTATCGGTTTACGTGGAATAGAATTCCGTATTTTTTCTATGTTTTATTATCGCACAGATTTTTTCTTTACTAATGTACTGATTTTTTCCCTTTTAATAACATACGCAAAATCATTTACCGGATTTATGAAATGTATCAAAATACTGTTTTATATCAGTTGGTTCATAATGATGATTATTACTTTTGAACGTACACCGCTCATTATGTCATTTGTGGCTGTTCTTATAGTTTATTTCATGAATGCGACACAATCAAAGAAAAAAATGCTTATAACGGCAGCAATTACTCTCGGTGTTGTGGCATATTCAACATTGCTAGTTTTTGAACCGTACTTAAAAAGTTCAGGTGTTGAATCACTTATCCGTTTGGCAGAGATGACTAATCCGCTTGAGGCTGGCTCTATTCATGATAGAACAGATAATTATTGGGGGCCGTCACTTGAAATTATCAAATCAAATCCATTAGGAGTCGGGATTGGAAGCGGAAGCGGCACCAAGGCATCAGATCAGGTAAGCCTTGCTGATTCAGGCAATATCCAAACTCACAATGAGATATTACAAAAAACACTTGAAACAGGAATTTTAGGTGGAGTTCTGTTTTTATTGTTGATGCTTTCAATTCTAAAAGATAGCTTACAGTTATCAAAAGTTAATCGTTCTGCACGTCGATTTGGGGTAGCAATTACTACCTGTACTTTGGTGTTTATGATGAGCAGTATGATTACTTTAACCTTTAGCGGTGGACGTGGGTTAACATTTTGGCTTTTAGTCGGGGTAATGTTAAGTATGCTGAGCCAAAAAAGTGTTTTACAAAATGAAATGACAACTTCGGATTTAAAAAAGGTAGAGGTATGAGCGTAAACAGGTTAGAACAAAAATCTCTTTTAATAATATCACATTCCTATAAACCGCTTTTAAATCCCAGAGCATTTAGATGGTCGGCTATTTTAGAAGAATGGGCTAAAGATAATACCAAAATTGATGTTATCACATCTTGGCAACCGGGGCAACCTCGGGAAGAGATAATCAACAATGTACATATCTTCCGAGTTAATAATGCATTAATAGAAAAATTACGCTCTCGGTTTATCAAAACAGACAGAAAAACATCTGTTACAAAAAATAAAAATTCAGCAAAAACCGAATCAAAAACTAACAAAGTAATAAAAACAGTTCTAAAAAAACTCCATGATTTAACATGGAAAAACATCTATTGGCCTGACTATGCCACACTCTGGAAAAAAACAGCTCTTCAAAACGCTATATATCTAATTGATACAGAACAATATGATGCTTTTATTACCGTTTCAGACCCGTTTACATCGCATACAGTCGGTTATGAACTAAAACAAAAATATCCGCAACTAAAGTGGCTTGTTGATATAGGCGATCCCTTTTGTTTCCGTCATGACACACCGACAAACAATCACTTCTTGTATAAACAAAAAAATTATAATATAGAACGGGAAGTTTTTGCAAAGGCAGAACATATTTCAGTAACTACAGAATCTACAAAAAATAAATATACCGAGTTGTTTCCTGAATCTGCTCATAAAATAAAAGTCATTCCACCTCTTATGGCACCTGCTGAAGTAAAACATACGAGTACCGTTTCAGAAAAAAATGATACAATTAAACTAATTTTTGTAGGGACTCTTTATAAAGCGATAAGAAATCCTAAATTTTTATTACAAATATTTACACAACTATTGAGAACAAATTTTTCTAAAAAAGTTGAACTTCATTTTTACGGAGATATTAATGACTGTCAGGATGAGTTTAAAAAATATCAGCCTTTATTGAATAAAAATTTATTTTTACATGGTCTCGTTTCGAGGGAAGAAGTACTTCAAGCTATGGCTACCTCTTCTGTACTTATAAATATCGGTAATGATAATATGTACCAACTTCCAAGTAAAATTGTAGAATATGTTTTAACAGGTAAACCTATTATTAATATCGCTCGTTTAGAAAACGACAGCTCAACAGAATTTTTACAAGCATATCCCGGAAAACTTATTATGCATGATACAAAAGATGGCTTATTTCAAAATGAACTTTCAAAATGTATTTCTTTTATACATAACCTGCCAAAAGATCTTCCCCTAAAAGAAAGAGAAACTTGGCATCGCACTTTTAGTCCGGAGACTATTACCAAACAATATCAAAATTTACTTGCAAAACCTATTCCTGAATGTAATTCCACACAGGTGTTATCATGAAACCTATTTGGCATATTTACTATGGTACACGTGGTACAGCCGGTTCATATATTGACGCTTTATTAAAAGCATCAATGAAAGCAGGACTAAAAGCAAAAGCTTTTGTAAGCGGTAGATATACATACCAACCTTCAAACTGTGTGCGTTGTTTTTTCCCGATTACAGATAAAACAGAAAAGCGAAATAAGTTTATACTTTTATTAAGAGGTGTTGAATTAGTGATGGCCTATGTATATATCGCTATCTTCAGTATTATTAAACGTCCGACAATTAATATCCATCTCATAGATGATTTAACAATCACATATTATTTGTTTCTGTTTTTCAAAAAGATAAATCTTCAAGTATATATAACCTGTCACGATATTCAATCACAATATGAAGGAATGACACAAATTCGTACTGCTATGATGTCAAACGCTGACAAATTAGTTGTACACAATAAAAATGCAAAAATGACACTAGTAAATAAAGTCGGTGAAGATTCTAAAAATAAAATTAAAGTATATCCATTCCCGTTTTCTTCATATGAAGAAATTGTTAATAGAGATAGAATTCCTGAAGTTAAACAAAGTTTACTAACAGCAATACCAAATGATAAGCCATTTTTTTTATTCTTAGGTGTTATAAGAAATTCAAAAGGTATAGAAACATTGTTAAAAGCATGGAAAATTTCTAATTCAAAAGAATCATCAAACTTGGTTATTGCAGGTAAATGGACAGACCCAAGTAATGCTATACGAAAAATGGCAGATGATGACCCTACATGTATTGTCTTTGATAATTATATTACCGACGAGGAATATGTCGCATTGATTGAATTAGCAAAGTTTACTGTTTTACCTTATCTAAACTATATACATAGTGCTGTTTTGTATTCTTGCGGGTATCATGGAAGTGCTGTAATCAATTCAGATATAAATTTGTTTACTGAAACAATGCCGGGTTATCCGTTAGTGTTTCCAAGAGGTAATGAAAAAGAACTTGCAAAACTACTAGACAAAACGGCCAATATGAATACAGATGAAGTATCAAAATATAGAAATTTAACAAAACAAGCTGTACAAAATCAACAAGATGATTTAGTAGATCAGCTAAAACTCGTTTATTAGTGAAATGAAATATTATAAAATATATGAAAACTACATGAAACAAGTTCTACAATACGACCGCGAGAAAAAAGTAAGGGTAAAAGATATCCCGACACCTCAAATGAAATCAGTCGGTCTTGTCGTCGACAATCGCAGTTCGCTTATCTCAGTCGGTACTGAACGTTCGATTATCGAACTTTCACAAATGTCTTTAGTAGGCAAAGCAAAACAAAGACCCGATGTTGTCAAACAAGTCATTGACAAAATAAAAACCGAAGGTATAAAATCAACCTATAACAAAGTAATGGGTAAACTCTCAGCTCCATTACCTCTTGGTTATAGTTGTGCGGGTATAGTACGGGAAGTTCATCACTCTGTAGATAAATTTGCTATAGGCGAAAGAGTCGCTTGTGCCGGTTTCGGCTATGCTTCGCATTCGGAAACTATTTTTGTCCCTACAAACCTGACAGTTAAGATACCGGATTCAGTTTCTTACGATGAAGCGAGCTTTGTTACTCTCGGAGCAATCGCTCTACAGGGTGTCAGAGTCGCCGATATTCGTTTAGGCGAAACAGTAGCTGTTATCGGACTAGGTTTATTAGGACAAATTACCTGTATGCTTTTGGAAGCGTCCGGTTGTAAAGTTATCGGTATGGATATAGATCATGAAAAATTGATTCAGGCAAAATCATGCGGAGCAACAGAGACTTGTATGTCTGACTCAGCAGCGATTTCTACTATTATGAATCATACTGCAGGGCATGGTGTTGACACTGTTATAATAACAGCTGCAACCGATTCCGCAGGTCCTGTAACTCTAGCCGGTGACATCTGTCGTGAAAAAGGTACTGTTGTTGTAGTCGGTGCGGTCAAAATGGATATACCGCGAAAAGCGTATTATGACAAAGAGCTGTCATTCAAACTTTCTCGTTCATATGGACCGGGAAGATACGATTATAATTACGAGGAAGCAGGAAATGATTACCCCTTCAGTTATGTTCGTTGGACTGAAAACAGAAATATGGATGCCTTTATTAAACTTATTGCGAATAATAAAATTAATATAAAACAACTTATTTCACATCGCTTTAATATCAATCAAGCAACAGAAGGGTACAAGCTTATTTCCGGTGTCACCGATGAAAAATTTACCGGTGTAATACTACAATACGACCAAAAAGAAAAAATAATAACAAAACCGGAAACAAGAACAAATCCAACGATTCCAAACAATAATACCGAAACAAATATCGGTTTTATCGGTGCCGGAGGATTTGCTTCGGGAGTACTCCTTCCAAATATTAAACAGGTCGGTAACTATAATCTCAAAGCAATAGTTTCAGGAAGCGGTATCTCAGCCGATTCATCATCCGAACGGTTCGGGTTTGAAACAACAGTTTCAACAACTGATGAGATGATGCAAAACAAAGATATCGGAACAATTTTTATAGCTAACCGACATAACCAGCATGCCGAACTTGTTTTAGATGCCATGCAAAATGGTAAATCAGTTTTTGTTGAAAAACCGCTTTGTATGAACCAAGAAGAACTAAACAAAATTATCTCTTCTTACAATGAAAACAAAACTCGCATGATGGTCGGATTCAACCGTCGCTTTGCTCCGATAATACAAGAGATAAAGAAAAAACTTCAAACGAACAAATATCCACTTTCTATGTATTATCGTATAAACGGCGGGTTTATCCCGTCAGGTACCTGGATACAAGATGCCGAAACAGGTGGTGGTAGAATAATCGGCGAGGTCTGCCACTTTGTAGACTTACTATCCTATCTTACTGATTCACCGATTTGTAAAGTAGAGGCAGAGTCATTAGTTATGCCTGATGAACGCTTTCGCTCTGATGACAACCTGCAGATAACTCTTCGATTCAAAAATGGCTCCGTAGGAACTATAAACTACATTGCATCAGGTAATACTATGATGTCAAAAGAATATTTAGAAATTTTCGGAGGTGGAATGGCTGTTACGATGGATGACTTCAGAACCCTCACGATAGCTGATGATAAAAATAAAAAATTAGATAAAAAACAGTCGCAGGATAAAGGACACAACGCTATGCTTCGCGCATTCTGTGAATCACTCAAAAACAAAACCGACTCACCGATTCCGTTTGAACAAATCGTTAATGGAACCGAGACAACTTTCGCTATTATAGAAAGCTTGTCGGAAGGAGGGGCATTATGGCTAAACGATTAAACATTTTGTATCTTTCACACTATTTTCCACCCGAGGTAAACGCTCCGGCTATTAGAGTGTCAGAAATGGCATCACGATGGGCAGATAACGGTAGCGATGTAACCGTATTAACAGGTTTCCCAAATCATCCGGCAGGAATTATTCCCGATGAATTCAAAGGGATGAAGCGTCTGGTGACGAAATTTAAAAAACTAAAACTTGTTCGTACTTATCAATATGCGGCACCAAATAAAGGGTTTGTGAAACGGATAATGAACTATCTTTCGTTTATGTTTTCCTCCGTCATACTTGGTTCTTCTCAAGTCGGTAAACCGGATATTATTATAGCAACCTCACCCCAGTTTTTTGTAGCTGTTGCGGGGTATGTTTTGAGTCGAATTAAAAAATGTAAATATGTTTTTGAAATCCGTGATGTATGGCCGGAAGAAATAGTAGCCGTCGGTGCTATAAAAAATCCGAGTATAATAAAAACTCTCGAAGCTATCGAAATGTTTTTATACCGCAAAGCTGACCTTTTGGTAGCTGTAGCTCAAGGAACTATTGATCTTCTTTCTGAACGGGGGATTCCAAAAGAAAAAATGGTTCTTTATCCAAATGGTGTTAATATAAAACACTTCCAGGAAGTACCAAGCGGTACCGCTCTTAGAAAAGAACTTGGCATAGATGACAAATTTGTTGTCAGCTATGTAGGTACACACGGAATGGCTCACAGGTTAGAAGATTTATTGCAAGCGGCTAAAAATTTGGAAAAATATAAAGATATTCAATTTTTGTTTGTCGGTGACGGTGCCGAAAAGAAAAAACTTGTCAAAACGGCAAATGAAATGAATTTGAAAAATGTCATTTTCCACGACCAGGTCTCCCACGATAAAATTGTTGAATTTTATAAAGCGACCGATCTTTTTATGGTTCCACTCAGAAAAGCTAAACTCTTTACAAAAAATATCCCCAGTAAAATTTATGAAATTATGGTTGTCAAAAAACCTATTCTTATTTCTACAGAGGGTGAGTCTCGGAAACTGGTTGAAACAGCAGGAGCAGGACTTAGCTGTACTCCTGAAAATGTCAAAGAGATGACAGAAAAGATCCTCTATCTATATGAAAACAAAGAACTTTGTGAAAAAATGGGTAACGACGGGTGTAGCTTTGCAATTGCAAATGCTTCTCGTATGCGTATCGCCGACAACTATTTAGAAACTCTCAGAAAAGTTGTTGCCGATATTACTGTTTATGAAACAGAACAAAAAATAGAAAAAGAGATAAAGGCTACGGCGTAAATCCCTCAACGCTTTTAGTCTTTCTTTCCATATCACCCGGCCGTAGGCTCATTCGGTCGGGTTTCTTATTGCTTTTTTATGGGAAGTTGTTCTATATTACAATATGAAAAATATATCATTGGTTCTACTCATTATAAGTGCTGTTGTATTAATTGGTTGTTCAAACACAAGCTCTCCGGTCGGTACTAAAAAAATTGATATTGAGGAACTTATCAAATCACCGACAACAGTTCAAATAGATTCAACAACTTTCACACTTTCAGTTTATCTCTGGCGTGATTTTATGCCGATTTCACCAATTGATGGAAAACCGATGTTAGCAGTAGTTTCTATTACTACTATAGATTCTTCTGATTTCCCTACACATATTGATGCTGATAAGTTTTGGGTTATTGACTCAGCAAATGTATGGGAAGCTCAACTTATTGATGATCCTAATTCGTATTTAGATTATAAAATTGCTAAAAAAGCATCTGACGGACCAAAGTGGGAAACAGGTATATTAGTTGATGCTGTAGTTAGGTTAATCGAAAACGATTCTGTATATCATTATCTTAAAGTAGAAGATATAGAAATAACCCGCACCGACTAAAAATTATCTGCATTTGAAAAGGGAAGTATGTTAAGCATTTATCAAGATTTATTTGTGTCTGTAATTAACAAAAATAAACTACACTACAAAGGTACTTATGTAAATAAAAAATGGCTAAACGGTTCTCTTACAGAATTAGATGAAGATATAGAGTATAATGTTGTAAACGGTATTCCTTGTTTTGTTGAGACAAAAGATGATCCTTGGTCAGATTACGATAAAGTAAAAGAAATGCTTGGTAGCGAAGGTGTATCACCCGATGGATTGATTGAAAAAAATTGGTTGGGAATTGCTCAAAACGATTCTTTTATCAATAAAATTCAACAGCTCATTTCTATGTCAGCCCAACAAGATGGATTGATACTGGAAATTGGATGTGGTCCAGGTGGCGGATTGGCTCCGTTAGTTTTAAATAATAATCA
>JAJRXM010000020.1 GCA_024276275.1 Candidatus Zixiibacteriota bacterium
AGGTACTTATGTAAATAAAAAATGGCTAAACGGTTCTCTTACAGAATTAGATGAAGATATAGAGTATAATGTTGTAAACGGTATTCCTTGTTTTGTTGAGACAAAAGATGATCCTTGGTCAAATTACGATAAAGTAAAAGAAATGCTTGGTAGCGAAGGTGTATCACCCGATGGATTGATTGAAAAAAATTGGTTGGGAATGGCTCAAAACGATTCTTTTATCAATAAAATTCAACAGCTCATTTCTATGTCAGCCCAACAAGATGGATTGATACTGGAAATTGGATGTGGTCCAGGTGGCGGATTGGCTCCGTTAGTTTTAAATAATAATCAAAATGCCAATATTCTCTTAAACGATTACGGCTTATGGATTCTTTCTGAAACTCAAAATTATATTCAGAAAACAAACAAATGGAAAAATGTTAGCTTTGCTCAATTTGATGCTTCTAAAATGCCACTTTATGATAACTCTTTTGATATTATCCAAAGCCTTGGAGGTTTTTAAAATATGATAAACAGCGATAAAGTGCTTGATGAATGTTATCGTATTATAAAACCAAAAGGAAAACTTTGTTTTATAGATGCCGTTATTGATAAACTTCAATTGGAAAGTTTACCCGACGACGTATTGCAAAAAGCATACTCAAATTACCCATTTCTTAAGATAGGATTCGAAAAATTACTTAGCTCACATCGGTTTAAAAATATTCAAATTGAAGTTGTAGAAAAACGTAAACTACAAAAAAATGAAGGTAGTTTAGCTACAGAAGCGTTTCAGAATAACGTTGAATTAAATATAGAGCTTTCTTCAATTATTGCTGAAAAATAGTTCTTTTTCAGCATCTAGAAAATAATCCAAGTTCTCCTATTTATCTCCTTAACATTTATAAAACTAAAGCATTAATCTGAACTGTTTTGTTTAGAATTATCTTCTTTATATAGCATAACAAATGTCAATAAAGAAAAAACAGCCATCGACCCAAATATAAGATATGTTCCGACTGTAGGGTTCGGATGAGCCGATACTCCAAATAATGTCATATAAGAATACATAAGAAAATTCAGGCTAATCCAAATCATTAAAACATATTTCCAAACAGATTGTTTGTTGTAATATAAAAACGAGAGCAAAGTTGTTATCAATGCTATCGAACCGTTAAGATATAGAGGCATAGTCGCCGAGGTACGCAAATAGCCCGTAATTCCCATAAGCATTACATAGGCAGCAAAATAATATACAATTTTAAATTTATTCTCTTTCATCAGTTTTCCACTATTCTTGAGGGTCATTTGTTATTAGTGCATAAATATTCTTCTTCTTAAACTTGTCTTTTGTTTTATTTTTATCTATAGTCCAGATAATTATAGGTTTATCAAGGGTATCAAGTTTTTTTAAATAGCCTGCTTTGCAAAGAGTGTAATTCGGTAGCAAAAAATCAACATAATCAGGAATAGATTTCAACATAGTTGGTTTATAAAACAAGTACCCTAAACAAAGCTGACTATCAATTGTACGAATTGCTTGAAGTGTCTTTTTATCAAACGAGCTAAACATTAAATTTTCTTTTTTATAATAATGCAAAGCAAGTGCAACAACGGCTTGCTCATATCCCTTTTCTTTTAATTCAACATCCAATGAAATTTTATCTTTACATAAACTTAGAACTTCTTCAAAGATAGCAACTTTATAGTCAGCTCGTACATTAAAATCTTTTATCTCTCCGATTGTCATTTCAGAAATCGGTTTTATCTGATTTTTTAATACAGCATCATGATGCACAACCAATACGTCATCTTTTGTCTTTCGAATGTCCAACTCTATAGCGTCAGCCTGTAAATCTATAGCTTTTCGAAAAGCTGCTAGAGTGTTTTCATACTCATAGGCCGATGCTCCCCGATGAGCTATAATAAATGTTTTGTGTGATTCTCTCTCTTTAAACGACAACATCTTTTTCAGTATCTAAATAGTCAGTTTTAAGTTTTTTAAAAAGAAAAACAATTATAAATGCAGCGATAGTTCCTACCAATGCCCCTGCGATTATATCGGATAAATAATGAACCCCAACAAAAACTCTGCTCAAAGCAATCAAAGTGGCATAGGTATAAAGATATATTCTTGCCTTTTTATAAAAGTATGAGAAAAACACAGCCTGTCCAAAAGCATTGGCAGCATGAGCATAAGGCATTGATTTTCCCCCTCCGCACCCGACTAACAAATTTATAGTTTCATGGTCAAAAGTATGGCAAGGTCTTAACCGTCCTATCAAGTTTTTTAAAAAACCTGCCGATGTTTGGTCGGCAATCAGCATAACAAAAATAGAACCTAACACCATCCATCTCAGAGTTTTATTCCCTTTCCATAAGAGAATAACCATTGCCAGAGCATAAATAACCCGCAAACCTTTATCATTTGTAATAAGCGGCATCAAAAAATCTGTTACAGGATTTGCTATAGTAACATTAATAAAGAAAAATATATCCGTATCAATTTGCTGAAGTATTTCAAGCATTATAGTACCGTTTCTTTTTTGATTTTAAAAATGCAGTCAATTCTCTTTTATTCGGAATCCCACTTCTTGCTCCTGCTTTCATACATTTGAGAGCTGCCGCTGCAGAGCCATACAGCATTCGCTCCGAAAGCGATTTACCGTTCAATAAGGTATACAAATATCCGCTATGATAACAATCACCTGCTCCGGTAGTGTCGACATTTTTTACTTTAAATGCTTTCTGATAAACAAAAGTATTCGAGCCGACATCTTTTCCTGTTGAGCCTTTAATTCCTTCAGTAATTACAATAGTACCGTTACAGTATTTAGAAAGTTTCAAAATTGCTTTTTCTACATTTTTTGTATTTGTAAATGGAAAAGCAAACTCATCGGCAACAACCAAATGGTCAACGTATGGAAACACCTCACTTACGTCATTACGAACCGAACCGATATCAAATGAAACAATTACATTATTTCGTTTTGCCCATCTTGCCAGTTTCATCGTTGCAGACATATCACGCCCGTCTAAATGCAGAATTTTTGGAATTGGTAGCGTTGAAAGTTTTATATCTTTTGGTGTTACAAATATCTCTCTTGATAATACCATTGTCCGACTACCGCTTTTTTCAATCCAACCCGATGCCAAGGCGGTCGGTTTGTTTTTCTTGATTATATAATTTGTATTAACTTTTTCTTTTTCTAACTCTTGTAAAAGAACTTCTCCAAACGGGTCGTTGCCGATGGTTGTTATTATGGCAGACTGAAACCCAAACCTTGCCATACCTACCGCAACATTTGGAATAGGACCGCCACCTTGCATCAAAAAAGATTTCGCATCGACTTTAATACCGACAGGCGGATATTTATCAACCGTAAATAACAAATCAAACGGAATAATACCCATCCCTAAAAAGTCAATTTGTTTTAATTTGTTCAATGACAGCCTTTCCACCGGAAAGTTCTACTATTTCGCTTTGTAGCTTATCTAACAGTGAATTTCTAATTTCAATAGTAATATCAATTTCATCTGAAAACTTTGCTTCAACCTGTGTTGCTTCCAATTTTGTCATTGTCAGAAGTAATTTGTTGTAAAGTGGAAAAGCTATAATAACTCGCAATAGAGAAGTCTGAAAAACTTTTTTAGTATCTGATTTTTCTAAAACAGCTTTTACACAATCTCCATAAGCCCGAACTAACCCACCTGTCCCCAGTTTTGTTCCGCCAAAATATCTCGTAACAATAACAAGCGTGTTTGTAAGCGAATGTCCGTTTATCACATCAAACATCGGTTTACCTGCTGTGCCGCTCGGTTCACCGTCATCTGAGTACTTGAATAACTCTTTAGTTCCTATTCCGATTTTATAACAGTAACAATTATGATTGGCGGTATATTCTTTTTTGCGTATTGTTAGTAATTGTTTGTTTATATCGTTTAAAGAACAAACTTTAAAAGTTCTACCGATAAATCGTGATGCTTTGATTTTTATTTCACACTCCGCTTCATCGGCAATTGTTATATAAAAATCATCCATATAAATTACACCAAAGATTTTATTATATCATCCAGTTTATCTAACCCTACCATAGGTACAGCACCGCACTTAACCGCATGATTTAATGAATCGGTATCAACCAAACTGTATTTGGGGTCTATAAGTATAAATACCATTTTCCCGATTTGAGAACAACAGTCCAATAGATCATACACAAACAAATCATCTTTATAAAATTCCGTAATTATAACAGCCTGTGAAATTCCAATCAATAATCTATTAGATGATTTCGTGTTTTCATTAGAAAATTCTCTACCTTCAGTAAACTCAGTAATCAACCCCCCCGTCTGTACAATATCAACCGCAATCGGCCGATTTTCTTCAGGGTAAATTTTTTCCAACCCCGACTCCAAAACAGCAAATGTTTTACCCTCTGATGCTTTAGCTCCCAAATGTGTTGATATGTTCACCCCGGTTTGTAAACCTGATAATACCTGAACGCCGGCTTCTACTAATTTTTTAGAAATTGTTGTTGTCAGTTCAATACCTTCATTTGATGCTATTTTCGTACCTACCAGAGTAACTGTATTTGCATCATCTTCAGGTATTATACCGCGATAATAAAGCAGAGAAGGAGGGTCATGAAGTTCAAATAAACTCTGCGGATATTCTTTATCAAACCTCGTAACTACCTGAATATTTTTATCTAAGAGAAGTTTATAATATGATTCTGCATCCTCTAAATAATCAGTTGCCCTGGCAATTTGATTGGCGGCATCTGTTGTCATGCCGCTTATAGCCATAAGTGTTCCGGCATCGCTTGCCAGAATCATTTCTATAGTACTGTAATGTCTCAGCAGAGCTTCCATCATTCTAGGTTCAACCTCACCATAACGAACAAGGGCTAATACTGCTATTTTCTTTTCTCTATCTTTTATTTTTGTCATAGACATAATGTAGCAGATTAGGGATAAATGTCAACAAACCTTACTATCGTTATGAGCTAAATGTAACCAGTAACACCCCGGCAACAGCAAGGATTATTCCAATGATTTTTTTTTAGATTGATTTTTTCTTTTAGTATAAAGTAAGCAAAGATAAATATAAAAATTGAACTAGTCTGATTCAATGCTGCCGCAGTAGAGGCTTGCGTATATTTCATCCCACCCAACCAAAGTATCATAGCGATATACGCACCTAAAACCGAACCCAAAATAGTGCTGGTACGAATACCGTTTTCAAAAACTGAACGGACTATTGTACGACGGTTTTTATTAAAAAGCAGAATAAAAGATAAAACTACAACTCCACTCAATAATCGAAGCTCGGTGACCCACATAAGCGGCTGACTTTCCAAAACCGGTTTAACTATCACGACTCCAAAACCGGTAAGAAACATGGCAACAACACCGTAGAATAATCCTTTAATAATTCTTTTTTTATCAGTTGTTTTGTTTTCCGATTGGTTTGTGGCGGTGAGAACAGCTGAGAGAATCAAAAAGACTCCTACTATTTGCCAGTAAGTAAGAGATTCACCTAAAAGTAGAAATGCAAATCCAATCACAAAGGGGGAGTATAAACAATCTACTATAGCTGTTAACCCGGCACCAAGATAGTTCAGGCATTTAAAAAAAATGTATCAGCTATACCTATACCGATAACTCCGCTTACAAATATTAAAAAATAATCATTCAACGGAATATCTCTTAAATTCAGCTGATTGAGAAAGAAAAGTGTAGGTATTAAAAGAAGTACTCCGACAAGATTTTTAAACAGATTTAGACCTATAGGATGTACTGTCTCACCACTTTTTTTAAAAAGGATTACAGCAACCGCCCATATAATTGCGGTGCTGACAGCCATTATTTCCCCGATAAACGGAATCTGTTCTATCTGTAACATAAATTTTCTTTCATTAAACAGTCAATCTATCAATTCTTAATTCTAAATCAAGCAGAGAACTATAAAAAATAAGCTTAACGGCTATTTAAGATATTCTTATTTTCAATTTTTGCAATTGACCTCAGTTCATTTTGCACTATATTTTATTCTTAATATATTACAAGAAGGATTGTATGAAAAAAGTTATATTCTTATTTACACTTCTATTAGTCGGCTGTACTCAAGAACCACAAACCCTCGATGAATTGCGAACAGCCGGTGAAAAAGCTTTTTTAAATGCAGATTATAAAGCTGCCCAACTTTACCTACAAAAAGCTTTACTAATCAAAGCATCAGATAGGGATGCTCTCTATTATCTCGGTCAAACATTTCAAAAGTTACAGCTTGATGATTCAGCCGTTTATTATTTTAAACGTGCCGACATATTATATCCAAATGACAGAGAACTGAACAAAGCTATTTACAAATCAGCAGCAATGATAGGTGATAATGAAAACAAAATTAAAGCAATAAATGTGCTGGTCAAAACCGGCGATTCACCTGATCGGTATTATTTTGAATTAGCCAACCTGAATTTAAAAACTGGAAATATAATAGTGAGTTTCCATCTGTTGAGAAAAATATGGGAAGATGGAACCGATGATCAAAATATCTACTTAGCACTAGGTAATGTAGCAGCCCAAGTTGATTCTGTAGATTTTGCAGTCAAAATAACCAAAGAGGCTATCGAGCGATTTGGTGAAAAAGAGCAGTTTGTTACAAATTTGGCGATATATCTTGCTGGGGCAGGTAAATTAGCTGAAGCAGAAAAAGTTATTAAAAATCAATTACGAAAAAATCCTAAGTCACAAAATATTCAAATTACTTTAGCTAATATCTTAACGCTTTATGACTCTAAAGCTAAAAAGCACGAAGGACTTAAAATATATCAAGACCTTCGTATAGAATACGGTAATATCATGAGTCTTGATTCTCTAATTTTTAACTTAGTTCAGGAGTTAGGGATATAAAAGAGGGGCAGGATTTTAACATCCTGCCCAACGCAGGGCTGTCTCGGAAAGAGACAGAGGGGGGTTTACTGTAGGTTCTATATATTTAACATAGAAAGACTATGTTTTGTTCAAATAAATTTACAAGAAATTTGAATCGCAATCTATACGAAAAACCCCGATAGAATTCTATCGGGATTTTCTGTTCTATTAACCGGTCGTCTGATTACATACCGTTGCCCATTCCGTCATTCATGGAATCTTCAGAATTATCATTACCACCGTCTCGGCAACGGAGTTTCCATCGACCCTGCATAAATCCATTGTCCATATCAGATGATGAACTGTATCTGCCTTTTAATACTCCGATAGGCATGCGTTCAGAGTTGACTATTCTCGCTACAACAAATCCTTTTGTCATAGTACTGTCACTATTATTACCCCAACGTTCATGATACGTACCTTTTATAAATCCTTCAAACTGACCACTTCTACTTATATATTTTCCAAAAAGTACATTTCGACCTTCGTCATTTACGCCAAAATGACCTTTAATATAACCGGAAATATAACCATCTTCGGTAATCCACATTCCGCTGAAACGTCCTCTGCCTTCATCATCATATCCCCAGAATCCGTTAAAGAAACCGGCAGGACAATCACGCTTGTCTGACTTTAAAGCATGAAATGCTACTGCGTTTGAATCGGCTACATATACAATAGTATCCAATGATGCCAATTCTTCTAAATTGAATGTTCTGGTATATGGTCCTGTTGTAAATGTTACTTCAACCGGATCAGCTACTGGTGGCAATGTATCAATTACAAGAACTTGAATAGAATCACCGTTCATATCGGTTTCCCATATATAGGAACTGTCGAAAACCGGAGGAAGAGGTGGTACTATCAAATCAACTGCGATTCCGTCATTATGAACCGATGTAAATGATACCCATTCAATCAATTTACGATTTGTGCGAGGTATAATGTAATCCTGATTTAATTCCCAATGAATCAATCTTCTAATTACTTCACCGCCCCGACTAATTTCTAAAGAACCTGTCCAATCTGTATTTGTGGTAACTGTAGAGTCATAACGAAGTTTCCCCCAGGCAATTCTTAAGTGATATCTTCCTGCTTCAGGATGACTGTTTAAAGAATCAAATCCAGGTGAACTTAAAATTGGATCACCATAATCGGTATCATCATTTGACTCGGTAATAAGTTGTGGGTCTTCAAAAGCAAAAGCTTCTGATGTTGCTGAATATCCACCGAATTCTGAGCTTAAATCAAGCTCGCCTGCATTTTGAGTAGTATCAGCCGGGTTGTTGGAACAACCGACAAATGCCATTAAAAGCACTAAGCTGAGCAGAGTTATTGTTTTTCTAATCATCAAATCCTCCAAGAATTTGTTTTGAGCCGGCTAAGTTATTGTTATAATTTCTTTTACTGATTTCCTATTTCTTTAGTTACGGCTTTAAGACAAACCTATAATAAAAAAGATTAATAAAATTTGACTTTTTACCTAATTAGTTCTGGGAATAGATAAATGCCTACATATCTTTGGAAGAAAAAAAGGGTGAATATGCTGTGTTGTCTGTTTTAATGCTTTAAGCAATGAAAATTCTAAGCCGGGTGCCTGTTGCTAAACAAAAAGGGGGAGTGTTGTACTCCCCCTAAATTTTTATTCGGTATCTTCTTTTTCGTCATGTAGTGATTTTTCGGTATTATACGGAATCGAATAACGGTCGCAAAAAGCTTTTAATGTCGCTTCACTTTTTTCAATCCATTGAAACAATGAATCCTGTTGCTCCCCCTCAATAAGACGACCCCAATGCATAATACGGTAACTCAATAAAGGCATCTCACCTTCTTCAACCTCCTCTTTCATTTCATGTAGAATCTCTAAAAGTGATTCT
Source organism: Candidatus Zixiibacteriota bacterium (assembly GCA_024276275.1). GTDB lineage: Bacteria > Zixibacteria > MSB-5A5 > GN15 > FEB-12 > QQUK01. Next base: position 8,796 of record JAJRXM010000020.1, read on the forward strand.
TTGGTTTTAAAAGGAAAGCCGTTAGTAAAATCAAGATGTTCTAGACCTTCATCTATATGAGATTTTATAAAAGAACTTACTCCCGGTATATTAAAATACCACGGTTCTTTTGTTTGGGTTGAATGACAATCATAACAGGAATACTCAAGCATCGGCTTTATCTTTTGAAATCCTTTATTGATGATAGCATAAAGAGAATCCTGTTCAGCTTTCATTTTATTGATTTCAGCTTCAGGAGTTACATCTTTTGGTACTGCTGAGTAACTAATTTGTGTATTTATAATTATACAAATTATAAAAGTAGCAATAACAATTCTTTTGATTGAAAACATTTACATATCTCCTTCTTTAATTTTTGAAATAAATCCATTTGCTTTATCTATCATAGTTTTTGACTTTTCTATAGTACAATTAAATTTTTTCATAACAAGAGCAATTTTAACAGACCCGTTTGCCGAAAGTAAAAGCTTGTCAGCCTCTTCAAATGTTATATCTAATAGATCTATCAATGTTTTTCTAGAACGAGCAGATAGTTTTTTTGAGGTTGCCTGTAAATCAACCATCCGATTTCCATACGTTTTCCCGAGCAAAACCATTGCAGTAGTCGAAATCATATTTAACACCAACTTTTGAGCCGTACCTGATTTCATCCTTGTAGACCCGGTAATAACTTCAGGACCGACCGGCAGTTCGATAAGAAAATCTACAAACGACCGATTATCGTTTAAATCCCATTTGTTGCAAATTACAAAAGCTGTCGTACATTTTATCGAATGTGCATACGATAGACCGCTTAATGTGTAAGGTGTCCTTCGTGAGGCAGCAATCCCGATTACCATGTCATTATTATGTAATTTATGTTTTTGCAAATCATCAATTGCCGCTTTTGTGTTATCTTCAACACCTTCTTTGGAAAGAACAAGTGTTTCATATCCACCGGCAATGACACCGATTATTTGGTCTCGCTCAGAGCCAAAAGTAGGAGGACATTCAGCAGCATCTAAAACACCCAGTCTTCCTGATGTTCCCGCTCCGATATAAAAAATTCGTCCGTTATTTCGAATAGTTTTGGCAAATTGTTCTGCCGTTTTAGCGATAACGTCAATTTGTGATTTAACTACATCGGCAACAGTTTTATCTTCATTGTTGATTATTTGAAGAATTTCAGATGCCGACTTTTTATCTATATCTAATGATTTGCTGTTTACTTGTTCAGTTGCAAGCGTATCCAGAGTTTTTATGATTTCTTGAAATTCATTCATACATAATGTATAGGGAGAAAAATATGATAGAGCAATTAAAACTTAGTTCGTACCTGCGACTATTTGAACAACTGTTTTACGGGAGACAAAAATAGAGCCAAAATGACCGGTAAATTTTGTTTGATTTATATTGTCCGGTAATTCTGAGGGTAGAGGTGCCGGAAGTATACTTGAGGACAATACCGAATCGGGAGCACCTGTATAACCATACACATAGATATCATACCAACCGGTATCAAGTGTTTGTGTAGGATTAGCCCTGAAAGCATCGGTCGGTATAAAAGTCGATGTACCGGCTTCAGTTACATAAGCAGAAAAACCTTTACCTGTATAAGCATTCTGAGTCAATACAACAGCAACAATATACCCGTCGACTCCTAAAACCGGAGTCCATTCTACAAATATAGGACTGTTTGTATGCGGAATAGTAGAATCAGGTGCGTTTAATATCCAAAGAGAATCAATGACTTGAGATGAGGTAGTATCTGAAAAGATTGTCGAATCAACTATATTGATTACATATTTTCCGCTAGCCAAATAGGGTGTCGGAGAATTTGCAAAAGTATATACAGAATCAGTAACATTATATTCGGTACCATATATCAAAGCCGATGAGCCGAAAAAGAGTTGAGCAGAATTCAAGTTTAATGTATTTCTGGTCATCGTAGCAGCAAAATAGTTATAGTCCTGCTTTTGAGCAGAAAGATTTAAATCCTGCACAAAACAACCTTTGAGTGTATAAGCGTAACCTGAACCGGGAGGGTTAGTTATGTCGGAATTACCGTTACAGCCACTTAAAATAGCTGTTAGGGCTATCAGTAAACTAAGACTAATTAATTTGTATTTATTCATATTCATATTTCTTTATATCGACAATTTCAGGCTATTATTAAACTAAAAAATATAAAAAAGTTCCGACCTGTAGTATTACTTAAACAGGGCAATGTCCTGTCGGTATAACTATCCACTTCTATCAAAGAGTTACTCTTATTCTATAGAACAACTTTTTAGCTGTAATCTTAATAATGAGTATAAGTTACGACAAAATGGGTTTGTTTCATACAAATTTAGTATTTTTATTTTTCTGTCTTATTGTAAAAAAGAACATCATCTCATTGAACAGGGGGAAGCATGAATCAACCAAATTTATATAGATAATTTGAAGCAATTATAAACTATAATAAAGCAGAATTGTTTTCACAATTCCGCTTTATTATTAAGGGGGAGAATTTTATTACTTATTCGAGTAGAATAATTTTTTAAATATAATCTCAGCCGGACAAAACTTAGTTATTGATGATTGAAAAAGATTTAATCCGACAAATGCTGTCAAATAAAGCCAGTATCCATTTGGATATAAATAATTAAAAGTAAGCGAGATGAGTATCATTGTACCTGCAAGAAACCTGATTGAATTTTCTAAGCTCATGATATAGTCCTTCTATTAAAAATTATAAGTCATTTTTGTATATATGTTATCATTAAGGTCTAATGAACCAAATTCAGTATTGGCATATTTACCGTCAAAAACATTTGCACCAATAGTAAGTTTGATCTCATCAGAGTATTTGTATTCGGTTGAGAATCTAAAATAGAAATCTTTTTCATCAGGAGAGTAAAATATAAAAGCCGAAACCGTCACAGTTTCATCACTCATCATTTTTGTCCATCGACTTGTGACAAGATGTTTTATCTCATCACGGTAATGTGTTGCTCCCATAGATTCTTGTTCGGCAACAAAATAATTATAATCAAACATTTTATCAGCCTGCCATTGTAGATTGACAGTGAAACCGGTAGCAACCTGTCGTTCAAAGCCGACCATACCGCTTACAGAAGAGTTAGGCATAAGTGGGTTGTCACCATCGGGGTCATCTTTTGAGTTATAATAACCTCCTTCAAGCCAAAAAATTCCACCGAATTTTGCTCCTCTAATTGATGCACCATGGATTTCCATCCGAGGGTAAACAGGCATTAATCCATTGGTTGCTACTTCAAGCCCTATTGGGTTCTTATAAAAACCTTTGTAAAAATAAAATGCTAAGGAATACATTCCTACCTGACGTTGAAATCTTGCCGCAAATTCAGAATTTTTAAATGTTTTTTCAGGCTCATCAGCATTAAAATAGAATTCTTCACCCATGCCGGTGGCAACAATTCCATACGAAGGATGATAGTAGCTTAACTTCTCACCTGTTGGGAGACGGTTAGATTCAAATGTCGGTGAAAAAACAAACGAAAAAGAACCGAGGGAATTATAGTATTCCATTCGAACTGCATTTTGTGGTGCTTTCAAGTATTGGTCATCACGTCCTAAGAAAAACGAACGGTAATCTTTGGCAAAGACATCATTGATAAAAATTAAATCACCGGTTCCCCAAGTAAGAATCTGCCGTCCGACTTTAAAATCTAGTTTACTTCCTAAACGAAATTTCAGATATGCTTCTCGAATTTCCCAATCATATTGTTTTTGTTCTTCAGCAAGACCGTCATAGACAAAATCTATGCGAGAGACAAACTCACCTTGGTCTCCGACAGACTCCATGCGCATCTGTAGCCTTGTTTCAGAAACCGACTGGTCAGACTTTGTCGGGTTATCTTTGTTCAGTTGTCCGCCGAAAAGTCCCTGTACATACCCGTCGGTATATAGTTCCGCATTTATCTGCGGAACTATTATGAATAAAAATATTGCTGTTAAATATATTATTTTTTTCATTTTATTAGTCTCACTTACTTCTTAATATATTTCCTTGGAGGATTTTTTAAATAGCGTTCAGTGAAAATATCTTCTTTAATGCCTACGTTATAACTGATTTTGTTAAACGAAACAGTTGTATGTCCGCCTTTTTTTATGTTGTTCATTGTGCGAACCGTTATAGTAGGAATTCCGTCTATAACTTCAATTTTGTCAGCAGAAAATTCTTTCACAAGTTTATCTTTTTTGTTAAAGTATTCTTCTTTTAACGGAAGCATCGATTCTTTGTCAATGTAAGAGACTTTGCGGGAGAATCCTTTGTATTTTTTCTTAGGAACAGATTCAATCACGTAAACAGCTTTACCGTCTAAAGTTTCCTCACCTTTTAATGAGTGGGTATCTTCGGTCCAATGACGACCGGAGACATCTTCATACGAAAAATCAGAGCCGACAAAACTTGAATTTTTGTCATCTGCTGAAATAGGTTTGATTAAATCAATGGATGGAATATAAATCCAGCGTTGATCGTTTCCCTCAGAAGTTTTATGCACCATAAAAGTAATGCGTGAAACATCGGATGGTTTTTTGAAATAGGTGTAATATTTTTGATTACCGCCTTCTTCAATGTCCAAACGAATCATGATAAACTCACGAATCCGCTCTTTACCTTTTTTGGATACGATAGTCATCTTGACATCGGAAAGACCGTCATCACCTGAATAAAAATATGCCAAGTGCGATTCTTTCATTATTTGGTTAGCATCCTGTGCTTAAGTTCTGCTGCCGGAAAGAGAAAAGATTAGCAGGAACGTTAAAAATAATGTTGTTAGTTTTTTCATTTTAAATCCTTTATTATTATTTGTTATTTTCTAATTAAATAATGTTTTTTTAAACATTCTGGTTAAGGACGGAAGCAATAGCATTGTTACTAAGCCCGAGACAATCATTATTGCGAAGAAAAAAGCTCCGACAGTTATATATGGTACCAATGTTGAAAACAACATAGGAAGAAATCCTATTGCTATTACCATTACATTTCGAGAGATTGCTCTGCCGGTACCTTCAAATATTTCATGATATGAATCATTAAAGTTTTTAGTTCGTTTATGGATAACCCGAAGTCGTTGTATGAAATGTATCGCAAAGTCAATAGAGAGTCCAAGCGTAAGTGACGAAAGAACCGCAACCGGCATATCATACGGTTTGCCGATATATCCTATAAAGGCATAAATAGCCATGACCGTAATGGTGAGCGGCAGCATTGAGAAAAATCCCCATTTAAATGAACGGAATAAAAATACCATCATGATAAAGACGACAACAAATGATGATGCCAATGATTTTTGCATACCGGATACCATCTGATTTTGCCATTCAATATTTATAAAGGGAAGACCCGCCCATTTTGCGGTGATACCTACCGGTGGTGGATTATCACTTATGAACTGATTACCGCGGTCAACGACGGCAGATACTGCCATGTTATCACCATTCTTCAATTGTACCCAAAGATTTGCTTTATCATATTCAGGAGTAACAAATTTAAAGAGATCATCAGGATTCCCGCCGGACATTTCAAACAGGAACAGAAGTTGAGCTATTTCATTGCTGTTATCAGGTATAACCATTTTAGCGGAATCTTCGGAATACAATTCATAACGAATTTTCTTTACAATATCAGTAACACCTGTGGTAGAACCGACAGTTTTATCTTTAGCCAATTCTTTTTGCAGGCTTAACATGTAGTTGAGCAGTTCCGGTGACTTCATAGAACCTTCATCTTCACCTTCAAAAACTAAGTAGTTCATGTAAGTTCCTGCAAGATGTGAGTTCATAGCATTGTCGGCTATTCGGATAGGGTGAGATTTTTTAAACCACTTTACCGGGTTATCATTGACAACTATAAGGGATAAACCGACAGCAGCAACTACGACGACAACAGCAAATGATGATATAATAAGCTTATAATTTTTATGTGAAAAGTTTCTAAAAGAGTGCATTACCTTAGCAAGCATGCCATGTTGTTCTCCCGTATCTTTACCAAAATTACGGAGAGTTTTATCAGATATTAGCATAGCAATTGCCGGGTTAATTGTGAGAGATAAGAACCACGCAACTACAATGCCAAAGGCGACAAAAATACCAAAAACACGAACCGGCGGAATCGGGGTAAGAGCAAGCGAGAGAAATCCGGCAACGGTGGTCATTGAAGTAAAAAGCATAGGTACAAAAAGTTCATTTATGGAATGTCGTATTGTAGCATCTCTATGTTTATATTTTTTAAAGTTATCATGAAATTCTGAAATAATATGAATAGAGTTCAGAACTGAAATCGGCATTAGAAATATAGGAATCATTGATGACATTATATGAACAGTATTACCGGTAAAAATCAGAAGTCCCATTGCCCAAATAACAGACATCATTGCAACAACCATTGGGGCAATAATAATTTTTACCTGTCTAAAAAACAAAAAGAGAAGCAAAAATATCACTCCCATAGCAGCCGGAGCCGAGACTGCCATCTGCACAAACATTTCAGACCCAAAGGAATCTTCAGCAAGAGGTAATCCTGCTACATGATATTCAGCATTGCCCCCCAAACGGTCGGTAATCTCCTTAATCTCAGTATATAAGCGGTGCGATATTTTTTTTGATTCAATAGGGATAAAAATAGCAACTGCTTTACCGTCATCAGAAGCAATCTTACCACGTAAAATAGGGTTATTCATTATACGCTGATATATATGCTGTGCTTCTTCGTCAGTTTCGATTTCATCTTCCATCAAAGGCTCAATAACAATAGAACCGCCTGCTCCCTGTTTTATATCATCAACCATAGAGATTGACATAATATCATCAACTATGACACCGTCAAGTTCGGCAATTTCTTCAGTTATACGATAAACTCTGTTAAGTTGGTCGGGCGTGAAAGCGGTCGGTTCGGCAACGATACCAACAGCAATAAAGTCGTATAGATTAAAATTATCTTTAGTTGCTGCATGAAACAGGCGAGTCGGTTCGTCAGCTTCTAACATGTTTTGAGGGTCGGTATCAATTTTGATTTTTGGAAACTGCATTGCAAAAAATGCTGTTATTAAAACAGCAAGACCGATAACAACCCAAGGTCTTTTAATTGAAAACTCTATAATTGCCTTTTTCATAAAAAATGAAATCCTTTCAATTTATTTTTTCTTTTCATTGTTATTTAGACAGAGCCTGCTTGTAAATGATGCAAAATATATTACCGAATGTGTGATAAATCAAATATAACTTTATGTCGGGGAAGTATTAAGAAGATATTTACGGTTGTGTTTTAGATTTTAATATGAGCTGAAATTCAGTTATGTCAGCCTTGTTTGCCGAATTTCTTGTCCCATCGTTCTTTGAGTAAATTATTGAGTTTACTCTCAAGAGATTCCGGGAGATTTATCACTTTGCCTTCACGACAAAGCTTTACTGTTTGACGCATCGTATCAACCATAATACGGCAATTCTGACACTCACCTAAATGAGCCTCTATTTCAGCACATAATGACGAGTCAATCTCACCATCAAGATAATCATTTAATTCATTTATATATTCAAGACATTTTTTGGCCATACCGCTCCTCAAATCTCTTTGATAAGTTATCTCTGACAGCTAGTTTAGCTCGAAGGACTCTTGATTTTATCGATGCTATCGATTCATTTGTCATCTTAGCTATTTCTTTGATAGATAACTCCTCATAATAACGCAAAAGAAAAACTTCTTTAAATTTTATTGGAAGTAGATCTATCGCTTGCTGTATAATCTCTTTTAACTCGCTAGCTTCCAGTTGGCTATGAGGATCTTGCCAGTCAAAGAGTTGTATGCTCCTGTTTTGGTGCATATCTTCACCCTGTTTTCCGGGCAAATAAGCCTCAATCTCTTGTAAATCAGCCTGTTTGCGTTTTGCCAAAAATGCTCTCGATTGATTTAAAGCTATTGAGTACAACCAGGTACCAAATGCAGATTCACCTCGGAATTTTTCAATATTGTCTATTGCCTTTATAAGTGTTTCCGAGACAATATCTTCAGCATCATGCTTGTTGCCTGTCATCTTCAAAGCCAAAGCATATAACTTTGATTTATTAGACTGAATCAATCTGCTAAATGCTTCAAAGTCACCGGACTGAGCTAACTTAATATCTTATTTTTCATTCATTAGATAAATAGTATAGTATAAATGATGCAAAATAAATAACATATTTTTCATTTTTGTTCATTTTTCAACATTTTTATTCATCAAGTGAAACGGGCATTTTTTAAGTGGGGGAACTTAGTCTATTTATTTTTCTATTTTGTGAAAAAGATGTTGGAAAATAAAAATTATTTATTACATTATTTTCACTTGTTGAAACAAAACAGGTAAAAGTTTGTTTAAAGATTACAAGATTTGGATATCCGATTTGATTGACTTCTTGTTCTTCAGCAGTGATATCCAATATTATCCCGTAACGTTCCCCTCCCCCGTTACGGGAATTTTTTTGCTTTTTTCTAAATTATGGTTTACTTTCAATTTATGATTTCAAAAATGCATATAACCGGAGCCTCAGGGTCCGGCACAACCACATTGGGTAAAGCTCTTGCTCAAAAATATAAATTTGTTCAATTAGATTCTGACAACTATTTCTGGCTTCCGACAAATCCGCCATATCAGAAGATACGAAAAAATCCTGAACGGCAAGCCTTACTTAATTCAGACATGCTCAAATATCCAAATTGGGTTTCAACCGGTTCGTTATGCAGTTGGAGAGATTTTGCTTTGCCATATTTTGACTTGGTTATTTTTCTTTTTATACCTCAAGAGTTAAGAATCAAAAGATTAATCGAAAGAGAAAATATTCGCTCACCAGAGTCATTTATAGAGGGTACTGTTCGGGCAAAACAGTTCAATGAATTTATAGACTGGGCAAAACAATATGATACGGGAGGTCTTGAAGTTCGTTCTTTATATATGCATAAGGAATGGCTCAAAAAATTAAGTTGTCCTGTCTTAAACATCGAGGGAGAGCTGACAGTTGATGAATCAGTTAAAATAGTAGAGAATTTTATAATAGAATTATAGAAAAATAGATACGGTTCAAGTAGAATAGTAAACAGGTGGAAACAGACCCCGACAACGAATTTACCAATACCTAAAATGCCTATCCTACAATTCCCTTGATTTTTTCCTCTATCTAAAGTACTTTCTAACCATATTTTAAACAGACAATAAATATATAATAGAAAACAAAAAAGTATGTCTATATCTAAGCCGACAGTTTCAACTCCTTATATCAGTACTCAATTGATATTAGTTAGTTTTGTCATGCTTTTTACCGAAATTGCGCTTATTAGGTGGCTTTCTACAGAAGCACGTATTTTTTCTTATGTAAACAACCTTGTGTTGCTTTCATGTTTTTTGGGAATCGGATTGGGAGCTTTTTATTCCGCCCGAAAAGTGTATCTTTCCCTTTTAGGTTTTGGTCTGTCTTTGCAGATATTTTTAATTTGGGTACCGATAAGTTTTTCAATTCAAGGACAATCTTTACATCCGTTCCGAGATATTCCTCTACTTTTAAGTTCGTTCACAGATTCCGTAATATGGTATGAGTCAGATATTAACCTAACTATCTTCTTAACAGTCTTAGGCATAACTACTACCATGTTCATTTTTGCTGTCATCTTGTTTACATTCATTCCTCTCGGACAACTTTTAGGAAAACTACTCGATGATCACCCAAATACTATCAAAGCATACTCTTTGAATGTACTGGCAAGTATCATCGGTGTTTGGGCATTCAGTATTTGTTCATTTTTATATACACCCTCTTGGTTATGGTTTGCAATTTCTCTGCTAAGTATATCATCAATGCTCCTATTTAAGTCTTACCGTTCCAAAAAAATGTATACTTCGCTCGGATTACTTGCCACTATGGTTCTCTTGTTGGCATTCTTTCCGGGTAAAAAAACGGATTTGTTAAAGACAGTTTGGTCTCCTTATCAAAAGCTGGAACTTTATCCACAGTTTCTTCTGAATAGTGATATTCAACGAGGTTATTTGTTAAATGTAAACAACGTCGGCTATATGAGTATGCTTGACCTTTCCGATAGTATCATGCTTGAACATCCGAATGTGTTTAGTATTGACCAAAGAAGTTTTTCCCAGTACGACCTTCCATATCTTTTGAAAAAAAATCCTGATAATGTTTTAATCCTTGGTGCCGGAGCCGGAAATGATGCTTCAGGTGCTTTGAGAAACTCAGCAAAATCTGTCGATGCGGTAGAAATTGATCCCGGTATTTATAAACTTGGAAAAAAATATCATCCCGAACATCCGTACAGTAATCCGAAGGTGCATGTGTATGTTGATGATACCCGTTCTTTTTTAAAACGTACCGATAAACAATATGATTTAATTTCTTTCGGTTTGCTTGATGCCCATACACTCTCAAGTTCTTATAACAATATGCGGATTGATCATTACGTGTACACTTTGGAAAGTTTCTTAGAGGCAAAGTCCCGATTGAAAAAGGACGGTATCCTTACAATTGCCTTTGAAGCAAGACGACCATGGATACAACAGAGACTTTTCAATTTGTTAGAAGAAGCATTTGGGATTCCCCCTGAAGTGATTGTGTATCCACACAGTATTTTTGGCTGGGGGGGAAGTATGTTTGTCACGGCGATTGATTCTACTACGCTACATTCAGCTCTCAATTCTGACCCGCTTGTAAAGCGTTTTATCTCAATGTATCGAAAAGATAAAAATCATGCTCCTCCCGATGAAGATAAAATAAAACTTACCGTTGATGACTGGCCGTATCTCTATCTTGAAAAGCCGTCGATACCGAAACTGCACTTGAGTATAATGGCGATTCTGGTTATTCTAATTCTAGTCGGTAAAAATGTTGTCTTTAGAAAAGGTGTCCAACTTGATTATCACTTTTTCTTTTTAGGCACAGCATTTCTCCTGTTGGAATTTCAGAATATCAGCAAATCGTCTCTTTTATTCGGTTCCACCTGGCTGGTAAATTCATTTGTTATTACAGGTATTTTACTTCTTATATTATTAGCAAATTATGTCGTAGCAACTTGGAAAATTAATAATATTCGTCCGATTTACATTCTGCTTATTGTCTCATCACTGATAATTTATTTCATACCGCTTGATATTTTCAGTGGTCTCAGTTATTGGACCAGGTCTATTGTTGTATCTATAATGCTTAATATCCCTATTTTTTTTGCAGGTATGATATTTATTATATCATTTAAAAAGACTGAATCCAAAAACCTGGCCTTTGGCTCTAATCTATTTGGGGCTGTAGTCGGGGGAGTCTTAGAGTCGGTATCATTTATAGTGGGGATAAATGCTTTACTTCTTATAGTTGTCTTAAGTTATCTTTTATCATATCTCTTTATAAAAAAATCAACATCTTTAAGTTCATAAGTTTTTCTGAAATATTATTCCTTCTTCTTAAAAACAATATCAACATATACCAAATAGTTGCTATCGCCAACACAAAGAAAATCAGAAAAGTAGGTTGGGTTCATAACGAACACCGATAGGTGGATGCTGTACCCGACAAAAATACCGTCATTGCGAATCCGTCTAGGCGGATAGGGAGTGTGGCACACTCATGTTTAAAATTGACAAACATATAAAGTCTTTCGTATTTACAATATGAGAAAACAATATCACTTCCAACCATCTGAAAAGGGGTTTTACGCTTGGGATGTTGACCGTTTGGTTGAGCTCAGTAAAGACTTACCTATTATCGAAATAGATATTTCTGGTATTAAAGAATTAGATGAAGCTTTCTGGTATGGCGATAAAAATGATATACCAACTTGCCGTTCAATAGTAAGTCATGTCAGATTAATAAATGATTCAAGTTTAGATTACCCCATTATTTTATCTGCTGAAAATTTTGTAATGGATGGAATGCATCGCGTATGTAAAGCATTATTAAATAATATCTCAAAAATAAAAGCAGTCAAATTCAAAACAACTCCTTCACCTGATTATAAAGATGTTCGTCCTGATGATTTACAGTATTAACTTATATACAAAACGGAACCGTTAAAAGATTCCGTCCTACTTAACTTGCTTGTTTCACTACATATGAACAGACAGGAATGTCTGTTCTGCCGAGTGGTTTGATGTTTACTTCTGTTTTCCAAAAAACAATTTCAACATATACCAAATAGTTGCTATCGCCAGCACAAAGAAAATCAGAAAAATCACAAACGGTGACCATTGCGGATTAACTGCCATCGTAGACGGATCATGAAAATCAATCAATGCCAGTTTCCGTACTATATGTCGGATGGTTACCATCGAAACAAATGAGACAGCAAGCATAATGCTTGAAACAGTAAATTTCTTTTTAAAGAGGAAATACAAAGAACCTAAAGAAAGTACAAGAGAGACTAAAACAAGCCATATCGCCGGTGATTTCATAAACGGTTTCATAAGTTCACCCAGCCCCATCATGTATACCAACCCGGTAGCAATCGAGGCAACCATTCCCCACAGATAAAACTGTTTTCCAACCGCAAATGCTGGCTCGTTTTTTCGTCCAAAGAGTGCAACAAAAAATCCACCGACAGTAACCGCACCGGTAAGCATGTGTAGCCACCGAAAGAGATACGAGTTTAAATCCGGATTTATAATCGTCCCACCTTGGTTCTGTGCATAGAGCAGTTTATACAAATCAGGTTTTTCTGCCAATGCAAACACCGATGTATATATATAGGAAACATATAACAAACAGACAAAAGCAATAGATAGATATATCTTTTGTCTGCTGTCAGTTTTTTTAGAAAAAGCAGATGCATACAATGCATAGTATGCGATAATTACAACTGCAACGACAAGAAGCCAGTACCACCCCGAAACAATTGCTGATGAATAAATCTGTTGAGGATAGACGAGCTGCACAAACAAAAGAGGAGCCACACCAAATGAAACAGTCATAGCCATCGCATTCGGAAAGAGCTTGATAAACTTTTCTACAATTGGATTATTCCATTTATCTTCAAATTTTCCAAAGAGTAAAATTATAATTCCACCGAACATAAAGTTCATCGAAATCAAATGAAGTGATAATGTTACAATACTGAGAGTATCAATTATCCACAAAGGAACCGAAAGAAAATTAGAATCAGGAAGCATCATTCAGTCTCCTTCTTATTTAGTGACATAATATAATCAATTAAAGCTTTCCGTTCTTGAGCATCTCCTGTAAATTCTGGCATTTCTTCGGCAAATTCTCCCGCCATATCCAAAATATCCCCGATATCTTCTTCGGTTATTTCCAGCAGAGATTCTGATTTGTCATTGAACCCGTTAAAAACATGGCATTTCCCACATCGAACATCGTATACCTTTTTCCCCAATGCGGTACCTTCAAGATTATATATTTCAGAAAGATGTCGTTTATCTATTTGCGTATAAATATGCGAGGCAATCATCTGAGCTTCATCTTCAGCACCGACAAACGGAGGCATATTTCCTCTGATAGCTTGAGTTCCCATAATTATTCCTGCAATAAAAGCTTCATCAGTACCGTCAAAGGCTTGTTTTAACGGTTTGTACCCATCCATAGTATGACAAGAACGACAGGCACGCCTGAACAAATCAGCAGGCTTGTCGGACGTTTTAAACTGTATATACTCATGTAATCCTTCTTCCTGATATGTTTCAGCTTTGGCAACATCAATACCGTTGGCATACATATAATTAGTAATTACATACGGTTTCCGTACAGACTCCCGCATCCACTCATATTCTCCAAACCAGGAAAGAGCAAATATCATAGCTAAAGTTCCAACAACGATATTGTATCTTTTCGGAATCAAAAATCCAAAAACTATTATGACAACCCCAAGCAGCATAGCATTGATATATGATGCGTTCATAGCAACAACAGGTGTCAGTTTGGATTCTAAGGCAGCATCGTAAATCTCTTTAGGTATAGTCGAAATATACCAGACAAGAGTCGGCATCATAATTGCCAATCCAACAATTGCCCAGAGCGAATTAAAACGAATAAGTCTTTTTTTGAATTCATCAGCCTTTAACCGCGATGCCACAAACAGTGCATAAACCCCCGCAAGCATTATACAGATACCGGTGCGAAGCCAAAGTGATGACCAAAATGTCGGGTTAAAGAATCCGTCCCAAAAGTTACCGGTAGTAATCCAATCACCGGGGGAGAGCATGAAAGTAATAATACCATTAATAATAAAGAGTGACATCCATGCCGAGATAAAATAAATCCATCCTATAATAAGATGATTTTTCGGTGAGAGTTTTTTCCATCCGTAGAAATAGAGCAAAGCGGCACAAATTTCGATAGTGAAAAATGCCCATTCAGCAGCCCACGCCCAAACAAAGTTATGTATCAGAATTTCAGTCGCAGCCGGGTTTAGCAGTCCGATAATAAACCAAATACCAACACCTGTTAATGCTCCAAAAACAACCGAGACTAGTACAAAAAACTTACTTAGTTTTTCTAAAAACTGTAGTTTCAGTAAGTAATTTTTTTTACGGGCGATAGTTTCGGCAACGACCAAATACAACCCGCCGCCGATTGCAAAATGTGCTATAAAAACATGGATTACAGCAATAAATGCCATGATAATGCCGTATCCGATTTCAATATCCCAAAAAGGGTAACTCATATAAATACTCCGAGTCTATGGTTACTATCACTAGATATTAATAACTATTACGAAGTAAAACACAAGTTTAATTGTGAAATAATTAACAAAAATTGTATCCATAAAAAGTAGGTCGAAACCCCTGCGGTTTCGACAATAAACTGTACCGATAGAGCATTGTCCTGTCTAAGGGTAAGTTTAGAACATCAATTAAAACGACCAATTCACAATAGGAAAGACAGGAAACTGACCGTTCTGCTTAATGACATTTACAAGCCCGATTTGTAATCCCTTCATTGTTCCGGCATAATTGACAAGCCCTAATTGAAAACCGTTCATGTTATGTGCATGATTTACCAGTCCCCATTGGAATCCTTCAAAATTTCCTTTTGTGGAGTTTATGAAATTATTCTGAAACCCGACAAAATCTTCTTCAACTATTCCCACAAAACCGTGCTGAAAACCTTTTGATAATCCTGATGTGTTATGGTTTACAAAACCTAAATCAAGACCTGTTACTGATTTGTTTTTCCCGTATAGCAAACTAAGTCGTACACCTTTTATATCAGTATCTTCAGAATAAAGCTGAATAGGATTAAAAATTGATAATTGAATCGGCTTAGGTTCTTCTGCTGGAGCCGATATAGAAAAAATACTGATAAAAAACAGGGTAATTGCGGTACGAGTGATAGATTTTTTTGACATAATGATTCCTTTCAAGTTGTATCCATATTATTATATTTATTTCATCTGATGATTCTGGGTAAAAAACTGGCGAATAGTCAGATCGACAATAACTACCGATGTTACCGCTACCGCCATTAAAATCATATACATGACAATAATCTGCAGAAGAACCGCATCAAGAGGGTCAGCCCCCGCTAAAATCATTCCGGTCATCGCACCCGGCAAGGCAACCAGTCCGACAGTTTTCATACTGTTTAAAATCGCTATCATACCGGTTACGACAGCCTCACGAAAATATTTCGATGATGCCGATCTCCAGCTTTTGCCCAAAGCAAGAGCAGTTTCGACAGCATGACGGTTAGAGCGGATATCCGATGAAATTCTGTTAATCGCAAGTGCCGACGCATTCATAGAGTTGCCGATTATCATCCCCCCAAGCGGTATGATATAACGGGCTTCAAAAGATATAATTTGTAAAACAGCCATCAATCCAATAGTTACAAATGAACCGAACAGCATTGATAGTATTATAAGCAGAAACGGTGATTTAATATTTACTACTTTGCTCGATGCTGCCTGAGCTCCTACAAGAATCATAATTAAAAGCGTTCCAAGAATCATCCAGGTTGACTGCAAATCAAAATATAATTTAAGGCATAGCCGACTGCCACAAGCTGTATAAATGAACGGACAGAGCCGATAGCAATATCTTTTTCAACATTGATTTTCCAAAACCTGCTTATAGCGATGGAGACAAGAACTAAAATAAGCGAGAACAGTACTTCTGTTATACCGGGATTGTTCATGACAACTCTCTTGCCTTGTATCTTTTGCCCGCATCCGATTGCGGGTTTTCAAGAAGAGACTTTATATCACTCGATTCAGCAATCTTTCCATCAGCCAATAATATACCTGTCTGGTTAAACCGCATCGCCTGTTCAGGAGAATGAGTTACAATAATGGTTGTCAGTTTTTCTTCGATTGTGATTTCTTGTATTAATCTTTCAAGAGATTCGGTTATTGAAGGGTCAAGTGCCGAAGTCGGCTCATCAAGAAGAAGCACCTCTGGTTTGGTCAAAAGCATTCTGGCAAATGCAACCCTCTGTTTTTCTCCGACTGAAAGTTTTTCAACTGAGCTGAAAATCATTTTTTTTGGAAGCTCTGCTTTTGCCAGTAAATCGGCAACCTGACTTTCAGAAGTTTCCGTATCGACAAACAAAAAATTATCTAAAACAGTTTTTTCAAATAGATACGGCAATTGAAAGAGATACCCGACTTTTTTTCTTAGTTCGCATACCGGATATGACTTAATATCTTCTCCGTCAAAAATAATCTTTCCCGTACTCGGTTCATCAAGTCGGTTGAACAGTCTCAACAGCGAAGATTTCCCCGAACCTGAGGGACCTAAAATTGTGTAAATCTTATTTTGTTCAAAAGAGAAAGAAATATCTTGTAGAATAACTTTATCACCGACTTGCCTGCCGACATGAGAAACTTCAAGAATTGACCTATTCATTTAACCGTCATCTTTTTTTGTCGGGTCAGCCTCGCCAAAATATAGGAACCGTCCAAGCAGATTAACATACTCAGACCACCCGACACCATTGTTTCTCTCTCGGATACGTTCAATAGCACCCATTTTAGAATCAATTTCATCACAGTAGTACAAAACAAACGCCTCTGTCATTTGCGGTACAACCGGAGTAGCAAAAGCAAGCTCACCCTGATGCGATAGCACCATGTGCCGAAGTTTCATCAATAATTTTTCGGGGAAATTTTCTATCTGTTTTGCCCGTTCGCTAATCCAGACATCAGCAAGACAAATATGCCCTACCAACCGTCCTTCATCAGTGTAGTCAATGGTCGTTGTTGTTATGTAGGTATCAATTTTACCGACATCATGAAACAGCCCGCCAAAAATAAGATAATCTCTTTCTAAAAAATCATATCCATGCGAGACCCGCAATGCCAATTCGGCTACATTGGCAGAATGTTCCGCTAATCCTCCGATAAAAGAATGGTGCCATAATTTTCCTGCAGGAGCCTGCAAAAATTTATGTAGAAATTCTTCATCATCCCAAAACAGTTCGACAAGTTTTTTTATATAACTGTTTTCAATTTTATCGGTCAATGCCAAAATACGGGCTTTCCGTTCTTCATAAGTTTGTGTCGAAAACGGCAGAATATCTTCAATTGTATATTCATCATCTTCGGCAAGACGTATCTGCCCGACTGTCATCTGCATTTTATTATTATATTCACTAATCTGACCGCGTATTTTGACAACAGTTCCTTCTTCAAGTTCGGTCAGCACAAAATGATCCGGCTCCCAGACAACAGCATTTATACGGCCGGAATAATCACCGATTTCAAGCGATACAAACTGCCCTTTTGCATATTCTCGTATTGTTTTCTTCCGAATCGAGAAAAATGATGTAATCGTATCACCGACGGTATAATCGGCGATTTTTTTATCAGCTATGTTTTTTTGATCTGCCATATTTAAAATATATATATTCTACCTTCAGAATGCCAATAGAATATTTTTACAAAATTTTGCAATAAAAAAAATTGTTATCTTGAATATGATTGTATAACATGTATCTTGTAAAGACATGTTATGAAAATACTAAGCCGTTACATACTCAAAGAACATATTGCACCGTTTTTCTTTGCATTTTTTACAATTACATTTCTGCTCGTAATCGACTATGTACCAAAAATTACCGATTCGGTGATGGACAAAGATATTTCGGTTTGGATTGCTTTGGAACTGTTGGCGTTGAACCTTGCCTGGATGCTGGCTTTATCGGTTCCGATGTCGGCACTGGTTGCCACTCTTATGGCGTTCGGGCGGTTAACTTCCGATTTTGAAATCACTGCAATCAAGGCATCCGGTATCAATATGCTCAGAATACTTATCCCGGTTCTTATGGCGGGTGGTGTGCTGACCTACGGAATGGGGCAATTTAACGATAAGATACTTCCCGACTTAAATAAAAAAGCACGTGAATTACGCGGAGATATTAAAGCTATGCGTCCGACTCTGATTTTTCGTTCAGGTGTTTTTATCTCAGATATTCCGGGTTACCTGGTTATGATTGACAAAATAGATCATACGACCTCTCGAGTTGAAAATATCCGAATTACCGATACAAAAAATCCAAGCAAGCCAAAAATTATTATTGCTGAATACGGCTACTTAAAAATGACTGACGGAAACAAAAATATGCAGTTTGATTTATTTAATGGCGAGATTCATTCGTTGGATATCAATGAATCAGAAAATTCTCGAAAGGTTAATTTTAAAAACCAAATTATCAATGTCTCGGGTACCGGTTCAGAACTAAAACGAAACGAATCATCAAGCCGCTCAGACAGAGAAAAATCTATTTCAGCAATGCAAAAAATAGTTGATAGATCAGCAGAACAACTTGCTCCAAACCGTGAAAAAATTATGAACAAACTTTCAAAGCATATAGAATATCTTTTCTCTGATACATTTGCAAGTATTGACACTATTTCTGTTAATGATTCCACCGCTCAGCAGTTTGTTAAAAACTCAATGGTAAATCTCATGAGATCTATAGAAAACAACCGAAAAAATATAAACCATGCCAAAGCAAGAATAGCAAAATTTAAAGTAGAGATATATAAAAAATATTCTATCCCCGGAGCAATTATCGCATTTATATTAATAGGAGCTCCATTGGGCATAATGTCAAAGAAAAAGGGGATGGGTATTGCTATCACAATCTCTATTACTCTTTTTATCTTTTATTGGGCATCATTGATAGCCGGTGAGGATATTGCCGACCGTGGTCTGTTGTCACCTTTTTGGTCGATGTGGGGAGCAAACTTTTTACTGGGAACGATAGGAGTTTATCTGCTTTATCTAGTTGTAACAGAAAAACCTATATTCTCTTACTTTCGGAAAAAGAGAAAATGATACTATTTACAAAATTAGATAGATATATTCTCAAACTCTTTTTTGTAACTTTGGCCGTTGTTATGGTTTCTATCGGTGTTATGATAATTGTTATCAACCTTGTAGAACTGCTGAGACATTTCATTGATAACAATGTACCGGTTGAACAAATAGTTGAATACTATTTATACTTTGGCGGATGGGTCCTAAAACTATTTTTCCCTGTATTTATTCTGTTGGCTACTCTATTCTCTCTTTCGTACTTAGCAAAAAATAATGAGATTTTGGCTATGAAAGCATCAGGCTTATCACTCTACCGGATTACCGCACCGATTTTAATTGTAGTTCTTTTATTATCAGCCTGTCATTTTTATTATAATGAATATATTTTCCCACCGGCTAATAAACGGCTGATTGAAATAAAAGAATTTAATATCAAAAAACGTTCAAAACGAAGGTATGACCAAGTAACAAATCTTTATCGACAAATCTCTCCCGGAAATTTTTATACTATCTCTGTCTTTTATGTATCAAAAGGCGAAGGTAAAGATTTTAAACTATATCGTACCGAAGGAAGTTCACTAAAAGAACTTATAATCGCATCGACAATTACATATACCGATTACCGATGGATTGCCCGTAACGGAGTTGTCCGAACATTTGGAGACTCTATTAACCAGACTTTCACCGAGTTTGATTCTCTCTATTTAGATTATATCAAAGACAAACCTTCCGACTTATCCCGCAGAGTTGGTAAACCGGAAGATATGGGACTTGATGAGCTGCATGAATACATTGCACTTATGAAACGGACAGGCGGACCCCATATCAGAGCTTCAGTTGATGAGCAGATAAAGTTTGCCTATCCATTAGCATCATTTATTGTAGTTCTGCTTTCTATACCTTTTGCTGCTAACCCCCGTAAGGGAGGTATTGCGGTTTCATTTTCAATCGGTGCTTTAATTGCACTAGTCTATTTTGTTCTTTTTAAAGTATTGCAGTCCGCAGGCTACAATGAAAAAGTTCCGGATTATGTTGCGGTCTGGGGTGTAAATACTCTTTTCTTTTTAATCGGTCTTATAGGACTTATAAAAGCGAGGAAATAATGGCAAACCTAGATCATGAAAAAAACAGAGCTGCCTGGAACGACATGGTTGAAATTCATTATGATCATCCCGACTATAAACTCAAAGAATTTCTAAACGGATGGAACTCTCTGAAAGAAATCGAACGCACTGCTCTTGGTGATGTAAACGGTAAGTCATTACTGCATCTGATGTGTCAATTCGGGATGGACACACTTTCGTGGGGTCGTCTCGGTGCCGATGTTACCGGAGTTGATATCTCCGATAAATCTATTGAGTATGCTCACAAACTTAAACAGGCTGCCGACATGCCCGATGCCGACTTTATTCGTTCTGACTTGTTAGAATTAAACGGTAAGATAGATACAAAATTTGATATTGTTTTTCAGTCGCACGGTACTCTCTGCTGGCTTGCCGATTTGAATAAATGGGCAGAGGTTATCGCTTATCACTTAAAACCCGACGGGACATTTTTAGTCGTCGATGGTCACCCGTATAACGTTCTTTGGGAAACAGAAACAATGACCTATCTTGATAAAAAACCGGAACGGTACAAAAACGAACGGGACTATTGCGACCGTGATTTTATAATTGAAAAAGAATTAGTAGAATGGCAGCATCCTCTTTCTGAAATCATTAACTCACTTATATCAGTCGGATTAACAATTGAATTTCTGCATGAATATGATAAAGGATTTTATGCTGTTGAAGAGGATTGGTATCAAGTCGGTGACTACTGGTATCCACCGAACGGAGCCCCTCGCTACCCACTAATGTTCGCACTAAAAGCTGTAAAAAAATAATTGTATGTCAGAACCCTTTAGTGGTTCTGACATCTTTCAAAGTTACCCACAATTTTCAAAACAATATATTCTTTGTAATTCTTTTATACTTATAGCGTTATAACAAATTGGCTTTGGGATGTGGTATTGCATTATTTTTGGTGCAAATGTTTTTCTCCAAAATTTGAGGTATAAGTATAGTTATATTGTAATGTGTGTTATAATTGTTGTAGATTTTTTGTACTGTCATAGTTTCTCTAAATGGATGTGTCATACATAAGAGGGTTGAATATTCTTTTGTGTTGAATTCGTATAAAAAGCGATTGGCTATTAATCAATTTCAATTTATAATACACTATGAAAAGTTCTCATAAAATAATTTTAGTTTTAGAAAATTAATTCAGATGAAATTTGAAAAAAATTATTTCCAACTAAAGGGAAAAAATGCTGAAGACGCAATTAATCAGCTTGCTTACAAGTCATTTCTAAAAGAATGGTGTTATCCAAATCCTAAAGATAAGACTGGAAAAGAAATTTGTGATTTATTGGTTGTTTTTGATGACATTGTTATAATTATTCAAATTAAAGATATTAAATTTAATGGAAATGATGAAAGATATATTAAAAAAGCATTTGAACATCCTATGAAACAAATTTTTGGAGCGGAACGTAATTTATTTTCTTTATCAGAGAATCTTGAACTTGAAAATCCAAATGGCGATATAATAACTTTTAATAAATCAGAGATAACAAATATATATCGACTAGTATTTAGTATCGGGAGTGGTGATGTTCCTTATAATATTATACAGGAACAAAAAGGAAAATTAATTCATACTTTTGATTCTACTATCGAAAGTATTTTAAATGAACTAGATACTATTTCTGATTTCTGTAAATATTTGAAAGATAAAGAAGATTTAATAATTTCAAATCCTAAATTACAAATCATAGCTTCACGTGAACTTGATATCTTATGTGAATATATCAAAGATAAAAAAACATTTGACCATTTAGAAAATGTGAATTTAAAAAATTATGATGATGGCATCTGGGAAAAATTTATATATAGTAATGTATATAAGGCAAAAAAAGAAGCAGATAAAATTAGTTATTTTTGCGATGATTTAATTGAATTAACTAGTACATGCCCAGAAAAAGAAGATAGGGAAATTGCTAGAGAATTATCCAAATTAGATCGTTTTTCAAGAAGAATATTTTCCGATTTTTTTATATCTGCACATGAACAAGCAGAAAAAAGAAATGTAACATATAGAAGATATTTTGAGAATGAAGGTACTACATATTGTTTCTTATTTACACCAAAGGATTTTGAAAGAATAAATCGAAAAGATCTATTACATGGCTCTTGTTATGTAACAAGAAATGAATATAGAAACAACTTTTTGGTAATTGGAATTGCTACAGAAATAGGAAGTTTAATCCCTCATTCATATGATTTCCTCTATTTGTACTTTGAAGAATGGGAAGAAGAAAATATCCAAGAGGCGAAAAGAATTCAAGATAAATTTAATATTCATGAATCACCTAAAGAAACTTTAAGTACAATTGATGAATATCCTATAAGTGATGAAACGATTCAAGTTAAGCGTGAAGTGTCGGGAGTAAAAACATTTAAAAGGAAGTATAAAAAAATAGGTCGTAATGAGAAATGTCCCTGTGGTAGTAACTTGAAATATAAAAATTGTTGTATTATTGACTAGTTCTTCATTTTTACGTACTACAAAAACCTTACAAACTCCCAGTATATTTACATCACATCCTCTTCTATGAACAACTTAATTTGATGTGAGAAAAAACAATGAACAAAATCACTACAATAAATATGACCGAAAATGGCTTTAAGCCATTTTATATGGCAAAGCCATTTCGCCGTAAAAGGCTATGCCTGATTTGTTTATCAGAAAAAATAGCTGTAAAAATGGAAGTTTTAGTGTCCCTTTATATGCGAAACGAACCCATTTCTAAATTAATTTAGTTATTGAGTTCTTAATAATTTGAGAATATATTTTATCTATGATAATAATTATTCGAGGTCCATCGGGTGCGGGTAAATCTACTGTATCTAACGAACTGGCAAAACAGCACAAGGCATCGCTTGTAATATCGCTTGATGAAATCCGTCATTGGATAACTGACTGGACATTTGCCGACAAAGAAGCCCTTCTCGCATTACAATCGGCAGCATCAACAGCACAGATTTATCACGACAAAGGCTATACCGTTTTTATCGATCATGTCTTTTTAAATCGCTGGGAGTTTGATAAGTTTGTAGAATCGGTTAAAATAGACGAACCTCAAATTAAGTTATTTACTTTAACAGCAGACTTAGATATGCTGGTAAATAGAGATAACGGTCTGCCTGATAATTTAAAAATGGGAAAACGAGTCGAGACATTATATGATGAATTTAAAAACTCTGATGAAACCCGAGGCATTACAATAGATACAACAAATATGACAGTTGATAAAATAAATTCTGAATTATAAAAGAGTAGGTCGTCGTTCCGATTTAAAAAAATATAATTGTGAGAAACCCGACAGACGAACTGTTCCGTTTAGAAAAGATAAAATATGGATTACAAACATGCGATAAAAAAACAGTACGAAGCATCACTCAATATGCTTGGACAGGCAATAAAAAATTGTCCTGACTCACTTTGGAACGACCAATCATACACAAACAAATACTGGCATATTGCTTTCCACACTCTTTACTTTACCGATTTATATACCCAAGGGACTGATAAAAATTTTGTGAAATGGGTAAAATATAAGGACAGTTTCGAATTTCTTGACCGTGAACCTGGCGAAGCACCTATACCTGCAGAAGATGCCTACACCAAAGAAGAAGTTTTAGAGTATTACAATTATGTAGTTAATAACTTAGATGCACGAATCGACTCAACCGATATGGAATTAGCCTCCGAAGTTTCTTGGATTCCGTTTACATCGTTTGAGCTGCAGATACATAATATCAAGCATATCCAGCATCATGTCGGGATGTTGTTTGAACGACTGCGAAATAATAACATAGATGTCGAATGGGCAAGACGGGAAGGATAGGATAGTAGGGGCGTTTCGTGAAACGCCCTGTGTTAACATTAGCAGGAGAGGACGTCTTACATGTATAAAAAAAAGAGCGGTGATAACACCACTCTTTCTGGATTCCCAATCAAGTTGGGAATGACATTATTGTAAATCAGCCTTCAGGCTGCTTAGGTTCCCATTGTCCAGGATGCTAAGTAAATCCGTTGTTCGGCGGTCAGTTTATCTAAAGCGATACCCATTGATTTTAATTTAATAGCGGCAATATCTTGGTCAACTTTATCAGGCAGCGTATATACACGGTTTTCAAGTTTCTTGTGGTTTTTCACAACAAACTCCGATGCCAACGCCTGGTTAGCAAACGACATATCCATCACCATCGCAGGATGACCCTCAGCCGATGCGAGGTTAATCAAACGACCGTCGGCTAAAATCATAATCCGTTTTCCGCCGATAAGATATTCATCGATAAACGGACGAACTTCTTTTTTGCGAGTGGATGCTTTTTTGATTGCAGGAATATCAATCTCGGCATTAAAATGACCGGAGTTTGCGATAATCGCACCATCTTTCATTTTCTTAGCATGTTCTGCACGGATTACATTGAGATTACCTGTGACAGTGATAAACAAATCCCCAATAGGAGCAGCTTTACCCATCGGCATAACCTGGAACCCGTCCATAGCAGCCTCAAGAGCTTTGACAGTATCAACTTCAGTGACAATAACTTTGGCACCTAAACCCATTGCACGCATAGCAAGTCCACGTCCGCACCATCCGTAACCGGCCACAACTACAGTTGATCCTGCGATAAGCATATTGGTGGCACGAATAACACCGTCGAGTGTTGATTGACCGGTACCGTATCTGTTATCAAAGAAATGTTTAGTCTTTGAATCATTAACAGCAACAACAGCAAATTTCAGAGCTTTGTCGACTTCCATAGCACGCAAACGAATAACACCTGTAGTGGTTTCTTCGGTACCCGCCATAATATGTTCAAGAAGTTCTTTACGGTCAGAATGCAGAACCGAAACTAAATCGGCACCGTCGTCCATAGTGATATGCGGTTTAAAATCAAGGGCTTGATGAATATGTTTATAATATGTTTTGTTATCTTCATTGTTAATAGCGAAAACAGAAATACCGTAATCTTTTACTAAAGATGCCGCGGTATAATCTTGTGTTGAGAGAGGGTTAGAAGCACATACCGCAACTTCGGCTCCACCTGCTTTGAGTGTACGGGCAAGGTTGGCTGTTTCTGTGGTTACATGCAGACAGCAAGCCATTTTGATACCTTTGAGAGGTTTTGTTTTGGTAAACCGTTCTCGTATAGAACGAAGTACAGGCATATTACGTTCAGCCCATTCAATTTTTTGCTTACCTTCTTTTGCTAATTTAATATCAGCAATATCATATTTTAATGCCATAAGTTATGCATCCTTTGCGAGTAATTTTGCTTTATTAGTTTGTTCCCAAGTGAACTCTTTTTCGGTTCTTCCAAAATGACCGTAAGCTGCGGATTTACCATAGATAGGTCTGAGAAGATTAAGAGTTTTAATAATTCCTCTTGGAGTCATATCAAAATGTTTATTTATAAGCTGTACAATTCTTTTTTCTTCAACCTTGTTTGTTTTGTCGGTGAAAACCATAAGTGAAACAGGTTTGGCAACACCGATAGCGTAGGCAAGTTGAATAGTACATTTATCGGCAAGACCCGATGCTACCACATTCTTGGCAATATAGCGAGCCATATATGATGCCGAACGGTCAACCTTTGTAGGATCTTTCCCTGAAAATGCACCACCGCCGTGCGATGCCATACCGCCGTATGTATCGACAATAATTTTACGTCCGGTCATCCCGGTATCAGACTGAGGACCGCCGATGACAAACTTACCGGTCGGGTTTACTAAGAACTTAGTCTTTTTGTCAATCATCTTTTTTGGAATAATCGGTAAGATGATTTTAGAAATCATTTCATCGATTGATTTTTTTGTAATCTTTTTACCGGTACGGTCTAAAATATTTTCGGTATGCTGTGAAGAAATAACAACAGTATCAACACGGAAAGGCTTACCGTCTTTATACTCAACAGTTACCTGCGACTTACCGTCAGGTCCGAGATATTTTAACTTGTTTGATTTACGAACTTTTGCTAACTGTCGGGATAATTTATGAGCCAGCATTATCGGTAACGGCATAAGCTCTTTTGTCTCGCGACAGGCATATCCTGTCATAAGTCCCTGATCGCCGGCACCGCCGGTGTTGACTCCTTGAGCAATATCGGGAGACTGCATACCAATAGCATTTAAAATTGCACAAGTGTCATAAGCAAATCCATATTTACTATGAGTATATCCGATATCTTTGACAACTTTTCGAACAAGTCCCTGGACATCAACATATCCTTTGGTCGTAATTTCACCGCCGACTATTATAAGTCCGGCAGTTACAAATGTTTCGCAGGCGACCCGCCCTTTTTTATCCTGTTTTAATATCGCATCTAAAACAGCATCCGAAACTTGATCACAGAGTTTATCAGGGTGACCTTCGGTCACAGACTCTGATGTAAATAAGAAGTTATTAGCCATCTATAATCTCCATATTGCTATTATATCAATTCTAACAGGCTATATATCGCAAATTTATCACAAAATAACAACCTTTAATTGTATGAATTATATAAATTTGATTTTATATGAAATAATGAAAACGGATTATACCTAGAGAAGTGTAATTTTGATATAAGTAAATTGAAGCTTCAGCCCGTAAACGAGCCGATCCAGTCATTGATTAAAAACTGTACCCGTCCGATAAGCAAAGATACCCGTCCCATAACGGTATAGCCAAAATGAGCCCCAAAAGAAATCATGATAAACCAAATTCCAAGTTTAGCAGTTACGCCTAAGGCACCGGTATGTTCGTGCGAGAAGTAAAAATAGATGAGAGTTGAGATAACACCGACAACGATTATGATTGCAAGGAGTGTTGCACCAAATCCGTCACCGTTAAATAATGGAAGCATAGTATTTTGCATTTGAGGTAAAACTAATCCGTGAAGCTGAGAGACTATGAAAATACCTGCTGTTACACCCATCACAAAAGCCAAAGAGATACGGGACAACCATGAGTACTTTGTAGTAAACCGAGTAAACATCAAAAAGCCTAATAATCCGGGTATAAACAGCCACCATTTTCCGGCAAGCATCGGGTCCCAAAGTGTTTGAAGAATAACAGAATCCCAAACTAATCCTACTTGATAGCCGGCAGTCAGTCCCGCAAAAATATGTTCAGCTATACGATAAAACGGATTGTCTTTGTACATAAACGAGAACAAAGCCAGCGTTACAAACGCCATAAGCCAAAGTTGGAAAATTTCTATTCCACTCATGCCGTCTCCAGTGATTTTCTACGACCGATAAAGAAACTAAGATTACCGAGAATAACTAAAAAGATTATAAGTAAATGTACGAGGGATTGAGCAGACATACCTGTAACAGCCGAGGCTTTATGTCCGACCAAAATTTCATACTCTGCGGCACCTTTCATCCCACCAAGCAGACCTTTAAACTGACCTGATGCGACAAAAGCATAATACTTCGGGGCTGATACAGCAGTAGTACCGCAAACCATAGGAAGCCCAAATTGTGCATTTACAATCGACACCCAATAATCAGCGGTAGCATTGTCGGCAATTTCAAAGAGAAACGATATATCCGCATAGTTTTTCGTTTTTGTCATCAGAGGAAGTTCTGATAGAGGAGTGCCGGAGTTATCGGTCGGGAAAATATCTTCAATTGATTGTCCCATGCCGGACATTACCGCAACATAGTTTGCTTTATAACCTAAGTTTACAAAATCAATACCATACTCTTTATTGTATTCCTTCGCCATCATACGGGTGATAGTCTCAGCCATTGAGGGACCGCCTAACGGAATATTTGAAAGAGTTATAACTTTTATATCTTTACTAAAGAACTGATGCAACGCTGCTATTGCCATCGGTTCACATTCGGCAATAGTTGAAGGGTAGTAATCAAAAACAAGCATAACAGTAGAACCGTCGGGGAGTGCTTCAATAGTATCATAAACTGCTTGAGCTTCAGGAGTGATAGAAATAGGTAATGACATAGGATAAAGAAACGGTATCACTACAGAAATCGCAACCATCAGGTAAATCCACCTGCGGTCCATCTTTTCCATTTTATTCCAAATAGACATTGTTTACCCTTTTCCCATATATGTTCGTTCAATACCTAAAATAATACGAAGCGACATCGAGGCAGCTCCTAAAGCAGCACCGATAATAATACCACGTTGAACCGCCATATTAATACCGCCCATTATATATGTATTGAGCAAATAAGGAATATCAATCCATGGGAATAGATTCAAAAACCATTCACCCATAGGGACACGCCAGAGCATTACCAAAGTTGCTGTTACCAACAATAATGTTGCTTCAGCAGAGCGAGCACGAAATGCCCGATATGCTGCCGATGCGATATAAAAAGCTAAAGTAGCAAACATAGTTGCCATCATTGGTGACATAAGATATTGGAATAACCAGTCATACACAGAACCTTCGTTACGACCAAAACGGATAGACCAATCAGGAGATAAAACCGAGGGAATCGCCATTGCAAAAATAGCTATAAGAGTGAGAACTTTATACTCCCATCTTTCTTTTTTCCGCCGAACAGCTGCCCAGTTGACTCGTGTTATAGAAACGACACCTAACAAAAGTGTAAACCCACCGACAATTGTGAGCCAAATTTTAAGTTCCTGTCCTAATAATCCAAGCCAGTTTTTATCGTCAAAAAAGAATGAAATGACTAAAATAACTCCTGATAAAAATGCAACAGCTACCGGTAAAGTAGTTCTCATTTATATTTTTACTCCAATAATCATCATTATACCGCATCAAATAAAGAGATAAAAAATTCACCGTATCCAAAAGAAACTAATAGTGTACCTATAATAATACAAAGTCCAATCAGTACTTTTACAAAATCCTGTCCTTTTAACCCACCAAGCATAACAGGCTCATGTGATAGATATGCCGAGGCAGCGTACAGCTCTTCACCCATCAAAGTATAATCGCAGGCTGCGATAAAAAACGGAAGCTGTTCCG
The DNA here is from genome assembly GCA_024276275.1 of Candidatus Zixiibacteriota bacterium. Taxonomy (GTDB): domain Bacteria; phylum Zixibacteria; class MSB-5A5; order GN15; family FEB-12; genus QQUK01. The sequence continues at coordinate 38,113 of JAJRXM010000020.1, forward strand.
GTCGGGCGGTTCCGGCAATTTGAATAGAACCGGCGGCATTGCCTGTTTCTGCCAAGAGAAGTGATTCGGCAAAAAATGCTCCCATATATATATTGGTGGCAGGACGTTCCCGCATCATATAGCCGTTTACTGTAGCAGTGAATGCAAACTGTTCACCGGCAACATATTGTACCGTATCTTGATTATACGAATCCTTTTTACCCATCTCGATATATGCTTGTTCTACAACTTCTTGACCTGCGGCTAATACCAAAGGATACCGAACTGGCACATGAAGCGGAGTTTCATATTGAGCGGTAATTTTAGCAACACGACCTAATATTGAAATACCTGCTATTGTTTCAATCTCATCTAATTCAGCTATTCCCGGAATAAACAGAACAGGACGACCCATTTCGGTGGCACGTCCGACAGCTTCTTCAACAGCATCAAGTCCAGGAATTTTACGCAAAAAGAGAGACTTACCTTGTCTTGCCCACTTTGTATATAAGAGAACTGATGCCGAAAAGATGATTACAAACACTAAAGCATTAATACGGTCAGAGCGGAAAACAGAATTTGCCGTTTCTTGAGCAAAGACAATATCAACATTAATAAATACCTGAAATAGAATTACGTATAATGCCGTATGTTTGAGTTGGTTAGTAGTGGATTTCATTGATGCGAATATACCGATAAATGTGGAAAAGTCAATTGTTATATAAATGAAAGCAGATTCTGTTTGTTGACATTTATAGTAAACTCTTGTTAGTTTTGCAGGTGAAAATTAATCTCAAATCTATTGTAGTTCTATTATTACTTATTTTTATCGGAACCAAGTCTTATGCCGACAACTATCTGAATAAATCCGAACTTATAAAAATTGGAGCAGCTTCTTTTGGAGTTGCAGGTATCGGATTGATATTAGAAAATCAGGTAGATCTGTCCCAAACGCCGATTATTAAAGGCCCTATACTTTTTGATAAGTATTTTCAAGAACTAATAGGTGGCGATTTGTCAATCAACAGTCGCAAAACAAACTTTTTGGATAATAAAACAGGAGCTCTTTTCACTCCGGCACTCGGTTTTACCGTTTTATTGGCAGTTAACTACTCACAAAATAGAAATAGCAAGAGAAAACAGCTATTGCAAGACAGCTATCTTTTTACAACCGGTCTTTTAGCGACAGGTGGAATAACGGCGACATTTAAAGGTCTCATCGCTCGTGAGCGACCATATTATTATGAAAATCCACAATCTAGACTATTTGAAAAAGACAGTAAATTGTCGTTTTTCTCAGGTCATGCTTCGACAGCATTCTTCTCTATGCATTATCTGAACAAACGGATATCATATCTAATGAAAGAAAACAATGTTTCCCTGAAATGGCAGTTGTTAAAATCAATTACAGGTTATGGATGGGCTAGTTATGTCGCTGTCTCACGCATTCATGCTTCTAAACATTATGCCACAGATGTGATTGTCGGGTCGGGTGTCGGATTTTTGATTGCGGAACTGTTTTATCGTTTCGGAGAGAAAAAAAATAGTAATTTCTCGCTTCGGTCTACAAGTTCAAGTTTTGTTCTCAATTATTATTTTTAATTTATTGATAGGGTACAGGCTTATCAGTACGTAATACTTGTGCCAACAGGGTATCGCCCTGTCTAAACGGAACAGAAAATTCTGTTCGCTACAAATGACTTACGTTATCGCCTAGTCAGACGTACTCCTGACTATTTATTTAAAGTTTTCGTTTGGTGGGTCGGACATTCTTGTTCTACTATAAAATAATGGATTTTATACAAATACCTTCATTAATAGAGAAAGTGGAGAAAATTTTCGACAACCAAGACAAAAAAATTCTCCACAATTCTTTTTAAATTAGCGATAAGGGGAATCGAACCCCTATTTGACGGATGAGAACCGCCGGTCCTAGCCGTTAGACGATATCGCCAATTCAATGCGCAATGCTAAAAAACAACAGGCTTGAATATACTCAGATTCAACAAACTGTCAAGTAAAGTGAACCTTTTGGCGTACAATGTGTTATAAGAGTATGAAATGTAATGTGATGACACCAAATAACTTACTTCACATCACAAATTTACATTTTTTTGATTTATTTTTCTTACTGAATAGTACAGAAGAACTAACTTAATGCGATACATATTATTGCCGTCATTTTTATTTTTACAACTGTATGTCGGTTATTTATATTGAAGCTGACTTTAAATAAATGGAGATTATATGCCCCGTCAGAAACAAATATCATTGAAAAAACATAAAGAATTGACCGCAAAAGAGCTTGATTATCAGATAAATTATGCTCCCAAAAAAATTAAATCCTCGGATTCTATTAATCCCTGTTTGGAGATAATCGGTCAGGAAAATGCTATAAATTCAATAAAACTTGGCTTAAATATTGAATCTACCGGCTATAACATCTTTGTGACCGGACCGGCCGGAACAGGTCGAACATCTACAATTCAACATCTTTTAGAACAACTTGACCTTAAGGAACCGGATTTAAAAGATATCTGTTATGTACATAATTTTAAAAATGAAGATGCCCCAAAAGTCCTGATTTTCAAAGCAGGTGACGGTTGCCGTTTTAAGAAAGACATGGGCTATCTTATATCATCAATACGTAAAGCTATTCCCAAAATTTTTATATCAGAAGATTTCAAAGATCGCCAAAATAGAATAATACGAGAATATGAAGGAAGACAAAAAGAGCTGATAAATAAGTTTGAGGAAAAACTGACCGATACCGGCTTTGTTATGGTACAGATACAAGCAGGAGCCGGTGTGCGAAATGAAATACAACCTCTTATAGATGAAGAGCCTTCATCGCTGGAAAAACTTGAACGACTTTCAAAAGAGGGAAAATTTTCTCCCTCCCGTCTTGAAGAACTTGGGCGAGTTTGGGATTCTTTAAGAAGAGAATTTGATGTTGTAACAGTAGAATCAAAAAAACTCTCTGACAAATTAGATGATGCACTCGCGAAACTGGAATTGACAATCGTATCACCGCTTGTGATGGATAAGATAAATCTGTTAAAGAAAAGATATCCGATTGAAAAATTACTAATTTATTTAGATGAAGTAGAGGAAGCACTTCTTGATGATCTCGATAGATTTCGTGAGGCACAACCACGACGCGGCGAGGAAGAAGCACCACCTTTTCGTAAGCGTGAACCGTTTGAAGAGTTTTCAGTAAATGTTATCCTAGATAATTCAACAACAGAAACAATCCCGATAATTTCAGAAAAGTCACCTTCATATAAAAACATATTCGGTTCGTTGGAACGTGTTGTTGACAGATTTGGATACTGGCGTACAGATTTCTCCCGTATTTTTTCAGGTTCTCTTTTACAAGCATCGGGTGGGTTTTATATTTTAAACGCTCTTGATCTACTTTCAGAGCAGGGTATGTGGATTCAACTCAAGCGTGCTTTAAAAAATCAGGAAATACAAATTGCAGGATATGATCCGTTTTATATGATGGCAGGTGCAGGAATTAAGCCGGAACCTATACCTTTAAATGTTAAAGTTGTTTTAATTGGTGAACCTCATATTTATAATCTTCTATTGCGAATGGACCCGGATTTCAAAAAAGTTTTTAAGGTAAAAGCAGAATTTGACAACACAATGAAAGCTGTGAATAGTAATTTTAATTATTATTATCAATTTATTAAACGAGTAATACTAGATGAACAATTAAAAACTTTTGATATATCAGGTCTACAGGCAGTTACCGAGTATGGCATGAAACTCGCAGGCACCCGTGATAAGATTACAACACAATTTACCGGTATTGCCGATATAGTTCGTGAGGCTGACTATTGTGCGGCTCATAAAAAGAGAAAAATAGTTTCGCGGGCAGATGTATATAATGCAATTGCTAGTCAAAAATCACGTGTGAATCTTCTCGAAGGTAAAATTCAGGAAATGTTCGATAAAGAAACTATTATGGTATCTTTATCAGGAAAAGCAGTCGGTCAAATAAACGGTCTTTCTGTTTATTCTTTAGGTGAACATTCATTCGGACGACCTACCCGCATTACTGTTAATACATCTCTCGGTAAAGAAGGAGTAATTAACATAGAACGTGAATGTGATCTATCAGGTCCGATACATAACAAAGGAGTTTTAGTTTTATCAGGATATTTACGAATGATGTTTGCACAGGATAAACCTCTTGCCATGGCAGCATCAATTTCGTTTGAACAATCTTACTCGGGAGTTGACGGTGATTCGGCATCTTCGACAGAAATTTATGCAATTCTTTCATCTTTAGGGAATATTCCGATACATCAGGGAATTGCTGTAACAGGTTCTGTTAATCAAAAAGGTGAGATTCAGCCTATTGGCGGTGTCAATTATAAGATAGAAGGATACTTTGATGTTTGTAAAAGTAAACGATTAACAGGTAAACAGGGTGTTATAATACCGCATCAAAATGTAAACGAACTTATGTTACGTCCCGATGTCATCGAAGCGGTTAAACAAAAAAAGTTTCATATCTATCCGGTGAAAACTATTGTTGACGGTATAGAGATTCTTACCGGTTTACCTGGGGGAAAACGTTTACGGAGTGTAAAATTTACAAACGGTTCTGTCATGCAGATTGTTGATGATAAACTTCGTCAAATGGCATTAGACTTACAATTTTTTGGAAGAAAAGATAATAATAAATAAAGTATTTGTGTACATGTTGTTTGAAGATGCATCACAAAGTGATGCATCTTTTTTTTATTTACAATAATAATTGTTTACATCTGACATTAAATGAATTATGTATTTATAAATAAAACATAATAAAACTTTATTTTTTTCTTGACTTAAATAAAAAAAAAATCGTTTTTTAAATGCGAACAAACAAAAACAGGAGAATGTTCAATGCGCAAAGCTAAAAAAACAACCAGAAAGAAAGTCGCAAAGAAAAAAGTTGCGAAGAAAAAAGTAGCCAAGAAAAAAGCTGCAAAGAAAAAAGCTGCAAAGAAAAAAGCTGCAAAGAAAAAAGTCGCAAAGAAAAAAGTTGCGAAGAAAAAAGTCGCTAAGAAAAAAGCTGCCAAGAAAAAAGTAGCTAAAAAGAAAGTCGCAAAGAAAAAAGTTGCGAAGAAAAAAGCTCGTTGTGCCGGTAAAACAAAAGACGGTAAAAGATGTAAACGTTTTACAGACGGCAGAGGTAAATTCTGTTCAGCGCATAAGAAACGCAGATAGTCTTATCTAAAAAAAAGCCCGCTTAGGCGGGCTTTTTTATTGCATGCTTATATGTCGGTCTTTTAAAAATCAGCACCGGCAGAAAAATATGATGTTGTTCTAGGCGATATTGAATTCATGTCTGTCGACCATGCAATATCATATCTTAAAAGTAAGAAACCTAAATTAAGTCTTAACCCGGTACCAAAACCCATTTTAATATCTTGTAGCCTATTAACACCACCCACAGAAGTTCCGCCTTTAAAATTAGATCCCGTCCAGGCTGTTCCAATATCTGAAAAGAGTACTCCTTGGATTCTGCTAAATACTAAAGGAAGCGGGAATCTCATAGCAAAATAATCTATTAATGGAAAACGAAATTCAGCATTGATTAATCCATATCTATCGCCGGCCAGTTCATAATATGGTACACCGCGCAAAGGAGTTACAACATCGGCAAAATAAAGGTTCTTGAGATCATATACCGATGCATCGTATACTCTTCTTCCTATCCAGTTTGTAGTCCCACCCAAGAAATACAGCTTCGGAGTTGTTCCGAATGATGCTCCACTTGAAAATCTAAAGGCAAAGGAAAAAGAATTTTTAATATGCCAATATTTTCTATAATCAAATTCAACAGATGTAAATTGAATATCTTTTGAATCAAAGATATTTATACCGGAACTCAATGATAACTTTGCCCGTCTTCCGTTCACCGGTCCGGTTAATCCCCATACTACATTATCAGAAATATATGAAAACTCTGCGACGGTAACTTTTGAATTCTTTTTAAATCCGTAAGTAGGGCTATATGTGCTAATAGCATCTGATGTTAAATAATTGTATTGTCGGTCAATAAAGTATTGTGAAACTGTTAGATCAACTCTTTTGAAGGTTGAAAATGGGTATCTGGCAAGACCTTGGAACCCATAAAAACGATCAGAGAAAAACACATTATTTACAAATGAATAAAACCTTTTTGAATGAAAAAGACCAAACCCGATATTCGTGCGTTTTTTATTATAGAAATATAATATCTGTATATTGGACTGGTCGATAGTATTCACCAAGTCAGTCGCAAAGTAGAACTGATGATTTCCTAGGTAATCTGTCAAAATAAAATATGCTTGGCCCTGAAAACCATAAAATGTACTATATCCTGGTGTGGCATGCATGAAATCAGGTGTAAACTTCGGTTTATATTTTTTAATTTCATAGTTACCGTCAAGTCCCGGCCCGGGGCGTTCATCAAAATACTTTGGTTCATTGACCGGTTTACTGTTTTGTGAAGAATCTATATCGTTCGGAATTCCGATAAAAAGAGAATCAAAATTATTATCAGTTTCTTCAGATACAAACACAAACCCTTCATCATATACACCGGTTTCAGAGGTAATCAATGAATCAGCAGGGTCTTCTGTATGTTCTGCTAAAAGTGTATCAGTTACCGTAGAATCATTTACGGTTGTGTCTGTTCCAAGAGTGTCTTCTAACAAAGCAATTTCATCAGGAGTTTTTAATATATTATAATCACCGTTAACAAAAGCAGTGTTTGCCAAGACATTGTTTTCACCTTTCGGTAACAATTTTTCAAGCAAGAAGATATCAAATGCACCTTTATTAACAACCGAATAAGCAATTTTGCGTCCTCTAGGTCCCCAGGAAATTGATCGCACGCCTGTTAAGACGTCTGTAATCGGATAGATTGCCGATGAATCCAAATAAGCGATATAGATATTATCGATTCCGTTTCTATTAGAAATAAAAGCTACTTTGGTACCATCAGGAGAAACAGAGGGAAAGATATTTGGACCTTGCCCGACATCAAGTTCTGTAACTACATCTTTTATATTGATATTAATTCTAAAAATATTATAAAATCCATATTTAAAATCACCGGGTAAATATGCCCCCTGTGAAACATATATATTTTTTTCCCATTCTGCCATTTGTGATTTTGAATGAGGTCTGTCAGATGAAAAAATCAACTCTTCAGAATTTGGAAGCCAACTTGGTTCTTTGTCGTCGTAGCGGTCATGAGTAATTTGTGTTAATTTTTCAGTTTCGATTTCATATATATATAAATCTCTGCGGTGTCCTTGTAATGCTGAGAATGCAATTTTTTTATTATCCGGTGACCATTTAGGTGAAAGGATATTATAAAAATTAAATTTTTTCTTTTGATAAATTTTATCTCTATTTAAGTCATAAAACATTAGAGTCGGATCACCGTTTGATTTTGCTACAAAAACCATTTTATCCCCGTCAGGAGAAAAAGACATTCCCGATACAAATGAATGAAGCGATTCTAAATCACCCGAACGAGAACCCTTGACTAATTTTTTTATCTGAAATCCTTTATCTGAATCAATTAATACAATTTCGGTGTAATCGGACTTGTCGGTAAAAATTGCTATCTTGGTTCCATCGGGATGGAATTCAGGTTTTTCATTAAAATACGACCCGTCTTTGCGGGCATGGGTAAGCTGTTTAGAAAATTCATCCGCTTCTTCACGCAAAGCAATCTCAGGCCAGTAACGGCGTTTCATCTCTTTTGAAAAACCTTTCCATAGTTTTTCTTCAGTAATTCCGAGAACCTCAACAAGGGCTTTATTCAGCGTTAGATATATCTTCCCTTTTTTTAAAATCTCACCCAGTTTATCCTCACCGTAAGTTTCGGCAATATATTTTATCATTGCCTGCCCTTGTTTGTAGGCTAAGAATCCTCCCAAATAAGCAGGAGGTGCCAGATAATTATTTATTGTCGCATCGCGAACAAACATATCTGAAACATAATCCCAGCCATGTCTTGATGAATACTCGGCAAATCCTTCCGCATACCAAAGAGGTAGATTAAATAGTTTACCTCGGGAAATAAGCGATGAAAACGATTTACCGTAGATTAAATCATATACAAAAGCGTGTGTCAGCTCGTGATGCAGCACATGTCGGAACTCTTCATACGAACCGTTAAACGGTATAACAATTCTGTTTTTAAATGCTTCGGTAAAACCGCCGACCCCTTCGGGCAGAAGCCCCTGTGTAATATTTGTCTGTTGAAAATCATTGTGAGAGTTATAAACAAAAACCGGAATCTCTTTTTGAATTTTATAGTTTAGTTCTTTGGCAATTTCTACGTATGCTGATTCCATGACAGTAGCCGTAAACTTAGCCGTTTCATACGCATCTTCATAGAAATAAATGTCAAAATGCCTGGTTTGAATGTAACTCCAGTCAAAGTCTTTATAGCGAACTTTGTTTTTACCGAAATATGTTTCTTGAGCAGAGGCGATTGATGTCATTAAAATCAGAAGAGTTATAAAGAATAAAACAGCTTTTTTCATATAAATATCAATTCCTTCGTAGTAGTTTGCATATCTATTATTAAAACGTATAAATACATCTTTTTGTTCACAGACCTCTTATAATTACTTTGTTAAGTAAAACTCAAAAAATTAGCCTTGTATTCTTTTTATATCGGCTCCGAGAGCTTGTAACTTCTCTTCGATTTTATAATATCCACGGTCTACATGGTATATTCTGTTTACTTCAGTATGCCCTTTTGCCGCCAATCCGGTCAATATTATACCTGCTCCGGCTCTGATATCCGATGCCATTACTGCGGCACCCTCTAATGACTTAACCCCGTTTATTATAGCCTCATCGGATGAGATATTTATATCTGCCCCTAAACGACGCATTTCCATCGTATGAGAAAATCGGTCATTGAAGACTGTTTCTCTGATGTAAGAGGTTCCCGATGAAAGAGTTGTAACAGCCATAAGACAGGCTTGCAAATCAGTCGGAAAGCCGGGATAAGGAAAGGTTGTCATATTTATCTGTTTTGTCCTTTTGGGAGCAGTAAGGGAAAGACCGTTTTTCAGTATTTTGATTTCACAGCCCATTTCAGTCAATTTATGGTTTACTATAGCAAGATGATGTGGGTTAAATCCCGAAAGTTTTACATTTCCACCAGTTATTGCGGCTGCCATCATAAATGTTCCCGCTACCAATCTGTCTCCCTGCACGGAATATTCAATAGCTTTCAGTTCCTTGACCGGTTCAATAACTATATGAGGTGTTCCGGCTCCTTTGATTTTTGCACCTGCTTTGTTTAAAAATTCGGCAACATCTACAATCTCAGGGTCACAGGCGGCATTAAAAATTTCGGTTGTTCCCTTGGCATTAACGGCACCGTAGAGGATATTTTCTGTTCCCGTATGTGAAGGTCGGTCAAAGTATATCTTCCCGCCGGTCAGTTTTTTAGCTTCGGCGATGACATACCCTTTTTTCTCGGTTACCGTTGCTCCCAGTTTCTGAAACCCACCGATAATGAAATCGACAGGACGAGACCCGAGTACACATCCGCCCGGAAGCGACACTTGTGCCTCTCCCATTCGGACCAAAATAGGACCTAAAACCAAAAATGATGCCCGCATTTGACGCATAAGTTCATAAGGAGCAGTATTTTGATGAATATACGATGCGTCGACAGTCATAATATGAGCATTTTCATCATAACTGACCTTGGCACCAAGATATTCAAGCACTTTTATAGCGGTAAATATATCTCGTAGTGGAGGAACATTTGTTAATGTTGTTTCACCTTTTTTAATAAGCAGAGTAGCAAATATAATCGGCAGAGCGGCATTTTTGGAACCTTCTACTTTGAGTGAGCCTTTAAGAACTTTAGATCCTTTTATAATAAATTTATCCATCGTAATCCTTTTACTTGTAACCCTAAGCTGAGTCGGAAAGAGTGTTCAATTGTATCTTTTATCCAAGTATGCCTAACTATTAGACACCTGAAAGAGTAGTATGGATTAATAAATATAAAAAGGAAAGTTTTAAATAAAAACTCAGACAAAAACATCGGTAAAATCGGTTCCCTTCTATTCTTTTTGTTGATTTTACCTTAAAAATAAATTACTCATTTGCTATGGCTCGTATAAAACAACCACCGCCCGGAAAACTGATTGTCTCAATCATCTATTCTTCTTTGGATGCACTATCCGATGCTCTTACCGCCCTTGAGAAAAAGTTCGGGAAAATCCAATATTAAACTCTCGAACTTGAATGCGAACAGGCACCGCTCTATGCCGAGGAAATGGGAGACAAACTGTCCCGACGATTTTTTTCGTTTGAAAAAAATATCTCGCGTGATACCCTGACCTCGATTAAAGCATCCTGTTACAAAATCGAGGCACAGTTTTCAGATAGAATTGATAATTTCCATTTCCGCACAGTCAATATTGACCCCGGGCTTTTAACTCCGACAACTTTAGTAATAGCATCGCACAAAGAGGAATCGCATAAAATATATCTCAAAGACGGTGTCTATGGTGAGATTGTTATGATATATGCTCACGGAGGGTTTTGTCGTCTGCCTTGGACAAAATCGGACTTTTGCGATGAAGAGACTATTGCATTTTTGGACTCTGTTAAAGCTACCTTTGATGAGCCGAAATCAGAACAGGAGTTGCTGAACTTTTAGGGGTGTTAAAAGGGGATTGATTGTTTAGAAATAACTCAAACAGATTAAAAGATTTTGATTATGCCAATAACGGAGGGTATTTCATAACGATTTGTACCCAAAATAGTGTGCATATCTTTGGCGAAATTAAAGATGAAAAGATGATATTAAACGATGTTGGGAGAATGGTTGAAAAATGGTGGTTAGAATTATCAAATAAGTTTAATAACATTAAGTTAGATGAATTTACTATTATGCCAAATCATGTACATGGAATAATTATACTTGTAGGGGCAGACCTGCGTGTCTGCCCAAATGAAAAGGGCGAACACACAGGTTCGCCCCTACAGGAGATAATGCTAATGAATATTTTAGAAATGTAAAAAACAAGAATTGGAAACCGGTTGAAAAAAACTATGGCAACGGGGATATTACGACCATATTATTCGTGAAGAAAAAGAACTATCAAATATTCGTACATATATTCAAAACAATCCTCTAAAATGGCATCTTGATATTGAAAACAGAAGTAATAATCGAAAAATTGAGTTGTTAGAATATTATAAAGATATATATGAAAATAAATTGTAGGCACAGACCTGCGTGTCTGCCCAAATAAAAAGGACGGTTTGCGAACCGCCCAAAACAATTTCAATCTTTCAATTTTGCGTATATATAACGATCGTACATTTTGCCGTTTATACATAAATAATTTTTCAATAACCCTTCCCGTTCAAACCGAGCTTTTTCCAAAATTTTCCAGGAAGCAATATTTTTTGGGTGAACATGGGCGTAGATTCGTACCAATTTAATTTTATCAAAACAATAACCGGTAAACATCTGTATTGCCTCAAGCATAATCCCTTTTCCCCAAAAAGGTTTTGCCAGCCAGTATCCTAATTCGCCGTGTTGATGGGTCTCGTTGATAGAGTTTAAATCAATCATCCCGATAATCTCTTGTGTCTCTTTATTTTCTATACCGAAATGCAACGATGTCATAGATTTACGGTCATTTATACACATTGTAATAAAGTCTACTGCATTTTGAATTGTATACGGATGAGGAATAACAGTAAACTGAGAAATTTCTCTCTCAGAACAATACTTAGCAATGGAGTCAGCATCTTCAAGAGTTGTATAGCGTAGATTTATTTTGTCCCCGATTATCTTCATGGTTCTACAATGTTAAAATGTTTTTTGGCTAATTCCCAAATATCTATTGGTTCGATATGGATTGAATCAATGATAAAATCAGTATGAGAAACACCATCTACAGTTTTTGGGTTTATATGTTCAAACTGATTTTTCTTAAATATTCTATAATTGTTATATTTCAAATTACTCGTAATTAGTTCAGGCTTTTCATGAGTGTAACCAATATCAAACATGCTACCATTATGACTTTTCGAAGTAACTCTAGGTGTACGTCTTTCATCAACTAAGGAATGAAATATAACAAAATGCTGTTTTTTTACTTCTTTTAAAAAATAAAAAGCATCACATGCATTATGAAAATCATCAAAATAAGTTGAAGTTATGAGATAATTTGAACTATCTGGAAACTTACCTTGATATTCGATTTTACTGTACGGACTACATGCGGGATTGTATGCAAATGCATTGATATATTCTAGGCTATCATTGTTTAAGACATTCCAAGATGTAATAATACTTTTTGATAAATTAAGACCTGAATTCTGAAATGTGGATATAAAAAATGTATCTTTGGTTGGTATTTCTAATTTATCTTCAATGTATAGACTAAACCAAAGATTTGATAATTGAGGTGCGACTCCAACCCAAATTTGTTCATCTATTATGTTAAAGTCTAAAGTCCATTCTTTTGGAGTAATAAAGTTATTAACTTTTCTATCTTGTATATTTTTGAAATCATATGCGATTCGAACTTTTTTCAAATCATCCCGATGGATTGTTTGGCTTGAGATGCTGGAGGAGGAAAATATAAATACTAAACAGCTTATTACGATAAGTTTCATTCTTCTAATCTTTCAATTTGGCGTACAAATAATGGTCATGCATTGTACCGCCTACACAGAAATGATTTCTTAACAACCCTTCACGCTCAAACCCTGCTTTTTCCAAAACTTTCCATGAACCGATATTATCAGGCTGTACATGGGCATATATTCGTTCTAACTGCATTTCATTAAGACAGAATGAGGTTAGAATATTGATTGCATCAAGCATAATTCCTTGACCCCAAAAAGGTTTTGCCAGCCAATATCCCAGCTCACCTCGAAAATGAATTTTGTTAATAGAGTTTAAACCGATCATCCCTATTATTTCTTTGGTTTCACAATTTTCAATACCGCAATGTAACGATGTCATAGATTTTCGATCTTCAATACACATAGTAATAAAGTCTACCGCATCTTGATGAGTGTAGGGGAAAGGGATAAAGGTAAATTCGGAAATTTCTTTATCGGCACAATATTTAGCGATAGAATCGGCATCATCAAGTGTCGGGTAACGTAGATTTATTTTTTGTCCGTTTAGTTGCATAGTATTCACTTTCAATTTATTTGTGAGGAACTTACATTTTATTTGACGGTTTTTTCTTGTAGTACACAGAAATATATCCATCCTCAAAATTATCAATCAAATATAATGAAGTGCCTTCATCGTCGACATAAAATTCAATTAGTTGGTCGTACCATCCATTTATTATAATAGCATTATAGCTTTCATCGTCAAAAACCGAAACTCTGCTATCGATATAATAATCTTTTACTTCATAAATTTTATCATTACGAATTACAGAGTATTTAAAATTATCATTAATAACTATAGTTTTTGTTTCCTCTTCAGTTTCAGGAAACAGATAATCATTACTTATTTCATTGTACGACTCAACCCATTCCCACTTTCCATAGATTGACGGCTCACTTTCAATAATTTCTTCATAACTATCATCAACAATTTCTACTTCTTTAATAATTTCTTCCATTCGTATAAGGCCACAAGAGATAAAAAAGAAGCTGATAAACAGAAAAAGTATTAATATTTTCAAATTATAACCCCTCAATCTTCACATATTTATGCCCGAAACAGTCATAACATATGTCAGTTAAAAACAGTGTGTCGTTTTCGATTTCCATTTCAGAACGTAAAAAACCGTCCATATAAATAACATCACCTGAATCGTTCACATTCCAAATTTTTTCATAAGCTATAGTATATGACCCATTTGTATTTTCGATTCCGGTAGAATCAATTTTGCGGGATATAAATGTAGAGTAACTGTCAAATATCAGCATTTTATCATATCCTTCAGTTGCGGGTGTTAAAGTCCATCCTGCAAACCCACCAATCGAACTCACCCATTGCCATTTTCCAAGAAGCTGTTCGTTTATTTTTAACGGTGAAACAGTAGATTTTCCGCATTGTAATAGAACCATAGATGTAACAATAATCCCTACTATTAACAAAATTACGATTTTTCGTGACATTAAATCCTCCTTATTTAACAAGAACTAACAAAATACTTCTGTTTCTTTATACAATCAAGCCTAAAAACTGACGATTGACTTATACCCTCTGTCTAATTATATTCGCTGTACTATTTAAGGAGCAGAAATGAAAGCAAAAAATATAAAAGCGGCAAGAGGACTCAAACTGTCCTGTAAAGGCTGGCACCAAGAAGCAGCCCTGAGAATGTTACAAAATAACCTTGATAACGAGGTTGCCGAAGAACCGGAAAATCTAATTGTATACGGTGGCTCAGGTAAAGCAGCCCGAAACTGGGATTGTTATAACGGGATTGTAAAATCTCTAAAGTCATTAAAAAATGATGAAACCCTTCTAGTCCAATCCGGTAAACCGGTAGGTATTTTTCAAACCTATGAACATTCTCCCCGTGTAATTATTGCAAACTCGCATTTAGTACCGAACTGGGCGAGCTGGGATAAATTCCGTCAGCTTGACAAACTTGGTCTCATAATGTACGGGCAAATGACTGCCGGAAGCTGGATATATATCGGCACCCAGGGTATTATTCAAGGCACCTACGAAACATTTGCAGCAGCAGCTACTCAACATTTTAAAGGTTCTCTGGCCGGAAAATGGATTCTCACGGGAGGTATGGGCGGTATGGGCGGAGCTCAACCACTGGCAGGAACAATGGCTGGAGCATCGATACTCTGTGTTGATGTTGACGAAAAGAAAATTAACCGTCGGGTCAAACAAGGGTTCTGTGATGTCAAAGTCAAAGAACTTGATAAAGCTTTAAAATTGATTAAAGAACATACCAAATCAAAAGAACCGATTTCAATCGGCTTAGTCGGCCACTGTGCCGAAATTTTCCCCGAGATTTTCAGACGGGGCATCCTTCCAGATATAGTCACCGACCAAACATCAGCACATGATGAACTGCATGGATATATTCCGGAGGGTCTCACAATGATTGAGGCGAACAAACTTCGAAAAAAAGATTCTAAAGGGTATATCTCACGTTCATTTGCTTCGATGCAAAAACATTGTGCTGCTATGGTCAAATTTCATAAAGCCGGTTCTATTGTTTTTGATTACGGTAATAACCTTCGCGGTCAGGCAAAAGATGCCGGACTTGTCAATGCCTTTGATTATCCCGGTTTTGTGCCGGAATATGTAAGACCTCTTTTCTGTGAAGGGAAAGGTCCTTTCCGTTGGGCTGCTCTCTCAGGTGACCCAAAAGATATCGCAATTACCGATGAACTTATACTGACACATTTTAAAAAGAATAAATTGTTAACCAACTGGATAAAACTTGCTCAGGAAAAAATACCGTTCCAGGGACTTCCGGCTCGTATCTGCTGGCTTGGGTATGGTGAACGGGCAGAGTTTGCCGACATCATCAACAACTATGTTAAAAAAGGTAAAATCTCAGCACCGATTGTTATCGGTCGTGACCATCTTGACTGCGGTTCGGTAGCCTCGCCAAACAGAGAGACAGAATCGATGAAAGACGGCTCCGATGCGATAGCTGATTGGCCGATTTTAAACGGTATGCTTAACTGTGTCTCGGGTGCAAGCTGGGTGTCGATACACCACGGAGGCGGAGTCGGTATAGGGAATTCTATCCATGCCGGGATGGTTGTTGTTGCCGATGGAACCGATGAAATGGCAACTCGTTTAAATCGGGTACTGACTAATGACCCCGGAACAGGTGTCATGCGTCATGCCGATGCCGGGTATCCCGAAGCGAAGAAATTTGCCAAAAAAAATAAAATCAAACTCCCAATGATAAAATAATTTTTATTAAATCGGTCAGATGAATTGAAAATTCAAATAGGTACAAAAGAACTAAAACCTGAAACAATTTTATATGCTGTTCTTTTTATCTTTTTTCTGTTGCATTTATATCAAATATCTGCTCCTCCAAACGGTTATCATCAATGGCGTGAGTCTGATACCGCCGCTGTGTCGCTAAACTTTTATCAGGAAGATATGAACTTCCTGCATCCGAGAGTGAACCAACGAGGCTCCCATTCCGGGATAACCGGCTCAGAACTTCCTATTTATAATTATACCGCTGCTTTGGCGTATCAAATTTTTGGTCCTTCTCATACAGTACACAGATTGATAACATTAGTAGCTGCTTTGTTTGCGATATGGTTCTTTTTTAAAATTATATTATGTATGACACGAGATAAAAATATCGCTCTTTTTTCAGCTTTTGCCTTGGCTTTTTCACCTTTGTTCTTCTTTTATTCATTTAAAATAATGCCTGATATATGGATGCTGTCTTTTCTACTAGGCTCGATATATTTCTATCTCAAATTTTTAGAATCTAAAAAAATATCTGCAATTGTTTTTTCAGCTATAACACTCATTTTGTCAGCAACTCTGAAACCGTTATCTCTTTCGATTTATCTTGTATATCATGTTTTAGGCTTAAAATCAAAACTGACTAAATCAAAAACATATACAACACTTGCTTTTTTTATTGTTTTAACTTTTTTGCCGACCTTAAGCTGGTATCTGTATGCCCGCCACATAAATGAAATAAACCAAACACCCGGGTTTTATTTAGGCAATCTGCTTGATACTTTTTATACCTACTTAACTTTACCGGATTTTTACAAGATGCTTTTCTTGCAATGGCCGTTTGATTTATGGATCGGTTGGCCCTTAGTGATTTTCTTTGTAACAGGCATATATATTCTTATAAAAAACAAACTAAAATATGGTTTTTTCATTTGGACTTTTGCCTGTTATGCAGTTTTTGTTTTGGTAAGTTCACACTCATACTCCCATGATTATTACACTCTTATTATAGTTCCTCCGCTGGCAGCTATTACTGGGGTTGGTATAAACCATATAACGCAAATGAAAAAGTACGGCAAAGCAATACTAATTCTTTTATTACTACTTATTCCGTTTACCCCATTCCTTCGTATTCACCAACGCTTTATAGATGTCCCCAATTTTGATAAAATTCGTTCAGATGCCGCCGAAGTAATCCCATCAAAATCATTAGTTATGGTAGAAGATGCCACCACAGCTATTAGGCTATATCAATTAAATAAAACAGGTTGGCCCTTACGGGGAACTATTACGTATAGTCATGTGAAACAACTTGTAAATGAGGGTGGCAATATTATAGTATTAGAAAATGAAATAGGGAAATATGATGATTCTTTAAAGTATCTATTTGAGAGAAAATATAAAAAAATAGATAACCTTTTTTGTTATCTTGTAAAAAAATAATAGATTGTCTTTAAAGAAGATTCTAACTATACTTAAAGTTGATTAAATTAAAAGAAAATCCAAAATGACAAAAATGAAAAAAGCGACATTAATTATAAAAAATATAGGGCAACTGATAACTATGGCAGGACCTGCTCCCAGAACAGGTGCTCAAATGTCCGACTTAGGTCTTATTGAAAACGGCGGTATAGCTGTCTCCGGTGAAGAAATTCTTTTTGTCGGTGAGTCCGAAAAAATAGAAGGACAAGCGGAGCTTGCCGAAGGTTGTACAGTAATAGATGCCAAAGGTATGGTTGTAACTCCCGGATTTATTGACCCGCATACTCATCCCGTCTTTTCTAAAACTCGTGAAAAAGAGTTCGAAATGAGAATTCAAGGCAAAACCTATATGGAAATCGCCGAGTCGGGTGGCGGTATCCGTTCATCTGTTCGAGACCTTCGAGAAACCGACTTTGCTACCCTTAAAGAGAAAACAAAAGAACGATTAGATCGTTTTCTCTCGTATGGTGTAACTACTATTGAAGCAAAATCAGGCTATGGGCTTTCGCTTGAATCTGAACTGAAACAACTTGAAGTAATAAACGAATTAAACAAAACTCATATTTTAGATTTAATCCCTACATTTTTGGGAGCTCATGAAGTTCCCGATGAGTACCGTTCAGACAGAGAGGCATATATTAATATTATCATAAACGAAATGATTCCTGCTGTTACAAAAAATAATCTAGCTGAGTTTTCAGATATTTTTACCGAAGAAGGCGTTTTTACAATTGCTGAATCAAAAAAAATTCAACAGACTGCAAAAGATGCCGGCTTAAAATTAAAATTCCATGCCGATGAATTACAATCAACAGGAGGCGGTGAACTTGCCGCTGAACTCGGTTCTGTTTCTGCCGACCATTTGGTATATATTTCCGATGACGGTATAGAAGCAATGGCAAAATCAAAAACTGTAGCGGTGTTGCTTCCGGGAACAACATTTTCACTCTCAGGTAAACAGTATGCTCCTGCCCGTAAAATGATTGACGAGGGTGTAATCGTTGCTCTCTCTACAGACTGTAACCCCGGTTCCAGCTGTTCAGAATCTCTGCCGATTATTATTTCGCTGGCGGCATTACAATTAAAAATGACAGCTGCCGAGGCAATTACAGCAGTAACGGTAAATGCTGCTGCTGCGGTTGACCGAATAGGCAAAATCGGACAACTGGTGGAAGGTATGCAGGCAGATATTACTATTTGGGATATGGGTGACTATCGTGAATTACCTTACCATTATGGAGTAAATTTGGTTTCTCAGGTTGTTAAAAAGGGAAAACTCGCAATCAGCAATTAAACTGATTGGAACGAGTTGACTGCGAAACCGTAAAACTATTATGACCCTAAAATCGACTTTTGTTGTTCTGATTCTTTTTTTGTTTGTGGGATGTTCCGTGTATACTTTTAATCCAAAGGGGAAATCCTCATTACAATCTATTTCTGTTGAGCTGTTTGAGAATACAACAGGTGAATACGGTCTGGAAGATAGAATGACCGAGCAGGTGATTGAGGCATTTATTACTGACGGGTCTATTAAAATTGTTCCTGAAAATAGTGCCGAGGCGTTGCTTTATGGAAAATTGATAAAATATATTCGAAAACCGTATGAATATGATGAATCTGACATAGTAAAAACCTATGCTGTGACGATGACATTTGAAATAAAACTGGTTAATACTCTTGATAACATTGAATTATGGACAAACACAATCAGTCAGTTTGGCGTCTACAATATAGAATCAGAAGTTGAAATAGACGGACAGCAGAGAGCCATTGAAAAATTAGTTGATGATATAATTAACAAAACAACAAAAAGCTGGTAAATCTTTATCTCTATTCTGCCGTTTTAATATATTGACAGCTAATTTGTTACAAAGTATGTTCGTATAAACAAAGGATACTTAATGAAATCAAAAGTTCGTAATCTTGGCATATCTTTTATATGTATATTACTTCTCACAAACTGCCTGAATGCCCAAGAAATTAATTCCAATGCGGGTACTTCGGCATTTTCTTTTCTGAAAATAAATGTTTCAGCTCGTGCGGTCGGTATGGGGGGAGCATTTACCGGATTGGCAGATGATGAGTCAGCCCTTTATTATAATCCTGCCGGGATTACATCTATTGAAGATTCAAAATATATTGTAGGCTACCATAATTATTTCTTTGATATGCAGACCGGTTTTTTAGGGTATATCAAACCGATTAATGAAAAAAGAACAATAGGATTTTATCTCAGCTATCTAAACTACGGCTCTTTTACACAAACCGCCCAGACCGGTTCTGTAATCGGTGATTTTGGCGGTGGGGATTTACTTTTTGCTCTGTCTATTGCCCAAAAAAAAGACCATAATATTTCTTATGGTCTGACAGCCAAATTTATCTATGAACGTATAGATACATATACAGCTACCGGAGCGGCATTTGACCTCGCTTTGAAATATAATTCTGACCGTGGTCGTTTTGGAGCGGGTATCATGCTGCAAAATGTCGGCGTTCAACTTTCATCGCTTGGAACTACCAAAGATAAACTACCGAGTACAATTCGGTCCGGTATATCATTTAAACCGAGAGGAGTACCGATGACGATAACATCTGACCTGATACTTCCGTTTGACAATGATATGATTTTTGCTATTGGTGCCGATTATTACAATTTTAAACCGTTTTATATTAGGCTCGGATGGAACAGCTTTGGCTCCAATTACAAAGCAACAAACTCGAATGCTTCTCTTACCGGGCTTTCGTTAGGATGTGGATTTGATATTAAAAAGATGCAAATATCGTATGCTTTTTCACCTTCTGCTGATTTAGGTGATTCGCATCGTATAACTGTAACCGGAGAATTGTAATGGTTATCAAAATAAAAGATTTTGCCTTGGTTGTTGTAATTTCATCTTTGATTTTTAGCATGATCGGTTGTATGGGAGGAACCGGCAATACTCCAAAACAGGCTGTCATTGAGATGTTTGGAGCAATGGAGAAAGATGATAAAGCTGCTTTGGCTCACCTTCTAGATTTAGAAGAGCTAATGAAAATCACAAGTGATGATTATGCTTTACAAACTGATAAACCGAGAATGTTTACATCCCCACAACAAATTCTTGAAGATTTAACAGAAAACGGAAAAACAAAAATAAGATGGTTTTCGTATCAAAGAATTATCAATAAAGAAGAAATAACAGGTGAGTCGGCAAAGGTTGAAGTTACATTTGTAGATAATGAAAAGTCGCAGGCATACCTTGTTAAATTTGGTGTACATATTAAAAACGGTAAATGGAAAATTTATTCATTTAACACAATTCAGGATACTAACAATGCAAACTATTAAACTTCTAATAATACTGGCTCTCACAATGACATTTTCTAACTGTAACAACTACAGCAAAGTAGACAAAACACAACAAACTCAGAAAAATTCAGTACAATCTATCCCCGAAACTACCACAGATGAAGTTTCTGTGCAATTTCTAAAGTCAGAATTTGATTTGGGTAAAGAGTTTTATCTGTTGGATGTGAGAACAAAACCTGAATTTGATGAAACGCGACTGAGTTTTGCGAATGATCAAATTCCGTATGATGCTATGGAGCAGTATCTCGATAAACTTCCTCAAGATAAAGAGAAAACGATTTATCTCTTCTGTCGTTCAAGTAGGCGGTCTGGCATCGCTACTAAATACCTTCGCTCTCTAGGGTATACTCGTGCATATAACGTTACCGGCGGACTTTTAGCTTGGCAAGAAGCAGGGTATGAGGTTGTCTCCGACAAATAATAAATCTAGTTAAATAAAAAAAGCCCACTAATGAAATAAAACAGAAAAAGAGGGGGATTTTCTGTCTTGGGAGCATTAGCGAGCTATCTATAATATCACACTCAACGTTTATTTGTCAATATATTTATTTGTCAATTTATCTGATTTTAAGTAAATGCTACCCAAACCCACAACTAAACTGATATATGACAGTTTGTTAGAGGGATGTATAGTTTTTATATCTTACCGGTTTTATCTATTATATGAGCAGTGAAATTTTATAATTATTTATTTTAAATTGTTTTAGATAAACAGGTGTACATAACCGTCAAAATAGTAGATAAATATAATTTTTCGGTTGTGCCATTTTAAAATTCTACTTATATTCATGACCTGATTTTTAAAAGAGCAAATAGGAGATTTTTTTGATGAATAAAGTTTTTAAAAAGATAGCGATTTCTGTAATCAGCTTGGGAATAGTGCTTTTTACCGTTGCCGGTTGTTCTGATGATATTATTTTGGAACCGCTTGATTCAATAGTAGGTAGTTATGAAGGTCATTTTTATCTGACAGACTTAACACAGGGTGGAGCTGCCGATACTTTAATAAGTATTGATATTTTGTGGGATTTCAGAGAATTAACATACCAATTAGACGATACGACTCAGACTATTTGTACACCGAAAGGTGATTATGTATTAAGTGGAGACCAAATCAAACTTGACGAAAATTTTGACGGAAATAGTGGTGGTGTTTGTAACCCTTCATTAAACCCGTTGGGTGATTTTTCTATCCGTCGTCCGGCTGATTCACTTATACTTACCCAAAGTACACCCTCTAATTTTTATGAAATTAGACTCAAAAGAAAATAATAAGATTACTTAGATTCTAAATTAGTAAAAAAGCAGTCCGCCAAAACGGGCTGCTTTTTTTAATGTTACGGATTTAAGAGGTATAAAGAAAAAAATTATTTATAAGTATTTTATTCTTCTTCACTTTGATGTCTGATAATTTCACCGCTTACCATATAAATTATATCTTCGGCTATATTCGTTGCATGATCGGCTATACGCTCTAAATTCCGTGATACTGATAACAAAGAGACATAAAACGGTACAAAATCAGGTTCCTGTTTTAATAATTTTTTAATTTCTTTATATGCCTTTTTGTGAATAGTATCAATTGTATTATCCGTTTTCAAAACAGTTTTAGCTTTGTCGGCATCCCAGGCGATTAACGCATCCGAAGCATCTTTTACCATCTGCATAGGTATAGATAACATTTTATCTATATCAAAAGGAACCTTGCTGTTTGTAAAAGGAGCTAAATCTTTTATTCGTTTAGAAATATTTACCGATAAATCCCCAATACGTTCCAAATCATTATTTATTTTTAATACCGCAATAACAAAACGTAAATCGGCGGCAACCGGTTGATGAAGGGCTAGAATTTTTAAACATTCTTCTTCTACTTCAACTTCATAATTATCAATTTCAATATCCACGGCTTTGATTTGTTCTACAACAGAAACATCACGGTTGATGATTGCCATAACCGACTTTTCCAATGAACCTTCAACCATCGCAGTCAAATGAAGAATCATTTTTTTTAATCTATCTATTTCGTTTTCAAAATGTCTGGTCATATTATACTCCAACTATCACCCGAAACGACCGGTGATATAATCTTCAGTTTTTTGTTTTTTCGGTTTTGTGAATATCATCTTAGTTTCACCTGTTTCGATAACGACACCTTCATAGAAAAATGCAGTCGTGTCAGAAACTCTGGCCGCTTGTTGCATATTGTGTGTAACGATTATAATAGTATAATTCTTTTTTAATTCAGCAATTAAATCTTCAATCTTTGAGGTAGAAAGAGGGTCAAGTGCCGAGGCAGGTTCGTCCATTAAAAGGACTTCCGGTTGGACGGCCAATGCCCGGGCAATACAAAGCCTTTGCTGTTGTCCACCGGAGAGGAGAAATGCCGATTTATCTAATTTATCTTTAACTTCTTCCCAAAGAAATGCTTTTTTTAAAGTTTCCTCGACAGCCTCGGCAATTATCCCTTTGTCTTTGATACCGTTTACTTTTAAACCATAAGCGACATTTTCAAAAATAGATTTTGGAAACGGGTTTGATTTTTGAAATACCATCCCGATTTTAGTACGAAGCATAGATACATCGCTAAATTCCTTATAGATATTTACACCTTCTAAAAGAACCGAACCGGTAAGTTTGGTTCCCGGAATCGTATCATTCATTCGGTTTAAAGTTCTCAAAAATGTTGATTTTCCGCAACCGGAAGGACCGATTAAAGCTGTCACATTATTTTCAACTATATCCATATCGATGTTATATAATGCCTGCTGGCTTCCATAGAAAAAATTTACATTACGAATAGACATTTTTATCGATTGTGATGGAACGAAAGTCTGATTAGACTCAGATAGTCTAACAGTCATTTTGTTCTGTTGCATAGTTTAGGTTCTCACTTTTCTAGTACGTAACTTATAACGGAATAGTATTGCCATAAAATTTAATGAAAATGTTAAGAGTAACAATACTAACACCGTACCATAGAGTATCGGTTTTGTCGCTTCTATATCCGGAGATTGAGTTGCCATTACAAAAATATGATACCCCATTTCCATAAACTGGTCGTTGAGTTTATGAGGAAGATACGGCAGGTAATATGCCGCTCCGGTAAACATAATAGGGGCAACCTCTCCGGCACCACGGTTGATTGCTAGAATTGCTCCGGTAAGTATTCCGGGCATAGCTTGAGGCAGCACGATTTTTCTAATTGTTTGTAGCTTTGTAGCACCTAAAGCATAAGATGCGTCTTTCATCTCTTGCGGAATAGTTCTGAGTGCTTCTTCGGTTGAAATAATTACTACCGGAAGAGTTAACAAGGACATTGTAAGGGCAGACCAAACAATGGCCGGTTGCCCCCATACCGGCCTACTGCTTGAGTAAAAAATTGAATCGATCCCTGTTCCGATAAATCCGATAAAAAACCCCAACCCAAAAAGTCCAAAAACTATAGAGGGAATTGATGCTAAGTTATTTATTGCGATGCGAATCAAACGAGTTACTTTTGATGTTGAGTTTCTATATTCGTGTAAATACAAAGCTGTCATGACACCGATTGGAATAACTGCTATTGTCATTAAAAAAACTAAAGCAACAGTACCGAATATAGCAGGAAATATACCGCCGCTTTCCATCCCGTTTTTTGGTGGTGAACTTAAAAATTCCCAACTGATAGTACCTATTCCGTTGTAGAAAATATCTATTACGATAAAAGCAAGAATTGATATAATTATAATAACAGAAGTTAATGTTATTGTTCTAGGAATTATACCTGAAGATTTTTTTTCAAAATGCGAAGTGATATCTTGATGAACCTGTTTTTGTGAAACTGTTTGTATCATCTTTCGCCTTGCAACTTTTCTTTAAGTTTTATCAAAACAATATCACCGCTGAGATTTATGATAAATGTGAATATGAAAAGTAAACTACCCAGAAAAAAAGAACACTATAGTGAGCTGATCCAAAAACAACCTCAGCTAATTCCGAAGCAATAGTTGCTGAAAATGTTCGGATTGAATCAGAAAATGATGCAGATATAACAGCAGCGTTTCCCGATGCCATGAGAACTATCATCGTTTCGCCGATTGCTCTTCCAAATCCTAAAATTATTCCTGCGGCTATCCCGGGCAATGCTGCAGGTAAAATAACAGTTGATGATACCTGCCATTTGTTTGCTCCGAGAGCTAGAGCGGCATCTGAAAGAGATTCGGGTACCGAAGTCAAAGCATCTTCAGATATAGTAAATATGATCGGTATTACCGCAATTCCCAATGCGATGCCTGCATTAATAGCATTTAACCTATATGTAAATCCAAATATATTTTGTAAAATTGATGCCAAAACTATTAATGCAAAAAAACCAAGTACAACCGACGGTATCCCCGACAACATTTCAATTGCAGGCTTAATTACCTCCCGCATTTTTTTTGAGGCAAACTGTGATGAATAAATTGCTCCTCCGACCCCAAGCGGTATCGCAAAGAGCATTGCTACAATTGATGCTTTCAAAGTTCCGATGAACAAAGGCAGGAGAGAGTATCTTGGATTATCTGAATTAGGTTGCCACGAAAACTTGGCTTCTCTACCTTCTGAAAATGATTGCTTCACAATCATTTTCTCAATAGTCACTTCTTCCTGAATAAATTCATCATAGAAAATAGGAAGAGCTTCTTTAAAAATAAAAATAAATATCAATAGTACCGCAGCCAATGCAACAAAAGCGTTTATAGCAATAAACTTTTCGCCAATAAATTCGATTATTCTTGATTGTTTCTTAAAGTTATATTTTTTCATAGTTTTGTATAACCGATGAAAGAGAAGAGCATAACTCTTCTCCTTGCATCTTTCTACATAATAAAAATAAGGTTTATTTTAAAACTTGTGCTTGTGCTTTCACATCTGACAATGGAACATAGTCAATAGATGCGGACACTTTTTGCCCTTTCGTAGAGAGACACCAGTTTAAAAGTTTTTGCAAATCTCCGGTCGGTTTTTCAGAAAAGAACCAGTACAAATCTCTAGAAATCGGATAAGAACCGTTAGAGACTGTTTCTACTGATGGAATAATAGCATCGGAATCATCATTCTCGCGAACAGCGGCAAACTTGACACCTTTTGCCCAGGCAATACCACCGTACCCGATACCATAACGGTCTTGAGCAACAGCATTTACTACTGCTGCAGTTCCCGGCAAGGCTTGAGTTTTTTCAGTATAATCTTCTTTGAGTAAGGCTCTTTTTTTGAAGAAAGCATAGGTGCCGGAGTTGTTCTCACGACCGTATAGTATGATAACGTGGTCTTCTCCGCCGACTTCATTCCAATTTGTTATAGCACCTGTGTACATTCCTTTTAATTGTGCTAATGAAAGTTCTTTAACAGGGTTCTTTACATTTAAATATACAGAGATACCGTCTAAAGCTACTGAAACGCGGTAAGGAGTAATTCCTTTTCGTTCAGCAAGTTTATACTCTTTTGCTTTCATATCACGTGATGCTTCACAAACATCGGTTGTACCGTTCAAAAGGGCAGCGATGCCGGTTCCTGACCCACCACCGGATACTTGAATAATAGTTCCGGGATTTTCTTTCATATACTCTTCAGCCCATCGTTGTCCTAAACGAACCAGAGTATCAGATCCTTTAATTGTTATAGTCTGACCGGAAAATACATACCCGGCAGAAAGAGCTAAAGCGAGAACAATCAGAATTACTTTTTTCATTTTTTCTTACCTTGATAAGTGTGTTAAAATTTAAATAATGTATTTACGTATACATGAGATTCAGAATCTACACCGGCAGCTTCATAAGATACCGTACGGAAATTTATTGATGCTTTAAAACCTTTAGTTGGATTACATTCCATGCCGGCGATAAATAATGACTTACCGTCGTTGTCTATCTCTGTGTTTGGATCTAAAATATCAAATCGACCAAATATGTTCAGCATGTCGGCAAAAGATTCTGATTTAGCAAAGCTTTTAAAATAGAGTGTTCCAAAAAATGATAAACCGGATGATTTCTTGTCCGCAATTTCAGTACCTGTTATGTCGTTATAACCGGACCCGGAAGTTCTGAAATTAGCATCAAAACCCAGGTCAAGTTTATTACTATATCCAAGAATACCGCCAAGAGATATAATCTGATTTTTAAACTGCGATGCTACCATATCAGCTCCGGTTGCTGTTGTATCAACACCGGGCATAAGAGTAACGTTTTTTGTACCGATATATGCTTGGGCCAACAATTTGGAGCGTTTAAAATTTTCGTTATTGGCCAAAGGCTTTAAAAGTACAAACGCCGAGATATCTTTGTTTTTATTCTTCTCTTTGACAGAGGTATATTTGGTTCCGTTAAAAATCTGTAAAGCCAGATAACCTGTCTTACCTTTTTCTCCAAGATTTACAAAGGCACCGATACCAAGGTCAGATGTTGTCAAATATTTATTTAAATCACCGACTGTTTTCTGTAGATATCTCCGACCCCATAATTTATTCATGTTATCAATATAAAGGGTAGGTTGCATACCGTATCTGACTTTGAAATTACCGTTGCCAAATTCCGGTTTCCAATCAACATATCCATATTTTAAAATAACTGAATATCCGTCAAATGATGATGTTTCCCGAACATCGGTAGTGATACGGACAGAAGTATTATTTGATAATTTTGATTTTATGGTGATATACGCTCTTTTTATGTTAAAACTGTTGGCAGATTCACTACCGTTTGTTGAGTTAAGATTCCAATCGGCATATAATCTCCCATGCACATTGGTGTCTGCTGCAAAAGATGTGGAGTATAAACTCAACAGAAGCAGTAGACTTAAAGCGTTAATGATTTTTTTCAATTTTTCCTCACTTGACATAGTTAATATTTCTTGTTTATATTATCTGACTAGAAAAAACTAATGAAATGTTAGGATTGTGTTAAGATAAAGTTTTTTTTATATCAAATTTTAGGGTATAAATCAGTTAGATTTGCATTTAATTATGGTTTTTGCTGAAAATTAGGTAGGAAGATGAATTGAAAATGTTGAGCCTTCATTAGGCACCGAGTGTACTTCTACACTGCCGTTATGTATACGGGCGATATGTTTGACAATTGCCAGCCCTAGTCCGGTACCGCCTATATCCCGACTGCGAGCTAAATCTACTCTATAAAATCGCTCAAATAATCGGGGGAGATGTTGCGATGCTATCCCGCACCCTTCATCAGAAACAGAGATTTTAATTTCATTAGTTTTTTGAACTATCTGAATTCTAATAGATGTATTCCTGTCAGAGTATTTTATAGCATTATCCAAAAGATTTATAAGAGCGTGTTCAAGGTATTTTCGTTGAGTCCGAATTTTAATTTCATCATTACAGTCAACAGATATCGTTATTTCTTTCTCTTTGCTTTTTTGTTCTACAACTTCAACAGATGTTTTTATTAAATTGAGTAAATTTTCTTCAGCAAATTCAACTGTTTGAATAACCGATTCATTTTCAAATTTTGCCAGAGAAAGTAAATCTTCGACAATCAATGCCAACCTAGAGGTATGACGATTTATTATCTGAGTGAACTTTTCAGCACTTTCTTTATCGTCTAAAGCACCGTCAAGTAATGTTTCTACCGACCCTTTAATAGCGGTAATCGGTGTTCGCAGTTCATGAGAAACATTGGCTACAAAATCCCGTCTTATTTTATCCAGACGTTTTAACTTTGTTATATCGTTAAATACCATAACAGTACCAATTTTTTTGTTTTCATGATTATTTAATATTGTGCCGTATACTGCGATATATTTTTCATCTGATAACTGCAAATGTAAATCTCTTACAACATTTTCAGTCTCAAGTTGGGTAGCATTTATAAAATTGTGCAATTCTTTATTTCGTACAATTTCCTGAATAGATTTTCCGTTTATATCTTTATCTGAAATTTCAAGAAGTTCCAAAACTTTCTTATTGTAATTCACAACCTTCTCATTCAAATCAAGAGCTAAAACACCTTCAGACAATGAAGAAAGTATCGCTTCCCGTTCGTTTCGCTGTTGAATAATTATACCTATCCGCTTGTTGAGTTGTTGTGCCATATCATTCATTGTGTCAGATAAAATTCCTAACTCTTCTGAATGAAACGGAGGTATTTGAGTTTGAAATTCTCCTCGAGAAAACCTTTTGATACCTTTTTGTAATTCTTTTAGAGGATGAGATACTTTTCCAAATATTAATAAACTCAACAAGGTTACTAAAATAGTTATTACAATACCGCTTATAAACATATCACGATTGAATTTATCAAGAATTATTTTTATCGCATGCATCGGTAGGGCAGTACGTATTACTCCGACAATCTGAGATTGTATTTTTAATGGTACAGCGATATACATCATGTCTGTATGTAATGTTGAGCTATATCGAATTTGCTGACCTGTTGAATCTTGAAATGCGATTTGAATCTCCGGACGGTTCTTATGGTTTTCCATAGTTAGAGGATCTTTTTCAGAGTCAGCTATAACAATTCCATCTAGATCAATAATTGTTATACGAGTTTTTGAAATTGCTCCAAGTTTATCAACAAGAGAATCAAGCCCTGCATTGTTCGGGACTAAATCATGTTCTATTATAGCATTCTCTACAAAACCTGCTCTGGTTGTTAAAGTTTCGGCTATTCCCTGGATATATAATGTATTGAGTTTTTGAGCTGCGATAAATGCAACCGTGTATAAAGCACCGATGATGATTATGAAGTAATAGGGATAAATACTCCATATAAGTTTTTTACGCTTCAATCAGACTCCTTGAATTTGTATCCTGCTCCACGAACAGTTTCAATACAGTCACCATACTCGCCTAGTTTTTTTCGCAAGTTTGCTATCTGTACATCAACTGCTCGATCCGATATAATATGGTCTTCGCCTCTGATTTTATCAACTA
Organism: Candidatus Zixiibacteriota bacterium; assembly: GCA_024276275.1. GTDB lineage: Bacteria > Zixibacteria > MSB-5A5 > GN15 > FEB-12 > QQUK01. Next base: position 67,777 of record JAJRXM010000020.1, read on the forward strand.
ATTGAGAGCGGGAATAAACCCAACCGGGACGTTTTGCCAATGTATATAGCAACTGAAATTCAGTTGCAGTTAGTTGTAGGTTCTTATTTTCAAGAACAACAGTATATTTCCCGGGGTCAATAATAATAGGTCCAACTTTTATAAGTTGTTTTTTTTCTTCACCTTGTAATGATTGTCGCCTGAGAATTGTACGAAGTCTTGCTATCAGAACTTTTGGAGAAAACGGTTTGGTTATATAATCATCAGCACCTACTTCTAAACCGGTGACGACATCGATATCTTCATCTTTAGCAGTAAGCATAACTATAGGTATATGCCCTGTTTTTTGATCAGATTTAAGGAGCTTGCAAATATCCAACCCATTTATTACGGGCAGCATTAAATCAAGCAGAATTAAATCAGGAGAATTCTTCCGAGCCAAACGCAATCCTTCTTCACCGGTTTGAGCTGAAGATACCAAAAAACCGTTTTTAGAAAGATTAAATTCTAATAGTTCGATTATATCTTTCTCGTCTTCAATAATTAGTATTTGTTTACTCATGTTTAGGCTCTTTCATAGAATAGTAGTTAATTTAAAACAGATACTATATAAAATCAAAGCAATAAATTAAATCAATTTGTAATTAAATGATTAAAATGTAGATATTATGAGCATTATGTTAAGAATTAGTGAAGAAATATAATTAATTCAAAGGTAGCAGAAAATTTCAACTTTTCTATAACTCCCATAACATATCAGAAACTAGCCCAAAGAACCTAACCTATTGCTAGCAAGTCAGATAGAGAGACAAAAGGACATGTTGAGTAATTCGGAACGTAAATTGCTTGTATAGGAAAGTAAAAAGTAAAAAGTTAAATATCGATTCGAAAGGAAATTTCTGTATGAGAAAATTTCTGCCATTTTTAACCCTCCTGTTTTTTATGTCAATCCTGTATGGTTGTGACAAAGAAAAAATAGTAACCACAACAGAAACAGTTCGTGAAACTGAATATATCGAACTGCCTCCGGATACTGTATTAATTGCTGATCCTCTCTTTTTAACTGATTCGGTAATTGTAAATAATAGTGATACCGTTACTCTGTTTGTGAACATAACTGATACTCTGACAACTTTTGATACTCTGTTTATTACAAATACCTTAACAGATACTGTAACAATTACACAGAATTTTTATGATACAGTTACAGTAACAGTTACTGACACTGTGATTCAAAATAACGTAACTCCCGATGAATACTACGCCTATTCAGCACTACAATCCCATACTGATCCGGCTGTTTTACAATTTATCAATACTGAATTCGGATTAACCGATGGTTGGATATTCTACCTTTCATCGTTTCAACATAATATTACCAACCCCTCAGCTGGTGTTTATGACTTCTATGGATATATAGATTATTGGACACCTGACTGGTCAAGTTATTATCCGCTTGAATATGCCTGGAGAGTTACATTTACCGGGGGAGATGCGTCCAATCCTCAAAACTGGACATTAACTGACCCGCCGGTTGTTGTGAGTGGAAAAAATAGCGGGATAACACTTTCAAAAGATAGAGTGATTTCTGTAAGTAAATAATATTTAATCATAATCTCTAAATTATAAAGCCGATGACTCTAACATAGAATCATCGGTTTCTTTTTACTATTTTCAACAAATTTATTGACAAACCGACCTCTTAGGTGCTTATATTATATAAGAGCTTATCGTAGAGGATAACTAAATGATTAAGTCATTACTTTACCGTGCCAATCGGGCATCATTAACTATTCTACAATGTGACAAAATAGTTGAAACAGCAAAAAATGAGCAGACACTGCTAGACCGCCTTTGTGAAGTTATAGTGTATAGCTGCGGTTATAAACTGTGCTGGATTGGTTTTATTGATGACAACCCCGCAAAGACGGTTAAACCGGTAGCATCAGTAGGTTTTGAAGACGGTTACCTTGATAAAGTTGTGATTACTTGGGATAATTCTCCAACCGGAAGCGGTCCAACCGGAATAGCAATTAAAACTAAAAAAACAAAAGCAGTACAGGATATTATAAATAATAAAGATTACAATCCTTGGAAAGAAGAAGCGAAACTCAGAGGATACGGCTCGTCAATAGCTCTTCCGTTGCTGACAGAAACCAAAGTGTTTGGGACAATTAACATTTATGCTCCCGAGTCAAATGCGTTTGATGAAGAAGAAATTGTACTTCTTGAAAAAGTTGCTGCGAATGTTTCAAAAGGGATAGCAGCTTTACGGAAATAACAGCTATTTTTTCTGAGACACATGTAATGTCATTGCTATTGCAGGTCCCAAAGCAACCCCGACCCCGACACCCAACCCGATATTGTTCAATGCAACCCCTAAAGCAGTTCCGATAGCTAAACTAACCGCCATACAGACTCCAAGATATTTGCCAAACGGATTTTTTGTTCCGTCACATTTTGAATCTGGTTGTTTGTTCTTTTTATCAAACATGAATTCCTCTATTTAGTTAATTCATTTTTACATTACGTATTAATGTGAATTTTTTCTTATATTAAATATACTGCAAATTCATCTTAAAATTCAATCGAATTATACTATTTTACAAACGGACCGACTTTTGTTGACAACATTATATTAGAATGATATTTTAAAATAAAAGAAAGAATACTATGAATCAACATGAAAAAATAAACTATATCGAATTTCCGTCAAAAGATATCGAAAAAACTAAAAAATTCTTCTCTCAAGTTTTTGGATGGTCTTTTGTTGACTATGGTCCCGCATATACCTCATTTACCAATGAAGGTCTAAATGGCGGTTTTTACCAATCCGATTTGTCAACTACTACTGGTAATGGTTCTGCATTGTTAGTCTTCTACAGTAAAGAACTGAAACAAACTTTATCAAAGATTGAAAATGCCGGTGGAAGTATTGCTAAACCGATTTTTGATTTCCCGGGCGGTAAGAGATTTCATTTTCTAGATCCAAACGGTAATGAATATGCAGTTTGGTCTGATTTATTAAGTTAATTTGTGCTGAAACAAAAGAGGTTTTTCATATATGAAATCACTAAGACATTTGTTTGAAAATAACAAAGAATGGGCAGAATCTATCAAAGAAAAAGATTCTGAATTTTTTACAAAGTTATCAAAACAACAGGCTCCAAAATATCTCTGGATAGGTTGTTCCGATAGCCGTGTCCCTGCTAACCAAATTGTCAACTTACCGCCCGGTGAGGTTTTTGTACACCGCAATATTGCCAATGTTGTCGTGCATACCGATTTAAACTGTCTTTCGGTTATACAGTTTGCCGTTGAGGTTCTGAAAGTCGAACATATTATTATCTGCGGTCATTACGGATGCGGAGGTATAAAAGCAGCGATGGAAAACAAACAGCACGGACTTATTGATAATTGGCTGAGACATATCAAAGATGTTGCTCGGTTTAATGCTTTGAAACTACAAGATACCTCTGAAGATAACAAATTTGATTTGCTATGCGAGTTAAATGTTATTGAACAGGTGAATAATGTGTGCAACACAACAATCGTGCAAAACAGATGGAAAGACGGCGGAGAGCTTTCTGTGCATGGCTGGATTTATAATATAAAAAACGGTATTTTAAAAGATTTAGATATGTGCGTTTCATCAAATGATGAGTTGTAAGTAAGAATTAAACTATGAAAATAGAAACTGTACTTATCGATGCCGGAGGAATAATTCTTGATGAGACAGAGTATGAAGAGTCATGTGCCGAACATATTACAAAAGCAATAAATCATTTCGGTATATCATATAAAGAGTCGGATTACCGACATGACTATAAAGAGGGAATTATTTCATTCTGCCCTCAATCAAGACAATATGTCATTTGGAAAAACGCAAATCACAATCTAACTATGTACAACAAAATTTGGAATAGATTTATCAATGAATGGAAAAGACCGCCCCTCAAACTGATGTCGGGTATTAAATCTGTGCTGTTAGACTTGTCTAATCAATACTCACTAATACTGGCAGGTCAATACGGAGCCGAAATCTATAATTTGCTTGAAACAAACGGAATTAACTGCTTTTCAAATTCTCTAAGTCAGGATGATTTTACAATTACAAAACCGGACTCTCGGTACTTAGAACAAATCGCCATAAAGTCAAACATAAACTTACATAATGCAGTTATGATAGGCGACAGAATAGATAACGATATAATTCCTGCAACTCAACTAGGAATGAAATCTATATTGGTCAGATCATCTGTTTACAAAATTCAACAACCGAGAACACCAACCGAAACCCCTTCTATGACAATTGACTCTGTGAACGAGATTCCGCAATCTATCAAAGATTTACTAATTCGCTTTGAATAGTTTTTTTATAAAAACCACCTTGCATAATAGACTAAGAATACTATATATTTTATTTATCAAGATATTTGTTCCTGATTGTAGTTGTTAAACACAATAAAAAAGGAAGTGTGTCATGAAACTAAATCTAAAAGCATTTTCATTAACAGTTGGATTAGTATGGGGCTTTGGTCTTTTCTTTTTGACATGGTGGATTATCTTTTTCTAAGGAGCTACCGGAGACCCTACTTTTATAGGTAAACTCTATCGTGGTTATTCTATCAGTCCTATGGGGTCCGTCATCGGTTTGGGGTGGGCATTGATAGACGGGCTAATATGTGGTGCTATATTTGCATGGTTATATAATTTTATCTCGGCTCGTCTCACTAAGTAAGAGAGAACTTAATCTTCATCACGCTTATATACAAATTTAGTTACTTAACTTTAGTAAACTGTCAGTAATTGCTTCAACAATTGAATGAATCTTAAGTTTTGACTGTATACGATGTACATGATTCCGAATTGTAGCCGGTTTTAGTTGTAGCTCAACCGCCAATTCTTTTAAATCCTTATTTTCATTCAAAAGCTGTAAAACTTCTTTTTCTCTGTTAGTCAAAAGAGGATAGTTCCCGTTTGTATAGGGTGGATAGGTTAATATTTTTTTTAGGTTTTTTTCAGCATCACTTTTTTTATTATCCGTCATAGCACAATGAACCAGCCAATGAAGTGGACGGGTGGGATGCTGAATAGGCATTACTAATACTTTAGTCTTGTATCTGTTACCGTCTGAGTGTTGTGTATAAATATCTATAGAATCAATAAGGGTTTTATTCTTATCTTGTAATGATGCCGGACATACAGGAGAGCATCTCGGTTTTCCCTTACTATCAACACCGCAAATTATATTATAACAAGGTAATCCAATACAATCAGAAGCGATACACCCAAAGAGTTTCTTCGCTTTATAGTTCATATAACATATATCGCCGAATTGATCACACACCCAAACAGCAACATCAATAGATTCTACCCACAAAGGGGCAGGAAATACATTGTCATTATTATATACAAACATAGCTTAACCTTTAAATAAGGTTTTACCTGATTATTATAAAATTACTACAATATAAAGGATTGTCAAGTCCATAATTATATCTCCTTTGTTCTGTTTTCTATTGAAATTGTATATTATAAATTATAAAAGAAAAACTGATAATTACCTAAACAGTAAGGCGTATGCCTACCTCAATAACACGATCTTCCGGTATTTCAAAAAATGCCGATGCATCATAAGCATTTCTTGATAAAAATTAAAATAGATGTGCCCGCCATCTAAACATCTGATGACCACCGTTTACAATAAGCTTTTCTCTACCAACGAAAAAACTACTTGTATCTATCTCAGCATCTAATCCTTGACCCTTCGCCAGTGCTAATAATTTTGGTACGCTGGGTGATTCCATATATCCGTAGAAAGCTGTCACTTGGTAAAACCCTGAACCGAGTTCTACAACTTTTACTTTTTCCATATTAGGGACTCTTGGAATTTCCAATAAGGAAAAATTGAGCAAAACAACATTTGCATGTAATGCTTTAAAATGTTCAAGATTATGAATCAAAGCAACCGGTACATTTTTTGGGTGACCTGTCAGGAATATGGCACACCCGCGTACTCGTTGAATCTTTTCATTTGAGATTTTCTCTTTTATCTTTTCGAATGGAATTATTTTATTTAAAAGTTGTTCGGATAAATATTTACGTCCTTGTTGCCACGTTGACATAATAATCATTGCAACTGCACCCAAAACAATCGGAAACCAAGCCCCATGAAAAATTTTATTCAAATTCGCGGTTAAAAATGATATGTCTACGACGAGAAAAAGAATTACAGGTATACCGGCTTTTAAAATTCCCCAGTTCCATTTTTCTCTGGCAATAACATAAAAAAGAAGGGTTGCGATAAGCATAGTTGTAGTGACAGCGACACCGTAAGCCGCGGCTAATTTACTTGAAGATTGAAATCCGAGTACCAACACCAGGGTAGCAATCATCATTATCCAATTGATTGACGGAATATAAATTTGACCAAAATGTCTCGAGGAAGTATGTAAAATTTTTAATCTCGGTAAGTATCCCATTTGTATAGCTTGTCTTGTTAAAGAAAAGACTCCTGTTATAACTGCCTGTGATGCAATAATTGTTGCAACGGTTGCCAGTAGAAGCATTGGTATAAGTCCCCATGAAGGAACCATAGCATAAAATGGATGATACGCATCTGACGGACTGGACAGTAATAAAGCACCTTGTCCAAAATAATTGAGAACTAAAGCAGGTAATACCAAAGTAAACCATACAAGCCGAATAGGTTTTTTTCCGAAATGACCTAAGTCGGCATAGAGAGCTTCCGCGCCGGTAACAACAAGAAAAACAGCACCAAGTACGGTAAAGCCGTGCATCCCAGATTTTATCAAAAAATTAATTCCGTACGTCGGAGAGATTGCTAATAATATACTTGGATGATTAATTATTTGATTAAGACCAAGAACAGCAAGGGTAAGAAACCAAACAAGAATAATCGGACCGAATAAAGTACCAATTTTTGCCGTTCCCTTTTTTTGAAAAAAGAATAAAATAGCCAGGATAATCAATGTCACCGGAATGACAAATGTTTCAAACTCCGGTGTAATAACTTTTAGTCCTTCAACAGCACTCAATACCGAAATAGCGGGAGTAATCATACCATCACCATAAAGCAAACAAGCTCCAAAAATCCCCATGCCTATTAAAAAGAATCTTCTTTTAGTTAATGAGTTCGAATCTTTTTTAAGCTGTGCCGTTAATGCAATTACGCCGCCCTCACCTCGGTTATCTGCTCGAAATATATAGGCAAGATATTTGACCGAAACAATAATTATCAATGCCCAAAACATGAGCGACAATACACCAAATATATTATCTTGAGTTACAGGAATGCCGTACTCTCCATGAAAACATTCTCTGATAGCATAGAGTGGGCTGGTACCTATGTCTCCGAAAACTACTCCCAAAGCAGCCAATGACAGGGCTCTTAAAGAGTTCTTTTTTAGAACGTGCTTACTATTGTTGTTCGTACTCTCTGACATTTATAACCTTACAAAATCAATTACAGACTTTTTATTATACTATAAACAAACGAATAAATTTTATACATAGAACTTTTATATTGTATGCACAAAAAAGATTGTCAGAAATATATAGGTTTTTATACAAAGCAAGAAACAAAATTTTTATTATAGGCACTTGAGATAGTAAATTAGTCCATCTTAATAGGTATATCCGGGAATAATCTAACCTATTTATTCTAATTTTTGTAAAAAATAACTTTTTAGCCGCCTTGCATATTATAACAAGTGACTTCTATCTGTATGGAGATAGAATAATCCGAAGGTAAAATACTTGTTAGGAATTGTATTAGGAATTTACTACAGATATACTTTATGAAGACTTCGATTAGCTTTTGTTAAAATGTTATTATTCTGTATCTTACAAGTTTGATTGGCTGTATGGTTTAGTAAAAGTATTTTAAGTACAATCTTATAATCTTGACAAAATTGGAATAATAGGTATTTATCGAAATATACTTGTATTACTTTCATATAAGTCTATATAAAAAAAATAAAAACTTTTGGGAGATACAAAATATGAGAAAACTCATACTGATTATCGCAAGCCTTTTTCTTTTAATTCCATTATTAATAAGTTGTGGAGGTGACAATAATCCTGCAACCTCAACAAATAAAGCCCCGGGAGAAATTACACTTGACAGTCCTTCGGGTGCACCCGCAAATGGTGCTAGTGGAGTGTCGCTAACACCGACTTTGAGATGGAAATGTTCTGACCCCGATGGTGATGCCTTAACTTATACAGTTTCATTCGGTACAACTTCACCGCCACCGGTTATTGCAATAGATCAATCAGTAAACTCCTATTCTCCTACATCACTAGTAAACAGTACAAAATACTATTGGTCAGTAACAGCAAAAGATCCGTCAGGAGCTTCTACTAATTCGGATATTTGGAATTTTACTACATTAAATGCTACAGTAGAAACTATAAATATCCCGGCTGTCCCTTCTGGTCCTGCGAACGGTTATGAGAATCAAGATTTATCATATAGTGCTCACGGTTCTATAAGTAGTTCAGGTGATGGTATTGAATACAGATTTGATTGGGGTGACGGCAGTTTTTCTAATTGGTCAACAACAGCAATGCAGAATTCATGGGGAGTAGGAACCTATCAAGTCAAAACTCAGGCACGTTGTGTTGATCATCCAACAATTGTATCCGAATGGTCAGCTGCAACTATAGTTACAATCGGTATATTCGTAATAGAAACAGTAAGTACTCCTAACGTTCCAGGCGGACCGATATCTGGTGAGGAAAATCAAAGCCTCAGGTTTACTACCTCCGGTGCTGTAAGCAGCTACAGTGATAACATACAATACCGGTTTGATTGGGGAGATGGAAATATCTCTAGTTGGTATAACGATGGTGTATCTCCTTCTTATTCATGGTCAACAGCAGGCACTTACGTAATAAAGACTCAAGCCCGATGTATTACTCATACAACTATAGAATCTGACTGGTCAGCAGATAAAACTGTTACAATCAGCGTAGCTGCTGCTGAGACTGTCTCACCTCCCGACCCACCCACGGTACCTGCTACAGGCACAACCGATGATAACATACTCTTAACTAATAACGGTGGAGCAGTAAGCAGTTATGGGGATTATCTGGAATATCGTTTTGATTTTGGTGACGGTCAGATGTCAAACTGGTACTATAACTTTACAACTTTACAACATAAGTATGCAATAGCAGGCACATACAATATTGCTATGCAAGCTCGGTGCAGAACCCACCCTACTATAGAATCAAATTGGTCAACCTCAAATGCTATTGTAATAACTGACCCGCCGGAAGTTATTCCTTCACCTCCAACAGTGATAACCGGAGTTGAAGCGGGAGCTATCAACGAGACTTATGATTACACTATCTTCCATAGCTCATTAACGAATCTTGGTGACCAAATTGAAGGGCAGTTTGATTTGGGGTGACGGTACTTTTTCAGAATGGTCAACAACAACTCCGTTTGGTAGATCACACACGTGGACTACCGAAGGAACATATATTGTCAGATACTTAGCAAGATGTTCTACTCATACCTCTATTTCTGCATCCTCTGATTCACTGGTTGTAACTATTACAGCAGTTGCTATCGAAACTATTGACAAACCTGGTTTCGTAAACTGGCAAACGAGTCAAAGATATCCTGAAGTAAATTTACCGGTATCATACCGTGCTTATGGAGCGAACAGTTCATTGGGGCATGCAGTTGAAGTCAGGTTTGACTGGGCTGATGGGACTCCTATGTCTTACTGGGTACCTGATCTAACATATGTAAGTAAAACTTGGACCGTTGTAGGTATTTATCCAATGACAAGACAGGTTCGTTGTGCTGTCCACCCTGAGATTGTATCAGAATGGTCGGATCCTATCAATATAATTGCCCGTGATCCGGAAACAGTAAGTGCACCAAACCCACCTACCGGTCCGGACTCTGCAATAATAAATGATCTCGTTTATTTTACCACTTCCGGTAGTGAAAGCAGTTATTCTCATAACGCTATTGAATATCGGTTTATCTGGGGTGACGGTTCAGATACTACTGCTTGGTCAACTACAGCAAGCCAGTCTCATCGCTATACCACAAAAGGAGACTTTGAAGTTAAAGCTCAGGGAAGGTGTGTTGTCTACCTACATACACCGATTGAATCTGAGTGGTCTGCGGTATCGGTTATCAATATTGATGAGGTAGTTACTTTATCCAATGAGACAGTCTATGGACCTTACTATGCGTCTATCAATGTGAGCCTTACCATTGAACAAAATAGAGCTGCTTGGACAAGTTTGAATCATGCCGTAGAATATCAGTTTGACTTTGGAGACGGTACAATATCTGATTGGGATGCTTCCAGTAGTGTCATACACACATACACGGCAGCTGGTATTTATTCCGTAATATACCGTGCTCGTTGTGCTGAAGACACCCTCATTATGTCTGACTGGTCAACTGTTCCACATGATATTGATATTACCGATAGCCCGGAAGTTATTACAACCCCGGTCGAACCTCAAAAATCGTATGGAAATCAAACGGTTGGCACACTTATTCACTTCAGTATTTCTGGTACTATCAGTACCTTTGGTGATGATATCCAATTTCAAGTAACCTACGGAGATGGGTCTGTTTCCGGTTGGGTTGCTGGTAGTTATACGACTTTGTATGGATATTCCGTAGGAGTGCAACACACATTTACTGCAGCAGGGACGTACAATATAACTGCTCAGGCACGCTGTGCTACGCATCCGGGAGTAACATCAAACGTATCGCCGGCATTAGAGATTATAATAGCCGAATAAATATATTTTTTACAACATATTATTATTACAAAAGCCGCTCAATTGAGCGGCTTTTGTTTGGTCTCTGGATTCGGTTGGAACCCTATCGTTTTTTATATTTTAATAATTTATTTCACACTGATTAGTGCCGTTTTCACAGTAGGGGGAGTACTCAGTTCTGTCCAGGTAATTAAAATACCGTCTTTGGTTTTTGTCATACGAGGTACACCGCTCAAACGACTGGAACTTGATTGCGTTACAGTTACCGGTTGAGATATTATACCGTATTCATTTATTGTTCTCACAGCAACACGAGTTGTATCGCCTTTATACTCAAGCCAACTGACTATAGCAATTGATTCATTCACAAATTCAATATCTACCCGACCTAACGGTTCTCCGGTATCAACCGAAAACGGTTCAGAGAATGTTTCTCCAAAATCATTTGAAAAAGAACAAAGCACTCGAGCAGAGTCATTGTCACCGACTGTAAACCAGCTTACTGCTACCAATTGATTACTAGATGAAATCGAGGGACCGTTTACAGGACAGCCGTTGATTAACCAGTTGTCATTTGCTACCGCCTTTGGTTCACTCCAACGGTTATCCTTATTGCGAACCAGATAAATATCTCTTACTTCGTTATCAGACCTATTTCTGTATGCCACCAATGTAGATCCGTCACCTGCAACAGTCATTGTCGTTTGACAACAATCACAAACACGACTGTCCAATAAAACTTCATCACTAAGTTTATTATCATTACCGACATTCGCATATCTCAGGGTCATGCTTCCTTTTTCATTGACAGTCTCCCGACCGTCCAGCCATGAGACACCAATTTTATTATTTGCTCTTGGTGCTATCGCAACAAAACCATGCTCACTGTTTGTACTGTCAGTATGAATTATAAAAGATTCTGACCAGGTTTTGCCACTGTTGATTGATTGGGAAATATGTATATCATAGGCATAAGTTGCCTTAGCCGACTTAACTAACCAACTGGCAAGCATTACACCGTTTGCATTCATACTCACCGAAGGGAAGTCAGCCCAGTTAACAAACCAGTTATCCCCTTGAGAAATTATTTGTGATTTTGACCAGTTGCTATTTTGCCAAATCGAAAACATTAGTCGACTAACCTTAGCCGAATCTTTTTCAATCCAGGAAAGAACAGCCCCTCCATCAGGATTGAAATTTAGATTAGGCTCTCCTGAGTTTACCATTGCAGGTGATTTGATATTTGATATTGTAATTTTAAGACCGGTTATTGATTCATTGCCGCAACCAATGACAACGATTAACAATAAAGTCATACATAAAAGTATTGTCGTGATTTTTTTCATTTTGAAAATTAAAGAAATTAGCCTGTTCTGTCAACAGTTGATAAATTTTATTGCAATTACCAGTAGGATAGCGTTTTTCAAGTTCACTGACGGTTGAAAACAGAAATTAGTCCAGTATGGCATCGATGCTGTTTAGTCCATACACCGGAGGAATGCCGGACATGAATTCCGAGGTCAGGCTTTCGCTGTTCAATAACAATCTATTCCCATCGATGATTTTCTCATTGCGCAATTGTTGAGCCCAGTCGATGATGCTATCAATAGTGGGAACGTCCAGAGCTAGTTGCTCGGCAATCCATTTTGCGATGCACAGACCATAATGAATGTCGTCTGTAAAGAAGCGGTGGTTCTTGTCAATGACCCATTCGCCACTTTCTAATTGCACGGTGGGTGGTTTGATGGCTCCCAACGTCAGAGAAGTAGTGAATGACTCGCGAATGTCGGTGTTTTTCGACTGGTATGAGAATCGCTCAAGACCCAAATAATCAAGCATATATTGGAAATCCTGCTGAGGATATTTTGCCTTGAGGGTATCTCGAATCTTAGAGAAATCCGCATCTAATTCCTGTAGAAGGTCGGCGGATTTTTGATCATAGTCGCGGTAAAAATAGGGGATATCTTCTTTGTTCGCCCATTTTCCATCGTATTTGAGAAACAAACCGTAGCAACGTGAAGGATGGATGATTTGGTTGTCGACAGACAGAGTAAGTGACAAAAAATTGGCGGCTTGTCGGAAAGATCCTTTTTTCAGCCACCGCTCGCAAATATTCTTCAACAAAAGGTCGTTGAGTTCAGAGAAACGATTCGGCGGTGACACCGCCACGACATTCAGTTCCTTACAACCATAGGTCACTCCCACCTTACCATACTCAATGATCCGGCAAATCCACGGAATCAAACCGATGGCAAAGGTGGTAATATTGTTCAGATCAAATTTCCTCTTGATCTCATCGACCATCCAGTTAAATCCTGCTTGACCATAAATGGTCCCGACAAACACTTCTTTACCTTTTGCAAGATGCGGTGCCAGGTCGTGAAGAGCGAAACGATATTTGCATACAGGCATGCACAAAATCACCAAACTTGCCTGTGGAATAACTTCAGCCGGATTGTCACTAATTTTCGTCAGGGAACCAGAAAACACCTCCTGGAGTTCCCCATGAATCGAGTGCAGCTGAACATCGACCTTCTGGGACCATTCCTTTGGTTTTCGAGTGAGAAGGTTGACGTTAAAACCCGCACCGGAAAGAAAAGGAATCAAAACATGTGCACTACTACCGCCACCGACAATCGTCACTTCTTTTTTTCTTGTTCAACCATGTTGTCTCCTTAATATGTCTGTAATTCTCAAAAGGTTTCCTCTATAGTGAATCAAACATTAACTATATTTTTACTTGTTAGCTTCCTTACATCAAGGTGATGCAATGAATTGGAAACCGTTCTATCAAGCTGATTGAGAAGTTCCATAACCCGTAGATCGCAGCAACTGTTATGGCAAAAAACACCTTCTTCGAATCGCCATTCTCGTATGGAATAGTCATATAAATATCGACCCGGCTTGCCGTCGATATACATTTGAGACTCTATGTATGCCGCAAAGTGCGACTGAATTTCGTTGACGACAAAATGTCCATTTGAAGTTTCAAATATGTCCACATTCATTGCTGTGTATCCGGCATTGTCCGTTAACTCACGAATAAAGTCCAACAGTTCTATAGGAGGATTATACCATCCCACTTTTCCGGAGCCACTATGAAATGTCCCATCTGCAAGTTTCTGATGTCCAAAATATGACTCCCCGATTCGAATCATTCGCCACTCGGCGACTTCCGGGAGAAATTCCTGAAACAGGATATAACCCCATTCACTATCCCGACTGTCGGCTCCTTGGCAAACAAGTCCTTTTCCGAAACGATTATTAACATATTGCATAAGTTCAGAGCGGTTATGAAGAATCTTCACTCCTGCACTTCTTGAGCCCATATCGTGTTTTACTACAAGCGGTAATTGGGCATCTTTAGCAAATTTCAATGCTTGTTCATGAGAATAGAATACCCATGTCTTAGTATGCGGTATGTTATGTGTTTTCAGCCAATAAGACATTCGCAGTTTACTCTCATTCAACCAGACTTCATCGTAGGTTGGATAAATCGTCTTATGCATTTCATCGACTATTATCTTCAATCGTTCGTCAAACATACGTTTCTGTATGCTTACCTTGAAGGAGGGCCACACAAGAAAAGCATCACATCCGCTACTTAGTACGACCTGAATCCAATCAGGACCTGAGATATCGAGAGTTTTGTAGCGAACCCCTAAGTCTTCACATGCGGAGATATATGGTAAATGGTTGTTATCAAATTCTTCAAGTATACCTAGCAGATACAGCGATTTATTTCTTAGTTTATCTACTGATTTAATACCTTGATGAGAATCAAACTGCATCGGGATAGATACTTGAGTCTTTGATATTTTCATTTGTTTCTCTTTCATGAATTTGTTCTTTCAAAAAAACAATTGTTTCGTTTGAGATACTCCAATAAAAATCTGGTCGAAATCTCGTAGTTTCCCATGAGCAACAATCATTAAGCAAAATTACATTATCTGCTTGCAGTTGCTAATGTTAAAACATTATTAAGTTTTATAGG